>JBBJLW010000038.1:0-23172 GCA_037720595.1 Gaiellaceae bacterium | reverse complement strand
ACGCCTCGTTCACGAGCTGCAACTCCGGGATCCGGTTCTCGTAGTAGAGCGGCACGGTCGCGCCGTCGGCGATCGCGTCGCCGAAGTTGTAGACGCTCACGTAATCCCCGAACTCCCGCCGGGTCAGCTCCTCCCCCGCAACGAGCGGCGTGCCGGTGAAGCCCATGAACGCCGCGTTCGGCAGCGCACTCCGCATGTTCTGGGCGAGCACGTCGTACTGCGTCCGGTGCGCCTCGTCCGTGATCACGATCACGTCCTCGCGGTCGGAGAGCACCGGCATCTCCGTCTCGCCCTCGCGCAACCGAAACTTGTGGATCAACGTGAACACGTACCTGTGATCGGCGCGGAGCAGCTCGCGGAGATGGGCGGCCGTCTCGGCGTGGACGGCGGCCTCACGGCTGACCGCGCCGGCATCCGCGAACTCCCCATGAAGCTGCTCGTCGAGCTCCCTCCGGTCCGTGACCATCACGAACGTCCAACCGCCGGGAATCTGCCGGAGCACCTTCTGCGTGAACCAGAGCATCGAGAGGCTCTTGCCCGAGCCCTGGGTGTGCCAGAAGACGCCCAGCCGCTTCTCGCCGGCCGCACGGATCCGCTCGAGCTCACGGAGCGAGTCGTTCACCCCGAGCACCTGGTGGTTCCGCGCGACCGACTTGATCAGGCCGCCGGGCCGCTCGCTGTAGGCGACGAAGCTCTCCACCAGGTCGAGCAGCCGGGTCGGCTCGCAGGTGCCCAGGATCGCCGTCTCCAGGCTGACCCGCCCGCGCGTCCCTGCCGAGTCGATCCGCTTCCACTCGCCGAACTGCTCCCACGGCGCGAACGTCGCCCCCACGCGGGCCTCCGAGCCGTTCGAGACGATCACGAAGGCGTTCGGCCCGAAGAGCTGTGGCACCGCGCCCCGGTAGTCGCGCACGTTCTCCTGATACGCGTCCCGCACCGAGCGATTCGCGCCCTTGAACTCCGCGAGCACGAGCGGGATCCCATTCACGAACAGAATCAAGTCGACCCGGCGCACATAGAGGTCGCCCGCAACCCACACCTGGTTCGCAGCGAGCAAGTCGTTCCGCGCCGGGTCGCGCCAGTCGACGAACGCGATCCGCGCCGAGCGCTCCTCGCCCTCCTCGTCCCGCCAGGCGGCGAGATAGCCGTCGCGCAGGAGGGCGTAGACCTCGGCGTTCGCGCGGGTCGGATCCATCGCCGCCCGATCGCGCGCTACAGCCGTAGCCGCCTCCTCCAGCGCCGCATCAGGCGCATCAGGGTTGAGGACGCGCAGCGCCGCGAGCAGCCGGTGGCCGAGCACGACATCGCGACGGCTGTCCCGGCCAAGTGTTCCGTCCGGGCCGAGCCGCTCCTCATAGGCGTTGACGGTCTGCCAGCCGAGCTCTGCGAGCAGCTCCACGGCGGGACGCTCGACGAGCTCGTCCTCCGAGTACCGCTCCGGACTCACGCCGCCGTGTCTTCGAGAAACGCTTCGAGGTGGACATGCGAGACGTCGATCGCGCCGGTCACGAGCTTCGGGAGGAGGAGATCGCGCACCTCGGTTGCCAATGCTGCTTGGACTCGAAGTGCACCTGCCGAGCGAATGACGGGCTTCACAGTCTTGCTCGCCTCCGACAGAAGACCATCCGGCGGCTTGACCACGTTGAGCGCCATGAAGTCGGTGGGCTTTGCACGCTGATGACTTGTCGAGGTGCCCCCCGATAGGCCGATGAGCTGCTCCTGAAAGAGCGTCCCCTGGAGCATCAGATACAGCAGCTCGAGAGACCACCCGCCCTTCGGGCGAAGGACGAGAAACTCGGTGGACGCCACGGAGCGATCATTGGTGCTCGGCTCAACCAGCCAGACACGCCGAATCCGCGGGTTGAGCTTGGACACAAGTACGGAGCCTGCCGAAACCAGATACTTCCCGCTCCTGATCGAGACACCGTTCTCCCACCTGGGAAGCCCGCCTTCGTCGAAGTTCGGGATGCTGAAATGCTCGAAGTCGAGATCGGCGGAGCGGCTCGGTTGCACGTTCTGTCGGGAGATGCTCGCCGAGTCACTCAGCGGTACAACCTCCCAACCTTTGGGGATCGGTCCGAGGGGCGAGTCGACCAGCTCGTCGCCCTCGTGGCCGGGGTAGCGCAAGTGCACGAACCACTCCCGGTAGATCGCCTGCGCCATCTGCTCGAGCAGCGCGATCCGCCGCCGGTTGTTCTCGATCAGGTCGTCGATCGCACCGAGTACGGATCCGATGGTGCGCTGCTGTCGCCTGTCGTTCAACATGCCGACCACATCGAGCTCGCGGATGTCCTCGACGTTCAGGTGGGCGACGGTCGCCCCGGCTGCTCGTCCGCGCATGTCGCTCTGCGCATCGGGTCCGATCAACCAGTACTGGAGAAAGCGGGGATCGACACGATTGGGATCAGGCCGGATCAGCACTGTGCGCTGGCCGAGACAGACGCGTGGGGTGTTCGGAACCCGAATCACGTCCCCGACAGGTGCCTCGCGGCCCAAGACCAAGTCGCCCTCGATGGGTTTCATCCGTCGCGTCCATGCGCGGTACGTCTCCTCACTGACGGGCTTGCAGGCGTCGAGAACGAGCCGACCCTGCTTCATGGCTTTTGTGCCGATCGAGAGGGCGAAACCGTCTCCGCGAGGAGCAGTCTTGTGCTCACAATCAACGACTGCAGAACAGATCTCTGCCAATGTCCGACTCACGCTTCGAGGATTCCCAGCACGGCGGCGTCGACCTTCCGCCGCAGCTCCTCGGCCTCATCCGAGAGCACGGTGAACTCGTCGTGGAGCTCGGCGAGCTTGAGTGCGAAGTCGCCGTCGTCCTCCTCGGAGGAGGCGGCGCCGACGTAGCGGCCGGGGTTGAGGCTCCAGCCCTGCGCCTCGATCTCGGCGAGCGTCGCGACCTTGCAGAGCCCGGGCACATCGGCGTAGGCGCCGTCGGGGAAGAGCTCGGCGACGCGGGCCTCGCTGCCGTCGGCCCTCTCGGTCTGCTCGCCGCGGTAGAGGCGGACGACGTTCGCGAGCAGCTCGATGTGCTCGGGGAGGAACTCGCGGTGGGCGCGGTCGACCTGGCGGAAGGTGTGGCGGGCGTCCAGGAAGAGCACCGTCTCCTCCCGCGGCGTCCCGCGCTTGCCTCGGTCGAGGAACCAGAGCGTCACCGGCAAGGTGACGGTGTAGAAGAAGTTCGGGCTGATCGCGATCATCACGTCGACGGCCTTCTGCTCGATCAGCTCGCGCCGGATCTGGGCCTCGCTCGCCCGCGCGTCCGAGGCGGAGTTCGCCATTACGAAGCCCGCACGGCCGGACTCGGCGAGTGCCGAGTAGAAGAGCTGGATCCACAGGTAGTTGGCGTTGTCGGGACGCGGCGGCCCGAAGGGGAAGCGGCGGCGGTCGTCAGCGAGCTTGGACTTGTCGACCTTGTCGACGTTGAACGGCGGATTGGCCATCACGAAGTCGAAGCGGCCGACGGCGTCGTGGAGGTCCTCGTAGTAGCTGTTCGCCTTACGGATGTCGCCCGAGATCCCATGCAAGGCGAGGTTCATGTGCCCGAGCGGGATCGTCGCCTCCTTCTGTTCCTGCCCGAAAACCGTCAGGTCGCGCGAAGGGGAGCCGCTGTGGTTGGCGACGAACTTCGCGCAATGCACGAACATCCCGCCCGAGCCACAGGCGGGGTCGTAGACCTTGCCCTTGAACGGCTCGATCACCTCGACGATCAGCCGCACGATCGACTGGGGGGTGAAGAACTCGCCCCCGAGCCGTCCCTCGGCGCTCGCGAAGCTCGACAGGAAGTACTCGTAGATCAGCCCGAACGAGTCGCCCGTGAGCGTTCGTGGGAGCGGCGCGAATAGGCGCACGAGCTCGACCAGTGTGCTTTTTTCGAGCCTTTGGTATCCGCGGGGGAGGACGTCTGTAAGGCCGGCGTTCGTCGCCTCGATCGTGTCCATCGCCAGGTCGATGTTGGCCCCGAGATCTTCTCCTTCGGGAAGCTCGACGAGGTACGAGAGCCGCGCTATCTCAGGCACGTAGAGGACGCCGCGCGCTCGGAAATCTTCCGTGCTGACCGGCCTCCGCGGGGTCGCCTTCCCTTCGAGCTCGGGACGGAGCTGTTCGAAGCGGTGCTCGGCGAAGGCGAGGAAGATCAGCCCGAGCACCGGATCGCGGTACTGAGCGGCCGTCAAGGTCGAGTTCGCGCGGAGTTCGTCCGCGGCCGCCCAGAGTCGCCGCTCGAGATCGGCCAGATCACTCATTGGACGCTTGAGCCTACGCAAGACAGCGAGCTGCCGTCCCAGAGTCCTTCGTCTGGCGCTGATCGCTGAGCAGATTCAGGACGAGACCGGCGTGAAGGTGGAGCGGGTCGACCGCTCGGAGGTCGCGCAGGCGTGCCGCGCGTTCGTCGACGCGGTGGAGCAGATGGAGGTGCGGCACCTCGGCGACCCGGCGACCGTGCAGCGTTTGGGCTTTCCGGGCTCCCGATCAGTTCATTTAGACACCGCAAATGGCGCTTTTTCTCTTCTGAAACGAACTGTTTACTGCGGTTACGACGCTCCGACGAAGCCGTTCTTGCGCCCCATGGGTGCTCGATTTCACGCGGAAGCCCGAGAACAAGCCAAATCTCCGCCCCCCCACGGCGAACCAGGGCCCGCGCAGGTAGGGGCACACAGGGTCGTAGGCACGCCCGGGCCAGTGAATCTCGATGTCCGCGCCTGCGGGCTGTAGTCGACTGTTCGCGAAAAAGATCCCATATCTGCAGCTCATTCGAAGCATCAATGCTGTGACAAACGATTTTGAATATCGTGCCACAGCCTTCGGTCGGTGATTAGCACTTGCAGCGAGCATATGGATAATGTAAAACGTGGCTCTATGAAGCCGTGTTTTTCACCCGAAGTGATTGCCACGTCACGCAAGATTAACCTCCGGTTGCGTCGCCTGGCTCCCATGGAGCAAGGGCGGCATCCCGTCAGGGAGGCGGTGTTGGAAGCGGAGCTTCGCGCCACGCTTGAGAGCGAGGTGCTCGAGGAAGATCGTCAAGCAGCCGCGATCGAGTATCATCCCGACGAAGACGAGCTCACCGAGGATGAGCAGGAGGAAGCTCAAGAGGGGCGGGCCTGGGATAAGCGGGATGAGCGCATCGCCCCGCGTGTCAGGAAGATCGAGGCCCAGATCGCTCGACTCGCGATCGTCGTCAGCCCCAGAACCGGTGTGCGGCAGCGGAACGTACGGCACGCGCCGAGAGCACGCTCGCGGCGTGTCTCGCGTGCGCGGGCCACTGGCCCGAACAGCGACCCTCCCCGACCAGCCGATCCCGAACGACCTCGAGCCGCCGATGGCGGTTCAGCGCAGCTTCCGCTTGATCACAAGTTCGTTGCGCTAGAGACGGCGTCGGCCGCGGTGGCGGTGGCATGACCCGCGGATCGTTCGACTCGGTCGCGCATCTCACGCGGCGGGTCCGCCGAGCTGAACAGCGCGCCGAGATGCTCGAGCGACTTCTTGCGAAGACGCTCCGACTCCTTGCGCTTGCCATCAAGGTCGCTGCCGGCACCGACTGCGATCCGATGGTGCTCCTCACCGTGATCGAGGAGGTCGACCGGATCGCCGAAAAGCCAGCGCCAACCGGCGAGGAACTCGCTGAGCTCCTCCGTCCGACCAACCCCGATGTACTGCCGAACGCTCGGCGAACGAGGGCGTCGTGACCCAGTTCGACATCGCGCCGCCCGATCCGGCGACGCTCGAACGACGGTCTACATGACGTTGAGCCGCCCCACACTTCCGGATCTGCTCACCGCGATGCGAAGCTATCTTGCCCTCGGAGAGATCGACCACGTCCTGTTCGCGCTCGCCGTCGCCGTAGCGTCCAGTCTTGACGGGGATCCGCTCTGGGGACTCCTCGTCGGTGCGCCGTCGAGCGGGAAGACGGAGACGCTCCGGATGCTCGACGACGTCGCCGACGAGCATCTTGACGAGATCACGGTTGCCGGCCTCCTCTCCTGGTCGAAGGGCCGGAAGCCGGAGAAGCGAGGGCTCCTCGCCCGCCGTCCCGGCCGGGTGCTCGCGACGATCGCCGACCTCTCGACGATGCTCACGATGAGCGACCGCGGAAGCCGCGACATGCTCTACAGCCTTCTCCGTCGCGCCTACGACGGCCGCGTCCATCGCGACATCGACGGGCCCGAGCAGCTTCGCTGGGAAGGCCGGCTCACCCTCCTCGCGGCCTCAACGCCGAGCGTTGACGCCTACGCGAGCCACAGCGACGCGCTCGGCCCGCGCTGGCTCTACCTGCGCCTCCCCCCGACGGACGCGCAGCAGCGGCGAGAGGCGAGCCGGAAGGCACGTGACTGTGGCCTCGCCCTCGCCGAACACCGACGCGAAGTCCGCGAGCTCGCGAACAAGATCGTCGGGGATGCGTCGAGCCGTCTCAAGAACCACGCGACCATCGGGGAACTTCTCGGGGATCAGCTCGACAACGCCGCCCTCGTCGCCTGCCTCGGCCGCGCCAATGTCCCTCGTGACGGCTACGGACGGCGAGAGATCATCGGGATGCCGACAATCGAAGAGCCGCCCCGGATTGCCGGCCAGCTAGACAAGCTCGCTCGCGCCCTCCTCGCGCTCACCCTCGACGAGAAAGACACCGGTGCCCTCTGCCGACGAGCCGCGCTCGACTCTATCCCCCAGGAACGGCTTGCCTGCCTCGACGCACTCGCTACCGGCGAGCCGTTGAACCAGTCCGCCGTCGCGCGCCACGCCGCCTGCAACCGGAACGTCGCCCGACGCACCCTTGAGGAGCTCGCAGCGATCGACGTAGCCACCTACATCGGAGCCGACCGAGACGACGACGGTCAACGCGGGCCGTGGCATCTATCAGGCGAGAACGCGCAGCTTATTCAAGCCGTTCTCGCCGCTCCCAGAGGTGTCCCGAAAAGTGTGAAACCAACCCCAATCCCCCAGGCTCAGAGCGTGCAAACCTACTTTTCGGGACAGGGGTGCAGTGACTCAGAACAAACGAGTCGACGACCAGCCGTTGTTGCCGAGAAGAGTCAACTCGTGAGCGACACTGAGGGCGAGGTCGGCCCCCTCAGCATCCTCCACGACCATAGTCGCGGGATCTCAATCGTTCACGAGCGGATCGACGTGCTGAAGGCGCTACAAGAGGCCGAACACGGGATGACGGTCGCCGAAACGGCGTTGCTCCTCTTTGCCACGACGAGTCCCGATCGGAAGAACGACATTGAGAAGGCCCGCCGGCGGCTCAACAAGCTCGCCGACAGCGGCCGCGCCACACGCAACGACGACCCTGACGGGCTCGCCCGCTACTTCGCCCAGGAGAATCGACCGTGACCGGCGTGACGATCCGCGTGACCCCGTCACGAGGTCAAGCACGGCTGGGGGATGGCACGCGGCCGTCGGTCACGCACGTCGTCACGCATCGTCACGCACCCACCGGGATCACGCCGCCCTATAGAGAACAGGGCGCGCGTGAGGCACAGCGCCCCCAGATCGGGGCGCTCGTGAAGTCCCGTATTCGGCCGGCACGTAGCCTCGCGATCTCGGAGAGGGTTCGCGCAGCGTCGAGTCTCACTGAACGGGTTGGCGAGGGCGACAGTTGACGGAGCTGACCGGGATGACGCTTCAGGTGCCGCCGGCGACGCTGGAAGCGATCGCGGCGCTTGTCGAGGCGCGCGTCCTCGAGCACCTGACGAAGCTCGACGTCGCCACCGGGATTCCAGAGTGGCTCTCGGTCGAGAGCGCGGCCCGATACCTCGACGTCTCGCCAGAGCGAGTCCGAAAGCTCATCGCGCGCCGCGCGATCCCGCACTACCAGGACGGCCCCGCTTGCCGCATCTTCCTGCGCCGGCGGGAACTCGACGAGTGGATGAGTACCTCGCGGGTCGGAACTGTCGCACCCTCGCACGGCTCTCGCACGGCCGTCGGAGACCTGTAGCTATGCGGGCTCGAAGGGCGGCGCTCGCCTGGATAGTGAGAGGTCGATCGACTAGGATCGGTGCTCGACGTCAAACGGGCGGGCACCGCGTCAACGGCCCCGCCCCGGCAACAGGAGGTTCGTCCTGATGCACCAACAGGCTAATGCCCGCCCCGTCCGCGAGAAGGTCGAGCGGGGGATCTACCGCAGGAAGACCCGCGACGGGAAGACGACGCGGTACGAGATCGCGTACGTCGACCGCGACGGCCGCCAGCGGTGGGAGACGCTTGGGAACCTCAACGATGCCCGCAGGCGCAGGGCCGAACTCGTCTCGAAGCCGCAGGCCGAGCGGACGAGGCCGACGAAGAAGCTCTTTGCCGAGGTCGCTGAGGACTGGTACCTCGCCCGGTGCTCCTCGGGAAGGCGACCCTTGCGCCCGCGGACGGCCCGCTACTACAGAGATGCGCTCGACCTCGTCCTGCTCCCCCGCTTCGGCCGCAGCCAGCTCGCCGCGATCGACCCGGATGCGATCGCGAGGCTGACCCGCGACCTCGAACAGGAGGGACTCCATGCGATCGACCCAGGTCGGCCCGTCCGGCCGCTCGGCGCCTCGTCGATCGAGAACTACCTCAAGCCACTCCAGGGCATCGCCGGCCTCGCCGTCCGCCGCAGGATGATCCTGACAAACCCGTTCGACCTCCTGACCGACGACGACCGCCCGGTAGAGAAGGAGCGGCGGCCGACACACGAGTGGACGGCTGCCGAGGTCACGGCCCTCCTTGACGCGGCGGCCCGTCTCGCCGACCGGCAAGGCTCGAGGTACGACTACGCGCCGCTGCTCAGGCTCGCGGCGGCGCTCGGGCTGCGCCTCGGGGAGGTGCTCGGACTGACCTGGGCAGACTTCGACAAGGCCGCCGAGGAGGGGGCGGGCGTCCTGCACGTGCGTCGGCAGTGGCTCCGCACCGGGGTCTACGGGCCGCCGAAGACGAAGTCGTCCGTGCGGGAGATCCCGCTGCCGGCGGCTCTCCGCGACGAGCTGATTGCGTTCCGCCTGCGGAGCGCGTCGTCGCTCGACGGGCAGCCGATCTTCGCGAGTCGATTGGGCACGCCGCTCCAGCACAGGAACGTGACGCGCCGGGGGTTCGAGCCTGCCCGGGAACTGGCGGGTCTTCTGCCGTCGCTGACGTTCCACGACCTCAGGCACGCGGCGGCTTCGCGGCTGATCGCCGCGCGGTTGGATCCGGTGACGGTCGCGGCGGTCCTCGGCCACCGCGACGCGATAACCACGCTCAGGGTGTACGGCCACCAGTTCGACCGTTTGAGGACGAGCGAGGCGGCGAGGGCGGCGCTCGCGGGTGAGCGGGCGGGAGGCTAGAGCGGCCTGACGGTGATGCGGGCGGACGCGACCCGGTCGGGCGCGAACTTACCCGGGGATTTGGTTCTCGCCGGAGTGGCGGCCGCCGGGCTTGAATCGGCCGCCGCGAGGCCGCCGATCATCCCGGCGCCCCCTGATGATCCAGCCGGCGCGGTCGTACCGACGCAGCTGCGGCTCGGCGACGAAGTGATTGGCCCGCGAGCCGTAGACTCCCCTCGTCCAAACGGTCTCGACTTAGCGAGGGGTAATGAGCGTCGTCTCGTTCTTCAACCATAAGGGTGGTGTCGGAAAGACGACGATCGTCTTCAACACGGGGCTAGCGATGCTTGACCGTGGCCATTCGGTTGTCTTCGTCGACGCCGACCCTCAGGCAAATCTGACGGGCCTTGCCGTTGCGGAGCCCGACTACGAACAGGAGCGCGCCGACGGAACGACGATCTGGGCTGCCGTGTCACCGCTGGTTACCGGCGCGGGAGACATCGATGTACCGGACCCAGTTCAAATCCGCGACGGAGCATGGCTGCTGCCCGGTGATCTCCGCCTCTCGAACTTTGAGTCGATTCTCCCTGTGGGCTGGATTGAGGCACTCGCAGGTGAGGCGCGGGGTTTTCGGACAACGTCTGCGCTCCATCGACTATTCAGGGCGCTGACCGAGAAGACAGGTGCGGACTTCGTCTTTGTTGATCTAGGTCCGAATGTCGGCGCCCTCAACCGGACCGCGCTTGTCGCTTCGGATGGCTTTGTTGTCCCCCTCGCTCCCGATCTCTTTTCCCTCATGGCGCTGCCGAGCGTCGGAAACAGCCTGCGAGAGTGGTCCAGGCAGTGGAAGACGGCCCTCAGCAACAAACCCCAGACTGTCGACTTTGATCTGCCACTGGGTAAGGCGAAGCCACTTGGCTACGTGAGTCAGCAGTTCTCCGTCTATGGGAATCGCCCGGCTGCCGCTTTCCGCCATTGGCTCGATCGAATCGCTGACGCGTATTCGGAAGGCATCCTCGATCCACTCGGCTGGCCCGGTGATGGCAAGAATGAAATGCTCGGTTCACTCAAAAACTTCGCCAGCCTTGTACCCCTGGCTCAGAAGAGCAACAAAGCAATCTACGAGTTGAGCGGAGTCGAGGCGCGCGGTGCCCAATTCACACGCGCACAGGAAACGCGAGCAACATTCGAGGAAATCGCCCGACGGATTGACGCAGGCCTCGATGACAAGTGACGATCGTCGTCGACACGAATTTTCTGCCGCAGAACGCTGACCTCCAAAGTGTCGAACTCCAGTTGCTCGTCGCTGCGGCCAGTGAGACCGGACACGAACTCGTGCTGCCGAGTCTCGTGCTTGAGGAGGCATCAAGCCGGCGGCGACGCGAGATCGAAGAGGCGTTTGACAGCCTTCTCACGTCAACGAGATCTGCGAGACGCTTCGCCCAAATACCGCTTCCCGCGGACCTACCGGTACCGGGGGAACTGGCGGCCACGTATGAGGATCAGCTAAGGCAGATCTTCTCGATCGCTTCACTGCCGGAAGACGCTGGCGCCGAAGCTTTGAGGCGCGAGGTAAACCGACTGCGCCCGACCAGAGAGGGCAGAGGAGCGCGTGATGCCGCGATCTGGCTGACGGTCAAGGATGTGCACACCCGGGGCAATGGCTCGATGACGGTGTTCCTGTCCGCCAACGTGAAGGACTTCGGGTCGCAAGGAGCGCTACACGAAGATCTCCGCCAAGAGATCGCTCTGCTGCCAGGAGCTTTCGTGTACTGCAAGTCCATCGCCGAAGTGCTAGCGACCATCGCGCAAGCCGAGCCAAACTTCGTCGACATTGCGTACCTGACCAACGCACCGGAGATCGCTGTCTCGATAGGCGAAGCGATGCGAGTAACGGAAGCATTGGGAGCAGTCGAACTGCCTCCGGACTTCCAAATTCCTCTTAGCCTTGCTGATTCCCCTCGCCCGGTTGATGTCTCGGATGTCCGGGTGTTCTCGGTCGAGGGACTGAGGGTTGCAGTCGGGTGGACGAAATGGTTGGTCAGCTTGACGGGGCCGGCGGGCACTACGTCAAACCTGACTCCGGTCGAACTCGAAAGTTCCGTCCAAATCCTCGTGCGCGAAACAGGGGACGCTCCAAAGACCGAAACCGAAGTGCTCGCGATTCGCGCAGTTCGTCTCGTCGGGTGACGCGGGTCTGGGGAGGTTCATGCGAGTTCCGTGCGAGACCGCCGCGTGGCGTCGCCTCTGGAACCGTGGGGGCGGGCGAGGCAGAATCGGCTCTGAAGTGCTGTCTCGGCGACAAACGGCGACACCTGGCGAGAAGCGCGGGCGCTTCACACGCGAGAGGTCCCTGGTTCAATCCCAGGTGCGCCCACTCACTCTATCCGGCGGCTACGTAGTCCGGCCCTCGGGATGGCGCGGCAGGCCGTCGTCCGGGATCGCCTCCCACGGTGCCGCGTAGGCGACGAATTGGCGCCACTGCGGGCGGATCCCAGGATCGCGATCGAACGCGCCGAGACGGACGCCGATCGTCTCGGGATTCTCCGGGTCGCGGCTGAAGAGCGCCGAGCTGCAGAGTCCGCAGAACGACTTCTCAAAGCCGCCCTCGGGTGCCCAGGTGCGCACCTGCTCCTCGCCCGCGACGAGCCGGAACGAGCCCGGTTGGGTTCGTGCGTTCGCCGAAGCGGCCGTCCCCGTTCGCCGCTGGCAGCGCGTGCAGTGGCAGTAGGAGGCGGAGAGGAGTGGTGCGTCGACCTCGAAGCGCACCTCGCCACAGCCGCAACCGCCCGTCAACGGGAACTCGACCGTCATCTCTGTGCCTCGCTCAGCCGAGCACGCAGGTCGTCCGACATGGGCACGCTCTCGGCCCGGTCGTAGTCGTAGGCGACGAGCACGCTCTTCGCCTCGGCCACGACGCGGCCGTCGGTGCGGATCTCGTGCTCGAGCTCGAAGCTCTTTGTGCCGAGGTGCCCCGCGCGTGTCCCGACCTCGATCTCCTCGCCGGCGTGAAGCTCGGAGCGAAAGTCGATCTCGACGCGGGCGAGGATGAAGTCGCGGAGCCCGCCGAGGACGTCGATGCGCGCCTCTTCGAGATAGGTCGAGAAGACCGCGTTGTTGACGTGGCCCATCGCGTCGCAGTCCCGGAAGCGGACGCGCTCGCGGCGCACGTGGGGGAAGCCGGTCACGATCGCGAGCCTCAGCCGAGCTGCCAGGTCTCGCCACGGAGGATCGGGACGGAGGTGCCGTCGGCCGCGAGTCCGTCCACCTCGACCTCCAAGCCGCCGATCATGAAGTCGGTGTGGATCGTCGAGGTGTTGAAGCCGAGCGCCGCGAGCTCGTCCTGGCTCGCCTCGCCTCCGCCCTCGATGCCCTCGAGGATCCCCGAGCCGTAGGCGATGTGGCAGGTGGCGTTCTCGTCGAAGAGCGTGTTCAAGAAGACAAGGCCGGTCTTGCCGACGCGCGACTCGCCGTCCACGAGCGCCACCTCGCCGAGCATGGAGCCGCCCTCGTCGGAGCGCATCTGCTCACGGATGACCTCGACGCCCGAGCTCGCGCTGACGTCGACCGCCCGCCCGCCTCGGAACCGCACTTCCAGGTCGCGGACGATCGTCCCGGACAGAGCAAGCGGGGTCGTCGAGCGAACGACGCCTTCAGTACGGCGGCGATCGGGGCTGGTAAAGACCTCCTCCGTCGGCATGTTCACGACGTGCTCGCGACCGTCCACCGTCGTCTCCTTCGCGGTGCACCAGACGGTGCGGGGGGTGAGGCCGACGGTGAGGTCGGTGCCGGGGCCGCGGAAGCGGATCGCGTCGAAGCGGCGCTCGTTGAGACCCGTTGCGCGCCGATCGAGCTTCTCGATGTGCAGCCGCCACGCCTCGACGGGGTCTGCTTCGTCGAGGCGGGTCGCGGCCGTCACGGCGTCCCAGAGACGCTCGACGTCGGGCTCGCCGAACACCGTTCGCGCCCAGCCCTCGTTCGGATAGGCGACGATCGACCAGTTCAGCAGCCGCTTGTTCGTCGCCCCCAGATAGCGCTCGGCCACCTCCTTCATCCGCGTCTTGCCGACGCGGGTGCCGTCGAGATCGGCGTAGAGCTCCGGTTCCGGGTCTCCCGAGATCTGGATCAGCGCTCCGCGGTGCTCGGCGATGTAGTCGATCTTGTCGAGCGCCCAGGGTGTCGACCACTCGAGCGTCTCCTCCGGAGCGTGCTTCATCCGCGCGTGCCGGGCGTGCTGGTCGAGGTATTCCACGTCGACGTAGCGCGCGCCCTTCTCGTAGGCGACGCGGGCGATGGCGCGGGCGAGCGGCGCGTGCTCGACGAGACAGCTAACGAAGAGCACCTGGCCTTCGCCGACGTTCGAACCCACCTCGACCGTCAGGTGCGCGTACCGATCGAGCCGTTCGTCCGGAGTCACGGTCGTCAAGCCTACAGCGATCATCTAACGTCTTCGAGATGAGCCCGGCGACGAAGACACCACCTCGGGAGCGCATTCGGCGCGGTGTCGGCGGCGACCTCGATGCGCCCTGGAACGTGATCGTCCTGAACGACGATCACAACACGTTCGAGGGCGTCGCGTTCGCCCTCTCCTCCGTGATTCCCGCGACCGGCTACGAGCAGGGAATGGCGTTCGCGAACCGGATCCACTCCACCGGCCGGGCGATCGTCTGGGCCGGCCACCGAGAGCGAGCCGAGCATTACTGGTCGCAGCTCGAGGCACACGGGCTGACGATGGCACCCCTCGACCGCCAGTGACCCTCGCGTTTGCCTCGGGGTGGTAGGTTCCGGCCCGGTGTCGTTGCTGGCGATCACGTCGAATGGGAAGATCGGGCTCGGGCTCGTCGCGCTCGCCTTCATCGCCTTCGCGCTCGTTTCGTCGTTCGTGCTGCCTCGCCGGAACCCCGACTTCCCGGGCCGGCGCCTGGGCGCCTATCTCGCCGTCGCGGCGCTCATCTTCGTCGCCATGATTGCGGCCGTCGTCGTCTTCGCAAAGGAGAGCGAGGAGGAGGGCGACGGCGCCGAGGCGGCCGAGACGGCGCCCACCGAGACGGGTGAGGAGACGACCGGGACGACCGAGCCGGAAACCGAGACCGAGCCGGAGACCGAGACGGGTGAAAGCACCGGCGATGCGGCGGCCGGGGAGGCCGTCTTCGCGTCCGCAGGCTGCGGCGGCTGCCACACGCTCGAGGCGGCGGGCTCCTCCGGCAACGTCGGCCCGAACCTGGACGAGGCGAAGCCGTCGCTCGAGCTCGCGATCGAGCGAGTCACAGCCGGCCGGGGCGCGATGCCCGCGTTCGCGGATCAGCTCGACGGGGCTCAGATCCGGAACGTCGCCGCGTACGTCGTTCAGAGCGCGCAAGGCTGAGAGCTGACTCGTTCGTCCCTCGGATAGCCTGTCGCTCGCCCGGAGAGGTGTCCGAGCGGCCGAAGGAGCGCGACTGGAAATCGCGTACGCGTCGAAAGGCGTGTCGCGGGTTCAAATCCCGCCCTCTCCGTCTCCGAGCGTGGTCGGGATCGTCCGAACGGATCCCGGCCGCGCACGCAGGCAAGGCATCCGGTCGGGATCTGCCGGGCGGGTGCGAGCCGCAACGACCTCGAGCAGACGCGGGTGGGTCGTACCGGCGGCGACTATCCCGAGCGGCTCATCCCGACGAAGCGGTTTCGTCGTGGGGCGCACCGACCGGCTTCGACTCGGGCGAGCCGCGCTGGCGCAGGTAGATCGTGAAGACGACCATCGTGCCGATCGCGAGGAACTCCGACTGCCAGTTCTGGAGCGACTTCTCCCAGAAGTCGGGGTCGAGGAGGTAGCGACCCCAGGACACCGTCGCCTCGTTGTGGTCGTGCTGTTCGGCGTTGAAGACCCGCCAGTTGTTCAGCGACTGGCCGAACCAGGTGGCGAAGAAGATCAGCGTCATCACGATCAAGAGAGAGTTCTCGTAGAGCCGTGTCCGCCAGTCGTCGACCTTCGCGAGCCTTGGGCCTCGTTCGGGCGCGTGTTCGCCGATCTCCTGCTTCTGCCTCGACTCGAGACCCACGTCCTCGAGCCTCTTCGACTCGTTCGATCCCTTCTGGACGAGCCAGATCGTCGCGCCGATGAAGAGCGAGAACTGGAGAAATTCGGACTGCCAATTCTCGAGGACAGCGCCCCCGAAGTCGGGCGAGCGCACGTACTCCCACCAGGACAGGGTCTCGCCGCTGTGCCGCAACGCCTCCCCGTTGGTCGCGTGCTGTCCCGCGAACGATTGTCCGATCAGGGTGCCGAGGAAGATCGTCCCGAAGAAGAGCGAGAGGCCGTTCTCGTACGCGAAGCGTCTCAATGCTGTGTGAGACCGACGACGACGAAGATGATGATCCCGCTTGCGATCAGCAGCCAGTAGGAGATGAACACCGCCCGCATCTCGGTGAGAATCCCCTCCCGGTCACGCAGTCAAACGGAAGCTCGCCTCCCCTGCCGCACGACTCGGCATGCTCGCCCAGGCCCTCCCGTCGCCTTGACACCATCGGGCCCGGGACTCACACTCAGATACCTGCGTTCGTCACGTCATCCACGATCGACGAGGGGGAACATCTTGTTCAGAAGGATTCTCGCGCTCACGAGCCTCGCGCTCACGGCCGCGTTCGCGGTCGGTGTCGCGCCGGCGTCGGCGTCCCACGCCTGGAACAACTACCACTGGGCGCGCACGGCGAACCCGTTCACGCTGACGGTGGTCGACAGCAATACGCCTGACTGGGACGACAACCAGGCAATGGCGCTGGCCGACTGGTCGACGTCGACCGTGATGGACGTCGTCCGGGAGCCGGGCCTCGGCGACGACTCCCAGCGCGCACGCAAGCGGTGCGTGATGATCAGCGGAAAGATCCACTCCTGCAACGCGTCGTACGGCTTCAACGGCTGGCTCGGTCTCGCCTCGATCAACATCAGCGGCGGCCACATCACCCAGGGCTCCGCGAAGATGAACGACTCGTACTTCAACTCCGGCTCGTACACTGAGACGAATCGCCAGCACGTGATGTGCCAGGAGATCGGGCACGACTTCGGCCTAACCCACCAGGACGAGACGGGAGCCGACCTGCAGACGTGCATGGACTACGCGGACGCGCTCGACAACCCGAGCCCGAACCAGCACGATTACGACCAGCTCCAGACCATCTACTCGCACACCGACTCGTCGACCACGATCGGGGCGAGCAGCGTGGGCAGTCTTCCGGACGCGGTGCCCTCTTGGGCCCCCGCCACTCAGCGGGCGCGATCGGTCTATGTCGACCAGCTCGCCGACGGCACCGAGCTCGTCACGTTCGTCCTCTGGGCGAACCCGATCCACCCCTGGACTCCTGGCGCTAGCTAGTCAGATATGTGTCCGGCGCGGGGTGGCCCGCGCCGGACACATCGCCTACGAGCCGCGGTCGATCCGGGCGAGGTAACTGGCCGACCCTTTAGCGCCGCGCACTTCCACGACGATGATCCCGCTGCCGCGGACCCGCCACGCGGTATCTCGGTGCGCGATAAGCGGATACGACGCCTTCGTCGTCGCGTTGCGAACGAGAATCGACTTGGGGGTGAATCCGAGATGGATCGACAGCACCCGTCCCGCACTGACCGAGACACGAGGAAGATCAGTGCGGCGTGACGGCGGCAGGAAGTCGACGCATGCGGTCGTCCAGCAAAAACTGGAGTACGCGAACCATGCTGCGCGCCCGTTCACCTGGAACCAGGCAGGCGGCGGCTCCGAGGTCGTACCGGCGACGTTCGGTGGCGGCGTCCCCGGCTTGGCGCGAGCTGCCCCAGCGAGAAGTCCGAGGAGTACGAGGGCCAGCACGGTGGTGAGAAAGATTCGTGGCTTCATGGTGACTCTGTACGTCGCTGGAGCAGCTTTCGTCACGGCCTCAGCCATGATTCATCATTTCGGTCGCGTCCGGGCCGGTGTCTCCCGCTCCTGCGGCTACCGGGCACCAACTGCGCCCGACCACCGGTAGAGGTGCTCCGGCCGGCCTGTCGCTCCGTAGCGCAAGGTGAGCTCGACGGAACCGAGCGACTCGAGATACTCCAGATAGCGCCGTGCCGTGCCGCGGCTGATTCCGGCTCGCTCCGCCACGTCGACGGCGCTCACCTCGGTCTCGGATTCCCGAGCTGCGGTCACGACGAGCCCGAGCGTCGGTGCCGAGATCCCCTTCGGTAGCCGCGCGCGCCCCTCGACCCTGAGGAGCGAGAAGAGATGGTCGACGTCTCCCTGGCTTGCTTCCCGCAGCCGCTCGAATCGCTCTCTCAGAGCGGCGTAACGCTCGAGTCGCTCGCGGAAGGTCTCGAACAGGAACGGCTTCACGATGTAATGCACGACCCCGCCCTGCATCGCGGCGCGCAGCGTCTTCACGTCCTTGGCAGCGGTCACCGCGATCACGTCCGCCGTCGCCTCCTCGTTCTGACGAAGCTGCCGGAGGACGTCGAGCCCGCTCATGTCCGGGAGATAGATGTCGAGCAGGACAAGATCGGGCCGGAGGCCCTGAACCAGCTCGAGCGCCTCGCCGCCCGAGTGGGCCTCGCCCACCGCTTCGAAGCCGGCGATCTTGTCGACGTACGTCCGATGGATGGAGGCGGACATGAAGTCGTCGTCCACGACGAGCGTCCTGATCACACTGCCGCTCCCGCGCGGTCGCCGTCCAGAGGGAGAAAGGCGGTGAAGAGCGCGCCCGAATCGTTCTCGACCGTGACGTAGCCGCCGTGGCGTCGCCGGACTGTCTGACTCACGAGCGCCAGCCCGAGACCGCGACGGCCGGTGCCGTTCGCCACCTTCGTCGTGAAGCCGTCACGGAAGATCTCGTCCACGAGCGAGGGGTCGACTCCGGGCCCGGAGTCGCGGACCTGGACGACGACACCGCCGGGCTCGTCGCGCAGCGTCACCGCAATCGATCCGCCGCCCACGGAGGCGACGGAATCGAGTGCGTTGTCGACCAGGTTCCCCACGACGGTGACGAGGTCGCGTGAATCGCCGTAGCCCTCCGGTAGGCGCGAGTTCTCGGTGACGCGCAGCTCGATCCCTCGCTCCGATGCGACCGCCGCCTTCCCGAGCAGCAGCGCCGCCAGCGTCGGGTCGCCGACGTTCTCGATGATCGAGGCGACGAGCTCTTGGTGGACGAGTGACGACTTGCCGATGAAGCCCGCCGCATCCTCATAGCGACCGAGCTCGATCAGGCCCGCGATGACGTGGAGTCGGTGCGAGAACTCGTGCTCCTGCGCGCGCAGCGCGTCGGCGAGACTTCGCACGTCGTTCAACTCGCGCAAGAGGACTTCGAGCTCTGTCCGGTCGCGCAGGGTCACGACCGCTCCGACGTCTCGTCCACGTACGGTCACGGGCATGCGGTTGGCCACGAGGACGCGGTCGTTGACGAGCACGACCTGATCGGGGCCGTCCACCGAGCCGTCGACGACGTCCCGCACGTGGCCGGCCGGGACGACATCGGCGAAGGGGAGGCCCACTACCGAGTCGTCGAGGTCGAGCAGACGCTTGGCCTCGTCGTTGACGAGGATCACGCGGCCCGCGGGATCGGTCGCAACCATCCCTTCGCGGATCCCGTGCAGCACCGCTTCGCGCGGCTCGAGCAGCGCAGAGATCTCGCTCGGCTCGAGCCCGAAGGTCTGCCGCTTGATCCGGCGCGCCAGCAGGATCGACCCGAGCACGCCCAGCGCAAGCCCGAGGGCCGGTGGGATCAGGAGCACCGGCAGATCGTTCCGGAGCTGAGAGCTCACTCGGCTCGCGAGCAGGCCCACCGACACGAGGCCGATGATCTCGCCGCCTTCGCTCCGCACCGGAACCTTGGCCCGCATCGAGCGCCCCAGCGACCCGGTCTGCACGCCGACGTACTCGCGGCCGAGGAGCGCCTCGCTCGGATCCGTGGAGACTCGCTGCCCGATCTTCTCGCGATCGGGATGGGAGTAGCGGATGCCCTGCTCGTTTGCCACCACGACGAATGAGGCGCCGGTACGCATTCGGATCCGCTCGGCGATCGGGTTGATGATCCGCTCGGGCCGGGGCTCGTCGAACGCGGCGCGGATCTCCGGAATCTGAGAGACCGTGCGCGCGATCGCCAGCGACTGCTTGCCCGATTCCCGGTCGAGCTGCGCCCGGGCCTGCAGGATCGAGACGGCGACGCCGGTGCCCAGCGTGAGCACGATGATCGCGAGTTGGAGCAGGAGGATCTGCGTCGACAGCCGCAGGCGACCCCAGCCCCATCGCCGTTCCCTCGACATGAACGGAAGTGTACGACCACCGATCTCGCCTGCTTCTCGTGGCGAGAATGTACAAAAGGGTTTCAACCGCCGAAACGACAAACAATCGCCGTAAGCGTGGAATCCGCATCACCATTTCTTAACCTCCCGCCCGAACGACGCCCGAGCCGCCTCGGCCGGGTGACGTGCCGACTCTAGGAGGAAGACATGAAACGAACGTCCAGCAGGCGCTGGTTGCCGGTGGCCGTGCTCGCGCTCGCCGCGGGGACGCTCCTGGCCGGAACGGCGGGAGCGCGAACGGACCGAACCGCCGCGACGCCCGGCCCACTCGCCGGCCTGATCAAGCAGTCGAAGAAGGAATCGGGGCTCGTCTTCTACGCCAATGCCCCGGCAACCAACCTCAAGATCGTCACCGACCGCTTCAAGTACTACCACCCGTGGATCCAGACGACGGCGTACGACCTCGACAACAACGTGATCTTCTCCAAGTACGCGTCCGAGGCTGCCCAGGGCACCCGCACCGCGGACTTGCTGATCTCGAGCGCGCCCAACCTCTGGGTGTACGCGACGCGGAAGCGCTACATGGTCGACTACGACCCTCTCCAACTGAGCGCGTTTCCGAAGTTTGCGAAACAGTATCCGGGCGTCTTCATCATCTCGCCCGACCCGGCGATCATCATGTACAACAAGCTGCTCCTGAAGGACAAGGTGCCGCAGTCGATCACCCAGATGGCGAGTGATCCGGGCACCTACGGGAAGCTCACGGGCTACACCGTCGACAACCTGTTCGGCTACACCGGGATCTGGGGCTACGTCCAGAAGAAGGGCTGGGCGAACTTCGAGAAGATCGGCAAGGGCAAGTTCACGGCGCAAACCGGAGTCGCCGGTCAGCGCTCGCTCGTCTCCCAGGGTGCCGCGGTCGCCGCGTATCTCACCTCGCCGACTGTGCGGCTCGGGATCGAGACCGACCCCGCTCTCTCGAAGATCCTCGGCTGGACCTACAACAAGGACGCGACGCCGCTGATCCCGCGAGGGATGGGAATCACCGCCAAGGCGGCGAGCCCCGCGTCCGCGAAGCTGTTCCTGAACTGGCTCTACACGAAGGCCGGCCAACAGGCGATGTGCGACGCAGGCTTTACGGCGTTCCGCAACAATTTCACGCCGAAGAACTGCAGCAATACCCTCGCCGACGTCTACGCGAAGGTCGGGCAGAAGAACGTAATCCTCGTCCCGTTCAGCCAGAAGTTCGTCAACGATTACCCGAGGTTCAAGGCGCGCTGGCACGGGATCTTCGGCTAGCACACCGCGGCGCAACGGGCCTCGATGACCGCGACTTCGTACCAGCAGACCTTCCCCCGCCCACGCCGGAGCCTCATTCCGGCGTGGGCGCTGCACTGGGCGACGTGGCTGCTCGTCGTGGCGCTTATCGTAGGCCCGTTCGTTCCGCTCCTGTACGCCTCGCTCCGCGACCGCCCGCTCTACGAAGCCGGCGGGGTGCTCACCGTCCAGCCCTACCGTCAGCTGTTCGGCGACTCGGCTTTCTGGGACGCATGGGGCAACACGCTGATGTTCGCCTCGCTCACGACTCTGATGGCCGTGCTCGGCGGTGCGCTCGTCGCGATTCTCGTCACCCGCACCGACCTCGTGGGCCGCAAGCCACTCGGTCGCCTGATCCTGCTGCCGATCCTCCTGCCCTCGCTCGGGATGGTGCTCGGCTGGCTCGTGATCTGGGGGCCGGGCGGCTACCTCACGGCGATGTTCTCCGACCGCCTCCACCTGCCGACGCTCGCGATCGACACGATCCCGGGAATGGCGGTCGTCGAGGCGACCCGCCTGCTGCCGATTGCCTACCTGACCTGCCAGGCGGCCTTGTCGCGGGCCGACTCGTCGCTCGAAGATGCAGCGCGCAGCGCGGGAGCCCGTCCGGTGCGAGTGCTGTCCAGCATCACGATCCCGATGTTGCGGCCGGCTCTCCTGAACGCCGCGACGCTCATCTTCACGCTCTCGATCGCCGCGCTCGGGATCCCGCTCCTGCTCGGAACCTCGAACAACATCGTCTTCGTCTCCAGCTATCTCTACACCACGTGGACGAACGCGTCGACGCCGGACCCGGGCTCCGTGAGCGCGGGCGCGGTGATGATGCTCGTCGTCGCGACGGCGCTGCTCGTCCTGCGAAACCGCCTGCTCGGCGCCGAGGCCCGCTTCGTCTCGGTGGGCGGGAAGTCTGGACGCCAGGCGCTCATGAAGTTGAGGCGCTTGCGCTGGCCGCTAACGGGATTGCTCGCTCTCTACCTCGTCTTCACGACGCTCGTGCCGGTCATCGGCCTCGCGCTGATGTCGTTCGTCGTCATCCTCACGCCTCTTGTCCCGCCCTGGGAATTGCTGACGTCCGCGCACTGGCAGGTGCTCCTCGACGATGACACCTTCCGCCGCTCGATCCAGAACAGCGCGATCATCGCCGTCGTCGGCGCGGTGGGGACGACCGCCTTCGTCGCGCTCGCGACGCTCGTGGCGCACCGGTCGGGCTTCCGGTTCCGGCGCACGCTGCCCTTTCTCATGCTCTATCCGCGCGCGACGCCGGGGATCATCATCGGGATCGGGTTCTTCTGGGCGTACCTGCTCACGGGCGCGTTCGGCGACTACATGCGCGGCAGCATCTGGGGGATCATGCTCGCCTTCTGCGTGCGCAATCTGCCCCTCGCGTACATCGTCATGTATCCGACGCTCGCACGGATCGGGGAGGAGCTCGATCGAGCGGGGCGTGCGGCGGGCGCCGGCTGGTGGCGGACGAGCCGCAGCATCGTGCTGCCGCTCCTGAAGCCCGCCATGTTCGCTTCCTTCATCCTCATGTTCGTCGAGATCATCAACGACTACGACCCCGCGGTCTTCCTGGTGAAGCCCGGCACAGAGGTGATGGGAGCGACCATGCTCGCGCAGTTCATCCAGGGTACGGTGGGGCCGGTCTCGGCCCTCGCGATGGTGCAGGTCGTGATCACGGTGGTCGTGCTCTCGATCGGCGCGAAGCTGTTCAAGATCGGTGTCACGGGAGGAGACCACGATGCCTGAGATCCACGTCGAGAACCTCGTCAAGGAGTTCGGCGACCAGCGGGCGCTCGACGACGTCAGCTTCGAGGTCAAGGAGGGCGAGCTGTTCACGCTGCTCGGGCCGAGTGGGTGCGGCAAGTCGACGACGCTGATGTCGATCGCCGGCTTCCAGCACCCCGAGGCGGGGCGGATCGCCGTCGGCGACGACACCTTCGTCGACGTGTCGCGCAAGCTCGTCGTCCCGGCCGAGCGCCGCAACCTCGGGATCGTCTTCCAGTCCTACGCCGTCTGGCCCCACATGACGGTGTTCGAGAACCTCGCGTTCCCGCTCAAGGTGCGGAAGCTGAAGCGGGATGCGATCCGGACGCGCGTCCGCGAGGTGCTCGAGCTCGTCGAGATGCTTCCGTACGAGCAGCGCTACCCGCATCAACTCTCCGGCGGCCAGCAGCAGCGAGTCGCGCTCGCGCGCGCCCTCGTCTACTCCCCGTCCGTCCTCCTCCTCGACGAGCCGTTCTCCAACCTCGACGCCAAGCTCCGCGAGCGGGCGCGCGCGTGGGTGAAGGAGCTGCAAGGGACGCTTGGGCTGACGACGATCTTCGTCACCCACGACCAGGACGAGGCGCTCTCGATGAGCGACCG
>JBBJLW010000015.1:0-73805 GCA_037720595.1 Gaiellaceae bacterium | reverse complement strand
CATCGGCTTGCGGCCCTCCTTGTAGACCACGTCCGCCGCCTCGGCGACCGCGGCCCTGTGCACCGGACGCGAGTCCCAGGCGACCGCGACGCCCCTCGGCCGGTAATCGGCGAGCAGCTTGAAGAGCATGTTCGCGAAGCCGAGCAGCGCGTTCGTCGGCTGCCCGTCACTCGTCGCAAGCTCCTCCGGGAGCGCGAAGAAGGCGCGGTAGGCAAGGTTGTTGCCATCGACGAGGAAGAGCTCGGACTCCCGCGCAGGCCCGTCGTCGAGCTCCAACTCCTCCCCCGTCAGCGTCTTCGGCGCCATCGCTTCGAGTCTACGGCAGCACCAACGAGCGGACTCTGTGCTCTCTGAACACACGGCTCGCCGCAGGTATCGTCGGCCGGCCGTGGAGACCGTTCCGCTCGCCGATGGCATCCAGCTAGAGATTCGCGTCTAACCGCGTGACGCAGCGCCTCCCGGTTCCGGCCGGCTCGCACATCGCGGTTCTGAACGTCCCTGACGATGCGCTCGTCCTGCGCCCGCAACCGCCGTCGCAGGCGGTCGCCGATGTTGGCGCGGCCGTTCGCGACGCCCTGCGATTTCCACTCTCGGGTTTTTCTCTCGAGACTCTTGTGGACCGCAACGGCCGCGCAACCCTTGTCGTCGAGCCGCCGGCCCTCCCCCTTCCGGGCGCACCGCGCGATCCGAGGCAGTCGGCGCTCGAGGCCACGATCGGCGAGCTCGAGCGGCTTGGCGTGCCGTCGCGGCGCCAGACGATCCTCGTCGCGGGGGGACTCTCGCGCCGCGCAGGTCAGAAAGAGCTGGAGGCCCTGCTCGCTCCGGCCGCAGCTCGGGGCTTCCACGGGGCCGTCGAGGTTCACGACGCCGAGAATCCGGAGCTCTTGCAGATCGGCGACGCGGGTCGGACCCCTCTTCGCGTCAACCGCCTACTCGTCGAGACCGAGCTCGTGGTCACGGTTACCGCAGCGGAGACCGTCCTCCACGGTGGAGCCGGCGCGCTCGTCGGCGCCTCCTCGACGGAGGTCCTCCGCGGGGCCGGCGCCTACTCGCTCCTCGAGACCGCCGCGTCGCGCGGCTGGCAGATCGGTCGCGCGCTCGAAGGCGCGGTTGCCGAGCGCGTGCCGCTGATCGGCGCCTCGCTCGTCCTCAACGCACCGAGGCTGACCGGCCGCTTCCGCGGTTATCCCTACGAGGACGCCTCGCTCGCGCAGCTTGCCGGATCGCCGCTACGCCGCTTCTCGATCCTTCCCTCGGGATTGCGCAGGCACGTGCTCCAGGGACTCGGACGCGAGCTGACGGCCGCGGCGGCGTTTGCAGGCCCGCCGTCCGTCGCCCATGCCGAGGCGCTACTCCGGTCGATCGCACGCCGCTCGGTGCGGGTCGAGGAGCCGCTCGACGCGATCGTGATCGGGACTCCGTGGAAGCACCACCACCAGCCGCGCGAACGCCTCAATCCGATCACGGTCGCCGCCGTTGCGTTCGGTCTGGCGCTGCGGCTCTGGCGAGACGCGTTTCCGGTGCGCGAAGGTGGCACGGCGATCGTGCTCAACGGCTTGACCCGGCAGTTCGCGCGCGGGACTCAGGATCCGTACCGAGCGCTCTTCAACGTCCTGCGCGACTCGCGGGCGCCGCTCGAGCTCGCTGTCGCCGAACGGGCGGCCGGAGCCGACGCGCAGGCGCTTGCCGCCTATCGAGCGGGCCTCGCCTGTCATCCGCTGCTGCCGTATCTCGACTGGGAATCGTGCCGGCCCGCACTCGACCGGCTCGGCTCGGTGGTCGTGGCGGGCTGCCGCGATCATGCGACCGCGCGGACACTCGGTTTCGTACCTACCCACGCGATCGGACCCGCCCTGGAGATGGCTCACGGCGCTGCGGGCGGCGCAGCACGAATCGGCGTCCTTCTCGGCCCGCCCTACTTTCCACTAGAGGTGCGGATCCCGTCACCCTGAGCTCGTGTTGTAACAACACAAGCGCCCGCGAATCCCTCAACGAAGCCGCGCCGAGTGTGCTTGTGTTGTTTCACAAGCGTTTCTCTACGACAACCACTGCAACGAGGAACATGTCTCGGGCCAATCGCTGCGAGCGGCTTCGCCGCGATCTCGTATTGGAGAGCTCGAAAGACGAGAGCTCAAGAGACAGGCGACGGCGACCAGACCGGCGGCGAGGCACCCTCGCCGTCTCCGACGAGCGCGACGAGCGGAATCAGCCACAGCAGATACTGCGGCGAGAGCTATCGAGAGAGCCAGCACCGCCACTTCAGCGGCGGCACGGCGTCCCTCACGCCGCGCCACGCAGATCACGACGACCGGCAGCACCACCGCGGGGTAGCGTCACTGCAGCCGCTGCACCGAGACGGCGGCTACGAGCGGTCGGCTGGCACGGCCGGCGTCCGCTTGCGGCGGTGTCCCCGTCAACCTTCGCCGAGATAAGTCTTTCGGACCTGCTCGTTCTCGCGCAGGTCTTTTGCGGGGCCCTCGAGCGCGATTCGGCCGGTCTCGAGCACGTAACCGCGGCTGGCCGCGTCGAGCGCCATCAGCGCGTTCTGCTCGACGAGCAGGATCGGCGTCCCCTGAGCGTTGATCTCGCGCACGATCTCGAAGATCCGCTCGACGAAGATCGGCGCCAGGCCCATCGAGGGCTCGTCGAGCAGCAGGAGCTTCGGGCGAGCCATCAACGCGCGGCCCATCGCGCACATCTGCTGTTCGCCGCCCGACATCGTCCCGGCCTTCTGCTGCTTCCGCTCGGCCAGGCGGGGGAAGAGGTCGAAGACGCGGTCGAGATCCTCCCCGAAATTCGCCTTGTCGGTGCGCTGGAACGCCCCCATCTCGAGATTCTCGAGCACGGTCATGCGAGGAAAGAGCCGCCTTCCCTCAGGTGACTGCGAGATCCCCATCTTCACGATCGCGTGCGGCGGCGCATTCGTGATGTCCGCGTCGCGAAAGCGGATCCGCCCGTCGCGGGGGTGATTGACGCCGTTGATCGAGCGCAGCGTCGTCGACTTGCCGGCCCCGTTGGCGCCGATCAGCGTCACGACCTCGCCTTCGTGCACCTTGAGCGAGATTCCCTTCAACGCGTGGATCGCGCCGTAGTAGGTGTGGACGTCCTCGAGCTCGAGGACGACGCCGGAGCCGTTGCCGGGTGCTGGATCAGCCATCGCCGGTGGTCGCCCCCTTCCCGAGGTACGCCTCGATCACGCGCTCGTTCTTCTGAACCTCTTGCGGCGTGCCTTCGGCGATCTTCTCGCCGTAGTCGAGCACGGTAACGCGGTCGGAGATCCCCATCACGACCTTCATGTCGTGCTCGATCATCAGCACGGTCAGGTCACGCTCGTCGCGGAGGATCCGGACGAAAGCAGTGAAGTCGGCCGTTTCCTGCGGATTCATGCCGGCGGTCGGCTCGTCGAGCAGGAGCAGCTTCGGGTTCGTCGCCAACGCCCGCGCCACCTCGAGCCGGCGCTGATCGCCGTAGGGGAGACTGCTGGACATCTCGTTGTCCCGCCCACGTAGCCCCGAGAAGCGAAGCAGCTCGCGAGCCCGCTCGTGCGCGTCTTTCTCCTCCCGCCGCACTCGCGGCGTGCGGAGGATCGAGCCGATGATCCCGCCGCGTAGGCGACTGTGCATCCCGACGAGCACGTTCTCGAGTGCGGTCATGTGCTGGAAGAGCCGAATGTTCTGGAACGTCCGGCCGACGCCGAGCTCGGTGATCGCGTGCGGAGGCTTGCCGGTGACATCGGTGCCGTCGAAGACGATGCGGCCGTTCGTCGGCTTGTAGACGCCCGTGAGCATGTTGAAGAACGTCGTCTTGCCGGCGCCGTTCGGGCCGATCAACGAGATGATCGCCCCCTGCGGGATCGCGAAATCGATGTCGTTCGTCGCGACGAGCCCGCCGAACTCCTTGCGGACGCGCTCCGCGACCAGGAGGTCAGTCATTGCGGGGCTCGCGATCGGTGTCGGTGCCCTCCGCCGTGACGTCGTACAACGGCGTGTCGGCAACCCCGAGCTCGAGCTCGCGCTTGTGCCGGCCCTCCGGGATCAGGCCCTCGGGACGCAGCAGCATCATCAAGACGATGATCACCCCGTAGATTCCGAACTGGAACTTCGTCGGCTCGAACCAGTCCCAACCCGTCGAGCCCTGCACCTTCGACCCGATCGTCGCGAGCCCCTCCACATTCAGGTAGCCGAGGATCATCCCGCCGAGGAGAACCCCCCAGATCGATCCCGTCCCGCCGAGGATGACCATGCACAGCAGGAAGACGGAGATATTGAAGTAGAAGTCCGCCGGGAAAGCGCCGCTCTTGAAGCTCGCGTAGTAGGCCCCAGCTACCCCACCGAAGAAGGCGCCGATCGCGTACGACCACGTCTTCGTCCGCATCAGCGGGATTCCCATCGCCGCCGCGGCGGTCTCGTCCTCCCGGATCGCGATCCACGCGCGCCCGAGCCGGGAGTCGCGCAGCCGGATCGAGCAGAAGACGGTGACGAGAAGGAGCGCCAGCGCGGTCCAGTAGAACCATTGCGCCCGCTCGAACGACTGCTGGTAGCTGAGCGGGAGGCCGAGGGTCTCTCCCGCACTCCCGAACCCGGGCGAGTCGATCGGGCTGATCCCGAAGGTGCCGTGGGTGAGGTCGAAGCCGAACACGTTGTCGCCGTTCCTGACGACCTGCGGGATGATCTCGCCGAAGCCGAGGGTGACGATCGCGAGGTAGTCGCCGCGCAGCCGCAGCGTGGGCAGGCCGATCAGGATTCCAGCGAGGGCGGTGAAGAGACCGGCCACGATCAGCACGAGCCAGATCGAGAGATGGAGCCCCGGTAGCTCCTTCGAGATCCCGACCGAGCCGAAGTGGAATGTCCACTGGTCGAACTGCTGCGAGGCAAACCATGCCGAGGTGTACGCGCCGGCGGCGTAGAACGCCACGTAGCCGAGGTCGAGAAGCCCTGCGTAGCCGACGACCATGTTCAGCCCGACGGCCATCATCGTGAAGACGATCATGATCACCATCGAGTCGACGCTCGGGATGTAGTCGCCGATCAGGAAGACGTCGCCGAGCGACCCCGCGTATTTCGGATAGAGGAAGCCGAGGACGACCAGCGCGACCGCGATCCCGGCGCCGGGACCGTAGCTCCGCAGCCGCTCCTGGATGGCGGTCACGCGCCCTCGGGCGTGCGCTCGCCGAGTAGGCCTTCCGGCCGGAAGACGAGGATCGCGATCAGGATCCCGAACACGATCGAGCGCGTCCAGTCGGAGCCCGGGGTATACCACGTGAGACCTTCGTTGAAGGCCTGGATGAAGCCGATCACGAGCGCGCCGAGGACGGCGCCCGACAGGTTCCCGATCCCCCCCAGAACGGCCGCGGTGAAGGCGATCAGGCCGAGCTCGAAGCCGGTGTCGTAGCGCATGTTGAACTGGAGCAGGTAGACGATCCCGGCCGAGCCTGCGAGGGCGCCGGCGATCGCGAACGTGACGGAGATCGTCCGGTTCACGTTGATCCCCATCATCGCAGAGGCCTCGGTGTCCTGAGCCACGGCCCGCATCGCCTTGCCCTGGCGCGTCGAGCGCACGAACCAGGTCAGCAGGACGAGGACGGGGATCGTGATCAGGAGCGCGGCGAGCTTGTTCCACGAGTACGTGATCTCGCCGATCCCGATCGCCTCCGAGCGCGGGATGAAGGACGGAACCGAGCGGAAGTTGACGTCGAAGATAGCGAGCGAGACGTTCTGGACGATGAACGACATCCCGACGGCGGTGATCAGCGCAGCCAGCCGTGGCGCCCGTCGGAGGCGCCGGTACGCGACGAACTCGATCGCCGCGTTGACAAACGCGAAGACCGCCATGATCACGATCAGCGTCAACGCCATGCCGCCGAGGATCGCGAGCACCGCCGCGTCTCGCTCGAGCCCGAGCACGCTCACGATCAGCCAGCTCGCCGTCAGTCCCGCAAGCGCGAAGACGTCGCCGTGCGCGAAGTTGATCAGTTGGAGAATTCCGTAGACGAGCGTGTAGCCGAGTGCGACGAGCCCGTAGATCGCGCCGTTCGTCAGCCCGATCAGACCGACGTTGATGAACTCGGTCGGATCCTGGAAGAAGTTGACGACCAGCCAGACGACGACGAGCGCGACGAGCGCCCAGCCGATCAGGCCGACGACGCCCGACTTCCGCAGCCGGTCGAGCGTCGACTTCAGTACGGCCGCCATGAAGGGAAGAACCTAAACGAAAATCGGGGGAGGGCATAGGCCCTCCCCCGATTTTCCGAACCTGTCTACCTACCCGCGAGCGGCGTCGACGTTCTCCGGCTTCGGAGAGATCGTCTTGACGGTCTCGAGCTTGTCCGTAGCCTTGTAGATGGTGAAGCCGACGACAGCGCCCTCGGCGCCGCTCGGATCACCGGTCTCGTTGATCTCGAAGCTGCCGAGATATCCATCCGTGACCTTGGCCTCGAACATCTTTGCGAGCACGTCCGCCCGTGTGCCGTCGGATGCCGCGATCGCGTCGAGCATGACCTGCGCCGCCTGAGCGCCGTAGATCGCGTACGGATCGATCGCCTTGCCGCCGAGCCGCGGCTTGAACGCCTTGGCGAACTCGGCGCCCGCACCTTTGAACTCGTCGATCGGCACGCCGGCGACGCTCAGGAACATGCCGGCTGCGGCCTCGGGCGCCTCGTCGATCGTCTGCTGGGTCGTGAAGCCGTCCGGAGCAAACAGCTTGACCTTGCCGTCATTGGCCCCGAGCACCGACACCTTGTCCTTGATCACCTGGGCGCCGTTCTCGTCGATCAGCCCGCCGAGGAAGACCGCATCGGCATCGGTGCCGCCGATCTTCCGGAAGAGCGCCTCGTAGCTCGACGCCTTCGGATCCCACGCCGCGAAGCCGGCGATCGTTATCCCGACGGACTTCGCGGCGTTGCGGAAGTTCGTCGCGACGCCGAGACCGTAGGCCTCCTTGTCGTTCAGGATGTACACGCTCGTGACGCCCTGCTCCTTGGCGAACTCCGCCACGGCGGCACCCTGGTAGGCGTCGTGGGCGACGACGCGCGCGTAGTTGCGCGAGCCCGACGGGTAGTACTTGTCCGGCTCGGTCGCGTCGCAGCCCGGACCGCCCTCGGTCAGGCACACGTACGTGTTGGCCGGGGAGATCATTGCGACGCCGCCGCCCGGAGCCTGGTTCAGAACCGGGATCTCGATCGCCGCGCAACCGGAGTTGAAGGTGCCGATGACGCCGACGAGCGCCTCGTTCCCCGCGTAGGCCTGGGCGTTCGTCGAGCACTTGCCCGAGTCCCACTTGCCGGCCTGAGCGGTCGAGTCGTCGCAGGACTGGTAAGCGACGTTGTGGTCGCCTGCCTTGAAGTTCGACTGCTCGAGCAGATACCTGATCGCCTCGACGATCTGGATCGTCTGCGTGCGGGACGAGCCCTGGAGCGGGAAATCGGACGCGAGCAGCACGTCCGCGTCGCCCTCTCCCTCGTACTCGATCGCGGTGCAGGACGAGGAGGGCAGGGCCTCGACGTTTCCACCGCCGCCACCGCTCGTCTCCTCCGTTGTCGTCCCGCCGCCGTCCGAGCTCTCCTCGTCGTCTCCGCCGCAGCCCGCCGCAACCAGCGCGAGCACCGCTACGAGCAGAGCGAAAAAACCGAACAAGCCACGCTTTCTGAGATTCACCAACATGCCTCCTCTGTCACACCGAATGACCTTGCCCCGGTCGATTTTTTGGACGCCAAGGTGAAGCCCTTCACCGGGGGGAAGTCGGGAGTATCCGTGCAATTCACCGCTCTTTCAACATTGTGCTGTTCCGGCGCTTCGCTGCAGGGCGCGCTCGCGAGCCGCCGTCGGCGGCGGGAGGGCCTCTGCGCCTCTTGGCACGCGGGACGTAGGACTCCCGACGGCTGCGCAAAAGACGCGGGGCGGTGCCTTACACCAGTCCGGCGCGACTCTCGCCGGCCGCCGCGTAACTTTGCCGCGTTTCGGGTCGCCGGCTAGGTGACGAGCAGCCAGGCGAGATAGACGAGCGATACGATCACGGCCCAGAGACCGAGGATGAAACCGGCGAGGACTGCGAGCCTCTCCCAGGCGATCGGCGCCGTTTCCACCTCCTGCAGCAGCCGGACGGCGCGAGGCGAAATCGTAGCCAGGTAGTCGTCAGCCATCGCAGGGAGGGCGTACCGTTCGGCGCGCACCTGGGCTTCGTCCAGCCAAAGCCCCAATTCCCTCACCCTGCGCTGCGCAACCGTGAGCGCCGTCTCGAGCGCGACGCGCTCGGTCTCCAAGCTCGCGACTCGCACTTCGAGCAACTCGACGTGCTCGACGAGCTCTGCGTCGACCCACTCCTGAACCCACTCTTGCCCTTGTGCCCCCGTAGCCCTGAACAGGCTTCTGGTCGACCCCATGGATACTCCTCTCAGGAGACGGGCCGCAGACGCCTCGGTCGTGTCGAGCTCTCATAGTGCCACTGCGCTGCCCACTTTTCCTGACGCATGAGACGCTTTGCGTTCACGTTTAGGGATGATTCGGCAGATACCTGCAACAAAGATCCCCCGATTGAGATGTGGTCGAACCTCGAGCGGCACGCCCGCATGGTTCCTCAGTGCCGAAGGCGGGAATCGAACCCGCACTCCCCGAGGGGAACCGGATTTTGAGTCCGGCGCGTCTGCCAGTTCCGCCACTTCGGCCTGCATGATCAGTCTAGTGCCGGGTTCGTAGACTCCGGGCGTGGCGAAACGAGTAGCGATCCTGACCGGCGGCGGCGACTGCCCGGGGCTGAACGCCGTGATTCGCGCGGTGACGCGGCGGTCATTCGACCGCGGCTGGGAGGTTCTGGCCGTGCGCGAGGGCTGGCGAGGACTCGTCGAAGGGATCGTGCAGCCTCTGGAGCGGCGCGACGTCTCGGGGATCCTGCCCCGCGGCGGCACCATCCTCGGCACGACGCGGACCAATCCGTACAAGCTCGAGGGCGGAGTCGAGCAGGTGCTCGCGACCTTCGATCACGAGCGGCTCGACGCCCTCGTCGCGATCGGCGGCGAGGACACACTCGGCGTTGCGGCCCGGTTGTACGCCGAGCACGGCTTCCCGGTGGTCGGCGTTCCGAAGACGATCGACAACGATCTCTCCGGAACCGACTACACCTTTGGCTTCGACACCGCCGTCACGATCGCCACCGAGGCGATCGACCGGCTCCACACGACGGCTGAGTCCCACAACCGCGTGATGGTGGTCGAGGTGATGGGCCGGCACGCGGGCTGGATCGCGGTTCACAGCGGGATCGCCGGCGGCGCGGACGTGATCCTGATCCCCGAGCAGCCGATCACCGTCGAGGCCGCCTGCCGCGGCCTCGAGAAGCGCCACGCTGGTGGCAAGGACTTCTCGATCGTCGTGGTCAGCGAAGGGTGGGAGCTGACCTACGAATCCGGCGAGCGCCGACTCGTCGCGGGCGAAGCGCGCGCCAGCGACCAGTTCGGCCATGTCGCCCTCGGAGGGGTCGGCGACGCCCTCGGCCGGGAGATCGAGGAGCGGACGGGCTTCGAGACTCGGGTGACGGTTCTCGGTCACGTCCAGCGCGGCGGCACCCCCACGCCACGCGACCGCGTGCTCGCGACGCGCTACGGATTGAAGGCTGCCGACCTCGTCCACGAAGGCCGGTTCGGCCGGATGGCGGCACTGCACGGGGATGCGCTCGTCGATGTCTCGCTCGAGGAGGCGACCGCGGAGCTGAAGACCGTGCCACCGGAGTGGTACGCCGTCGCGCAGGCCTTTTCCGGGTAGGAAACCCGACTCGACCCGCTCGAGCCGACCCGTTAGCCGAAGAGCAGGAGCAGCGCGTCGGTCGGCGCGTAGTCGTCCGTCAGCACCGGCACGTTGCCGGTCGAGATCGGAGCGTCGACGCGGTCGCGGATCGCGCGACCGAGGTCGGGCGCGCCGGGCGCGTCCACCCGGATGCCGCGCCAGCGCTCGGCGAGGAACTGTTTCGCTGGAGCGGCTCCCTCGCCTGCGACGAAGATCACGTTCCTGATCTCGCTCGAATCCGTGTCGCCCATGCTGAACACCGGGTGGGTCGCGACGGTGGGAAAGACGGTTCGATACGTGCGCAGCATCGAGCGCAGCAACCGCGACTGCTTGCCGGCGACGGCGCCGATCACATTCGTCGCGATCACCCCGCCCGGCGCGAGCCGTGCGCGCGCCAGTTCGAGGAACTCGCGCGTCGCGAGGTGGAACGGAATCGAGTCGGAGTAGAAGGCGTCGATCACGATCGCGTCCCAGGGCCCCTCGTTCCGCGCGAGATAGCGCCGGCCGTCTTCGACGTCCACCTGAAGGCGCTCGTCGCGCGGCAGTCCGAAGAAGCGGTAGGCGACGTCGACGACCTCGGGATCGAGCTCCACGACGTCGAGCCGCAGCGCCAGAAAATCGCGCCACATCCGCTTCGGGGCCGAGCCGCCGCCGAGCCCGACGAAGAGGATCCGCCTCGCGCCGGGGTTGTAGGCGAGCGCGAGCTGTAGGTAGTCGGTGTAGTCGAATCGCGTCCGGAACGGCTGAGCCCGGTACATGCCGCTCTGGAAGGAGCTATCGAACCGGAGGTAGCGACTCGTCGAGTCCTGGACGACAGCGAGCCGGTGGTACTGCGTGTCCTTCGCGTGCAGGACCTCGTAGCCCGCTTGCCCGTTGGTGGGGTCGAGCGCCTGGCGCTCCTCCTCGTCGACTCCGCGCTGGCGGTAGACCGGGGACCAGTTCCGGAACTCCGAGGCGGCGACGATGCCGCCCTTCTCCGGGGCGAGCGAGAGCACGCCGCCGAAGCTCGCCGCCGCAATCGCGACCGCGAGCATGAAGGCCGCGGTCAGCCGCTCCACGAGGGCGACGGCCGCCGCGGCGAGCATCAACGCGACGGCGCCTGCTGCGAGCAACTGGTCGGTGCCGAGCTCGGGGATCAGCCAGAACGCGGTTGCGAATGTGCCGGCGATCGAGCCCGCGGTCGAGATCGCGAAGAGGCGGCCGGCGGTCCGGCCGAGGTGCTCGAGTGAACGGGCGCGCAGCTTGACGGCGATCGGCGAGACGGTGCCGAGCACGACCGCGGGAGCTCCGAAGAGGGCGATCGTCGCGAGCAGCGGATTCAGTCTCGGCCCGGGATCCAGCTCGACGACCCGGTCGAGCACCCAGCCGTCGACGAAGGGGATCGCAAGCACGAGGAGGGCGCCAAGCCCGAGCACGGCCACGAAGAGCGACGGAGTCGGCTCGCGATCCGCCGCCATCCCGCCCAGCCAGTAGCCGAGCGAGAGCCCGGCGAGGACGACACCGATCAGCGCTCCCCAGACGTAGAGCGAGCTGCCGAAGAAGGGTGCGAGCACGCGGCTCGACGCGATCTCCAACCCGAGCAGGACCGCGCCGGCGATGAAGACCGCGACCCCAATCGCAGCGGCGCTCCGACGCTCCGCCCTCATTCCGGCAGCCTACAGGCGGTACACGGCCACCCACGGGCCTGCGAGCCTCCTGCCGGGATAGACGTCGAAGACCCGTCTGGCGGTAGTGCTCTGCGCGAGCCGGTCGTAGAAGACGAGCGCCTCGGGGTAGTCGCTGCCCGCTGCAGCGACGCGGTCGTAGACAGCGCCGGTGATGACGACGTAGTCGACGCCCTGCGCGGCGAGCGCAGCGAGATCCCGATTGGGGTCGGCCGGCCTGCCGGGACCGGGAAGCTCGAGCCGGATCACGCGAGCGGCATCCACCGGCGCCGTCGAGGGATCGACCGCAACGGTCGATGAGCGAGGAACGTGCTCCTCGATCCAGTCGTGGGCCACGAGCCGCGTGTCCGTCCGCGAGAGCTCCCGGATGTCGCCGATCGACCAGGTCAGCGGGACGACGAGGAGCGCGAGCGTCAGCGCCGCAAGCGGCCGAGCCCGGCCGGCAAGCGCTCCCAGCACCGGCACGAGCGGGAGCACGTAGCGGTCGAAGTGGGCGTTCAGCGTCAGCAAAGAGGCGAAGTAGACGAGGGCGAAGACGGCGAGCGCGAGGTCGGCCCGCCCCGGGAAGAGCTTGTGTTGTTGCAACACAAACTTCGTTCGCGCCGGGGACGAACGGCCTGGTTGGGCCGATCCCTGCGGTGAGTCGATGTGCTTGTGTTGTTTCAACACAAGCGTTCTCACGGCAAGCGCGAGCCCGACGAGGACGACGACGAGAGCCGGGCCAAGGCTTTCCCAAAGACGGTCGAGAAAGGCGATCGGAGTTGGATGGTCGTGCTCGAAGCCAAGCCAACCCTTCTCGGCGAGCCGCTGGACGCGTACGACGTCCGCCCACGCCGCCCCCGCGTGCCAGACGACGAACGGGCTCGTCAAAACGAAGGCGAGCACGGCGAGCCCAGCGCTCGTCGCGAGGCGTCGCCATTGCCGCCAGCCGACCGCAAAGAGCGGCGCTGCGAGGAAGAGGCCGGGATACTTGGCCGACGCGGCGAGGCCCGCTGCGACACCGGCCCACTCGAGCCTCCCCTGGACGGCGAGTGCGAGCGAGACGGTGACGAGCGTCGTCAGCAGCACGTCCGTGACGGCGACGTGCGAGTAGGCGACGTGGACGGTGGCAACGGCGACGGTGGCTCCCGCGACGACAGCGGCGAGCGGGCCGTACGCGACCCGGCCGAGCCACCAGGCCGCCCCGACTCCGCCGATCCCGACGGCCGCAGCAACGACCCTGCCAGCGAGATACGAAGGCTCGTCCGCGAAGGCCTGGAACGGCGCCAGAAGCGCGAAGAGCAGGCTCGGGTAGTCGTACCAGCCGGGATCGAGCCCGCCGCCGTGAGCCAGCTCCCAGGCGCGGGGGACGATCGACTCCTCGTCGGGATTGAGGAGCGGAAACGGGAGCCCGTAGCGGAGCCCGGGGAGCCTCAGCGCGGCGGCCAGCAGGAGGAGCGCCGCGAGCGCGAGCCACCGCCCCTCCGGGCGGCCCCTATCCCGCCGGGGCAGCCGCACCGACGAGAACCGCGTCGCAGCCGGCCCGCTCGAGCTCGTCGATCTCGGCCCGCGTCACCCCCGGCAGCTCCGCGATCGCGAGCTTCCCGGCCGGGACGTCCGAGAGCAGGTCGAGCACGCGCTCGAGCCGCTCGTCCGACTCGCCACAGGCCAGGACGAAGATCTCGGGGTCGTGGCGCTCGAGCGCTTCCTCGAGCTCGTCCTCGTGCTCGACCCGGACGACGATCTCGATGTCCTGCCCGTCCAGGTGCTCCCACTCGGCGTCGGCGCCGACGATGCATGCGTCCCCCGCGGGCGCTCCGCGCGCAAAATACGAAACCACCGGCAGCGAGGTCGCCGCGCGGATTGCGGCGATCGCATCACCGTGGGCGACCAGAGCCTCGGCGCCGTCTGCCTCGGCCGCCCGCGCCGCTTCAGGCAGCTCCACCGGCACGATCAGCGAGATCCCGTCGCCTTCGGAGATCGCCTGGCTCAAACGTCTCGAGGGCGTCACGCGGCGCGAGTCTACCCGAGCTACCGTGTCGCGATGAGGACGCTCCTGGCCGGCGGGCTCGCGCTCCTCCTCGCCGGCGCGGCCGGAGCGGCGACCATCCAGGGGACGACGCGCGGCGAGCGGCTCGCGGGAACGGCACGCGCCGACCTCATCCTGGCGCGCGGCGGCGCAGATCGCGTGGCGGCTGGTGCCGGTCATGATCGGATCGCTGTCCAGTACGACAGAGCGCGGGACACGGTCTCGTGCGGGGCGGGCCGCGACATCGTCAACGCCGATCCGGCCGACCGGGTGGCGGCCGACTGCGAGGTCGTCTCACGGCGGCTCTCGCGCGACACCTACGCGAACCGCGACGGCCAGCACGAGACGCAGGTCGAGCCCGACAGCTTCACCTTCGGCCGGACGACGGTCGCCGTCTTCCAGACCGGCAGGCGGTCGGCGGGGGCCTCGGCGAACATCGCGTTCGCCACCTCAAGGGACGACGGCGCCACCTGGCGCGGCGGCGAGTTGCCCGGGATCACCGCGCTCGCGCCACGACCCGGGTCTGCGGCCGCCGCGAGCGACCCCGTCGTCGCCTACGACGACGTCCACGGCGTCTGGCTCGCGAGCTCGCTCGCACTCTTCGAGCCGACTCGGCTGACGATCAACCGCTCGACAGACGGGCTCGCGTGGAGCGATCCGATCGACGCGGCCGCGGCCACGATCGACGGCGACATCGCCTACGACAAGCAGTGGCTCGCCTGTGACAACGGCGCCGCAAGCCCGTTCCGCGGCCGCTGCTACCTCGCCTACAGCGACTTCGTCCGCGGCGGCCTCTCCGTCCAGACCTCGACCGACGGCGGACTGACATGGGCGCAACCGGTCTCGATCGCGCCGCTCTCGTTGGTCGGTGCGTTTCCGGCGATCCAGCCGGACGGGACGCTCGTGGTCGTTTACAGGAGCGCAACAGAGGGCCGGGAGGAGATCGACGCCGCCCGCTCGCGCGACGGCGGCGCGACTCTCGAGCCGCCTGTGCTCGTGAGCCCGATGGACGCGTTCGTCGTCGGGCTGCGGCTGCCGGTGCTCCCGTCGGTCGAGGTCGACCGGACAGGCCGGATCTGGGCGACCTGGCACGACTGCCGGCTGCGCCCGAGCTGCAGCGGGAACGACGTCGTCGTCTCGACCTCGACGGACGGGAATGAGTGGACCGCGCCAAGACGCGTTACGAGCGGCCGGACGGCTGCGATTCCCGCAATCGCCTCCGACCCCGTGAGCGGACGGCTCGCGATCCTCTTCTACGCGGTGGGGATCGGAATCGACGCGGAGCTGGTCGAGTCGACGAACGCGGGCGTGACGTGGAGTGCTCCGAGACGACTGAGCGCGCAGACGATGTTGCGCCACTGGCTGCCGGGCACGAGCCAGGGGGCGATGCTCGCGGACTACATCTCGGTCACGTACGCGGCGGGTCGGCCCCTCGCGGTCTGGGCGCTCGCCTCCGAGCCGGCCGGCGCCGAGTTCAGGCAGGCGATCTTCGCGACCCGCGGGTGATCAACCTGCTGCCCGCCGATTATTGGCCGATCGGGTGCCAGATCGTCTTCAGCTCGAGGAAGCTCGCGATCGCCCACGGGCTCTGCTCCTCGGCCGAGCCGTGCACGACGCGCTTAACGTTGTCGGCGGCGAGCCGCTCCAGGTCTTCCGACTGCCCGTTGGCGCCGGTGACGTCGATCGCGTTGACGTCCATGTGCCCGGCGAGGATCGGGGCCAGCTCCTCGCGATACCCCGTGAGGATGTTGACGATGCCGCCTGGAACGTCCGAGGTGGCGATCGCCTCGGCGAGCTCGATCGCGGCGACGGGATGCGTCTCCGAAGCGATTACGACGGCCGCGTTGCCGCCGACGATCGCGGGCGCGAGTCGCGAGACGAGACCGCTGAGCGCGGGCTCGTCGGGCGCGAGGATCGCGACGACGCCGGTCGGCTCGGGCACCGTGAAGTTGAAGTACGGGCCGGAGACCGGATTCGAGGAGCCGAGCACCTGCGCAAGCTTGTCGGCCCAGCCCGCGTACCAGACCACGCGGTCGATCGCGGCCGCGACCTCCGGCTTGCCGGAGCAGACGGCGGCGAGCTCGGTAGTGCGTGCCTCCATCATCTCCGCGATCCGGTAGAGCACCTGGCCGCGGTTGTAGGCGGTCGCCGCTGCCCAGCCGGGCTGTGCCTTCCGAGCCGCCACCACCGCGTCGCGCGCGTCCTTCCGCGAGGCGCGGGCCATGTTCTGGCCCTCGGCCTCATACGTGCGCCCGGACTCGGACCGCGGAAACGCGCCGCCGACGAAGAGCTTGTACGTCTTGCGGACGGGCAGCCGCTTGCTCAGCTCTTCCACCTCATCTGGCGCTCCCGAAGCGGCGGTCGGACGCGACAAGCGCGATCACGCCGGCAAGCAGGAGCAGCGGCAAGCGAAGGCGTCTCATGCGTCGAACCTCAGGTACGGCTCGAGCCCGTGCCGGCCGCCCTCGCGCCCGAAGCCCGATTCCTTGTAGCCGCCGAACGGCGATGCGGGGTCGAAGCGGTTGAACGTGTTCGCCCAGACGACGCCCGCGCGCAGCCGCTCGGCCATCCAGAGGATCCGCGAGCCCTTCTCCGTCCAGACGCCTGCGGAGAGGCCGTAGGCGGTGTTGTTCGCCTTCTCGATCGCCTCCTCGGGGGTGCGGAACGTGAGCACGCTCAGCACCGGCCCGAAGATCTCCTCCTGTGCGATCCGATAGCTCTGGGCGACGTTCGTGAAGACGGTGGGCGCGAACCAGTAGCCCTTCTCCGGCAGGCGACAGGCGGGCTGGAAGATCTCGGCGCCCTCGTCCTTGCCCGACTGGACGAGCTCGGTGATCCGGTCCAGCTGCAGCTTCGAGTTGATCGCCCCGATATCGGTGTTCTTGTCCAGCGGGTCGCCGAGCCGGAGCGTCTCGAGTCGGCGCTTCAGCTTGGCCACCGTCTGCTCGTAGATCGACTCCTGGACGAGGAGCCGCGAGCCCGCGCAGCAGACGTGACCCTGGTTGAAGTAGATCCCGTTGACGATCCCCTCCACGGCCTGGTCGAGCGCGCAGTCGTCGAAGACGATGTTCGCGGCCTTGCCGCCGAGCTCGAGCGTCAGCCGCGTGTCCGTCCCGGCCAGCTCGCGCTGGATCGCCTTGCCGACCCCGGTCGAGCCGGTGAACGCGATCTTGTCCACGTCCGGGTGCTTGACGAGCGCCGCGCCTGCACGCCCGTCGCCGGTGACGATGTTGACGACGCCGGGAGGAAGCTCCGCCTGGCGGCAGATGTCCGCGAAGAGCAGGGCGGTGAGAGGCGTCGTCTCCGCCGGCTTCAGGACGACGGTGTTCCCGGCTGCGAGCGCGGGCGCGATCTTCCACGCCAGCATCAGGAGCGGGAAGTTCCACGGGATGATCTGGCCGGCCACGCCGAGCGGACGGGAGCGCCGGTTCGGAAAGGCGTACTCGAGCTTGTCGGCCCAGCCCGCGTAGTAGAAGAAGTGCGCGGCGGCGAGAGGGACGTCGACGTCCCGCGACTCGCGAATCGGCTTGCCTCCGTCGAGGCTCTCGAGGACGGCGAGCTCGCGCGCGCGCTCCTGGATCAGGCGCGCGATCCTGAAGAGGTACTTGGCCCGCTCGGCAGGCGCGAGCCCCGACCAGCCGTTCTCGAAAGCGCTACGGGCGGCAACGACCGCCCCGGTGACGTCCGCCTCGCCGGCGTAGGCGACCTCGGCGAGCTTCTCCTCGGTCGCGGGCGAGATCGTCGTCTGCCACTCCTTCGACTTCGGAGCGACGAACTTCCCGCCGACGAAGAGGCCGTAGCGCTTCTCGAGCGTGACGATCTCGCGGGCCTCGGGGGCGGGCGCATACTCCCACTCCGTCAGCGCCGGGGTCGAAGGCTTGTGCTTCTCGACCGCCATCGCTAGTCGAGCGTGAAGTAATCGGGGGACTGATACTGGCCGGTCTTCTCGAACATGGGGGAACCCATGGTTCCCCCATGAGCCCCCTCCTTCGCCGTCGCGATCTCGTCAAAGCTTGTGGCGGCTCCCGCCGGGCCAAGCCCGGCTCCGCCGTCCGAACGCTTCGTCTTTGTGTGGTGTCTCAACTTCAAGTTCAGTCCAGCGTGAAGTAGTCGGGGGACTGATACTGGCCGGTCTTCTGCTTGCGGATCTGCAAGAGCACGTCGTTCAGCAGCGAGGAGGCCCCGAAGCGGTAGAGGTCGGGTGTCATCCAGCGGAGGCCGAGCGTCTCGTGGAGGACGACGAGGTGCTGCACCGCCTGCTTCGCGGTCCGGATCCCGCCTGCGGGCTTCATCCCGACGACGCGGCCGGTCTCGTCGTGGACGTCGCGGATCGCCTCGAGCATGCACAGCGTCACGGGCAGGGTCGCCGCGAGCGGGATCTTCCCGGAAGAGGTCTTGATGAAATCGGCTCCGGCGGCCATCGCGAGCAGGGAGGCACGCCGGACGTTGTCGTAGGTGCCGAGCTCGCCCGTCTCCAGGATGACCTTGAGATGGGTCTCGCCGCAAGCCTCCTTCACCTTGACGATCTCGTCGTAGACCTTCGCGTAGCGACCGGAGAGGAAGGCGCCGCGGTCGATCACCATGTCGACCTCGTCGGCACCCCACTCGATCACCTGCCGCACCTCGGCGAGCTTGATCTCGAGCGGCGACTGACCGGAGGGGAACGCGGTCGCGACCGAGGCGACGCGGACGCTGGTTCCGCGTAGGCGGGCGACCGCCGTCGGGACGAGGTTCGGGTAGACGCAGACGGCGGCGACGGACGGGATCGAGCTGTCGATCGGGTCGGGCCGGACGGCCTTCGAGCAGAGCGCGGCGACCTTGCCGGGCGTGTCGGCACCCTCGAGCGTCGTCAGGTCCATCATCCGGATCGCGAGCTCGAATGCCTGCAGCTTCGACTCCTTCTTGATCGAGCGCTTGGCCAGCGTTGCCGCGCGCTCCTCGAGCGCGACCGCGTCGATCGAGCCGATGCGGGGCAGCCGGGGCTCGAGCGGCAGCTCGAATCCGCGGGGGAGGGCGGGTGCCTGAGCCATGGCTCAAGTCTAGGCGCTGCGGTCGTTCGGCCGCCTTCGCTCTGGCGGCTAACCGCCATGTCCGGCGCGGCCGCGTCCGGTGCCAGCCCCTGGACGCGTCTGGAACCGCCACGCCTGCCGAGGCAACCAGCCGGCGAGGAGTACCGTCCGGCGAGGTTGGGCATGCTGTCCGGCGATGAAGTGGCGCAGGGGAACGGGAGCGGGACAGGTCGAGGACCTGCGCGGGAGCGGCGGCCGCGGCGGTCTCGGCGGGATCCCGATCGGCAAGGCCGGCGGAGGCGGGCTCGGGCTCATCGTGGCGCTCGTCGTTCTCTTCCTCTCGGGCGGATTCCCAGGCGGTGGTGGGAGCGGCAGCGGCTTTCCGATCGAGCTCCCCGCAGCGCCCGCAGGCCCCGGCGCCGGCGGCGGACAACCGCCCGCGAGCGACGACGAGGCGCAGTTCGTCCAGTTCGTCGTCGCCGACGTGCAAGACACGTGGAAGCGGATTTTCGCCGAGGCGAACCAGACCTACGAGCCGACGACGCTGCGTCTCTTCACGAGCGGGATCCAGACCGGCTGCGGCGGCGCCTCGTCAGAGGTCGGCCCGTTCTATTGCCCCGCCGACAAACACGTCTACATCGACCTCGGCTTCTTCCGAGAGCTCCAGAGCCGCTTTGGGGCGCGAGGCGACTTCGCGCAGGCCTACGTGATCGCGCACGAATTCGGCCACCACGTTCAGAACATCCTCGGCGTCAGCGACGACGTGCGCCAGCAGCAGCAGGAGGATCCCGAGGGCGCGAACGAGCTCTCGATCAAGCTCGAGCTGCAGGCCGACTGTCTCGCGGGCGTCTGGGGGTACTCGGCGAACAAGGAGGGCCTCCTCGAGGCTGGCGACGTGGAGGAAGGCCTCAATGCTGCGGCCGCCGTCGGCGACGACCGGATTCAGGAGAAATCGGGGCAAGGCGTCAACCCGGAGAGCTGGACGCACGGTTCCTCGGAGCAGCGGATGACGTGGTTCCAGAAGGGCTTCGAGAACGGCGACCCGTCCGTCTGCGACACCTTCAAGGGCGACGTCTAGCCAGGCTCACGCGTCCGCCCTGATCGAACCGCCGGAGCTCGGTCACGCCAGGATTCGACGACCTCCACTCAGAGCCCGAGGCGATCGAGCTGCGCGTCCTCGCGGCGCCAGCGCGGGCGTACCTTGACGACGAGCTCGAGGAAGATCCTGTGGCCGAGCAGCCGCTCGATCTCCGGTCGCGCGCGGACGCCGATCTCACGGATGACAGCGCCCTTCTTCCCGACGAGGATCTGCTTCTGCGACTCGGTCTCGACGAGCACGAACGCGCGCAGCAGCTTCTCGTCGAGCTCGTCCAGCTCGACCGAGATCGCGTGCGGCACCTCGTCGCGCGTCAGTTGCAGCGCCTTCTCGCGGATCAGCTCGACGATCCGCTCCGTCTGAGTCTGGTCGGTCGCGGACTCGCGCTCGAAGTACGGCTGTCCCTCGGGCAGCAGGTGGAGGAGATCGGTACGCAGCTCGTCGACTCCGTCCTTCGTGACCGCGCTCACCGGATGGAGCGCGTGGAAGTCGCCGAGCGCCGCCGCGGCCTTCATCCCGGTGACGATGTGGCTCGGCTTCAGGTTGTCGACCTTGTTCAGCGCGATGATCACCGGGATCCCGAGCTCGTAGACCCGGCGGGCGATGAAGCGGTCGCCGCCGCCGATGCGGTCGCGTGCGGACATGACGAAGAGGACGACGTCGATGTCCTCGAACGAGCCGTCCACGGTCTTCTGCATCCGCTGGGTCAGCTTGTCCATCGGCTTCTGGAAGCCGGGCAGGTCGACGAGCACAAGCTGATAGTCCTCCCCGTTCGCGACCCCGTAGATCCGTCGCCGGGTCGTGTTCGGCACGGGCGAGGTGATCGCGATCTTCTCGCCCACGAGAGCGTTTACGAGCGTCGACTTGCCGACGTTCGGCCGACCCGCGACGGCAACGAAGCCGGACTTCACCGCGCAGCCGGAACTGTGTCGACCTCGTACTTCTCGAACGCGCTGTCGTCGGTGACAACCGTCATCGACTCGCGTTGTGCCTGGGCGATCAACATGCGATCGAACGGGTCCCGATGGTGTGTGGGTAGAGCACCGGCGGCAATACCGTCGCGAATCTCAATCGAAAGAGCGCGGAAGCCGTGCTCGGCGATGGCCGCTTCGAGGTCACGGGACGTGCGGAGCTTTCCCTTGGCTCGTTTGATCGAGATCTCCCAGGCGCTCGCCGCGCTGACATAGACGACGTTCTCCGGGTCCGAGATCGCGCTTCGTGCCGCTGGGCCCAGACGGTGGTCGTCGCCCGTCCACCAGAGGAAGGCGTGCGTGTCGAGCAACAACCTCACGCGCTAGATCAGGTACTCCTCGAACTCCTCGGGAATCTCGTCGAAATCGGGAGCGATCCAGATCTGCCCCTTGAGCAGCCCAGGCTTGCGAGCTACCTTCGGTTCCGAGTAGGCCACGATCTTCGCCACGGGCTCGCCGCCACGGGAGACGATCACCTCTTCCCCCGCCTCGACCTGCTTGACGAGCTTGGAGAAGTTCGTCTTGGCCTCGTGCATCCCGACCATGATCATGCCGTCAGGCTAGCTAGACTTAGTCTAGTCCGCAAGGTCGAAGGATTCTGGCAACAGCGCGGCAGGCGGCATGGTCAAGATCTCGCCGCGATTGCGGAAGATCACACGGTCGATGCCCATCTCGGCGAGCCACTGCCGGCAGCCGCCGCACGGCGAGGCGTTGACCGCCAGCGCCTCGAAGTCGCCGGGGCGGTAACCCTGCGTGATCGCGGTCGAGATCGCGTTCTTCTCGGCGCAAACTCCGAGCGGATAGGCGCCGTTCTCGACGTTCACCCCTTCGATCACGTTCCCGTCGCGCGCGAGGACCGCGACGCCCACGAGGAAGTTGGAGTACGGCGCGTACGCCTTCTCGGCAATCGCGTCGGCGCGGGCGAGGAGCTCGGCGTCGGTCACGGCGTCAATTGGAAGAGGGCGAGTGTGACGAGGGCGCCGAGAATGCCGCCGTAGAGCACCTCGACGGCCGAATGGATGCCCGACTCGACGCGCGTCTGGGCCACGAGCAGGGCCATGATCAAGGTCAGCGACGAGATCAGGAAGCGGTGCTCAGTGTGGTCGAGGATCAGCGTCGCCGCCATCCAGCCGGCAAAGGCGACCGCCGAGTGGCCCGACGGCAGGCCCCCGCGAAGCGGGGTTCCCCGCCCGGTCAGCGCCTTCGTCCCGATCACGAGGATCGTCGTCAGGACGAGCGCGATCAGGGTCAGCTCGGCCGGTGCGTTCGAGAGCCGGTCGAGCAGGCGCGAGCTGCGGTCCGAGACCTGGCCGGAAAAAACCAGGTACCCGACGGCGACCGCGACTCCCGTCGCGATGAGGACCGAGCCGGCCGCGATGTCCTTCGCGAGCTTCGCCATCGGGTCGAATGAGGTGGTGGCGACATCCACGGCGGCCTCGACGGCCGTGTTGATCATCTCCGCGATGAGGACGAACGCGATCGCGAGCAGGAGCGCGATCAGCTCGAGCTTGTCCACCCCCAACACGATCGCCGCCACCAGTACGAGCGCCGCAGCGCCGAAATGGATGCGCATGTTTCGCTGCGTGCGGAGGACGTGGATGATCCCCTGGAAGGCGTAGTTGAAGCTCTCGACGATCGACGGCGCGCGGCGAGGCGAGTTCATCGGTGGAGCGCCTCTCGCGCTTCCATCTCGGCCCCGTGGTCGTGGCCGAGGAGGTGCAGCAGACCGTGGACGAGCGGCTTTCGCCAGGCATCACCGACGACCTGGGGGCACAGGACGACGTCGCCGAGCGCGCGCGGCACGCCGTCGAGAACCGCTTCGCGCCCGTCCAGCGGGAACGAAAGGACGTCCGTCGCCTCGTCGATCCCCAGGTGCTGCGCCTTCAACGACCTGATCTCGTCGGGCGCGACGAACGCCAACCCGAGCTCGCCATCCTCGAGCCCCTCCGCAGCGAGGACGCGCTGGGCGAGGTCGACCGCACCGATCTCGTCGACCTCCGCCCCGCTTCGGTTTTCGACCTCGACCTCGATCATCGCGTGCGCTCGAGCCCAGTCTCCTCCGCGTGCTGCGTGTACGCCTCGACGATCCGCTGCACGAGCTTGTGCCGGACGACGTCCTCGTGCCCGAACTCGACGAAGCCGATCCCGTCGACCGAGCCGAGGATCTGGCGCACCTGGATCAGCCCGGAAGCCTGCTCGCGAGGCAGGTCGATCTGGGTGACGTCGCCTGTGATCACGACCTTCGAGCCGAAGCCGAGCCGCGTCAGGAACATCTGCATCTGCTCCGGGCTCGTGTTCTGGGCTTCGTCGAGGATGATGAACGAGTCGTTCAGCGTGCGGCCGCGCATGAACGCGAGCGGCGCCACCTCGATCGTGCCGCGCTCCATGAACGCGGTCAGCTTCTCGGGATCCAGCATGTCGTAGAGGGCGTCGAAGAGCGGGCGCAGGTACGGATCGACCTTGGCGAGCATGTCGCCCGGGAGGAAGCCGAGCCGCTCGCCGGCCTCGACCGCGGGGCGCGTGAGGATGATCCGGCCGACCTGCCGCTCGGAAAGCGCCGCGACCGCGAGCGCCATCGCAAGGTAGGTCTTGCCGGTGCCCGCCGGGCCGATCCCGAAGGTGACCGTGCAGTTGCGGATCGAGTCGACGTAGCGCTTCTGCATCAGCGTCTTCGGGGCGATCTTCTTGCCTCGATGGCGCCAGACCACGTCGTCGAAGACGTGACGGATGTCCTCGGCCTGGTCGAGTGCGGCCACGACCGCACCGACGGTGTCGGGCCCGATCTCCTGCCCGCCCTCGACGAGCTCGACCAGTTCGTCCACGACGGCGCGGGCAGCCGCAACCTGCTCGTCGCCACCCTCGATCGTGAGTTGATTGCCACGCAGTCGCAGGGTGCAGTGCAGCCGCGCGCGGAGCGCGTCGAGCACGCCGTCACCCACGCCGGCAAGCTCGGCGGCGACCTCGTTCGGGACCGAGACGACGTCCTGCATCCCGCTCAGTCTAGGCGAGCAACCGGAGCGTTCCGGCTCGGCCCAGGAGCCTGGGCTCGCCCGGCCGCGCCGGATCTATTCACCTCGGGGTCTGCGTGTGCGCCCGCTGCAGGCTGGCGCTGCGGCCGAGCGCGGGAGCTGTGCCAGGTGCAGCGTCAAGCGAGCTTCTCGCGGACGAGCTGGCTGACGGCCGAGCCGTCGGCTCTCCCCGCGATCTGCGGCATCACGTCGGCCATCACGCGACCGATGTCGCGCATGCTCGTGGCGCCGACCTCGGCGATCACATCGTCGACGATCTCCTCGATCTCCTCCTCGGAGAGCGGCTCGGGCATGAACTCCTCGAGCACGTCGAGCTCCGCCTCCTCCTTGTCGGCCTGCTCGGCGCGATCGCCGCTGCGAAACGCCTCCGCGGCCTCGAGCCGCTTCTTGCGCTCCCGCTGGAGCACCTGCAGCTCCTCGTCCTCCGAGAGCTCCCGCTGGAGCTCCTTCTCCGCACCACGCAGGCTGGAGAGGATGAGGCGCAGCGCGTCTCGGCGCGCGTCGTCGCGCTCGCGCATGGCGTCCTTGAGCTGGGACTCGATCTCGGCGATCAATCTCATTCAGGCATCCCCTGGATTCTTCCACCCAGCAGGTGCCAGTGCAGGTGGAAGACGGTCTGGCCGCCTCCGGGGCCGACGTTGACGAGCACCCGGTAGTCCTCGAGGCCGGCGTCGCGCGCGGTCTGGGCGACGAACTCGAGCATCCGCTTCGACTCGTCCGCCGTGAACGCGCCAACCTCGCGAAACGTGTCGACATGCCGCTCGGGCAGGACGAGCAGGTGGACGTCCGCGCGCGGGTTGATGTCGCGGATCGCAACGAAGCCGTCCGCCTTGGCGACGTGGTCGGCCTCGCGGACGAGCGTGCAGAAGAGGCAGTCGGGCATGGGCCGCGATTCTTACCGACGCACATGCAGGTCGGCGGCCCAGCCGTCGACCCCGACCCGCCGCTCGCGGCGATAGCCGGCGAGCTCGGGCTCGTCCGAGACGAGGTAGCCAGAGGTGATCGCGAGCGCCGCCCGCAGCTTCGGCCCGAGCGCCAGCACCGCCTCGGCCGCGATGTTCGCGAGGGCTAGATCGACCTCGGGCAGCTCCACGTCACGCAGGTCGGCGAGCCATGCCTCGATCTCGACGCCGTTGTCGCGCGCGTTGCGCTCGGTCGCCTCGACCGCTTGCGGGTCGAAGTCGATCCCGCATACCGGTGCGAAGCCGAGCCGAACTGCCGCGATCGAGAGGATTCCGGAGCCGCAACCCACGTCGAGGACGCTGCCGCGCTTCTCGCTAGCGAGCAGCTCGAGACAGAGCCGCGTCGTCGCATGACCGCCGGTTCCGAAGGCACGGCCCGGGTCGATCACGACCACGAGCGCGTCTCGATCGGGCACCTCCCACGGCGGGCCGATCCAAAGCTCCCCCACCCTCACGGGCTTGTGGAACTGGCGCCAGCGCTCCTCCCAGCCGCCGTCGACATCGGAACCCGCCGCACCGCCGAAGGCCTGCCAGATCCGCTCCTCCCCCGCCGAGTTCGTGTAGGCCGCCAGCTCGAGACTGCCTTTGTGATCGACCTCCTCGAAGCCGGTCGGGAAGAGCTCGAGCATGACGGCACGCGCCTGCTCGGCCCGAGCCGGGGGGACGGTGACGGAGACGCGCCGCAGGAGCTTCATCAACGCAGGGCGCTTCGGAGCTTCTCGAAGAACCCCTCGTCGCGCTTGTACGTCTCCTCGGTCGAATGCCTTTCGAACTGCTCGAGCAGCGTGCGCTGCTCGGCGGTCAGCCGGCGCGGGACGGAGACGTTGACCAGCACGCGCTGGTCGCCGCGGCCGTAGCGCTGGAGCGCCGGCATCCCCTTGCCCCTCAGCACGCGAACCTCGCCTGGCTGGGTCCCGGGCTCGAAGTCGAGCTCGACGTCACCTTCGAGAGTCGGAACCGAGACGCGAGCCCCGATGGCTGCCTGCACGATCGTCAGGTCGACGCTCGCGAGGATGTCGTCGCCGTCCCGCTCGAAGTGCTCGTGACGAGCGACGCGCACCTCCACGTAGAGGTCGCCGTTGCGGCCGGCGTGCGCTCCAGCGTGTCCTTCACCGTTGATCCTGATCTGCTGCCCGTGGTGGATTCCCGCCGGAATCTCGACGTTCAGCGTCTTCTCGCGGGTCGTCCTGCCGGCGCCGGCGCACTCCAGACAGGGCGTCTCCGAGATCCGGCCGCCACCTCCGCAGGTGGGACACGTCTGCGCCCGCACGAACTCTCCGAAGACGCTCCGCGAGACCTGCTGGACGCGACCGGCGCCCCCGCAGGTACCGCATGTGATCGGCGTCGTGCCGGGCTCGGCACCGTCGCCCTCGCAGCGCTCGCAGGTCAGCGCGACCTCGAGTTCCACCCGCCGTGTAGCTCCCGCAAACGCCTCTGCGAGGTCGATCTCGACCGCGACTCCCACATCGCCGCCCCGGCTCGCGGTGGTGCGACCGGCGCGACCCATCAGGTCGTCGCCGAAGAAGGCCGAGAAGATGTCGCCGAGGTTGCCGAAATCGAAGTTGCCAGGCGCATAGCCGCCGCGCTTCAGGCCGGCGTGGCCGTACTGGTCGTAGAGCTTGCGCGTCTCGGCGTTCGAGAGCACTTCGTACGCCTCTGCGACCTCGCGGAAGCGATCTTGCGCGTCGGGCTCCTGGGAGACGTCCGGGTGGAGCTTCTGCGCGAGCTTGCGAAACGCCTTCTTGATCTCGGCGTCGCTGGCGCTCCGCTCGACGCCGAGCAGCTCGTACAGATCTCGCTCGGCGGTCGCCATTCGTTTTCAGGGTAGACGCTGCGCCGGAAGCAGCCGGACGGCTGCCTCAGCTTTCCTCGTACGCCGTCTCGACGAGCCGCGAGAGCTCGAGCGCAGCGGCGCGGACGGTCCGGACGGCCTTCGCATAGTCCATCCGCACGGGGCCGAGCAGGCTGACCGTGCCGAGCGTGCGAGTCGGCAGTCCGTACGTGGCGCCAACGAGGGCGACGTCGTGGAGACCTGGGTGGTCGAGCCCGACGCGCACGAACGGGCGGCGCGCGTCGAAGGCGTCGCTCATCAGCTCCAGGACGGCGGCGCGCTGCTCGAGGACGGAGAGGAGGCGCCGGCACGCCTCGAGCTCGTGGTCGCGTACGCCGTCGAGCAGCGAGGCGGCGCCGCCGACGTAGAAGAGCTGCGCCGTCGGAGCCGCCAGATCCACGAACGCCGGCCGGAGCTCGTCGAGAAAGCCCTGCTCGCGCACCGAGAGGCTCGAGTCCTCGATCCGCTGCCGGAGCAGGTGCGTGCCGAGCTGGACACCGGCGACGCGCTCGTTCAAATACTCGTTCGCCCAGGCCGCAAGACCCGGATCGACCGGCTGCTCGAACTCGAACAGGCGCTTCGCGACTCCGCCAGTCGAGGTGATCGTCACGACCATCACGACGCACGGCTGCAGTACGAGCACCTCGACGTGCCGCACGGTTGCGGTCTGGAGCCCCGGCGCCGAGACGAGCGCGAGGAGGCGCGTGACCTGCGAGAGCATCTCGGTTGTCGACTGGAGGGCGGCCTCGATCTCGCTGCGCATCGCAGTCAGGTCGAGCGGGAAGCGCGCGGGCCGCGGCTCGACGGCCTCGAGTACTTCGGCCGCGTAGAAGCGGTAGCCGGAGTCGGTGGGAATCCGGCCCGCCGAGGTGTGGGGATGCGTGAGGAGACCAAGCGACTCCAGCTCGGCGAGCTCGGTCCGCACGGTCGACGACGAGACCGGCAACCCCGAGCTCGCGACGAGCGACTTCGAGCCCACCGGCTCCCCGGTCGCGATGTACTCCGCGACGACTCTTCTCAGGATCTCGCGCTTGCGCTCGCTCAGATCGGCCATTTGCAGGGGATTTTACCTGTGCCCTAGGCGATCAGCTCAGCGGTGACCCCGCCGCCGAGGAAACGGCCACGCGGGGTCAGCTCGAGCAGGGCACCCTCGTCGAGCGAGCGGGCGAGCCCGAGGCGCTCGAGCCGCTCGACCGCGTCGGTGTCGAGAGCTCCGTCGAGACCTGCGGTCGCGAGAGGCTCGTCGAGGCGAAGCCCGAGCAGAACGCGCTCGCGCGCCTGCACGTTCGCGTCCAGCGGCTCGAGCTCGCGGCTCGGCTGCTCGCCCCGCGCCAGCGCAGCCACGTAGCGACCGACACTCGGCACGTTTCGCCAGCGCAGGCCCGCGACCGTCGAAACCGCGCCGACGCCGATGCCGAGGTAGTCGTGACCGAGCCAGTAACCGAGGTTGTGATGTGCTCGGAGGTCACGCGATTCGTCGCGGCGGCAGAAGTTCGCAGTCTCGTACCAGCGATAGCCCGCGGCTGTGAGCGTCTCCACCACCGTCTCGAAGTAGCACTCCATCGCTTCTGCTTGTTTCGCAAGCTCCTCGCCGTGCGCGTGCGTAAAGCGCGTCCCGGGCTTCGACTCGAGCTCGTAGCAGGAGAGGTGCTCGGGCTCGAGGGCGATCGCGGCACCGAGGTCGCGCCTCAGGTCGTCGGCGCTCTGCGCGGGGATCCCGTAGATGAGATCGAGCGAGAGATTGTCGAAGCCGGCAGCCCGGAGGATCGGAACGGCGTCGCGCACGTCGGCCGGTGTCGCGCGCCGCTCGAGCACCTCGAGCAGGTGAGGCTGGAAGCTCTGCGCCCCGACCGAGACCCGGTTGACCCCGTGCTCGCGCAGGAGCGCGGCGAGCTCCGGGGTGACGGTCTCCGGGTTCGCCTCGACCGTCACCTCGGCCGCAGCCGGCAGCGCCGCGAACAGCCGCTCGAGCGCGGCCGGCTCGGTGAACGTCGGCGTTCCGCCGCCGAGGAAGATCGTCGCGACCTCATCCGCGAGCAGGTGCTGCTCGAGCGCGAGCTCCGCGAGGAGCGCGTCGACGTAGCCGCCGTGCTCGGCCCGCTTTCCGACGGCGGTGACGAAGTCGCAGTAGCCGCAGCGGTGCGCGCAGAAGGGGAGATGAACGTAGAGATGGCGTGCACCTGCCGTCGTAGCCCCAACGGCGTCGGGACCAGCCCCCCGTTGGGGGGCGCGAAGGCCCCCTTCTGGAACCGTACGCGCCGAACCCTCATGGGGGTGTGACGGGCTCGTGCCGACTTCGTGACGAATACTCGACAGGGCGCCGCTCACTTCTTGTCGTCGAGGTTGAGCACCGCCAGGAACGCCTCCTGGGGTACCTCGACACCGCCGACTTGCTTCATTCGCTTCTTGCCCTTCTTCTGCTTCTCGAGCAGCTTCCGCTTGCGACTGATGTCGCCGCCGTAGCACTTGGCGAGCACGTCCTTGCGCTTCGCCTTCACCGTCTCGCGCGCGATCACCCGTGAGCCGATCGCGGCCTGGATCGCCACGTCGAAGAACTGGCGCGGGATCTCCTTGCGCAGCCGCTCCACGAGCAGCTTGCCGCGGTCGTAGGCGAACTCGCGGTGGATGATCAGAGAGAGCGCGTCCACCGGCTCGCCCGCGACGAGCACGTCGACGCGAACGAGCGTCCCGGCCCGGAAGCCGGCCATGTCGTAGTCGAAGCTCGCGTAGCCGCGAGTGCGCGACTTGAGCTGGTCGTAGAAGTCGAGCACGATCTCGCCGAGCGGCAGCTGGTAGACGAGGTGCACCCGCTCCTCGGAGAGGTATTCCATGTGGTCGAAGCTGCCGCGGCGCTCGTTGCAGAGCTCCATCACCGCGCCCACGTACTCCTTGGGGACGATGACGGAGGCCTTGATGTACGGCTCCTCGACGGCGTCGAACTCGTTCGGCATCTCGGCCGGGTTGTGCACCTCGACCCATTCGGCGTCGGGCCGCGGTTGGACGCGGTAGGCGACGTTCGGAGCTGTCACGAGCAGGTCGAGATCGAACTCGCGCTCGAGCCGCTCGCGCACGATCTCCATGTGCAGGAGACCGAGGAAGCCGCAGCGGAAGCCGAAGCCGAGCGCCTGCGAAGTCTCGGGCTCGTAGAAGAGCGCGCCGTCGTTCAGCTTCAGGCGCTCGAGCGCATCGCGCAGCTCCGGGTACTCGTCCGAGTCGGTCGGGAAGAGGCCGGCGAAGACCATCGGCTTCACGTCCTTGTATCCCGGCAACGGCTCGGCCGCGGGCCGCCTCTCGACCGTGAGCGTGTCGCCGACCCCCAGCTTCGAGACGTCCTTGAGGCCGGTGACGACGTAGCCGACCTCGCCGGCCTCGAGCGCCTTCACCGGGCTTCGCTGCGGCGAGAGAAAGCCGAGCTCCTCGGCCTCGAACCGCGTTCCCTGCGCCATCGCGCGAACGGCATCGCGGGTCTCGAAGCGACCGTCGACGACCCGCACGAACGCGATCACGCCGCGATATTGATCGTAGGAGGAGTCGAAGATGAGCGCGCGTGCCGGCGCCTGGGAGTCGCCGACAGGAGCCGGAATCCGCTCGACGATCGCGTCGAGCACCTCCTCGACTCCCTGACCCGTCTTCGCCGAGATCCGGAGCACGTTGTCGGCGTCGTCGCCGATCAGATCCGCGACCTCGGCCGCCGCGCCGTCGGGATCGGCCTGCGGGAGGTCGATCTTGTTCACGAGCGGGACGATCTCGAGGTTGTTCTCGATCGCGAGATAGGCGTTCGCGAGCGTCTGTGCCTCGATCCCCTGCGCCGCGTCGACGACGAGCAGCGCCCCTTCGCAGGCCTGGAGTGAGCGGGAGACCTCGTAGGTGAAGTCCACGTGGCCGGGCGTGTCGATCAGGTTCAGTTGGTGCCCCTTCCAGAGCACGCGAACCGCCTGCGCCTTGATCGTGATTCCGCGCTCGCGCTCGAGATCCATCGAGTCGAGCAGTTGCTCCTTCATGTCGCGGTCGGCGACCGTATCGGTGAGCTGCAGGATCCGATCGGCCAGCGTCGACTTCCCGTGGTCGATGTGGGCGATGATCGAGAAGTTGCGGATATGGGCCTGGTCCATGACTCGTCAGCTCTGGCGGCATCAGCTCTGGCGGAAGCGGCCTCGGAGCGAGTCTAGCGCCTGCATCTCGCGGATCCCGAGCGCGCGAGCCACGAGCAAGTAGACGATCCCGCCGGCGACGAGCGCCGTTCCGAGCGATCCGAGCTGGCCGAGGAACGAGCGGCCGAGCAGCTCGTCCAGACCCCACCAGATCCCGAAGGCGGCGGCTCCCAGCGCAGCGGAGGCGATCGCAGCAAGCCCGAACGAGCGGATCGTCGCGGCCAGGTCGATCCGGCCGATCCGCCGGCGTAGGAGCACGAACAGGAGCAGCACCGCGGCGATGTTCGCGATCGAGATCGAGAGCGGGATCCCCCACGTGCCGACGCGATAGAAGGCGACGTACAGCGCCGTGTTCAGGACAAGGTTCGCGAGGGCGACGAGCGTGGGCACCCAAGGTGCCTGGAGGCTGAAGAAGCCGCGGTTCAGCATCAGCATCATCCCGTTGAAGGCCAGTCCGAGCGAGAATGCGGCCAGCGCCCCCGCGACGACACGGGTCTCCTCGGGCTCGAAGGCGCCCCGTTCGTAGAGGAGGCGCACGATCGGAAGCGCAAGCACCGCGGAGATCACGCTCGCCGGGAGGAGCAGGAAGTTGATCTGGCGCAAGCCCCGCGCGACGGTGTCCCGAAAGCCGTCCAGATCTCCCCTCGTTGCGTAGCGGGCGAGGGAGGGGAAGAGCACCGTCGCGACGGCGACCGAGAACATTCCCTGGGGAAGCATGTAGACGCGAAACGCCTTGTCGATCGCGTTCGGCGAGATCGTCGGGTCAATCAGCTTCGAGGCGAAGACGGTGCCGATCACCGCATTCACGTTGATCAGGCCGAGCCCGAGCATGACCGGGATCATCAGCTTGAAGACCTGCTTCACCGCCGGATCGCGGAGATCGAGCGCAAGTCGGAGGCGCCCGTCGAGACCGCGCAGCCAGGGGAGCGGCAGCAGGAGCTGGATCAGCGTGCCGACGACGATCGACCCCGCGTAGACGTAGAGCTTGCCGCTGTCGGAGTCGGCGCGCGGCACTCCGATCACGAGGCCCGCGATGATCGCGAGATTCCAGAAGACGGGCGTCAGGGCCGGGATCGAGAACTCCTCGTAGCTGTTCAGGATCCCGGTCACGATCCCGAAGAGGCCGAGGAGGACGACGATCGGGAAGAGGATCTGCGACAGCGTCACCGTCAGGTCGTCGTAGGCGTCCGTGAGCGGCGGCATCAGGATCGGCGCGGCGAGGATGAAGAGCGCGGTCAGGCCGCCGACGATCAGGAGGAAGAGCCAAAAGACGGTCGATGCGACGCGCCAGGCTCGCGCCTTCTCTCCCTTCTCGAGCAGCTCGCTGAAGACGGGAACGAAGGCTGAGGAGAGCGCGGCGTCGGCGACGAGCGCGCGGATCAGATTCGGGATCTGGAAGGCAACCGTGAACGCATTGATCGGGCCGCGAGCGCCGAAGTAGTTCGCGGCGACGATCTCACGGACGAGGCCGAGAAGTCGGGAGAGCCCCGTGGCGGCGGAGAAGATCGCGGTCGAGAAGGCGAGCCTGCGGACGTTGGCTCGGTCCTCCACCGGGCGAGTATAGGAAGGGTGGAAGCCGGCGCCGACCCTCTGCTACGATCTCCGGCGCCCGCCGAGTGCGGGCCTTTCTTTGACATGCCTAACATCCAGCAACAGATCAAGCGAGTCCGGATCGCCGAGCGGGAGCGCGACGAGAACCTCCGCTACCGCTCGACCGTGAAGACGCTGACGAGGCGTCTCGAGGCTGCTGCCGCCGACGGCGACAAGGCGACGATCGAGGCCGAGCAACTCCAGCTGGTGCGAACGATCGACAAGGCCGCCTCACGTGGGGCGATGCACAAGAACACGGCCGCGCGCAAGAAGGCCAGGGCCGCGCGGCTCGCTCAGACCTAGCCGTTTCGGCTTAGATCCACGAGAGCTCGCTGGAGCTCGAGATCCGGCGCGAGCCGGCTCTTTCCCTTGAGCGCCAGGTCCAGCTCCGAGAGGCGTACGACCGCGTGGTCGAGCTCTGTCTCCGAGAAGGACTCAGCCTGAGCGTAGGCCCGCCTGACCTGCCAGTCATATCGGAGGCCGAGAGGCTTCTGGGCGGCGGAAGCGGCCACACCCGCCTCCTTCAGCCGCTTCGCGCGTGCGACCGCCAGTACCTGACCGCCGAAGCGGGCCGAGAGGCGAGCACTCACGTCCCGGCTCGCCTTGGGGTCGCGGTCGAAGATCTCCTCACTCAGACGTAGGAGTGCCGCCGAGTCGCGCTGACTCCAGACGTCCGCCAGCTTGTAGTCCGACGTGTCCGCCAGGGCGGGGACGAGCGCCTCGACCTCACGCTCGCCGATCGGCTCTCCCCTCGCCCACGTCGCGAGCTTGTCGACCTCGCTCGTGAGCTGGTGCAGGTTTTCGCCGACGAGCTGGACGAGCGCGACGCACGCTTCCGGCTCGGCCCGGGCACCGCGCGCGGCGAACTGCTGTGAGACCCAGGACGTGAGGCCCTTCTTCGCGACCGAGAAGTCGAGAACCGCCCCAACCTTGCCGCAGGCCTTGTAAAGCGCGGCATCCTTCTTCAGCTCTTCGGCGACGAGGGCGAGCGTCGTCGACGGCGCCGGCGAGGCGAGGTACTCCTCGACGGCCTTCACATCCGCCACTTTCCAGCCCCTCGCCAGCCTTCCCTCGTTCCCTCGCACCCCGTCGATGTGCTCGACCACGACGAGGCGCGCGTCACCGAAGAGGCTGCCGGCGTTGCAGATCGCCGCAAGATCCGCACCCGGCAGCTCCTGTGCCGTCGTCAGCTCGATTGACTCAGGTACGAAGTGGCCGCGCAGCCGCCGCAGAGCGACCTCGATCTTGGGTCGATCGCTGCCGGTGAGCAGGTAGACGGGCTTGAGGTCGGAGGCGTCGGACACGGCTCGAGCCTAGATGATTGATGCCACGATCTCGCGCGCTCGGATGCGCTGGCGTGTCTGGGCCGTTCCCGGACTACCTGAGCGACCTGGTGGCCGCTCAGCCAGCCCGTCCGCTCCCCCAAGAGCTGCCAGCTCGCGCCCCGAGACGGACGATCTCGTGGCATCAATCATCTAGCGATCCGACCGGCTCCAGACGCGCTCGCCATCGGACTCGACGACCACGCGTCCGTCTTGATCGGTGCGATGAAGACGAAGACCGGGAACGCCGGCGAGTGCGGCGAGGGTCTCTGACCTCGGATGACCGTACGAATTGCCGCGACCGCAGGAGATCACTGCGATCGCCGGACGCAGCTCGCTCAGCTCGGCCTCGAGCCCGGGATCCTCGGAGCCGTGGTGTGCGACCTTGAGGATCTCGACTCGTCGCCCGTAGAGCGGCGCGGTGACGTCGGTCTCGGCGTCTGCGCTGAGCAGCGCATCGGTCTCGCCGTAGCTTGCGAGGAGCACGACCGTACGACGGTTGGGATCCTCGCTCGGGAGTCCAGGCCCGTCCGGCCAGAGCACCCGGAGCTCCAGACGACCGAGTCGCCACGACGCGCCTGCGCGGGCCACCTCGATCGGGATTCCTCGCTTGGCGGCGACGACAAGCGCGCGTGTCTTGTACGGGCTCTCGCTTGCGATCCGAGGATCGAGCACCCGGTCCACGGCGAGCCCGCGCAGAACCTGCTCCGCGCCGCCGGTGTGATCGCGCTGGCCGTCCGTGAGCACGAGCGCGGAAAGCCGCCGGACTCCGAGCTCGCGCAACTGCCGGTCGACGCGTGCCTCCGGCGGCCCCTGGTCGACCAGGATCGATCCCTCCGGAACCTGGACGAGGATCGAGTCCCCTTGGCCGACGTCGAGAACGGTGATCCGTAGGCCCTCCGGCGGCGGGAGTACCCGAGCCGGCCAGAACTGCCAGAGCAGGAGCGCGGGCAACACGGCTGCAACGCACGCCAGCGCGAGCGGTCTGCGCCAGGGCGGAAGCCTCCTCAGGATCAGAGACCCCGCCGGTAGGAGGAGCAACGCCACGACGGCGAGCCCAGAGCTCGTCTGGGCGTGCGGCAGGCGGGCCACGCTGCGAGCGCACGCTGCGATGTATGCCGCCAGCCAGCCGTTCAGCCACGCGAGGGCGAGCGCGGCCGACGGAAGCAGCGGGTCGAGCAGCGTGCCGAGCAGCGCGATCCCGAGCAGAGGCCCTATTGCCAGTGTGACGAGGGCGTTTGCGACCAGCGAGTAGACCTGGACGGAGCCGAACTGGAACCAGAGGATCGGCGCCGTCGCCACGCCGCACGCGACCGAGATCGCAAGCGCGTCACGAAGCCAGCGGGGAAGCGGGTAGCCCTCGAGGAAGCGACCGAGTCGCGGCACGAGCACGAAGATCGCCGCTACCGCTGCGAACGAGAGCTGGAAGCCCGGCTCGAAGAGAGTGGCTGGTGTCCACGCGAGCAGGACCGCTGCCCCGAGGGCCATGAAATGCCAGCGGTCGCGAGGACGGGAGACCAGCCACGCGAGCGAGGCCAACACACCGGCGACACCTGCGCGGACGACCGACGGCTGCCACCCGACGGCGAGCACGTACGCGACGATCGCGCAGATCGCCGCCGCCTCTGCCGGGAGCCGCGAGATCCCGACGAGCCATGCGAGCACGAGCACGGCGAGGGCCAGGAAGCCCACGTTCTGGCCGGACACGGCCAACAGGTGATAGAGGCCCGCCGCCTTGAAGCTTTCCTGTAGCTCCTCGGAGAGGCCTTCGTCCTCGCCCAGCACGATTCCGACGAGCACCGCTCGACGCTCGCCGTCGAGCCCGGGCGCGATCGAGTGGGCCACGTGTGCGCGCAGTCGGTCGGACAGACCGCCGATCCCGCCGCGACGACCAACGACGCGCCAGTCGCGCCCGCGGAGGATCACGTGCACGCCACGGCGCGCGAGCCACCCGCGCTCGTCGAAGCCGTCTTCTCGAGGACGCGGGGCAACCACCTCGGCGCGCAAGGCGAGAATGGCGCCCTGAGGCGGGGATCGCCCCACCGGTAGCTCGAGCCACACGGGCTCGTCGACGCGTACGTCCACGAAGCGACGAGCGTCGGCGGGCATACGCAGCGCAAACCTCGTCCGCTGCACAGGTCCGGTGACTACGGCTTCGAGCTCGCCGAATCGGCCGACAGACAAACCAAGGACGCTCTCGTCGAGCGTCTCGAGCCGCAGGCTCCCCCACCACCATCCGGTCACAGCGAGCGCAGCCGCCAGCGCCGGCAGTCGGGCTCTCGGATCGACACTCGAAACGGCGAGCAGGAGTAGCAGCAGGAAAGAAGCCACTACGAGCACCGCGCCCGGAAGTCTCACCGCGTTCGAGACGGCCAGCCCGAGGCAAGCCGCGAGCACGAGCAGCGTCGGCCCTGCGCGCTCGATCACGGCCCCACCAGGTCGCGTAGTTGATCGATTCGCACGGGACCGATGCCTGGGATCGCATCCAGGTCGTCGACGGTTCGGAAGCCACCGTGGGCAGTTCGATAGTCGACGATCTTCTGCGCCGTGACGGGTCCGACTCCGGGGAGCACGTCCAGCTCCGCGACGCTCGCGGCGTTCAGGCTGACGCGAACCGGCGCCGCATCCGAGCCCGTCGCCGCCGTTCCCGCAACCGCCCCCGCCGCACCGGCGACCCGACTCGGTATCGAGACCTGCATCCCGTCGGCGAGCGGTGCGGCGAGGTTCACGGCCGCGGTGTCGGCCGACGCCGTCGCTCCGCCCGCCCGGACGACGGCGTCGGCGACTCTGCTGCCCTCTCGCAGCCGGTAGAGCCCCGGTTGCGAGACCGCGCCGGTGACGTGCACCACGAGCTTCGCGGGGGCAATCGGGGACGGCGCGGCGACAAGCGCTTCAGCCGGCCGCGCCGGGGCTGCACCGGCGTCTACGAGCATGCGGCCCCCGACAACGAGGAGCACGAGGAGCCCGCCCGCGAGGACGAGGGCACGTCCTCGCGAGACAGGCAGGGAGGGCATGCCGTAAGCGTGGCGGTCGACCTGCAACGCCTGTGTCACGAATGTGTGCCGATTTCGTGCCAATCCGCGATGATCCGGAGATGCGAGTTGCCATGATCCTCTTCGCCGCCGCAGTGCTTGCCGCGCCCGCCTGCGGCGCCGAGACCTCGAGCGGGATCCGCGGGCTCGTTCTGCGGGGACCGATTCAGCCCGTCTGCACGGCCGGAACGCCGTGCGAGGAGCCGGCAGCAAGGGAGAATCTCGCGGTCCGGCGCTCTGGACGCATCGTCGCCCGCGTGAGAACCGGCTCCGACGGGCGCTTCCGCGTCGCGCTCGCTCCGGGTCGGTACACGGTCGTCCTTACCGCAACCGGCTTCGGACGGACGGCGCCGGCCGCCTCTGTCCTCGTTCGCAGCGGCAGCTACCCCCGAGTCACGCTACGGATCGACACCGGGATTCGCTAGACGACGAAGTTGACGAGCTTGCCCGGGACGACGATCGTCTTTCGGGGCTCGCCGCCGTTTAGGTGCTCCTGCACCCGCTCGGACGACCGCGCGAGCGAGACGAGCTCTTCCTCGGGTGTCTCGGCGGCCACCTGCAGCCGCTCCCGAACCTTGCCGTTGACCTGCACCACGACCTCGACGGTCTCGCGCACGAGCATCGCCTCGTCGGCCTCGGGCCACGCCTCCTCCCACAGGCGCTCGCCTCCGAGCACGCCCCAGAGCTCTTCGGCGATGTGCGGCGCATACGGCTGGATCAATGAGACAGCCGTCTCCGCCGCGAAGCGTGCGGCTGGATCGTCTGCCGAGCGACCGATCTCGTTGACGAGCTCCATGACCGCCGCGATGGGCGTGTGAAACGAGAAGCGGCGGTTGATGTCGTCGGTCACCTTCACGATCGTCTGATGGGCCTTGCGCGCCAGCGGCGTGTCGACGCCCGCGGCGGAGCCGGGCCGGCCGGCCTGTTCGTGCACAACTCGCCAGAGCCGGTTCAGGAAGCGCCAGACGCCCTCGATCCCCGCGTCCTGCCAGAGCATGTCTTCCTCGGCAGGGCCCATGAAGAGCGCGTAGGTGCGCACCGTGTCCGCGCCGTAGCGGTCGGCGTAGACGAGCGGCTCGACGACGTTGCCCTTCGACTTCGACATCTTGGCGCCCTGGTAATGGAGCATTCCTTGATTGAAGAGCCGCGCGAACGGCTCGCGGAAGCCGACCAGGCCGAGCTCCTGCATCACCTTCGTGAAGAAGCGCGCGTACAGCAGGTGCAGGACCGCGTGCTCGATCCCCCCGATGTACTGGTTGACCGGCAGCCAGTAGTCGGCGATCTCCCGGTCGAAGGGCGCCTCGTCGTTCGCCAGGTCGCAGTAGCGGATGTAGTACCAGGAGGAGTCGACGAAGGTGTCCATCGTGTCGGTCTCGCGGCTGGCCTCCCCGCCGCAGCGCGGGCACTCGACCCGAACCCAGTCCTCCGCGCTCGCGAGCGGGGAGCGACCCTTCGGCAGGTAGTCGGTGAGCTCCGGCAGGACGACCGGAAGCTCGTCGTCGGGCACGGGCACCTCGCCGCACTCCGGACAGTGGACGATCGGGATCGGGCAGCCCCAGTAGCGCTGGCGCGAGAAGCCCCAGTCGCGCAGGCGATAGCCGATCGTCGCCTCGGCCTCGCCGCGAGCTGCCAGCCACGAAACGATCGCCCGCTTGCCCTCGGGCGCGCTCAGCCCAGAGAACTCGCCCGAGCCGAGCAGCCGCTCGTTCTCCGTGTGCGCCACGTACGCGCCGGCTTTCGGCTCCTCCCCGCCCTCGGGGCCGCCCTCGGGCGCGACCACCTGCACGATCGGCAGGCCGTAGCGCTCGGCGAACGCATGATCCCGCTCGTCGTGCGCGGGAACGCTCATGATCGCGCCGGTGCCGTACTCCATCAGGACGTAGTCGGCGACCCAGATCGGGATGGGCTCGCCGTTGACGGGATTGATCGCGTTACGGCCGGTTGGGACGCCGTCCTTCTCCTTCTGCTCGCGCTCGACGTTCGTGCGCGAGCCGGCGTGACGCACGTACTCGCGCACCGCCGCTTCGTGCTCGGAGCCGGCGACGAGCGACTCCACGAGCGGGTGCTCCGGCGCGAGGACCATGAACGTCGCTCCGAACAGCGTGTCCGGCCGCGTCGTAAAGACGGGCAACTCCTCACCCGATCCTCCGACGCGGAAGACGACACGTGCGCCCTCGGAGCGACCGATCCAGTTGCGCTGCATCGTCAGCACGCGCTCGGGCCAGGACTCGAGCAGATCCATCTCGTCGAGCAGGGCGTCGGCGTAGTCAGTGATCCGGAAGAACCACTGGGTCAGGTTGCGCGTCTCGACCTCCGCGCCGCAACGCTCGCAGTGGCCGTCGATCACCTGCTCGTTCGCGAGCACCGTCTGATCCTTCGGGCACCACTTGACGGGCGCTTCCTTGCGATAGGCGAGACCGCGCTCGTAGAAGCGAAGGAAGAGCCACTGGGTCCAGCGGTAGTAAGCCGGATCGGCGGTCGAGAGCTCGCGATCCCAGTCGATCGCCCAGCCCATGCGCCGCATCTGCTCGCGGATCGCGGCGATGTTGCGGTCGGTCACCTCGCGCGGATGCCGCCCCTCCTTGATCGCCGCGTTCTCGGCGGGCAGGCCGAAGGTGTCATAGCCCATCGGCCGCAGCACCTGCTGCCCCAGGCGGCGGCGAACGTGGGTGACGACGTCCCCGATCGTGTAGTTCAGCGCGTGCCCCATGTGGAGCTCGCCCGAGGGGTAGGGCAGCATCTCGAGCACGTACGTCTTACCGGCGTCCTTGACCGCTCCGGGCTCCGGGTTCGGCACGGCGAAGGCCCGCTCGTCGGCCCAGACGCGCTGCCACTTCACCTCGATCGCCTTCGGGTCGTATCGCTCGGTTTGCTCGGTCATCTCTGCCACTCGTTTCGGGTACAAAAAAGCCTCTCGCGAGAGAGGCCGGGAGGAAGCTGCACGGCAGGGCCGCGTTCGCTTCCTGCGCTATCGAAGAAGCTGCTTCACTGGCTCGCATGCTAGCACTGTTCCCGGAAACGGCCAGGATCGAGAGCGGTAGGCTGACGGTCGGCGCGATCCCCGCGAGCGCGCTCGTGGAGCGCTTCGGGACGCCGCTCGTCGTCTACTGCGAGCGCTCGCTCCGGGCACGGGCCAGGCTGTTCCGCGCCGCCGCCCCCGAGGCGCTCGTCGTCTACGGGACGAAGGCGTTCGCGAACGCCGCCCTGCTGCGGCTGCTCGCAGAGGAAGGGGTGGGGGCGGATGTCTCGACGCTCGGTGAGCTCGCCTTCGCGCGGGCCGCGGGAATCGGGGGCACGCGGATCCTCGTCCACGGCAACAACAAGTCGGATGAGGAGCTGGGCGCCGCGGCCGAGCTGGGCGCGCTCGTCGTGCTCGATGCGCTCGACGAGCCAGAGCGGGCGGCTGTGGCCGGGGTCCGGCGTGCGCTTGTGCGCGTAACGCCCGGCGTCGAGTCCGAGACGCACGTGGCGATCCGGACCGGTCATCGGGGCTCCAAGTTCGGACTCGACGCCGACGACGCGCTGGAGGCGATCCGGCGAGCGCTTGCGGCAGGGGTCGAGGTGGAGGGATTGCACGTCCACGTCGGCTCGCAGCTTGCGGATTCGCGGGCGCATCTTCAGGCAGTGGAGCTGCTCGCGGATTTCACCGTGCGGGTCCGGGACGAGCTCGGTTGGACGCCGCGGATCGTCGACGTCGGCGGGGGCTTCGGGATCAGGCACGTCCTGGAGGAGCCGGAGCCGCCGATCGAGGAGCTCGTGCGCGTCATCGTCGAAGCCGTCGCACGGGCCTGGTCGCAACGGAGGCTGCCAGAGCCGAGTCTGATCCTCGAGCCGGGTCGCTCACTCGTCGGCTCCGCAGCCTGCACGCTCTACACGGTCGGAGCGAGCAAGCGCGCCGGCGACAGGAGGTATGTCGCGATCGACGGCGGTATGTCCGACAACCCGCGCCCTCAGCTCTACGGCGCCCGGTACGCGGCGATGCTCGCGAACCGCGCAGAGGAGAAGTCGGCCGACGAGCCGTTCACGATCGCCGGCAAGCACTGCGAGTCCGGCGACGTCCTGATCGAGAGCGTCCGGCTGCCCGAGCCACGACGCGGCGACGTGCTCGCCGTGCCCGCGACGGGTGCTTACACGCTGGGAATGGCGTCGACCTACAACGGCGTGCCGCGACCCGCTGCGGTACTCGTGCTGGACGGTGAGGTGCGGGAGATCCTGAGGCGTGAGACCGTCGAAGACCTGCTCGCCCGCGAATCATGAGCGCGCTGCTCGAGGCCGTCTTCGGCACCGAGCCACCGGACGAGGCGTTCGAACGGTTCTGTCGCGTCGAGCTCGGCAGTGGCATACGGGAAGTGGTCTTCGAGCGGGCGAGCGCGGGAATCGTCCGCGCGCTCGAGCTCGAGGACGGTAGGCGGGTTGTAGTGAAGGCGCACCAGCCTGGTCGGGACGAGAGCTTTCTCACGGCCGTGCGCGAGGTGCAGGCGTTTCTCCATGCCGCGGGTTATCCCGTTCCGCTGCCGCTTGGCGGCCCCGCTCCCCTCGGACGCGGGCTCGGGCTCGCCCAGGAGTTTCGCGACGAAGGATCTTGGGAGGACGCGCACCGGCCCGAGATCAGGCGGGAGCTGGCGCGGTCGCTCGCGACGCAGCTCGAGCTGACGCGGAGCCTCGGCGCAGTCATCGGACTCGGACGAGGCTGGCGGCTATGGGCCGGGGCGGGGCTCTGGCCACCAGCGGCGCACAGCCCAATATTCGACTTCGCAGCGACCGCGGCCAGGGCGGAAAGGATCGACGAGCTTGCGGCTCGAGGGAAGAGGCTCGTCGGCGCCGGCAGGCCGCTTGTCGGTCATTCCGACTGGAGCGCGAAGCACATGCGTTTCGTCAGCGGGGAGATCTCAGTCATCTACGACTGGGACAGCCTCGACCTTTCGACCGAGACGAAGCTCGTCGGCACCGCCGCTGCCACATTCACCGCGAACTACGAGCTCGACGTCCCGTATGCGCCGACGCCTGACGAAGCACGGGCATTCGTCGACGCCTACTCGGCCGCGCGCAGCTCGCGTCTCTCGCGCAGCGAGCGCGAGGAGATCGCGGCGGTCACGCTCTACGTCGTGGCGTACTCGGCCCGGTGCGCACACGCCCTGGGCCGACGCGGCGACTTCGTCGAGGCGCTGGAGCGCTTCGGCGTCGAGTTTCTGTCGCCCTGAGCCGCCGAAACGGGGCCCCTACGTTGCCCCCAGGGGCACCCCGGGTGTCCCTACCGAAACGCTATCGAGGATCGTCTCACGCAGGTGTGACGCGAACGTCGCGGATGCGTGTCGGTTTCTCCACGGGAATCAGGCCGTCCTGCGTTTGAGCTCGTCCTCGACGAGCGCCGGATCGAGGCCCCGCGCCGCGAGGAGCGCGTAGCTGTGGAACCAGAGGTCGGCGATTTCCTCGACGAGCCGCTGGTCCGACTCAGCCGCGCCCGCGAGCGCGGCTTCGAGACCCTCCTCACCAACCTTGCGGGCGGCGAGCGCGGGGTCGTCGAGCAGCGAGACGACGTACGAGCCCTCCGGACGCGCGCGCTCGCGCTCCTTGATCCGGCGCCAGAGCCACGGGGCGAAGCAGGAGCTCGAGCCCGTGTGACAGGTCGGGCCGGCGGGTCGGACGCGGAGGAGGATCGCGTCGCCGTCGCAGTCGTCACGCAGCTCCTCGACGGCCAGCGTGTTGCCGGACGATTCGCCCTTTCGCCAGAGCCGTCGCCGGGAGCGGCTCCAGAACCAGGCCTCGCCGCTCTCGCGGGTCAGCCGCAACGCCGCCTCGTCCATCCAGGCGAGCATCAGCACGCGTCTGGAGTCGGCATCCTGGACGATTGCGGGGATCAGATCCGGATCGGCCATCCCGCCGCCTTCAGCTCGGCTTTCAGCTCGCGAAGCCGCTCCGGGCGCTCGTGGACGATCGATGCGACGAGCGCCGCCTCGGCTCCCGCGGCGAATGCGTCGCCGAGATGCGACGACTGGCCGGCGCCGCCCGAGGCGATCACCGGGACGCGGACCGCCGTCGCGATCGAAGCCGTCAGCTCGAGGTCGTAGCCGTCGCGTGTCCCGTCCGCGTCGATCGAGGTGACAAGGAGCTCGCCCGCACCGCGCCTGACCGCTTCGCACGCCCATTCGGCCGCATCGAGCCCGCGCCCGTTACGGCCTCCGTGCGTGACCACCTCGCCGCGACGCGAATCCACCGCGCAGACGACGGCCTGAGATCCGAATTCGTCCGCGAGCGCCGAGAGCAGACCGGGGTCGTCGACCGCGGCGCGATTGATCGCGACCTTGTCCGCACCCGAGCGCAGCAGCGCGCGAGCGTCCTCGAGCTCGGCGACGCCGCCGCCCACCGTGAACGGCACCGTCAGCATCTCCGCCGCCCGCTCGACGAGCTCGAGAATCGGGCCACGTCCTTCGACGCTCGCGGTGATGTCGAGGAAGACGAGCTCGTCGGCGCCGAGCTCGGAATAACGCTGCGCGAGCTCGACGGGATCGCCGACATCGCGGAGCGACTCGAAGCGGACGCCCTTGACCACGCGGCCGCCGGCGACGTCGAGGCAGGGGATCAGGCGCTTCTTGACCACGCCAGCGCGTTTTCGAGCAGGCGCGCGCCTGCCGCGCCACTTCGTTCGGGATGGAACTGGACGCCGGCGAGCTGGCCCGACTCGACCGCCGCGATGACCGCACCCTCGTGATCGACGTGCGCGATCACGATGTCGTCAGCCGGCACGACGGCGAAGCTGTGGGCGAAGTAGACGTCCGCGTCCTCGAGCCCGTCGAGCAGGCGCGAGTCGCGCACCGAGGTGAGCTCGTTCCAGCCCATGTGCGGGACGCGGCTCGCCCGCAGCCTCTGCACCGGGCCGGCAAGCAACCCGAGGCCGCGACCGCCCTCCTCGCTTTCCTCGAAGAAGAGCTGCATTCCGACGCAGATGCCGAGAATCGGCCGGCCGGCGGCGGCGCGCGCTCGCAGGGCCTCCTCGACCGGCGCAATCCCGCGCGCGGCGCTCGCAACGTGCCCGACCCCGGCGATCACCGCGAGCCGTGCCTTGCGGATCTCTTCGGGCGCCGTCGAGACGATGGGCTCCGCTCCTGCACGGGCGAGCGCGGCGCAGACGCTGCGCGTGTTGCCCGCACCGTAGTCGGCCAGGACGACCTTCACGCGAGGCCCTTTGTCGACCTGATGCCCTCGCCGCCCGCCGCACACGCCTGGCGGAGCGCCTGGCCGAGCGCCTTGAACGCGGCCTCGGCGACATGGTGGTCGTCGATGCCGGCGGCCGTGAGGTGGATCGTGAACCCGCCCTGCAACGCGAACCGTTCCAGCGCATGCGCGAGCAGCGTCACCGCGAGCCCGCCGACCCGTTCGCCTCCGAACCGGAGCTCGATCTCAGCGTGCGGACGCCGGACGAGGTCGACGGCAGCGGTAGCGCGAGCTTCGTCCATAGGAACGATTGCCGAGCCGTAGCGCGCCACTCCCTCCCGCGGGCCGAGTGCCTCCGAGACGGCATCGCCGAGCCCCGCGAGCACGTCCTCGACGGTGTGGTGCTCGTCGACGTCGAGGTCGCCGCCGGCGAGCAGCTCCAGATCGAAGCCGGCATGAAAGGCCCAGAGCGTGAGCAGGTGATCGAGAAAGCCGATCCCGGTCTCGACCCGCGTGCGGCCATCCCCGTCGAGTTCGAGCGAGACCCGCAGCGCCGTCTCGGTCGAGATCCGTGCGACGTATGCCTCGCGTCCTTTCGGCGCGGTCTCGCTGACGGCTCCGAGCGCGGCCAGCAGCACGTTGTTCTCGCGCGCCCGCCGCAGCGTGACCCGGATCCCCTCGGCGAAGCTCCGCACGACGAGCCCCTGCCGCTCGAGCTGCTCGCCGAGCGGCTCGACTGTCTGGACGAAGACGAAGTTGCCCGCCGACTCGGGGCAGTCGTGCCCGGCGGCGAGCAGCGCTCCGCGAACGCGCTCGCGCTCGGCAATCGTGGCCGCCACGTCGAGCCTCGGCTCGCGGAGCGCCGCCGCCGCGATCCGCGCGGCCGGGCCGGACACGCTCGCGGGCGCTCGTCGGAGCTCCAGCTCGGCTGCGACCTCAGCGTGGGCTATTGCGTAGCCGACGCGCAGCGAGGCGAGGCCAAAGGCCTTCGAGAGCGTTCGCAGCACGATCAGGTTCGGCTGCTCGGTGACCAGCGGCACGCAGGTCGCTTCCGCGAATTCGAAGTATGCCTCGTCCACGACGACGATTGCGTAAGGGTGGGCGCGCGCGAGCGCCGCTAGCTCGGCCGGATCGCGCAGTTCTCCCGTCGGGTTGTTCGGGTTGCAGACCCAGATCACGGCCGCACCGTCCGGCTCCTCGACGACCTCCGCACTTTCCAGCTCCGTCACGATCCGGTAGAGCCCGTACGTCGGCGGCGAGACGGCGGCGCGCCCGCCCGGCCCGAGATACGTCCGCGCGCAGAGCGCGATCAGCTCATCCGCACCCGCACCGACCACGATCTGATCTGCATCGACGCCGCAGTACGACGCGGCCGCCTCACGCAGCTCCCGGTACGTTCCGTCGGGATACTCGTTGAGCCGCGCGAAGCTTTGAGCGAGCGAAACCCTCGGCACTCCGGGCAACGTCGGCGTGTTCTGGTCGAAGCGCAGGATCTGCTCGAGGCGGAGCCCGTGCCGGGCCGCCACCTCGACCGAGCTCGTCGCCCAGCTGTAGGGCCGGAAACCGGTCGGCAGGGATAGCGCGACGGGCGTCATCGCACATCCAGCGCTGCCGCGTGCAGGGGCAGACCTTCGATCCGCGCGAGCGGGAGCGCGATCTCGCGAGCGCGCTCGAGCCCCGTCGCGCTCGCACGCACGACCTGGACGGACTTGAGGAAGGCTTCGAGCCCGAGCCCACCGGCCCCGCGCGCGAGCCCACCGGTCGGGAGGACGTGGGTCGCTCCGGAGGCGTAGTCGCCGACGACTGCGGAGGTGCGGACGAAGATCGTTCCCGCGTTCCGCACTCGCGCGACGACGGGGTCGGAGTCGGCCAACCAGAGCTCCAGGTGCTCGGGCGCGTAGCCGTCGGAGCGAGCCAGCGCTTCGTCCAATGAAGCCATGTCCTGAACGGCCACGTTGTCATATCCGTGAACAATGCTACGCACGCTCTCGGACAGAATCGGATCGAGGCTGAGCAGGATCGCCTCGCTGTCGGGTCCGTGCTCGGCCTGGGCAAGAAGGTCGGCGGCGCACTGGGCGGGATCTGCGCTTGCGTCGGCGATGACGACGACCTCGCTGGGTCCGGCCGGGAGGTCGATCGCAACCCGGCTCGAGACGAGCAGCTTCGCGGCGGTCACGTAGCGGTTGCCCGGCCCCACGATCTTGTCCACCGGCGCGATCGTCTCCGTTCCGTACGCGAGCGCGGCAATGGCCTGGGCGCCACCGACCGCGTAGACCTCCTCGATCCCGAGTTCGCGTGCCACCGCCAGCGTTACCTCCGCGGTGCGCGGCGTGACGACGACGATCCGATCGACGCCGGCCACCTGCGCCGGCACCGCCGCCATCACGAGAGAGGACGGATACGCGGCTCGCCCGCCCGGCACGTAGATACCGACCGACGCCAGCGGAAGCCAGCGGCGCTCGGTCACGATCCCGGGCACGGCTTCGACGAGCGTGTCGAGCGGCCGCTGCGAGAGCGCCACCTCACGCACGGCGGCGGCGAGCGAGCGGACGGAGTCGAGCACATCGTCCTCGATGGTCGCGGCCGCGAGCGCCTCGGGCGAGACCCGGAGCGACTGTTCGTCGTTCACGCGGCCGTCGAGCCGCTCCGTCCAATCGACGAGCGCCGCGTCACCGCGCTCGCGGACGTCGGCCACGATCTCGCCGACGCGAGGCAGCACCTCCTCGAGGCCGGTTCCCCTCACGGGACGAGGCGCTCCACCGGGAGCACGAGAATCGACGATGCGCCCGCTGCTTTCAGGGGCGCGAGTAGATTCCAGAGCTCGTCGGCCTCGACAGCCGCATGGATCGCTATCTGCCCTTCCTCGGCGAGGTTGAGCACGGACGGCGCGCCCATGCTGGGCAGCAATGCCTGGATCTCGGACAGCGCCGACGAAGGAGCGTTCATCATCAGATAGCGGCGCCGGCGCGCCGCGACGACCCCCGAGATCATCAGCCGGAAACGCTCCACGAGCTCGCGCTTCTCGGTCGCCGCGGCCTCGCCGCCGATGAGTACGGCTTGCGACTCGAGGAGCGTGCCGATGAGACGGAGCCCGTTCGCGCTCGCCGTGGAGCCCGTCGAGACGAGATCGACGATCGCGTCGGAGAGCCCGAGGCGTGGCGCAGCCTCGACGGAGCCCGAGACGGGTACGAGCTCTGCCGCGATTCCGAGCCGCACGAGACAGGCTCGCGTCGTCACCGGATACGCGGTCGCGACGCGGAGCCCGGCAAGCGATCCGAGGTCCTCGTGGGGAGAATCGTCCGGCACCGCAGCCTGCAGCGTGCAGCGGGCGAAGCCGAGCTCCGCGAGGGTGAGCACGTCCGCGTCTGCCTCGACAGCGAGATTGGCTCCCGTGATCCCGAGGTGGACGACGCCGTCCTGCACGTACTCCGGAATGTCGCTCGGCCTGACGAGGAGGAGGTCTACGGGCGCGTTCGCGCAGGGGACGAGCAGCGCGCGATCGGTTGCCTCGAAGCTGAGGCCGGCGTCCGCGCAGAGGCGTAGAGCCGGCTCCGACATCCGACCCTTGGACGGAACGGCGAGCGTGAGCCGGCCGTTCGCGCCGGCCCTGGTGAAGCGCGCGGACACTCCTATCTCCGCCTGCTCTCGCGATCGAGCGCGATCCGGTAACCGCCGGTGCCGTGGCGCAGCCACTGCGCGACGCGCGTCACCGTGGCGGTGCTCGTCGGGACGCGGCCCGCGATCTCGAGGTACGGAATGCCTTGCTCGAGCAGCCGGACCGTCTGCCAACGATGCGCGAGCGCCTCGAGCTCGGGCAGCGTGCAGAGGTCGCGCAGGAATCGCGTCACCTCGTCGGTCGAGCGCAGGCTGACGATCGCGGCCGCGAGCTCGTCGAGTCCGGAAAGTGACTCGACCTGGCGCGACTGATCTGTGGTCAACCCATTCATTCTTACATGTTAGCATGCTAGCGTGTCAGCACGAAAGTTCACGGTTTACCCGGCGATCGATGTCCTCGCAGGCAGAGTCGTCCGGCTCGCGCAGGGTGATCCCGCGCGGGTGACGGTCGAAGGCGGCGATCCGGTCGTCGCAGCCACGCGGTTCGCTGCCGAGGGTGGGTCGTGGCTTCACCTCGTGGATCTCGACGGCGCCTTTTGCGGCGCCCCCGCGATCGGTCTCGTCCGGAAGATCGCCGCAGCGACGGCGCTTCCCGTTCAGGTCGGAGGCGGCTATCGCACCGTGGCAGACATCGGGGCCGCTCTCGACCATGGCGCCGGCCGCGTCATGATCGGCACCTCGGCGATCGAGCCCTCCTTCCTGGAAGAGGCAGTACGACGATTCGGCGAGCTCCTGGTCGTCGCAATCGATGCGCGCGACGGAAACGTTGCCGTCGAAGGCTGGACGGCGAAGTCCGAGCTCGGCGCGACCGAGCTGGCCAAGAGTTGCGCCGCGGCAGGCGTCGCCCGCCTCCTCGTCACGAGCACGAGCCGCGACGGCTCGCTCGCCGGCCCGGACTTCGAGCTGCTCGACACGATCCAAGAGGCGTCGCAGCTACCCGTGCTCGCGGCAGGCGGAATCGCCTCGCTGGACGATCTGCGTGCGGTTCGCGAGCTGGGCTGCGAGGGCGCGATCGCGGGCAGCGCGCTCTGGTGCGGCCGTTTCACACTCGCCGAGGCGGTTAGCCTGGAGAGGTGAGCTTGGAATCCGTCGCGATCTGGAGCGACTACATCTGACCCTTCTGCCGCGTGGCGCAAACGACCGCCACCTGGCTCGGCCGCCGGTTCGGCGCCGCCGTCGTCTGGCTCCCGTTCGATCTTCACCCGGAGTACCCGCCCGAAGGAATCCCGCGTGCGCAGTTGCTCGCCCGCTACGGCGAGGGGATGACCGCTCGCATGCGCGCGAGCTTTGCCGCACGCGGACTCGAGTACAACCCCCACCCCGACATCGTCCCGAACACGATGAAGGCGCTGCGCCTCAGCGAGCTCGCGCGCGAGCTCGGCCGTCACGAGGAAACCCACGACCGGCTGATGGACGCCTACTGGGCCGAGGCGCAGGACCTCGGCGATTCAGCCGTCCTGTGCGTCCTGGCGGCCGAGCTCGGGCTCCCGGGCGACGAGGTCGAAGCCGTGCTCGAGGGCGATCGCTACCGTGAGCGGATCGAGGACTCGACGCGTCAAGCCGTCTCTATCGGGGCGAATGCCGTGCCCGCCTTCCTGCTCGATCGCCGGCTGCTCGTGCTCGGCGCCCAGCCCGAAGCGGTCTTCGAGCATGCCCACGCGCAACTGACGGCCCGTTGAGCGCCGCAGGAACGAGGTTCGTCGACGAGCTCGACGGTAGCTTCGGCTGGATCGCGAACGAGCGACTGCGGCGAACCGCGCACGTTCTCGAAGTGGGCGGACGCGTCTGGCTCGTCGATCCGTTCGACGCCGACGGCCTCGAGGCGCGAATCCGAAGGCTCGGGGACCCAGCGGGCGTGATCCAGCTACTGGATCGGCACGGCCGCGACTCGGCGACCCTCGCCTGGAAGCTCGGCGTGCCGCTCCACGTCGTGCCGCGCTCCCTACCCGAGACGCCGTTCACGTTCCTCACGGTGGCCTCGTGGCGGCTTTGGCAGGAGGTCGCGCTGTGGTGGCCGGAGCGACGGATCCTCGTCTGCGCCGACGCACTCGGGACGATCCCCTACTTCCGCGCAGGGTCGGAGCCGATCGGAGTGCACCCGCTCCTACGCCCGTTCCCACCCCGAGCTCTCCACGGCCTCGCTCCGCTCCACGTCCTCGTCGGCCACGGCGAGGGCCGCCATGGGCCGGATGCGGCCGCGGAGGTCGACGACGCGATCGCAAAGGCGCGCCGCCGGCTGCCTCGCTGGGTCGCCGGTCTCCGGGGCGCCCTTGGCAACCAGGCGGACTGAGAGCTACGGAGACGTCGTCGTCGAGGTGGTCGTGGTCGTGGGAGTCGGCGTCGGCGTCGGCGTCGGCGTCGGCGTCTGGCTCGGGAAGCTGACGGCTTCGCAGCCGCTGAGGACATCGGAGGGATCCGCGAGGACGCGGTCGTTGCCCTCGCCGCACTCGACTGTGTCGATCTCGCCGTCGGCGAGCACGAGCGTGTCGCTGCCGTCGCCAGCATCGACCTTGTCGACCCCCGGGCCCGCATCGATGTAGTCGTTCCCGGCGCCGCCCGTGATCGTGTCGTCGCCCCTGCCGCCCAGCAGCGTGTCGGGGCCTCCAAGGCCGCTGAGGACGTCATCGCCGCCGCCGCCCGGAATGTAGTCGGCGCGAGCGGTGCCAACGATGCGCCGGCCCTTCGGCTTGGGCTGGCCGAGGATGATCGGCTCGGTCGCCTCGGAGCGGCCGCGCAGGCTGCCGATCGAGTTCACGGCGAAGACCGACAGTCGGATCCGATAGCCGATATCGGCCGCCGTGACCTTGTAGGTCAGGCCCTGGACGGTTCGGACAGCCTTGCAGTCTGCGACGGTCGCATCGCACCGCTGCCAGACCGACACGTAGCGGATCGGGGCGAAGCCCAGCCAGCTACCGCGCGTCGCGACGAGCGTCCTCCCGACGGCCGCAACGCCCGTGATCGTTGGAGCTGAGGCCATCGAGGGCGGGAAGCGCGGCGCCGGGATCGTCGGGAAGGTGTGGTCGCTGAACTGCGTGCTCGAGCCGCCGACCCCGGTCGCGGTTACGTACGCCCGCAAAGTCACTCCCAGGTCGGCCTCGGTGGTGGTGTAGGTGTTCGTGACGGCACCGGGAATCGGCACGCAGCTCGGGAGGGTTCCAGGCGGATCGCAGCGCCGCCACTGGTAGGCGAAGGTGAGCCCGAATCCCGTCCAGCTACCGCTATCGACCGTGAGCTGCTGACCGACCGTCGGGTTCGTCGTGAAGACGGAGATCCTCGGTCGGACGAGGTTCACGGGCGCGTTTCCGATCACGAGCGGAGTGGATTCGGACTGCTCGGTCGACGAGCCGGCCGAGTTCGTCGCCGTGACCTCGATCCGAAGCGACCAGCCGATCAGCTCGGCGGTCGGCACGAAGGTCGAGGACTGCGCTCTGGCCTCGAGGATCCGGTAGCAAGGGCCGTCCTTCGGCTGACACTTCTTCCATTGGTAGGTGTAGGTGATGGGGCCCTGGCCCGTCCAGATGCCGACGGAGGACGACTGGGCGACACCGGCCACCGGGATGCCCGTGGTTCCCGGCACGATCACCTTCGGGGGCACGACGTTCCGCGGTTCGGGGCCGACGATCAGCGGCGTCGCATCTGAGGTCGCGGAGCTCGAGCCGCTGCTGCTCGTCGCCGTCACGCGGACGCGCAGGCGCTTGCCCACGTCTTGGCTCGCGCCCACGTAGGAGGAGGAGTCGGCGCCTGTGATCTCGACGCAATCGTCGCCGTTCGCGTCGCACCGCCGCCAGCGCTAGGCGTAGCTGCGCGCCGACGCGCACGTACCGGTGGTGGCGAACATGGTGCCGCCGTCGGAGAAGTTGCCGCTGATCACCGGCAGAGTGGTGTTCGTCGGCGCGCCCGGCTGCCAGTCGGGGTTCGTGTCGGTACCGCCCGCCGTGATCGGCCTCTCACCTGCGCCCGTCGTATAGATCCCCGCGCCGGTGCGGGCGAAGGCAATCACCGTTCCGTCGGGCGCATGCGCCGGGGCGTACTCGTCCGTGGTCGAGCTCGTCTCCCGGGTCTCGATTCCACCCGAGACCGAGATCGAGTAGATCTGGCGCTGCGCCGCCCCGATCCGGTCCGAGGCGAACGCGATGCGCGTGCCATCGGGATCGTACGACGGCTGTGTCTCATTCGAGGTGGCCGTCGTCAGCTGCTGCTGGCCGCCGCCGCCGCCGCCGCCCGACGACGGGTCCGAGGGCGCGATCATGGTGTAGATGTCGGCGTTCGTCGTCGTACGCGTGAAGGCGATCGTATCGCCGTCGAGCGACCATGTCGGATCGTCGTCGGCGGCACCCGCGCCGCTGTTCGAGAGGTTGCGACCGGTGCCCCCACTCGAGGAGATGACATAGATATCCGTCGTCTTCTCGTACGCGATCATCGTTCCGTCGGGGGACCAGGTCGGAGCGGAGCCGGAGTCCAGGGTCTGGATCGCGCCACCGTCGACCGTCAGGACTTTGACCGAGCCGCCCTGCGTGAAGGCAAGCTTTTTCCCGTTCGGCGACCAGGAGGGATCCGACGCGTTCGCGACGAGAGCCGACGAGCTGACGACCGGGGTGCTGCCGGTCGTGACGGTGTAGATATCGCTCCCGCGCTCGAATGCGATCAGGCCGTTCGTCCCCGGGAAAGCCGCGTCCGCGCCCGCCGCGGGCAGCGCAAGCAGGACGCCGACGGCGCCGAGAGCCGCTCCGAGCCGCAGAATGCGAGCGCGCACGCGCACGTTGTAGCCGCTGAAAGTCAAGTTCGCCACTCCCCCATGGTCTGTGCTGACGGCGCAGCTTAGCCCGGGTTGGGGCCGACCGCCAGGAGCCCGGGCCGGACGAGTCTCGGCGGCGCCTGCAGCCGGGCATCGCGGACGTGGGGATTGAGCGGCTCGTCGAGAGGAGCTGCTGCGAAGGATGCGGCGCGTCGCTCCGCCGAAACGTCCCCGTAGAGCGTCGTCCGCTGGCGCGGAATCCGATCGTTCGCGCGGATCAGCGCCTCCATCGCCTCGGGCGCCAGCTCCTGGCCGTGCTCCGAGCCGGCCGCGCGCGAGATCGACTCGTTCATCAGCGTGCCGCCGAGATCGTTCACGCCGGCCCGGAGCGCCGCTGCGACGCCGGCCGGCCCGAGCTTGACCCAGGAGGCTTGGATGTTCGTGATCTGGGGGTGCAGGGCCAGCCGCGCGACCGCGTGCAGGAGCAGTGTCTCGCCGAAGGTCGGCCCCGAGCGCGCCCGGCCCTTCAGCCAGATCGGCGCCTCCATATGGACGAACGGCAACGGCACGATCTCGGTGAATCCGCCCGAGGCCCGCTGCTGCTCGTGCGCCCGGAGCAGGTGCCGAGCCCAGTGTCGCGGCGACTCGACGTGCCCGAACATGATCGTCACGTTCGAGCGCAGCCCGACCCGATGCGCGGCAGCGTGGACCTCCAGCCATTGGTCGGTCGAGACTTTGTCCGGACAGATCACCGCGCGGATCTCGTCGTCGAGTATCTCGGCGGCCGTTCCGGGAAGCGAGCCGAGCCCGAGTGCTCGCAGGCGTTCGAGATAGACCTCGAGCGGGACACCGAGCGTCGCGGCCCCCTGCCAGATCTCGAGCGCGGAAAACGCATGGATGTGCAGCTCCGGCAGCTCGCGACGAATCGCGTTCACGATCTCGGCGTAGTAGTCGCCGGTGAAGGCCGGATGGATCCCGCCCTGCAGGCAGACCTCGGTTGCTCCGCGCTCCCACGCCTCGCGGGCGCGGCGGACGATCTCTGCGAGCGGCACGAGGTAGGGCGCGCCGCGCAGGTTGGCCGCGAGCTTGCCCTTCGAGAAGGCGCAGAAGCCACAGCGGAAGTAGCAGACGTTCGTGTACTGGATGTTCCGCGTGACGACGTAGCTGACCTCGTCGCCGCAGACTTCGCGGCGAAGGCGATCGGCGGCGGCGAAGACGCGCTGCCGCTCCTCGCCACGGGTCCGGAAAAGCCGCATCAACTCCTCCTCTCCGAGCTCCGCCGTCGTGTCGAGTGGCAGCACGTCGCGCGAGACCATGAAGGGAACACGGCCGCGCTCTCCCGGATGCCAGCCGTCCTCGCGGGCGAGACCGAGTGAGTCCGAGCTGCGAAGAACCTGTGTCAGCACGCGAGGCGCGACCCACTCGCTGTCGACGAAACGCGGGTAGACGGGCAGCCGCGCCGCGAGTTCGAGCCCGCGCGAGCGCGTCGCCTCGGCGAGCCGGTCGCGCTCCGGCCAGGGCGCCTCGGGATTGACGTGGTCGATCGTCACCGGCGAGACGCCGCCCCAGTCGTCGATCCCCGCGTCGAGCAGGCGCGGGAAGTCGTCGTAGGCGAGGTTCGGCGGCGCCTGCACCGCCACGTCCACGGGGAGCAGCAGCCGCGCGGCCGCGATCGTCCAGAGGTGGTCGTCGAGCGAGGGCTCGGGATGCCCGGCCATCCGCGTTCCGGGCTTCGCGCGGAAGTTCTGCACGATCACCTCCTGGAGATGACCGTGCCTGCGGTGTAGCCCCGCGAGAGACTCCAGGGCGTCGAGCCGCTCCGCCCGGGTCTCGCCGATCCCGATCAGGATCCCGCTCGTGAACGGGATCCTCAGCTCTCCCGCCAGCTCGATCGTCTCGAGCCTGCGCTCGGGCAGCTTGTCGGGCGAGGCCCAGTGCGGACCGCCGCGCTCGCCGAGCCGTTCCGCGGTCGTCTCGAGCATGATCCCCATCGAGGCGGAGACCGGCCGCAGGAGCTCGAGCTCCGCACGCGTCATCACGCCGGGGTTGAGGTGGGGCAGCAATCCGGTCTCGTCGAGCACGAGCTTGGCGACCCGCGCGAGGTACTCGATCGTGGTCGCGCAGCCGAGGGCACGGAGTTCCTCACGCGCAACGCGGTAGCGAAGCTCCGGCTTGTCGCCGAGCGTGAAAAGCGCCTCCGTGCAGCCTGCCGCCGCCCCCACACGGGCAATCGCCAAAACGTCGTCCTCGGTCAGGTACGCCCTCTCGCCGCGCCGCGGCGGTCGCGCGAAGGTGCAGTAGCCGCAGACGTCGCGGCAGAGCGTCGTCAGCGGGATGAAGACCTTGGGCGAGAAGGTAACGAGCCCGTTCCCGCGCCTTCGCTCCCGCGCCGTCGCGAGGAGCTCGTCGAGCGGCGCGGCGAGCAGGTCAGCCGGCGACATGTCTCCATCCTCGCAGACGACCAGCCTGGCGCCGGGGACGCGGCCTTGCTGGACACGTCCGGGCTTTGACCCCGGACGTGTCCCGGCAGGACGGTCCGTCAGCCGGCCCGGTAGCCCCAGAGCCCGCCGAAGCTCCGCCACGAGCCCTTCGTGTAGCGCTGGAGCAGCGCCTGCTCGACCGGGAAACGCTCCGCTTCGCTCGTCTTGATCGCAATCCCGGGGAGCAGGAACGGATTCGAGGCGTCGCTCAGCTTCCGCATCTGCGCGGCGAGGGCCGCCCGGGTCGGGTTCTTCCCGGTGGCCTTCAGCACGCGCACGGTCTCGTGGGCGACAGCCATCCCGTAGACGTGGTAGACGTCTTTCGCGTTCGCACCCCGCGCGTACCTCGCCAGCACGCTCCGATAGAGCTTCATTGCAGCATCGGCGCGCCATCTGGCGTCGGTCGGATTCTTCAGGAAGGCGATCGAGACGGAGCTCTCGACTGTTCTGTTCGTGTTGCCCTCGGAGGCGATTGTCATGATGTTCGAGGCGCTCGAGACGGCGTTCACGATCGCCAGCGGATGCCAGCCGAGCCGGTTCGCGAACACGTAGCCCTGGATCGCGAACTTCGGCGTCGCGAAGAGCGCAAGCGTGTTCGCTCCGGCTGCCTTCAGCTTCGCGATCTGCGACTGGACGTCCGTCGCCGCAGCCTCATAGCCCTCGGCGGCGACGATCTTCACCTTCGAGCGGGCGATTCCCGACCGGAGCCCGGCGAGCAGATCCTTGCCGTAGTCGTCGTTCTGGAAGAGGACGCCGATCTTCGCACCCGGCTTCGTGCGCGCGAGGTACGTGCCGTAGATCCAGCCCTCCGCCTGGTAGCTCGGCTGGAAGCCGATCGTGTAGGGGTAGCGCTTGTGGTCGCGCCCGAACGTGGTCGCGCCGGAGGCGACGAAGAGCTGCGGCACCCGCAGCTGGTTCAGGTAGTCGCGCGTCGCCACGTTGTGCTCGGTTCCGAGCGAGTTGAAGACCGCGAAGACCTTGTCCTGCTCGACGAGCTGACGCGTCGCCTGCACGGTCTGCGCCGGGTTGTAGGCGTCGTCGACGACCTTGTAGACGATCGTCCGGCCGTTGACGCCGCCGCGTGCGTTCACGTACTCGAAGTAGGCATCCGCGCCACGGGCAACGGAGGCGTATGCGGAGGCGGGGCCTGAAAGCGGCGACGTGCCGCCGAGCAGGATCGTCTTCCCGGTGATCCCCGGATCCGCGTTCGACGCACCAGTCGCACCGATGGCGATCGCTCCCGCGAGCGCAAGCATGGAGAGGGCAAGCCTGGGACGACGCATCGGTGAGAGCAGCTCCTGGGTCGAGGTCGAGGCTTAGCGAACGCGATCGTAGCCGCGACTCGTCAGCGACCCGATCTTGCGCACCATGCCTGCGGCGCCGCCCGGGAAAGCGAGCATGACGAGGATCAGGACGACGCCGTAGACCACGGCCGGGGCGCCCGGCGCCTTGAAGTCGGGTACGCCGAGCGGACCGAAAGAGTCGGGTAGCGGGCCGTTCAATTGCTGTGCCCAGAGCGGCAGGAACTGGATGAAGATGGCGCCGATGACGAGCGGCCAGAGCGAGCCGAGGCCGCCCACGACCACCCCGACGAGAAGGAAGATCGAAAGCGTGATCGGGAACGTGTCCGGATTGACGAAGGTCGTCGCGATCGCGAGCAGCGAGCCGGCGACGCCCGCGTAGAACGCGCTGATCCCGAACGCGAGCGTCTTGTAGCGCGCGAGGTTGACGCCCGAGGAGGCTGCGGCGAGCTCGCTGTCGCGCACGGCCCGGAATGCGCGGCCCATCCGACCGCGGAGGAGCGCCCAGGCGATCGCGAACATCACGATCGCGATCGCCCAGCTCAGGTAGTAGAGCCAGTCGTTGAAGGTGGTGATCTCCTGCCCGAGGACGGTTACGCCCTCGGTCGACTCGAACGTCGTCGGGTCGGTCTTCGGCGTCGCGGTCAGTCCTTCCAGGCCGAACAGCTGGATCCCGCCGCCGCCGCCGGTGAACGTCTCGAACTTCTTGATCACCGCGGGAGTCGCGACGGCGATCGCGAACGTCGCGAGCGCGAGGTAAAGGCCGGTCAGCCGCAGGGCGGGAAAGCCGAAGAGGAAGCCGGCGAAGCCCGCTATCAGCCCGGCGAGGGGAATCGTCCAGAGATCCTTCAGGTCGTTCGAGAAGACGTGCGAGCCGATCTTCAACGCAGGGTCCGAGTCGGAGATCAGGATCGCGGTGGTGTAGCCGCCGATCGCCATGAAGGCGCCGTGGCCAAGCGAGATCTGGCCGGTGAAGCCGGTGAGGACGTTGAGCCCCAGAAGCGCGATCAGGTAGATCCCAACGTAGGCGAACTGCTGCGCGCGGAAGTCGCTGATCAGGCGCGGCAGGAGCAGCACGGCGGCCGCCGCGAGCAGGAAGAACGCCATCCGGACGAGCTCCGCTTGCTTGAGGTGTGGCCGGCTCATACGCGCCTCGTGACCGCCTTGCCGAAGAGCCCCGCCGGACGAACGAGCAGCACGACCAGGATGATCATGAGCGCCACAGGGAGACGCAGATCGGCGCCGATGAAGTCGACATAGGCGCCGATCAGGTTGAGCCCGACGCCGAGGAGGAGCCCGCCCGCGACGGCTCCGAACGGCGAGTCGATCCCGCCGAGCACGGCCGCCGCGAACGAGTAGATCAGGATCGCCTGCATCAGGTTCGGATCGAGGAAGATCGTCGGGGCGGCGAGCATCCCGGCCACCGCTCCGAGCACGGCGGCGAGCCCCCAGCCGATCCCGAGCATCCAGCCCACGCGCACGCCGACGAGCCGACTCGCCTCGGGATTCAGCGCCGACGCGCGCAGAGCGAGGCCGATCTTCGTGAAGCGGAAGAACGCTGCGAGCAAGAGCACGAGCACGACGACGACCCCGAACGTGCCGACATCCTGCACGGAGATCGCAACCCCGCCGACGTTCCACGTGTCGTTCGGGAACGGGCTTGGGAAGGCGCGTACCTCGGCGGACCAGATCCAGCCCGCAGCGCCGTTGAAGACGAGCACGAGGCCGATCGTGATGATCACAATCGTCAGGATCGGGCCGCGCTCGATCGGCCGGATGATGATCCGCTGGATTCCGAGTCCGAGCGCGAACGCGAAGAGCAGCGTCGCCACGAACGCGGGCCAGTACGACCAGCCGTGGTTCGCGGTCAGCGTCCAGGCGATGTAGGTCGTGAACATCGCCATCTCGCCCTGGGCGAAGTTGATCACGCCGGTCGCGCGGTGGATCAGGACGAGGGCGAGCGCGAGCGCCGCGTAGATCGCCCCCGTGGCGAGACCCGCGACGACCTGTTGGAAGAATGCTGCCACGTCAGTGGCTCACACGGTGACGGTTTCGCGCCTCTGGCGTGCGAGCTGCAAGCGATGCAAGGACGCAGGGAGCGCCCTGGCCGGAGGGCCCGGGCGCGACCGAGGACGCCTCAGCGCGCCGCAGATCGCGCGTCAGAGGTGCCCTAACTGTCGCCGTGTGAGGCACTAATACCCCAGGTACGACTTCCGGACGGACTCGTCGCGGGCGAGCTCCTCGCTCGTCCCGGACACTGCGACCCTGCCGACCTCGAGCACGTACGCACGCGCTGCCACCTCGAGCGCAATCGCCGCGTTCTGCTCGACCACGAGCACGGTCAGCCCCTCCTCCTCGTTCAGCTCGCGCACGATTCGGAAGATCTCACGCGTGACGAGCGGCGCGAGCCCGAGCGACGGCTCGTCGAGCAGCAGCAGCTTCGGCCGGCCCATCAGGGCGCGGGCGAGCGCGAGCATCTGCTGCTCGCCGCCGGAGAGAGTGCCGGCGTGCTGGTCGCCGCGCTCCCCGAGCCAGGGAAAGTAGCCACTCATCCGGGCCATGTCCGCGTCGAGCGAGCCGCGACGCGTGTACGCGCCGAGTCGCAGGTTCTCGTCGACGGAGAGCTCGCCGAAGGTGCCGCGACCTTCGGGCACGTGCGCGACGCCGAGCTTCGCGACCGCCTCCGGCCCCTGGCGGCCGAGCTTCTTGCCGGCAAACGAGATCGAGCCCGTCCGCCTGACGGTGCCCGAGATCGCGCGCAGCGTCGTCGTCTTGCCAGCCCCGTTCGCGCCGAGTACCGCCACGATCTGACCTTCGTCGACGGCGAGCGAGACCCCGTGGAGGGCGCGCACCTGGCCGTAGCGCGCCTCGACGTCCTGCAGCTCAAGCAGCGCCATCGGTGTCCTTCGCGGTCTCGTCCGCCACGGTGTCGGGGATCGCGGTGTCACCGGTCGCCATCTCGACCGCCGCCGTCTCGTCACTGCCGAGGTAGGCCTCGATCACGGCCGGATTCGAGCGCACCTCGGCGGGCGTGCCGTCCGCGATCTGGCGGCCGAAATTGAGTACGTGGACGTGATCCGAGATGCCCATCACGAGATTCATGTGGTGCTCGACGAGGAGCACCGTCAGCTTCCGGTCGTCGCGGATCTGCTGGATGAAGCGCCCCAGCTCGGCGACCTCCTCGTGGTTGAGGCCGCCCGCGGGTTCGTCGAGGAGCAGCAGCGTCGGCCTCGCGACGAGCGCGCGCGCGAGCTCGACCCGTTTCAGCGTCCCGAACGGGAGGCCCGCGACCGGCCTGCGCGCGATCGGCGCGAGCCCGACGTAGTCGAGCGCCTCGAGCGCCTCGGCTTCCGTCTCGCGGCCCCGCGTGTGCGCGCCGACGAGCACGTTCTCGAGCGCGGACATCGTCTTGAAGAGCTCCACGTTCTGGAAGGTGCGCGCGATCCCGCGGCGGACGATCCCGTGCGTCGGCGCCTTCAGCAGGCTCTCGCCGGCGTACTCGACTTCGCCCTCGTTCGGTGTGTAGAGACGAGTGATCACGTTGAACGCGGTCGTCTTGCCGGCGCCGTTCGGTCCGATCAGGCCCACGATCTGCCCCTCGTCGACGTCGAAGGAGACACCGTCGAGGGCGACGATGCCGCCGAAGCGGCGTGTCACGTTCCGCAGCGAGAGGAGGGCCATTCGTCGGCGTACCTTATGGTCGCGCCGGGGCGGTGGCAACGAGGGACGGCTAATCTCTCCGTCCGTGAGCGCGATCAGCACCGAGATCCCCGCCGAGATCCGGATGAGCCGGGGTCAGAAGATCACGAACCTCGTCGGAGTGACGCTTCCCTTCGTCGGCTTCCTCGCGTCGATCTTCCTCTTCTGGGGCAGCTACGTGACCTGGCGCGACCTGATCATCTTCGCCGTCGGGTACGCGCTGACGACGCTCGGGATCTCGATCGGCTTCCACCGCCTCTTTACGCACCGCTCCTACGAGACGTACAAGGCGATTCGCTATTCCCTCGCCGTGCTCGGGTCGATGGCGGTGCAGGGGCCGGTGATCCGCTGGGTCTCCGATCACCGCAAGCACCACAACTTCGCCGATCGGGAAGGAGACCCGCACTCGCCGCACGCCGGCTTCGGGCCCGGACTGCGCGGCAAGATCGCCGGACTTTGGCACGCACACGTCGGCTGGCTCTTCCGCACCGTCGGCCGGGCGGAGTGGACGAAGTACGCGAAGGATCTGCTGGCCGACCGCGGGATGGTCTTCATCTCGCGTTGGTTCCCGGCGTGGGTCGCGGCATCGCTCCTGCTTCCGTTCGTGGCCGGCTGGATCTGGGGCGGCACACTCGGCGCTGGGCTGCAGGCCATGTTCTGGGGCGGCCTGATCCGGATCTTCCTGCTGCACCACATCACCTGGTCGGTCAACTCGGTGTGCCACTTCGTCGGGTCGCGGCGCTTCCAGGTCAAGGACGAGTCGCGCAACGTCTGGTGGCTCTCATGGATCTCGTTCGGCGAGTCGTGGCACCACAACCACCACGCGTTCCCGTCGTCGGCATTCCACGGCCTTCGGCCCTGGGAGCTCGACATCGGCGGCCTCGTGATCCGGCTCCTCCGCCGGCTCGGCCTCGTCTGGAAGGTGAACGTGCCGAGCCCGGACATGCAGCGCCGCCGCCGGCTCGTCGGCTAGCCGACGCGAGCCCGGATGAGCGCGCCCGAGACGCCACCGGATTCACCACTCGCGCTCGAGGATGTGATGACCTCGCCCGCCTACCGGAGCCTGATGACACCGGTGCTCGGACGCGGCGATCTCGCATTCGCGTTCGACCTGCCGTTGCTCGATCCCGACTCACACCGTCCGAGCGCCGAGCGCGTGCGCCTCGCCGACCTTGCAGGCAAGCCGGTCGCGCTCGTCTTCGGCTCGTACACCTGACCTCCCTTCCGCCGCCAGTTGGGCGAGCTGGAGGAGCTGCACGAACGACACGGAGACGAGGTCACGTTCTTCATCGTCTACATCCGCGAGGCGCATCCCGAAGACGGCTGGGTGCTCGCCGTCAACCGCCGCGACGAGATCGCCCTGTCGGATCCGACGACGCTCGAGGAACGTGCGGACGCCGCGGATGCATGCGTCGTCCGCCTGCACACGCGGATTCCAGTGCTCCTCGACGACGTCGACGACGCCGTCGCGCTGGCCTACGGCGGCTGGCCCGACCGGCTCTACCTGATCGACCGCGACGGCCGGATCGCATTCCAGGGCGGTCGCGGGCCGGACGGCTTCGAGCCGGCAGAGCTTGCACGGGCGATCGAGACGGAGCTCCGCTAATCGACTACAGGTCACTTTAGGACGTGTCCGGGGTCAAAGCCCGGACGTGGCCGCCACGGACCTGACTCGTTGGAGAACGCCCGCTCGTCGGCGTTTTACCATCCCGACGGGACGTGTCCGGGCTCTGACCCCGGACGTGTCCGTAACGGTCAGTCGAAGGCGTAGACGCCGCCGTCGGCGAACGTCTTCAGGATCCGCCGGGCGACGACCATCCGGTGCACCTCGTCGGGGCCGTCGTAGATGCGCGCACCGCGGGCGTGGATGTACATCTGGCCGAGCGGGCTGAGGTCGGTCAGCCCGCGGCCGCCGTGCACCTGGATCGCGCGGTCGATCACGTCGTGGAGGACGCGCGCCGCGAAGAACTTGATCAGCGAGACCTCGATGCGAGCCTCGCCGCCCTCGTCCAGCTTGCGCGCGGCGTCGAGCGTCATCAGCCGGCAGGCCTGGATCTCGGCCGCCGAGTCCGCGATCCAGTTCTGGACGGTCTGCTTCTCCGCGAGCGGGCCGCCCCCGACCTCGCGCTCGAGCGCGTAGGAGCACATCAGCTCGAAGGCGCGCTCCATCTGCCCGAGCCAGCGCATGACGTGGTGGATCCGCCCCGGCCCGAGCCGCTTCTGCGCGATCCGGAAGCCGTCACCCGGCTCGCCGAGGACGTTCTCGAGCGGGACGCGGACACCGGTGTAGCGGACCTCGCAGTGGGTCGACCAGCCGCGGCCCTCGTGCCCCATGACCGGGATCGGGCGGACGACCTCGACTCCCGGCGTCTCTGCCGGGACGAGGATCTGGCTCATCCGCCGGTGCGGGGGCGCCTCCGGGTCGGTGACCGCCATCACGATCCCGAACGTCGCGCCCTGGGCACTCGACGAGAACCACTTGTGCCCGTCGATCACCCATTCGCCGCCGTCGGCGACCGCGGTCGTCCGGAGCCCCGTCGGATCCGCGCCCGACACTTCGGGCTCCGTCATCGAGAAGAAGGAGCGTGCCGTCCCCTCGACGAGCGGTCGTAGGAACTGCTCCTTCTGCTCGTCCGTCCCGAAAAGGTGAAGGATCTCGCCGTTTCCTGCGTCGGGCGCCTGACAGTTGAAGACGAGCTGCGCCCACATGCTGCGCCCGATCTCCTCGTTCAGGAGCGCGTATTCGATGAACCCGGAGCCGGTGCCGCCCGCCTCCGGGGGGAGGTGCGGTGCCCAGATCCCGGCGGCCTTCGCGTACTCGCGGAGCTCGGCGATCAGCTCGTCGGCGGCCTCGTCCTCGCGCTCGAGCGCGGACTCGTTCGGATAGACGTGCTCCTCCATGAACGCTCGCACCTGAGCGCGGCGCTCCTTGACCTGCGGTTCGATCGCGAGCTCGGTCACGGCATAGAGTCTCGCACAGTGCCGCTCGAGTCCGGAAGCCAGGTGCAGAACTCGATCTACCTCGCGGGCGGTGTCGAGTGGCCGATCACGGCCGAGGACTGGGAGGCTCGGGCTCGCAAGACGCTCGATCCCGGGCCGTTCGGCTACATCGCCGGGAGTGCGGGATCCGAGGCGACGATGCGCGCGAATCTGGAAGCGTTCGAGTCGCGGAGGCTGCGGCCGCGACTGCTCGCAGGAAACGTCGAGCGCGACCTCTCCGTCGAGGTGCTCGGCCTGCGCTCGCCGGTCCCGTTCCTGCTCGCGCCGATCGGCGTCCTCTCGATCGCCCACCCCGAGGCAGAACTCGGCGTCGCGCGCGCTGCCCGCGCGACCGGCGTGCCGATGATCCTCTCGAGCGCTGCGTCAACCTCGCTCGAAGACGTCGCCGCCGAGCTCGGAGACTCGCCACGCTGGTATCAGCTCTACTGGTTCGACGACCGGAAACTCGTCGGCAGCATCGTCGACCGGGCCGGCGCCGCCGGCTACGGCGCGATCGTCGTCACCCTCGACACGCTCATGCTCGGCTGGCGGCCGCGCGACCTCGGGCACAGCTACCTGCCCTTCCTCCAGGGCGAGGGGCTCGCGCAGTTCTTCAGCGATCCGGTCTTCCGCGCCTCGCTCGACGAGCCGCCGGAGGACGACGTGCTCACCGCTTCCGCGCGCGCACTGTCCGTCTTCTCGAACCTCGGTCTGACCTGGGCCGACCTCGCCTGGCTCCGCCGGCGAACCGACCTTCCGATTCTCGTCAAGGGTGTCCTGACCGAAGAGGACGCTCGGATCGCACTCGAGCACGGCGTCGACGGGATCGTCGTCTCGAACCACGGTGGCCGCCAGGTCGACGGCGCCGTTGGCTCGCTCGATGCGCTCGTGGAGGTGCGAGACGCGGTCGGTGGCGACGCGACGGTTCTGATGGACGGCGGGATCCGGCGTGCCTCCGACGTGCTGAAGGCCGTCGCGCTCGGCGCCGACGCGGTTCTACTCGGCCGCCCCTACGCCTACGGGCTCGCCGTCGGCGGCCGGGCAGGAGTCGAGGCTGTGATCCGCCAACTCGCGGCGGAGCTCGACATCACGCTGGCGCTCATCGGCGGCCACTCGATCCGCGACTTGGACAGAAGCGCTGTCTCATGAAGCTCTATCGGGAGGAGGACGGCGACGGCCACCCGCTGCTCCTGATCACCGGGCTCGGCTACGCGATCTGGTCGTGGCAGCGGCAGATTCCGGTCTGGTCTCAGAGCTTCCGCGTGATCGCGGTCGAGAATCGCGGCACAGGCCGTTCGCCGAAACCACCGGGGCCGTATTCGATCGAGGCCATGGCCGACGACGCCGCCGAGGCGCTCGACGGCCGCCGCGCACACGTGGCCGGCTTCTCGATGGGCGGCTACATCGCGCAGACGCTCGCGCTCCGACACCCGCAGCTCGTGGAGAAGCTCGTCCTCGTGTGCACGGGCACCGGCGGGCCTGACTACCTTCCGACCCCGGCCGAGACGATCGCGACCTGGGAGGCGTACGCCGATCGCTCCCCACCCGCGTTCGCGCGCGCCTCGATGCCGCTTTCCTTCGCGCCCGGCTGGACGGATGAGCACCCTGAGGAGTTCGAGCAACTGCTCGCCGACCGATTGGAGTACCCGACCCCGCCCGAGTGCTGGCGCGCCCAGTACGACGCCTGCTGGCGCTTCGTCGAGCAGGTCTTGCCCGTAGACGTGATCGTTGCGCCGACGCTCGTCGTCCACGGCGATGCCGACCGGATCGTCCCCTACGAGAACGGCGTCGCGCTCGCGCGACGAATCCCGAGCTCGACCCTCGTCGAGTTCCCGGGCGCCGGCCACCTGCTCTTCCTCGAGGAACCGGCTCGTTTCAATGCCGCGGTCGGCGACTTTCTGGGCTGACGGCCGCCAGATCGTGATGCTCTGAATCCCGGTTCCGTCTAGAGTCAGCCCGTGGATCTGCGGGACACGCCGACGGAGGCAGCGTTCAGGGCGGAGCTGCGCGCCTGGATCGGCGAGAACCTGACGAACGACGTGCGCCGCGGCCGCTTCGAGGAGGCGGGCCGCGATTGGAGCCGGAAGCTCTACGAGGGTGGCTACGCGGGCCTCACCTGGCCGAAGGAATACGGCGGCGCGGGCGCTCCCTACAGCCACCAGGCGATCTTCCTCGAGGAGATGGCCCGCGCGGAAGCGCCCTCCCACCTGGGCGTGATCGGGCTCGGGATGGCCGGCCCGACGATCATCGCCCACGGCACCGAGGAGCAGAAGCGGGCACGGCTGGACGCGATCCTCTCGACCGAGGAGATCTGGTGTCAGGGCTTCTCCGAGCCGGGTGCCGGCTCCGATCTCGCCGCAGTGCGCACGAGCGCCATCCAGGATGGTGACCACTTCGTCGTCAACGGCCAGAAGGTCTGGTCCTCCTTCGCGCACATCGCCGACTGGTGCATCCTCGTTACGCGCAGCGACCCCGACTCCATGAGCCACGCGGGGCTGACCTACCTGATCGTCGACATGCACTCGCCGGGAGTCGAGGTGCGCCCGCTCCGCCAGATCACCGGCGAGGCGGAGTTCAACGAGATCTTCTTCACCGATGTGAAGGTGCCCGTCGAGAACGTGCTCGGCGAGGTCGGCGGCGGCTGGGGCGTGGCGATGACGACACTGCTGCACGAGCGCGGCACCCTCGGGTTCGCCCTGACCGCGGCGCTCGAGGCCCAGATCCGGAAGCTGATAGCGCTCGCGAAGGAGCGCGGCGCCACCGAGGTGCAGCGCGACGCGATCGCGCGCGAGTGGATCGGCCTCCAGGCGGTGCGCTACACGACCTACCGCTCACTGACGACGCTGATCAAGACGGGAATCCCCGGGCCCGAGGGCTCGGGCGCGAAGCTCTGGTGGTCGGAGGCGAACCAGCGCGTGACGAAGCTCGCATTGGAGCTGCTCGGGCCGGAGGCACAGCTCGTGAACGGCTCGAGCTCGAAGGCGCAGCCGGGCTATTGGCAGCACCAACAGCTGCGCAGCCGGGGCAACACGATCGAGGCCGGTACGTCGGAAATCCTGCGCAACATCATCGCCGAGCGGGTGCTCGGACTCCCCCGCAGCCGCTGATGGACTTTGCTTTCACCCAGGAGCAGGAGGAGCTGCGACGCGAGGCGCGCGCGTTCCTCGAGGCGAATCCCGAGGCGCCCCCTGGCCGAGCTGCGCGAGCTCGGCTGGCTCGGGGTCTCGGTTCCGGAGGAGCGCGGCGGCGGTGGACTCTCGTTCCTGGACGAGGCGATCCTCTTCGAGGAGGCCGGCCGGGCGCTCTACTCCGGCCCTTTCCTGACGACCGCAGTCGTCCTCCCGGCGCTTCCCGAGGTCGACGAGCAGGCCTGGTCGGTCGAGGTCGACGGCTTCGTGCCCGACCTGCTCCATGTCGATCGCGTGCTCACCCAGGGGATGCGATCGGTTCCGGCCGAGGGCGAGATGCTCGCGACGATGGACGAGACGCGGCCGCTAGGACGGCTCACCTCCTCCGACGGCGACGCAGTCGAAGGGGAGTGGGAGCCCGTGCGGCTGCGCCTCCTGGCCGCGCTCGCGCTCGAAGCCGTCGGAATCGCGCAGCGCGCGCTCGAGCTCGGGATCGAGTACGTCTCGGAGCGAGAGCAGTTCGGGAAGAAGATCGGTACCTACCAGGCCGTCTCGCATCCGCTCGCCGACACCTACGTCGAGACGGAGCTCGCTCGCTCGCTCGCCTACTGGGCGGCGTGGAGCGTCGCCGAGGAGGACGAGGGAGCCGCGGTCGCCGTCGCCGCCGCGAAGGCCCAGTGCGCCGAGACGGCAGTCACCGCGTGCGAGCGCTCGATCCAGGTTCACGGCGGGATCGGCTTCACCTGGGAGCACCCCTTGCACCGCTACTACAAGCGCGCGCAGTGGCTCGACGCGTTCGGCGGCCATGCAGCCGTGCAGCGCGCCGTGGTCGCGGCCGCACTCCTCGACTGAGAAGGAGCCGCATGCCCGTCCCGAAAGCGGAAGTGCTCGAGCTGCTGCGGATGGAGGTCGATCCGGCCGAGGCCGACGAGATCCGCGAGCTCTGGAAGGCGCATTCGAAGGCCGAGGACGCGCGCTCGATCGAGGGCCTGCTCGCGACGCTCTCCGAGGACTGCGTCTACACCGTCTATCCCGACGACGTCTCCTGGCACGGGCACGAGGGCGCGGCGCGCTTCTACACCGAGCTTCTGACCGCCTTTCCTGACATCGTCTTCGAGCTCCAGAACATCGTGATCGGCCCGCAGGGCGTCGTCGAGGAGGCGATCGTCACCGGCACGCACAAGGCCAAGTGGCTGGACAACGAGCCGACCGGCGAGACGATGACCTGGCGCAACGCGATCTTCTTTCCCTGGGACAGAGAGGCGCACCGCTTCAAGGGCGAGCGCGTCTACACCGACATGCCGAGGAGGAACGAGCACTGATGTCACACGCTTTCTCATCGCTCGACGAGCTCGGGGACGGCCCCGGCTTCCGCAAGATCCGCGGCCCGCTCGGGATCACGGCGTTCGGCGTCAACGGCGTCGTCTACCCACCCGGATTCCCGGGGATCCACCACTACCACGACACGCAGGACGAGCTCTACTTCGTCCACAGCGGCATCGCCAAGATCGAGGTCGACGGCGAGGAGCAGACGCTCGGCCCCGGCGGGCTCTTCCACGTCGAGTCGACGACGCCGCGCCGGATCTCGAACGCCGGCGACGACGACCTCGTGCTCCTGGTCGTCGGCGGCAAGGGCGGCTACGTCGAGCGGGACGGCCACGTCATGAGCGACGAGGACCTGGCGCTCCGCCAGAGCTTCGGCACCGGCGTAGGCTCGACGGAGCCGGCCCGGAGCGGAGATGCCGGCTCTGCCGGCGTCGGAGCGGGAAGCGGAGAGGAGGAGTCGTGAAGGGCCTGATGATGGACTTCCAGCTGACGCTGCCGACCATCCTCAAGCGGGCGGAGACGTACTTCCCGCACCAGGAGATCGTGACGCGCATGCCGGACCGGAGCTTCCACACCTATTCGTTCGCCGACTTCGGCAAGCGGGCTCGGCAACTCTCCATGGCACTAAAGGGCCTCGGGCTGGAGCCGGGCGATCGCGTGGCCACCCTCTGCTGGAACCACTACCAACACCTCGAGGCGTATCTGGGGATCCCGTGTGCCGGCTACGTCCTCCACACCCTCAACCTGCGGCTGCATCCGAACGACCTCGGTTACATCGCGACGCATGCCGGCGACAAGGTCGTGATCGTCGACCGGAGCCTGCTGCCGCTCTGGGAGCAGTTCGCGGACAAGACGACGATCGAGCACGTCTTCGTCGTCGAAGACTCGTACGAGGAGCTGCTCGCGGGGGCGAACGCGGACGACTACAAGGATCCTGGGCTCGACGAGGACACGGCTGCGGCCATGTGTTACACGAGCGGCACCACCGGGATGCCGAAGGGCGTCCTCTACTCGCATCGCTCGACCGTCCTGCACACGCTCGGGGAGGCGCTCGCGGCGCCACTCGGCCTGCACGTGACGGAGAAAGAGACCTTCCTGCCGGTCGTGCCGATGTTCCACGCGAACGCCTGGGGCTACCCCTACACCTGCCTCATGGTCGGGGCGAAGCTCGTCTTCCCCGGCCCGTTCCTCGATCCTGAGACGCTGCTCGACGACTTCGAGCAGCAGGGCGTCACGATCACCGCCGGCGTGCCGACGATCTGGATGGGCATCCTCGGAATGCTCGACAAGGAGCCGGAGCGCTGGGATCTCTCGAAGCTGCACTCGATGCTCGTCGGCGGCTCGGCCGCGCCGCGCGCGATGATCGCCGGTTTTCGGCAGCGGCACGGGAAGACCGTGGTGCACGGCTGGGGCATGACGGAGACCTCGCCGCTCGCGACCGCGTCCGACTACGTGGGCGAGTTCCGCACCGCCGACGAGGAGACGCAGCTCGACGTCGTCGCGATGCAGGGACTGCCGCTCCCCCTCGTGGAGTTGCGCGCGATCGACGACGAGGGCAAGGAGATCCCGTGGGACGGCGAGGCCATGGGTGAGCTCGAGGTGCGCGGCCCGTGGGTCGCCGCCGGCTACTACGACACGCCGGAGCAGGCCGAGCGCTGGACGGACGACGGCTGGTTCAAGACCGGCGACATCGCGTCCTTCCACCCCAAGGGCTACGTGATGATCAAGGATCGCTCGAAGGACGTGATCAAGTCCGGCGGCGAGTGGATCTCGTCGGTCGACCTCGAGAACGCGCTGATGGCGCATCCTGCGCTCGCGGAGGCTGCCGTCATCGCGATCCCACACGAGAAGTGGGACGAGCGGCCGCTCGCCGTCTGCGTCTGCCGTGAGGGCCACACGGCGACACCGGACGAGCTGCGGGAGTTCCTCGCCCCCAACTTCGCCAAGTTCTGGCTCCCGGACGCCTACGTGTTCGTGGACGAGATCCCGAAGACGGCCGTCGGCAAGTTCCGCAAGACCGCGCTGCGGGAGCAGTTTCCAACCGCGCCCACGACCCCGTGAGGATCGAAGGCAAGACGTTCCTCGTCACGGGTGGACTGTCGGGACTCGGCGAAGCCACCGCAGCGCTGCTCGAGCGCGAGGGCGCTCGGGTCGTGATCGCGGATCTGCCCGAGACCGACGTCACCGAGGCGGACGCCGTGCGCGCGCTCGTCGACTCGTGCGACGAGCTCCACGGCGCGGTCAACTGCGCGGGGATCGGCGGCGGCGCGCGGGTGATCGGCTTCCCACTCGACCGCTTCCGGAAGGTGATCGAGGTGAACCTGATCGGCACCTTCAACGTCCTCAGCCTCGCGGCGGAGAAGATCGCCGCCGGCCAGCCGGACGAGGAGGGCACGCGCGGAGTGATCGTCAATACGGCCTCGAACGCCGCCTTCGACGGGCAGATCGGCCAGGCGGCCTATTCGGCCTCGAAGGCGGGGGTCGCGGGGATGACGCTGCCGATCGCACGCGACCTCTCCTCGAAGGGGATCCGCGTCGTCACGATCGCTCCCGGGCCGTCCGACACCCCGATGCTCGGCCCGATGCGGGACGACATCCGCGCAAGTCTCGAGTCGCAGATCCCGTTCCCGAAACGGCTCGGCCGCGCCGAAGACTTCGCCAGCCTCGTCAAGCACATCATCGAGAACGAGTACCTGAACGGCGAGACGATCCGCCTCGACGGAGCTCTCAGAATGGGTCCCCGTTGAACGCGCAAGACGGCCACCCGCGAGGCGGATGGCCGTCGCGCAAGATCCCTGAAGGGGGCCGCCCGCGGCCCCAAGAACGCCCGCGATCAAAGGAGATTGATGTCTGAGCTCGTGAAGGTCGAGGAGGACGGCGCGGTTGCGATCGTCACGCTCGACCACCCGCCCGTCAACGCCTTGTCGGCGCAGTTGCTCGAAGAGTTGGAGGCCGAGTACGACCGGCTCGACCGCTCGGACGAGATCCGCGCGATCGTCGTCCGCGGGGCCGGCGAGAAGGCATTCGTCGCCGGCGCCGACATCACCGAGTTCCCGGCGATGCGGGAGCAGATCAAGGAGGCGGCCGAGACCGGCTCGGCCCGCGGAATCCAGAAGCTGGGCGCAAGGATGGACGCCGGCCGGACGCCCGTGATCGCCGCGATCCACGGCTATTGCCTGGGCGGCGGGCTCGAGCTCGCAATGGCGTGCGACCTCAGGATCGCTGCCGAAGACGCGCAGCTCGGCCAGCCTGAGATCAAGCTCGGCCTGATCCCCGGGGGCGGCGGGACGCAGCGGCTGCCGCGGCTGATCGGTCACGGCCGTGCGCTCCTGCTCAACCTGAGCGGCGATCCGATCTCGGGGACGCAAGCCGCCGAGTGGGGGCTCGTGGAGCGGGCGGTGCCGCGCGCGGAGCTGCTCGACACCGCGCTCGAGCTGGCCCGCACGCTCTCGGAGCGCTCGCCGTTCGCGATGGGCGTCGTCAAGCAGCTGGCCGCGGAGACGCGCGACATCCCTCTCGCCCAGGGGCTCCGCGCCGAGGCGCAGGCCTTCATGCGCATCCTCGGGAGCGAGGACGGCGCCGAGGGCGTGACGGCGTTCCTCGAGAAGCGCAAGCCCCAGTTCACAGGCCGATGAAAGCGGCCGTCCTCCACGAGGTGGGCGGCCCCCTGTCCCTGGAGGACGTCGCCGAACCGGACGCGTCCCAGGGTCTGTCCCTCGTCGAGGTGCGCGCGGCGGGGATCAACTTCGCCGACGTCCTGATCCGGCTCGGCCACTACCCGCAGCCGCCGCCGTTGCCGACCGTGCTGGGGAACGAGGTCGCCGGTGACCTGGACGGCCGCCGCGTGCTCGCCTTCGTGCGGACGACCGGCGGCGGCTACGCGGAACGGGTCGCCGTCGACAAGGAGTGGGTGTTCGACCTGCCGCCGGAGGCGAGCTACGCCGAAGGCGCATCGTTCCTGACGACGTTCCTGACGGCGTGGCTGCCGTTCGTCCGCCAGGCGCACATCCGGCCCGGCTCGCACGTCCTCGTGACCGCCGCGGCCGGTGGCGTCGGCACAGCGGCGATCCAGCTCGCGCGCCATCTCGGTGCCCGCGTGACCGCGGCGGCCGGCTCGGAGGAGAAGCTGGCACTGGCACGGGAGCTTGGCGCGGAGAGCACCGTCTCCTACGACGAGATCGGCGAGCTGGACGACGTCGACGTGGCGCTCGACCCGGTCGGCGGCCCGGTCTTCGCCGCCTGCCTGAAGGCGCTGCGGCCACTCGGGGTCGCGATCGGGATCGGCTTTGCGGGAGGCGCCTGGGAGCCGGTCGACCCGGCGCGACTCGTCGGCCGCAACGTCGGCGTCCAGGGCTTCTATCTGGGGCGGCTGATGGGCTTCAGGCCGCAGCTCGTTCAGGAGCAGGCTCGCGAGCTGATCGCGCTCTGGCGGCGCGGCTCGATCCGGCCGGTCGTCGGCGCCGAGTACCGGCTCGCCGAGGCGCAGGCCGCGCACGAGCTGATCGCCTCGCGCCGCTCGACCGGGAAGGTCGTCCTTGTTCCCTGAGACGGCAATCGTCACGGGCGCCGCGGGCGGTATCGGCCGTGCGCTGCTCGAGCTGCTCGAGTCGGAGGGAACGGACGTGTGCGGGCTCGATCTCGTCAACGGCTTCGACGTTGCCGATCGGACGGCCTGGGATTCCCTCGAGCCCGCCGACCTCGTCTGCCTGAACGCGGGCGTGCTCGCAGCCGGGGACGGCTCGCTGGACGACTACCGGCGGATCCTCGGCGTCAACGTCGACGGCGTGGTCTTCGGCGTCCAGGCGCTCGCGCCAAAGCTGCGCGAGGGCAGCGCCTTCGTCGTCACCGCATCGCTCGCCGGACTGATCCCGATGGAGTCCGATCCGCTCTATGTGCTCACGAAGCACGCGGTCGTCGGCTACGCCCGCTCGATGGCGCCGGTGCTGGAGCCGCTCGGGATCAGGATCAACCTCGTCTGCCCCGGAATCGTCCGGACGCCGATGACCGCGGGTGCGCAGGCGGAACTCGACGCTGCCCGCTTCCCGCTGATGGAACCCGAGCAGATCGCCGCCGCGATCCTCGCCGCGGGCCGCAGCGCCGACACCGGCCAGGCCTGGGTCTGCCAGCCGGGCCGCGAGCCGCTCCCGTTCCGCTTCCCGAACGTCCCAGGCCCGCGCGTCGAGGGCGCCGAGGGCATGGTTCCTCGCCTTTGACCACCCGAGCGATTCGGTCTCGTAGGATCGGCCGATGAAGCTCGGACTCCAACTCGGCTACGACGACCCTCGGGCCGCGGTCGCGCTTGCGCAGGAGGCCGACCGGCTCGGCTACCACTCCGCCTGGACGTCGGAGGCGTACGGAACGGATGCGGTCACGGTCGCGAGCTGGATCGCGGCGACGACGGAGAAGATCGGGATCGGCACCGCGATCATGCAGATGCCGGCGCGCACCCCGGCCGCGACCGCGATGACCGTCGCGAGCCTTGACCACCTTTCCGGCGGGCGCGTCCTGCTCGGCCTCGGAACCTCCGGGCCGCAGGTGGTCGAGGGCTGGCACGGCGTCGCCTGGGGTAAGCCGCTCGGCCGCACGCGCGAGTACGTCGAGATCGTCCGCGCCGCGCTCCGCCGCGAGACGGTCGAGCATCACGGCCCGCACTACGACATCCCCTACTCCGGCGCCGACGCGACCGGGCTCGGCAAGCCGCTGAAGCTGATCGTCAAACCGCTGCGCGCTGACGTACCGATCTACCTCGCCGTGATCGGCCCGAAGAGTGTCGCGCTCGCCGCCGAGATCGCCGACGGCTGGCTCCCGATCTTCTTCTCGCCGCAGCGCTTTAAGGAGGTGCACGGCCCCTCGCTCGAGCACGCGCCGGACGGCTTCGATGTGGCGCCGCTCTGCCCGGTGGTCGTCGGCGACGACGTCCGGATGTGCCGCGACCTGCTGAAGCCGATGCTCGCGCTCTACGTCGGCGGCATGGGCGCACGCGGGAAAAACTTCTACAACACGCTCACCCAGCGCTACGGATTCGAGGAGGCCGCGGCCACGATCCAGAACCTCTATCTGGACGGAAAGAAGGGCGAAGCGGCGATGGCCGTCCCGGACGAGCTCGTCGACGAGATCGCGCTCGTCGGCCCGAAGGAGCGGATCGCCGAGCGGCTCGAGGCCTGGCGGGAGGCGGGGATCTCGACGCTCGTCCTCCAGGTCCGGCAGCCCGAGGCGCTCCAGGTGATGGCGGAGCTCGTCCTCTGACCTGGTCCGGAGCTCTCGACCTGCGCGGCAAGGTGGCGATCGTGACCGGCGGCGTGGGGATCGGGCGCCAGATGGCCGAGGCGCTCGCCGAGCAGGGCGCCGACCTCGTCCTCTGCGCGCGCAAGGCCGAGCGCTGACGCCGCGGCCGCGGAGCCCGCGCCCGGTGTGCGCGCTCGACTGCGCTGCGACGTCGCCGATCCCGAGGAGGTCGGTGCGATGGTCGCCCACGCGCGCGAGGAGCTCGGCCGCGTGGACATCCTCGTGAACAACGCCGGCACCACGTGGGCCGCATCGCCCGAGGACATGCCGCTCGCGGGTTGGCAGAAGGTGATCGACGTCAACCTCACGGGCGCCTTCCTCTGCGCGCAGGCGGTGGGGCGCGTCCTGATCGAGCAGGGCGAGGGAGGGCGGATCGTCAACATCGCCTCGGTCGCAGCGTTCGGGGGCGCTCCCCCGGAGGTGATGAACACGATCGTCTACCACGCGAGCAAGGGCGGGCTCGTCTCGTTCACGAAGGATCTGGCCTGCAAGTGGGCGCGCCACGGGATCACGGCGAACGCGATCGCGCCCGGCTGGTTCCCATCCGACATGTCGGAGCTCGTCCTCGAGCGCGCCGGCGACGCACTCACCGCAACGATCCCGCTCCGACGTTTCGGCGGCGCGGATGATCTGAAGGGCGCCGTGGTCTACCTCGCCTCGGCCGCGTCGG
>JBBJLW010000014.1:0-74295 GCA_037720595.1 Gaiellaceae bacterium | reverse complement strand
CGGGTGGTCGGCGATCAGGGCGTGGGCGGCGTCTCGGTCCTGGCGGTAGCGCGCCGCCAGGTCGTTCAGCCAGTCCTGCAGACCGTCGAGGGCGGCCGTTGCGGCTCGCTGGGCTACATGGCCGACGCGGATCACGTCCCATTCGAGTTCGCGGAGGCACGCGTCGATGACCGACGGCTCGGCGGCGACGAAGCCGATCCGCCAACTCGGCATCGCGAGGCTCTTGCCTAGGCTGCGAATCAGGATCACGTTCGGACAACCCCAGGCGCTCGCCAGCTCGCCTTCGTGGATGCAGCGCTCGTACGCCTCGTCGGTCACCACGGTCAGACCGTGACTCGACGCGAGCGCGAGTAGCTCGTCGATCTCCGCCCGAGTCGGAAGGTGGCCGTCGGGGTTGTTCGGGTTCGTGACGACGAGCGCTCGCGACCTCGGCGTCACCGCTCGCTCGATGGCTTCCGGATCCCAGCTCGGCACCTGGAGGAAGACGCCGCCGGCTCGCTCGATCAGGCCGCGGAAGAAGTAGCACGGGGTCGGGACGATCACCTCGTCGCCGACTTCGAGGATCGCGCGGAAGGTGAGGTTGAGCGCGTGCATGGCGCCGTTCGTGACGAGGATCTCGCGCTCCGGGTCGGCCGGCGCCGGCAGGCTGCGCGCGATCGCCTCGCGGAGAGCCAGGTGTCCCCGGGAAGGCGGCGTGATCGTGTACTCGTCGAGCGCGGCCAGGACGGCTTCGCGAACGTGCGGCGGGAGCGGGGCGCCGACACTGCCCTTCAGCGGCAGCATGTCGGTGCGGCCCGCGAGCGCTCGCTCAGCCGCGATCGACGGCATCTCGTCCCGCCTCACCGGACGACGCCTCCCGCGCGGACACCCGTCGCGGCGCCGTCGGCCCAGGCGCGCTCGCCCGCGACCCAGACGCCTGCGACTCCTTCGGCCAGGCTCAGCGGATTCTCGTAGGTCGCCGTGTCCACGTAGGCCGCAGGATCGAGCAGGACGAGGTCGGCGCGCTTGCCCACCTCGATCCGACCGCGGTCGGGGAGCCCGAAGCCGTCGGCCGCACGCGCCGTCAGCCGCGCGATCGCCTCCTCCGCGGGCAGCAACCCGTCGCGCAGGCAGAACCGGCCGAGGAACCGCGCGGCGCTTCCCGCCACCCGAGGGTGAGGCTTAGCCCCGAAGATCCCGTCCGAGCCCAGCAGCATCAACGGATGCGCGGCAATCCTGAGGACAGCCTCCTCGGAGGCGTAGTGCATGATCATCTGCACTCCGAGCTCGGACTCGAGCAGCAGCTTCGCGACCGTCTCGACGGCGTCGCCGCCGCGGTCGGCGATGCTCTCGCCCTCGACCACGATCCGCTCGGCCCCGAGCGTGCCGAGGACGTTCTCCCAGCCCGGCAGGCTGTGCTCGACGTCGTGCGCGATCCGCGCGAGCGTGTCCGGGTCGCGCATCCGCGCGAGCGTCGCGGCTGCGCCGCCCTCCTGCGCCCAGGCGGGAAGCAGGCTCGCGAGCAGGGTGCAGCCGGCGCCGTAGGGGTACTGGTCGAAGGTGATGCCGTCGGCGGCCTCGAGGCGCTCGAGCAGTGATTCGATCAGCGACTCGTCGGCAAGCGACTTCAGGTGCGAGACGTGGAGCGACGCGCCCGAGCGGCGCGAGACCTCGAGCATCTCGTCGATCGCCGCGAGCAGGCCCGCACCCTCGTTGCGGACGTGCGCGACGAGCGGCGCCCCGAACTCGGCGGCCATCTCGGCGAGAGCGACGAGCTCCTCGGTGTCGGCGTGCGCGCCCGGGAAGTAGACGAGGCCGAACGAGAGGCTCGTCGCGCCCGCCGCGAAGCCCGCCCGGACTTCGCGCCGCATCTGCTCCAACTCTCCGGCCGTCGGCGGCCGCCGCTCGCCGCCGATCACCGTGTCGCGCACCGCGCCGTGGCCGATCGAGGGGACGAGCGAGATCGCTGGCCGCGTCGCGTCGAGGTTGTCGAGGTACTCGGCGAACGTCGTCCACGGCCACTGATCCGGGCCCGGCCCCTCGAGTGCGCGCAGGTAGTCGCGCCGCTCGGCCCAGCGTTCCGCCGCGACCGGCGCGGGCGCGAGTCCGTCGGGACAGATGACCTGCGTCGTCACACCCTGCGAGAGGACCTCCGTCAGCAGCGGATCCTCGTAGGAGCGGAGCGCCGTGTGCGCATGCACGTCGATGAAGCCGGGGCAGAGCCAGAGGCCGTCCGCCTCGATCACGTCGCCAGGGAGCTCGCCACCGACCGCCGCGATCTTCCCGTCCGCAACGCCCACGTCCACCTGCTGCGGCGGCCCCTCGCCGGGATACACCGTCGCACCGCGGATCACCAGCACTAGCCGACTACCGGGAGAACGACGTGCGATGGATAGACGTCCGTGTGCAGCACGATCTGCTGTGCCACGACGATCCGGGTGCTCGTACCGACGTCCTCGCCGTTATTGAGGTTGCGGCTGAAGCGCGGGAAGCTCGAGCTCGTCACGTCGATGCGGATCCGGTGGCCGCGCTGGAAGACGTTGGCGAGCGGGTAGCAGCGGATCCGATACTCGGCGACCTCACCCGGTTCGAGCAGCTCGGTGCTGTCCCCCTCGTTCGAGTTCCGGTAGCGCGCGCGAAGGACCCCCTCGGTGAGAAAGATCGAGCGGCCGTCGGGATAGACGTCGCAGACGCGGACGACGAAGTCGGTGTCCTTCGCGCTCGACGCGGCGAAGAGGACGAAATCGACCGGCCCGATCGCCTCGAGGTCGCGGTCGAGGTCCTCGCTCGTGTAGGTGAGCACGTCGGCGCGGGCCTCCAGCGCCCGCTGATCCCAGGGGCCGGGGAGGATCGGCCGCGCCGCGCCCTGCGTCATCGTCAGCACCGAGTTGACTCCGCCGATCGTCGGCACGGGATCCTCGGGGTCGTAGGTGTACCGGTCGGCGGGCTCGTCGGAGCGCGGCACGTCGCGGTCGAGCCGGCCTCCCCTGTGGAGGAAGAACGGCGTGAACTCCGTTCCGGGGAGCGGCCACTCGCTCTCGCCGCGCCACTCGTTCCGGCCGAGGGCGAAGAGTTCGAGCCGCGGTCGCTCCTCCCAGTCGTTCCCCTCGTCGCGGAGGTAGCGGTCGTAGAAGGCGAGCTCGTGGTCGCGGATCACGGTGACGCCGGCGGAGAGGTCGACGTCGGCGCGGAAGCTCTCGACTTCCTCCTCGTGCGACCACGGCCCCATCAGGACGCGGTTCGAAACTCGCGACCCGATCCCCGCGAAGGAGCGCAGGTGCGAGCCGGAGTAGGGATCGAACCAGCCGCCCTGCTGGAAGATCGGCACCGTCACGGTCTCGGGCCGATGGCGGAACCGCTGCCAGTAGGCGTCGTTCTCCTGGTGCTCCCACCACTCGCGCCAGTAGCCGACCTTGCGGCCGATCGCGACCTCGTCGAGCTCGATCAGGGGCAGGTGGCGCCAGATCCGGTCGTTCAGCATCAGGTCGCGGGCGCTCGGGCCGGTGATCAGGCTGATCGCGCTCGACCAGAGCGTGGCCGCCCCGAGAGTGAGCGCGAGCTGGAAGGCGCCGCCGGTGAAGTAGCCGTCCCAGAAGTAGTCGTCGTGGATCACCTGCGGCGCAATGCACTCGAGGTTCGGGTGGCCGAGGTGCATCAGCTGCCACTGGACGAGGGCGCCGTAGCTCCGGCCCCAGGTGCCGATCCGCCCGTTGCACCACGACTCGCCGGCCGCCCAGGTCAGCGAGTCGTGCGCGTCGACGCCGTCCTTCTCCCAGGCAGCGAACTCGCCCTCCGACTCGTAGCGGCCGCGCACGTCCGAGACGACCGCCGCGTAGCCGCGCTGCGCGAACCAGACGCCCCAGCCGACGAAGCGCTCGCGCGTCGACTCGTACGGTGTCCACTGGCAGATCGTCGGGTGCGGCCCGCCGGAGAGCGGGAGATAGACGTCGGCTGAGAGGTGGATGCCGTCCCGCATCGGCACCCGCTGGTCGTGGAGCAGCCGAACGTCCTGCAGGCTCAAGCGAGAACGGACGGCGTTTCCGGGATCTTCGTCCCGGCGAAGTGGCACGCGGCGCCGTGGCTCTGGCCGTGATTGGCGAGCGGCGGCTCCACCTCGGCGCAGATCGGCTGGGCAATCGGGCAGCGCGTCCGGAAGCGGCAACCCGAGGGCGGGTCGATCGGGCTCGGGACGTCGCCCTTGAGCACGATCCGCTGGTGCTTGCGGCCGGGGATCGGCTCCGGATTCGCGGAGAGGAGCGCCTGGGTGTACGGATGGAGTGGCCGCGCGAAGAGGTCGTCGGAGCTCGCGAGCTCGACCACCTTGCCGAGGTACATGACGGCGATCCGGTCGGAGATGTAGCCGACGACGGCGAGGTCGTGCGCCACGAAGAGATAGGTGAGGTTGAACTCCTGCTTCAGCTCGACGAGCAGGTTCAGCACCTGCGACTGGATCGAGACGTCGAGGGCCGAGACCGGCTCGTCGGCGACGATGAACTTCGGGCGGAGGACGAGCGCGCGAGCGAGGCCGATTCGCTGGCGCTGGCCGCCGCTGAACATATGCGGGTAGCGCTCGGCCGACTCGGCGCTGAGGCCCACCCGCTCGAGCGTCTCGAGCACGAGTCGGTTGCGGCGCTTGCGCTCGATTCCGTGGATCGCGAGGCCCTCCCCGACGAGATCCTTGACCTTCATCCGCGGGTCGAGCGAGCCGACCGAGTCCTGGAAGACGATCTGCATGTGCTGGCGCTGCGCCTTCAGCGCGCGCGAGCCGAGCCGGTTCAGGTCGATTCCGTCGAACTCGATCTCGCCTTCCGTCGGCTCCAGGATGCGCAGGAGCGTCCGGCCGAGCGTCGACTTCCCACAGCCCGACTCGCCCACGAGGCCGAGCGTCTCGCCGCGGAAGACGTCGAGATCGACGCCGTCGACGGCCTGGAGCGTCGCGACCTGGCGCTTCAGGATTCCCTTCCGGACGGGAAAGTGCTTCTTCAGGCCGCGTGCCCGAAGGAGCACGTCGGCCGGGACGCCGGCCCTGCCAACGTCGAGCGGCGTCGTCGAGAGATCGAGCGTCACGCGACCACCTGATCTGTCCGTGGGATCCGTCGACCGTCCTCGCAGAGCCAGCACGCCGACTCCTGCGGCGGCACCGGCAGGAGCGGCGGGTCGTCGGTGATGCACTTGCCGAAGGTGTAGTCGCAGCGCGGCGCGAATCTGCAACCGATCGGCCAGTCGAGCGGGCTCGGGACGACACCGCGGATCGCCTTGAGTGGAGTCGAGTAGCGCATCCCGAGGAGCGGAATTGAGTCGAGCAGCGCCTCGGTGTAGGGGTGCTGCGGGCTCGAGAAGATCTCCGAGACCGGCCCGCGCTCGACGATTCGGCCCGCGTACATCACGGCGACCTCGTCGACCATCTCCGCCACGACGCCGAGGTCGTGGGTGATCAGGAGGATCGCCATCCCGAGCCGCTCGCGCAGCTCCTTCATCAGCTCCAGGATCTGCGCCTGCACCGTCACGTCGAGCGCGGTTGTCGGCTCGTCCGCGATCAGGAGCTTGGGGTCGGAGCTGAGTGCCATCGCGATCATCGCGCGCTGCCGCATCCCGCCCGAGAGCTGGTGCGGGTAGTCCTTGACGCGCCGCTCGGCCGACGGGATCCCGACGAGCTGCATCATCTCGACCGCACGCCGGAGCGCGTCCTTGCGGCCGAGGCCCTGATGGAGCCGGACCGCCTCGGCGATCTGCTCGCCGACCGTGAAGACGGGGTTCAGCGAGGTCATCGGCTCCTGGAAGATCATCGCGATGTCGTTGCCGCGCACCTTGCCGAGCTCACGCTCGCCGAGCCGCGTCAGGTCGCGGCCCTTGAGCCAGATGTGCGAATCGGGGTGGATGCGACCGGGGCGCTCGACGAGCCGCATCACGGACAGCGCGGTCACCGACTTGCCGCTCCCGGATTCGCCGACGATCGCGAGCGTGCCGCGCTGCGCGATCTCGAAGTCGATCCCATCGACCGCCCGGAGCACACCCTTCGGGGTGTCGAACCACGTGGAGAGGTTCTCGACCCGGAGCAGCTCGCTCGAGGAGCCGTTCTGGCTCATCGGCCCTTCTTCTTCGGGCTCAGCTTCTTTGGACCCGGCGGCGGAGTCGCGACGGCGATGTGCCGCTCGAGGAGAGGCATCACCTGCTTCGGGTCGCGCGTCTGCAGCGCGGCCAGCAGGCGGCGATGATCGTCGACCATCTCCTCGAGGCTCGCGCTGCGTCCGTAGCGGAAGAAGTAGGCGCGGATCCGCGGCCAGATGCTCCGCCAGATCTGGAGCGTGTGCGTCTGTCCCGAGGCCGAGATGACGATGTCGTGGAACTGGAGGTCGGCCTCGACGGCCTTCTCGAGGTCGCTGGTCTTCGCCGCCTGCTCCATCAGCCACACCTGCTTCGCGACCTCGGCGAAGTCGTCCTCGGTCATCGTCTCGAGCGCCTTCGCGAAGCTGTAGCGCTCGACGGTGAGGCGGATCGGGATCAGGACGTGCTGCACCTCCTCGTCGGAGACCCCGAGGACGACGGCGCCGCGGTAGGGGAGGGACATGACGAGGCCCTCGTTCTCGAGCTGGCGGAGCGCCTCGCGGACGGGGCCGCGACTCGTTCCGAGCTCGGTCGAGAGGGTCGACTCGATCAGCCGCTCGCCAGGCTCGAAGCGGCCGGCGATGATCGCCGTCCGGAGCGTCTCGACCACCTGCTGCCCTCGCGACCCCGCCTTCAGCCCGCCGTCCACGACCGGCGCCAGCTCGGTCTGAACAACCTCGATCGCTTTCGCTCCGGCCATGTAGACAATCCTAGAATGGTTGACAATCTTGGGGTGGGGCCTCTAGTGTAACGGTCTCGTTGCGGATCACCAAGATCGATACAACGGCTGTCCGAACCCCGATGCGGGAGCCCCTCGTCTGGCCCGGCGGAACCCGTCACTCGGCCTCCGGGCTGCTCGTCAAGATCCATACCGACGAGGGCATCGTCGGGATCGGGGAGGCGCCCGGGCCGACGCTGCCGACGATCCAGACGATCATCGAGCACGAGTTCACGCAGTTCCTGATCGGCCAGGATCCGCTTCGCATCGAGTGGCTCGTCCACCGGATGGAAGAGTTCTCGCGCAACTGGAGCCGGATCGCGAACTACGCGATCTCCGGGATCGAGATCGCTCTCCTGGACCTCAAGGGGAAAGCTCTCGGCGTGCCCGTCGCGGAGCTGCTCGGCGGTTTCTCGCGCGACCGCGTCCCGGTTGTCGGCTACCTCTTCATCGACACGCCCGAGGCGAACGCCGACAAGGCTGCCGCGTTCGTCGACGCGGGCTACACCGAGCTCAAGCTCAAGGTCGGGCGCGACTTCGAGCAGGATCATGACGCGATCGCGGCGATCCGCGACCGGGTCGGCAAGGACGTGAAGATCCGGATCGACGCGAACATGATCTGGAGCGTTCCGGCCGCGATCAAGTGGATCAACGGGCTCGAGCAGTTCGATCTCCAGTACGTTGAGCAGCCCGTCCCCGACTTCGACATCGCAGGAATGGCGCAGGTTCGGCGCTGCGTCTCCACCCCGATCGCGGCGGACGAGAGCTGCACGGACGTGCGCTCGGCCCTCGAGCTGATCAAGGCCGACGCGTGTGACGTTTTCGTCGTCTACCCGTCCGAAGCGGGCGGCCTGCGCAGGGCGCATCAGATCGGGGCGCTCGCAGACGCCGCAGGCAAGTGGTGCGCGATCGGAAGCTGGGCGGAGCTCGGCGTCGCCACGATGGCGAACGTCCATGTCGTCGCCGCGTCGTCGAACTACCCGTTCGCGAGCGACACGCATTACCCACTGCAGGAATTCGACGTCCTCGCCGAGCCGCTCCAGATGAGCGACGGCCTCGTCGAGGTTCCACGTTTGCCCGGCCTCGGGATCGAGCTCGATTCCGAGGCCGTCGATCGTCTTGCCAACCACGAGGTTCGCGAGTCCGTCTTCTACGACGACATCCAGGGTGAGGCACCACGGGTCGGTCAGATCCTCTGACGGCCACGAGGAATTAGGAGGAGGGGCAGACAGTGTCAGACAAGCCAGCACCGGAAAGCCCAGGCACGGGTGAGCTCAATCGCCGAGACTTGCTCGTCAAGGCCGGTCAGGTTGGTGCCGGAGCCGTCGCGGCAGGGGCTCTCGCGGGCTCCGCCAAGGCAGCACCGCGCCGCGTCCAGGTGGCCGTGCCGACGGGCGGTCGCGTCACGTGGGCGCTCGAGCAGGATCCCGTCCACATCGCCCCGTTCGGGGCGACGCTGACCGCGAACCACTGGGGCAAGGCTCCGATGTACGAGTCCCTGATCGAGTGGGACTCGCAGCTCAACCAGCGCCCGGCTCTCGCCGAGTCGTGGAAGGTCGTCGACAAGCGGACGGTCGACTTCACCCTCCGCAGGGGGGTCCGCTTCCACAACGGCAAGGAGGTGACCGCGGCGGACGCCAAGTACTCCTTCGACCTGATGGAGAACCCGCCCGTCCCGGGCAGCCCGGTCGTGAAGCTCACGAACTACGTCGCGGTCGAGGGGACGGAGGTCCGGAGCAAGTACGTCCTCCGGGTCAAGCTGAAGAACTCGGACGCGCGCCTGTTCGGCCACCTCGCCTGGAACCGCTACACGCCGATCGTCCCCGAGGGGATGTACCAGCAGGTCAACGCCGGCCGCCAGGGGATCGGCACCGGGCCGTTCAAGCTCGTCGAGTACCAGCCGAACAGCCACGTCGAGTACGTCCGCAACCAGAGCTACTGGAAGAAGGGGCGTCCGTACCTCGACGCGCTGACGATGAAGGTGCTGCCCGACGAGCAGGCGCGGATCGCTGCGCTGCGCTCGAACGCGATCGACGGCGGCACGTTCTCCGCCGACAGCGCTTCGGTGCTCGCCCGGGACAAGAACCTCAAGGTCCTGAAGGGCGGGACGGCAGCGTTCCGCGAGCTCCAGTTCACGATCAAGAAGGGCGAGAACAAGCCGTGGCACGACAAGCGCGTGCGGCAGGCCGTCAATTTCGCGATCAACCGCCAGGAGATCATCAACAAGGTCTACGGCGGCAACGGCAGGTACAGCGGCCACGTCCCGCCCGGCTACGGCCCCTGGCCGCTCAGCCAGGACGAGCTGAGGAACAAGTACCTGAAGTTCGATCTCGTGAAGGCGAAGGCGCTGATGAAGGCGGCGGGTCAGGAGCGAGGGTTCTCGGTCACGTTGACGACGTTCTCGACGCCGCTCGACTTCTCCCAGGTCGCGTCGGTGATGAAGCAGCAGCTGACGCGGATCAACATCGACGTGAACATCGTCGCCCAGGAGCCGGGGACGTTCGGCTCCGCGAACGGCCGCGGTGCGTTCGAATGGGATCTCACCGCGCGCGGCATGCGTGGTGACGTCGACGGCTACCTCGCCGAGTTCAACCCGAGCGCGGCGATCTTCAACGTCTGGTACCCCGAGTACAGGAACGTGAAGGTCTGGCGCCTCGTCGGCAACGGCAAGATCCAGCTCGACCAGGCCAAGCGCCTCCCGATGTACAAGGAGGCGCAGCGGCTGCTCCTGGATGACCTCGTCCAGGTTCCGCTCGTCGCGGTGACCAAGTTCCAGGTCGTCCGCAAGCGCGTGAACAACATGTATGTCGCGTTCAGCGACTTCAACACGGGGCTGCACACCTCGGTCTACGTGAAGGGCTAGCCGATCGTCGCGTAGCTCGATCGATCCAGGGAGGGGCGTCGCACCGGCGGCGCTCCTCCCGCACTACGAGGAGAGGGGGAGCTGATGCTCGGGTACATCGTCAAGCGGACGCTCCTGCTCTTGCCCACGCTCTTCGGCGTCTCCGTCGGGATCTTCCTGATGGTGCGCCTGCTTCCCGGCGACATCATCGACATCCTCCTCGGCGGCGACATCACCGCGAGCGAAGAGGTCAAGCAGGAGGCGCGCGAGCAACTCGGCCTGACCGGCTCCTATCCGGAGCAGTACTGGAACTGGATCAGCGGCGCCGTCCGGGGCGACTTCGGCGACTCGCTCCGGAACGCGGAGCCGGTCTCGACGATCCTCCGCGACTCGCTCCCGATCACGCTCGAGCTCGTCTTCCTCGCGCTCCTGATCGCGGTCGTCGTCGGCGTCCCGCTCGGCGTGATCTCCGCCGCGCGGCGCGACAGCGCGCGGGACTACGCGTCACGGCTCGGCGGCCTGATCGGCGTCAGCGTCCCGAACTTCTGGCTCGCCACCCTGCTCCTCCTCTTCACCTCGAAGGTCTTCGGGTGGGTGCCGCCGCTCACCTACGTCTCGCCGCGCGAGGATCTGCTCGCCAACCTGAGTCAGTTCATCCTCCCGGCGCTCTCGATCTCGGTCTTTACCCTCGCGATCGTGATGCGGATGGTGCGGGCGACGATGCTGGAGGTGCTCGGCCAGGACTACGTCCGCACCGCCCGCGCCAAGGGAGTTGCGCGCCGGAGGGTCGTCTACCGGCATGCGCTTCGAAACGCGCTGATCCCCGTCGTCACGGTGGTCGGCTTCGAAGTGGGCGTGCTGATGAGCGGCGCCGCGATCGTGGAGATCATCTTCGGCCTCCCGGGCGTCGGGAACCAGCTCCTGCAGGCGATCTTCAACCGCGACTACCCGATGATCCAGGCGACGACGCTCCTGATCGCGATCATCTTCATCGGCTTCAACCTGATCGTGGACGTGCTCTACGGCATCCTCGATCCGAGAATCTCGGCCGAGGCATGAGCCCCGGCAGAAGAAGACGTCCGGTGTTGGCCGCGGCGGGTGTCGGCGAGGTCGGAGCCTGGTCGGGCGTGCCGCAGCGCCGCCGGCTCGGCTTCCTCGGCAAGTGGCGCAACCCGATTGGCCTCGTCGGGGCGGGGATCGTCGGGTTCAACGTCCTCGTCGCCCTCTTCGGCGCGTTCCTCTGGAAGCACGATCCGGACGAGCAGGAGTTCGACCGGCTGCTCCCGCCGAGCTGGGCCAATCCCTTCGGCACCGACGAGCTCGGCCGCGACACCCTTGCCCGGATCATCCATGGCGCCCAAGTCTCGCTCCAGGTCGGGGCGATCTCCGTCGGGATCGCGCTCGTCGTCGGAACCTTGATCGGGCTGCTCGCCGGGTTCTACAGGGGAATCGTCGACGCGGTCCTGATGCGCGTCGTGGACGTGATGTTCGCTCTACCCGGGCTCGTGCTCGCGATCGTGATTGCCGGCTTGCTGGGGCCGAACCGGCGGAACGCGATGATCGCGATCGGAATCGTGATCACGCCTGCCTTTGCCCGCGTCGTTCGCGGAGCCGTGCTCGAGGTGATGGGCTACCCGTTCATCGAGTCCGCCCGCGCGCTGGGCGCCTCGAGCTTCCGGGTGATGGCCCGCCACCTGCTCCCGAACATCGGCGCGCCGCTGCTCGTGCTCGTCACCACCTATCTCGGTACGGCGATCCTGAGCGAGGCTGCGCTCAGCTTTCTCGGGCTGGGGACGCAGCCGCCGGAGGCGTCGTGGGGCGGAATGCTGAACAGCTCGCGCCTCTACGTCGACCTCGATGCCTGGCTCTCGATCTTCCCGGGGCTCGCGATCATGTTCGTCGTGCTCGGCTTCAACTTCCTCGGCGACGGGCTCCGCGACATCCTCGATCCGCGGCTCGGGCCCACGGTGGGCGACGTGCCCGTCAAGAAGTAGTGCTCGACGTCCTGATCCGGAACGGCTGGATCGCCGACGGCGCCGGCAGCCCGCCGTACCTCGGCGACGTCGCGGTCGAGGGAGGCAGGATCGCCGAGGTCGGCCGGCTCGGCGCGAGCGCGAGCGCCGACCGCGTGATCGACGCGAGCGGCAAGATCGTCTGCCCCGGCTTCGTTGATCCCCACAGCCACAGCGACTTCTCGCTCCTCGCGAACCCGACCGCCGAGAGCACGATTCGGCAGGGCGTGACGACCGAGGTGGTCGGCAACTGCGGCTGGAGCTATGCGCCCGTCACCGACGCCTCCGCGGAGACGATCGCGAGTCGGCTGCACGCGTTCGGCTGGGACGGGGGCTCGATTCCCTGGTCGACGTTCGGGGAGCACCTCGAGTTCATCTCATCCGTCGGTCACTCGCAGAACCTCGCGTGGTTCGTCGGTCACAACGCGATCCGGCTCGCGGCCGGCGTCTCCGGCTCGTCCCCCTCGCCCGAGCAGCTGGATCTGATGGAGGGCTATGTCCACGAGGCGATGCAGTCCGGGGCTCTCGGGATGTCGACGGGGCTCGAGTTCAACCCGGGCCGAGAGGCGACAACCGAGGAGCTGCGGCGGCTCAACTCGGTCGCGGGCGAGTACGACGGGATCTACACGAGCCACATCCGCAACCGGGACTCCGGCCTCCTCGAGGCGATCGATGAGTTCCTCGAGGTGGCGCGGGCGGGCGGTGCCAGGGCGGAGATCTCGCACCTGAACGTCCGCCACAACACGAACGCGCCCGAGCGGGGATGGGAGCGCGCCGTCGAGAAGATGGCTGCGAGCCGCGAGACCGGCCTCGACGTGCTCGCCGACACGACGCCGTTCCGGGAGGGGCTCGGCCAGATGGCAGGGATCCTGCCGCCGTGGGTCGCCGAGGACGGGCCCGAGGCCGCCGCCGCGAAGCTGCGCGACCCGGCTCTGCGCGCGCGCCTCCGCCAAGAATGCGATCGCTACTGGCGCTTCATCCACAAGGGCGAATGGGAGCGTGTCTTCTTCCAGGCGACGCCCGAGCACCCCGACCTCGGCGGCCTCAACTTCTGGCAGATCTCGGAGAAGCTCGCTAAGGACCCTTGGGATTGCTATCTCGACATCCTCGCCGACGCGGGCGCCGACTACGAGTCGATCCTCACGGTCGGGACGCTCTTCACCGACGAGCACCTGGCGGAGATGATCGGCCACCCGCTCTTCTGCCTCGGGGTCGATACGTTCACCGTGCAGAACGAGGGGCCGTTGAGCGAGATCATGAAGCACCCGCTCGGCTTCGCCGGGCATGTGCACTACCTCACCCATCACGTCCGGGAGCAAGGGACGTTGCGGCTCGAGGAGGCGATCCGGAAGATGACGAGCATGCCGGCGGCGCACTTCGGCCTCTGGGATCGCGGACTGCTTCGAGCGGGCTACAGCGCGGACGTGGTCGTGTTCGACTTCGACGAGCTCGACGACGTCTCCACGAACGAGCGACCAACGGCCTACGCCCACGGGGTCGAGCACGTGCTCGTCAACGGCGCGATCGTCGTCGACGAGGCCGAGCACACTGGCGCGCGCCCGGGCAGGCATCTCCTCCGCCACTGACCATGAGCACAGTGACGATCGATCTGCGGTCGGATCTGCATGCCCGGCCGACGGAGGAGATGTGGGAGGCGATGCGCGCAGCGCCGCTCGGCTGGGCGACCTACCGCGAGGATCCTTCGGTCAACCGCCTCGAGGAAACGGTCGCCGAGCTGCTCGGCAAGGAGGCGGGCCTCTGGGTGCCGACCTGCGGGATGGCGAACCTCGTCGTTCTTCTGACGGTGGCCGCGCGCGGCAGCACGGTGGTCCTCGAGTCGTCGTCGCACATCCTCACCTCCGAGGCGATGGGAATCACGGAGATCGCCGGGCTCGAGCCGCGAACCCTCTGGGCGGAGGACGGACGTCTGGATCCCGGTGAGGTCGAGGAGCTCGTCGTCGAGACGGACGCGGCGCTCCTCGTTCTCGAGAACACGCACACGCGCGCGGGCGGAACGGTGCTGACGCCCGCGCTCACGAAGGCGCTTGCCTCCGCCGCACAGCGGCACGGCACCTATGTCCACCTCGACGGCGCGCGGCTTGCGAACGCGGCCGTCGCGCTCGACGTGCCACTGCGCGAGCTCGCGTCGCCCGCGAACACCGTGGCGTTCAGCCTCAACAAGGGCCTCTGCGCCCCGATGGGGTCGATCCTCGCGGGGCAGGCGAAGGTGATCGAGCTCGCGCGGAAGACCCTGAGCCGGCTCGGCGGCGTTTCGATCCACAAGGCCGGGATCCCGGCAGCAGCAGGGCTCCTCGCGCTCGAGCTCGTCGACCGCCTCGCCGACGATCACCGCCGCGCGCGCAAGCTGGGCTCGCTCCTCCAGCAGATCGAGGGCGTCCGGCTCGACCCGGAGCGCATCGAGACGAACATCGTCCTCGTCGACGTCAGCCGCACGGGCCTCCTGCCCGACGAGCTGCTGCCGCTGCTGGCGGAACGGGGCGTCCTGGCGCTGGAGCGCGACACGAACCGGGTTCGCTTCGTCACCCACCGCCTGATCGGCGACGCCGAAGTCGCGAAGGCGGCGGAGGTTGTCGCCGCGGTCGTCGCAGAGAACGCGCCCGAGGTCTAACGGAGCTCAAGCGTAAGCACGCTGGCGCACCGCAGTGTTGCGTAGCATCTGCCCGCGTGGAGGCAAAAGTACGCACCGGCGGATGTCTCTGCGGGGCGGTCCGCTACAGCGTTCGCGGTGACCCTGTGCATGTCCGGCGTTGCCACTGCGCGGATTGCAGAAAGGAGTCTGGCAGTGCGTTCAGTGTGTATGCGCACTGGCCGGTCGAGGCGTTTGAGATGAGCGGCGAGATCTCAAGCTATGACGGTCGCGGCTTCTGCCCCCGCTGTGGGTCTCGGCTCCTTGACACAACCGGCTCCAGCGACACGCTCATCGAGATTCGGATCGGAAGTCTGGATGAGGCGCCCTTCGAGCTGAAGCCCGTAGACGAGATCTGGGTGAAGCGGCGCGAGAGCTGGATACCGCCGGTCGGGGGCGCAGCGCAGCGCGACGAGAGCTAGCAGCCCACTTGCTCGGCGCCGCAGTGCCGTGGCGGTATCAATCTCCGGGGACATTCGGAACGCTGGCCCAGGCGAATGCGGCCCTTAGCGCCAAGCGCTGTCGCTGCCACGGCGTGCTCCGACTCGGCCCAGAACTTATCGGGGCAGGCGCTGCGCGGTGGCCGGGATCTAGCTTTGGGCTGTGGACTTGTTCAGGGTCACGGCGAGGCGAACGAGAGTCTTCAACGCCTCCTCGTCTATCTTCTCGCCCTCGTGGAAGTCGATGGCACGCCTTGTGTTCCCGTCAAGACTGGAGTTGAAGAGGCCCGAGGGATCCTTCAGAGCCGCCCCTTTGGCAAAGGTCATCTTCACGACGTTCTTGTAAGTCTCGCCTGTGCAGATCAATCCGTCGTGCGACCACACCGGAACCCCTCTCCACTTCCACTCCTCGACGATTTCGGGATCGGCTTCCTTGACTAAGGTACGGAGCCGGCTGAGCATCTTGCCCCGCCAGTCGCCTAGCTCCTTGATTCTCGCGTCTATCAGCTGAGAAGGAGACTTGCTTTTCTGCGATCCGCTCTTCCTCATGCCCGTTTCTCTTCCTTACTCCCGAGGCTTTGATGAATGGGGGTCACCGCGACCGTGCCGAATCCGAGCGCGTCAGCGAGCTGGAGAACGAACCCGGCAAGCAGCAACGACAAGAAGCAAACGCAAGCTTACGGTAGAGCGTCCTCCGCTTCTTCGGACGCCTCGCAACGTCCGCCGCGGTGCTATCAGCCACCAGCGTGCTGTCGCTCCAAAGCGAGCGCAGTCTGCATCAGTGTAAGACGAGCGGTAGCTCAGTTCGGGGGACTAACGCTGGCCCAGGCAAGGGCGGCTTGACGCTGGAGTTGACCGCTCGTCGCTCGTCGGCCGCGCTGGTGCTGGGAGATCTCCAGCCGGAGCAGGATCTCGTTGCCGTGGGAATCTCCGGTTCGTTTGAAGCCGTATCGCTCGTAGAACGTGGCCGGGCTGCCCTCGCCCTGCACGGCGCTCGTCCACATCGTGCCGACGCCTCGGTTCCGGAAGTACTCGACGATCAGGTCGAGCGTTATAGATCGCCCAGTAGATGGCCCGAGCGTCCGGCTCCTCCGCCGCCTCGAGAATCGACTCGCGGACACCGCTTACGAACCGTCCCTGATCCGGCGTTACGGCAAGGGCCTCGACCGCTTCCCGATTCGCGTCCGTGATCGGCCGAAGAGAAACCACCGCGCGAGACTAGAGCAACCGCTCGGAACTGATCTTTGGTGTCCAAACATGTCAGCACCCGGGTCGAGCAGCCGTCGCACGGGGCGGTTCATCGTGTTAACGCACCTCCGCGCCGGCCGCCGCCTGCAGCGCGGCGAGGTCGAGCTTCTTCATCTCGAACATCGCCTCCATCGCGCGGCGCGCTCGCTCGCTATCCGCGTCGGCGAAGAGCTCGTCCATCCCCTTCGGCGTCACCTGCCAGGAGAGGCCGAAGCGATCTTTCAGCCAGCCGCACGGGCCTTCCTCGCCGTCCTCGCCGAGCTTCTCCCAGTAGTAGTCGACCTCGTCCTGGTCGTCGCAGACGACCTGGAGCGAGACCGCCTCGCTGAACGTGAACTGGGGACCGCCGTTGATGCCAATGACCCGGTTGCCGTTCAGCTCGAACTCGACCACCATCACCGAACCCGCAGCCCCGGGGCCTGCCTCGGTGCAGCGCGACACGTTGACCACGCGCGAATTCGGGAAAACCGAGACGTAGAAGTCCGCGGCCTCCTCGGCCTGGCCGTCGAACCAGAGGTTCGGAACAATCTGCTGCTGCATCGTGCGCTCCCTTCGACTCGCTCGTTGCCTGTCGTACTTACAGACCGCGGCGCGCCGTGAACTCATCGTGCCTCTTCTAGCGCGGCAGGCGCTAGTCAGTCGTCGAGTGACGTTCGCGAACTGGCGCAAGCGACGTTTCGACTACACGCGCCGTAGTGGCGTCGCGTCGGAATCGAGCGGCCATGGCAGGCGCACCGGCATGTACTCGCCCGGCCAGTCGGCGTACGCCTCGTCCGGGTCGTCGGTCTCCTTCGCGGCGGACGCGCCGTACTTCGCCGCCATCTCGCTCACCGGGTAGCGGATCGTCGCTTCCGGCCGTGCACCGATCATGAGAATCACGCACGGTCTGTCGCCCGCGCCGACGATCACGTGGCAGGTGTCGGCCGGGCAATGGAAGTAGTCCCACCGCCGCAGCGGCCGTTCCTCCTCTTCGACGATCAACGTGCACTCGCCCGAGAGCACGAGGAATCCTTCCTGTACGCCCTCCGCGTGGTAGAGCGCGTTCGGGTCGCCCGGCCAGAGGACGCGGACGTTGACGCCGAGATCACCGAACGGCGACTCCCGCGGCTCGAGCGGGTACATCGCGCCGCCCTTCTCCTCGTTGCGTACAGCGAGCGCGTCCGCGAGGTTGTGGACGAACCAGCCCTCCGACGTGATGTAGCGGCCGTACGGGGTCTCTTCCGAGCGTGCTTCCTTCACCGGCATTTCGTCCTCCTGGGCGTCACCGCGATTCGCGAACAGGGGTCGTTGACGACGCAATTTTCGCACATCCGGCTGCGCGTGCTGCTGCTTAAAGCGATCAACGCCGCTCAGGGGATAGCCACCACATCCCCTCCCAGCTTGACGACGGATGCCGACGGCCTTCGTCGCCAGGGATCGGGTCCCTTCATTCTGAAATGAGGTCTTAAGGGTGAGTGCGGCCGTGGCGTTTCGAGATCTTCGAGGGCGGTAGGAAGTGAGTCGTGGCCGAGATACTGCTCTTCCATCACGCGCAGGGCCAGACTCAAGGATTCCTCGCGTTTGCCGACGAGCTGCGAGCTGCCGGACACGTTGTTCACGCTCCCGACCTCTACGACGGCAACACCTTCACCGACCTCAACGAGGGCGTCGGCTACGCGAAGGAGGTTGGCTTCGAGAAGATTGGAGAGCGCGGTCGACTCGCCGCCGACGGCTTGCCGAACGAGCTCGTCTATGCCGGGTTCTCGCTCGGAGTAATGCCGGCGCAGATGCTGGCCCAGACACGTCCAGGCGCCAAGGGAGCGCTGCTCTTCAGCGCTGCTTTCCCGGCCTCCGAGTTCGGCGGATCCTGGCCGCCGGGAGTCCCCCTCCAGATCCACATGATGGAGGACGACGAGTGGGCGGTGGAAGACCTTCCAGCCGCGCGCGAGCTTACCGGGCCGATCGACGGCGCGGAGTTGTTCCTGTACCCCGGCGATCGACATCTGTTCGCTGACAACAGCCTGCCGGACTACGACGAGAGCGCCGCGACACTGCTCGAGCAACGTGTCCTCGCATTTTTGAAGGCCGTCGAGTAGACGACACCAGATCCGTGGGGGACATTCGCGCACATGCGCGAATGGGCACTTGGGGCGGGCTCGATGACCTCGCGGCCTCTGTCCGCCTCCTCCGCGTACCTGCCGGCCTCGTAGAGAGGTCGCACCGAGTCCCCACCACAGCTCGGGAGCGTAACGCTGGATTGAGTCGGATAGCCCACGTAGCCCGACTCCGTCGGCGGCGGGAACGACGAGTCGGCGAACGAGCCGACCGAGACGACGATCAGGTCTGGCTCCGTCGAGACCTGCGACCCGCAGTCAGTGTCGGTCGCCGCGTCTCCCGACTCGCCCAATCCATCCCACAAACGCCGTGGTATAAGACCGATGCCGATGGCTTAGGTCCTTGCATCAAGGCAGCGCTCCAACGCTGCCTTCCTCGCTCGCCTTACCGCGCTCAACGAGCGTTGGTCGAGCGCGACTGCCTGCAAAGACCTCTGAGAGAAAGGTGTAGCCCCCATGGCCGACTCGGCATCGGAACTCCCCGTGATCGTCCAGCATCCACTCGCGTATCTCCTCGGACTGGAGGGAATCGCCCTTCTACGCGCGTTCTCCGGCGCTTACGACCGCGAGTTCACGCTCGCGCGATTCGATGAGATCCGCGAGCTGCTCAAGTCACCCGACGCGTTCGGCACCGGGATCGAGGCGCGCCCGATCTCCACGCGCGACGGCTATGACAGTTGGGCGCCTTGGTACGACGAGCAGCCGAACCAGCTCCTCGAGATCGAGCAGCCGATTGTGCGCGAGATCCTTGACGGGCTTCCCGTCGGCGCTGCGCTCGACGCCGCGTGCGGCACCGGGCGACACGCCGCGTACCTCGCATCGCTCGGGCATACGGTGATCGGCGTCGACTCGTCCCCGGGGATGCTCGCGCGTGCCCGCGAGAAGGTCCCGCAGGGCGAGTTCTACGAGGCCGACCTCCACGAGCTGCCCCTCGCGGACGACTCTGTCGACCTGGTCGTCTGCGCGATCGCGCTCGTGCATTTCGCGGACATCGAGGGCCCGTTCCGCGAGTTCGCGCGGGTGCTGCGCCCGGGCGGGCACCTCGTGGTCTCCGATCAGCGCGGCTTGATCGGCGACATCATCTTTCCGGTCGTGAGCGACGGCCCTGGGGGCGAGCTCGGATACATCCCCGCGTACGCGCGCCTCGCGAGCGAGTACCTCGCGGCGGCGCTCCCGCTCGGATTCCAGGTGCTCAGGTGCGAGGAGCCGCGGGTCCCGTCGCCGGTTCTGGACGACGAGGGCCGGACGATCCACGACGGCGAGCGTCTGCCGCCCCAGGACCCCGACGAACCGCCGTTTACCTGGGGCCTGCACGCCGAGGCGATCGACGCGACCAACGCGGCGTGGCGGGGGAAGCCGTCGTCGATCATCTGGCACTTTCAGCTACCACCGGGCTGAGTCGCGTGATGCACGCCAGGGGCCGCTCGCAGCCCCTCGTGTCGAAACGGTCGCGTAAGGGCGCCCGCCGCTTCACCCGAAGGCCCGCCTCGTAGCTCAGGCGGGCCTTCGGTGCGCTAAGCGGTCGGCACCGGAGTTGTTGACGCTGCCGTGGCGGTGCCCGTCGCGGCGGGGGGCTCGGTGCTTCCGGGGTCGAGCCGAAACGGCGGGTAGGTGTCGGTCATCAGGCCCGCGTAGGCGACGACTCGGAAGACCCAGCGGTTCAGGCCGAGGACGAAGTCGTAGAGCGGCCGGGGGTAGCGACTCGTGAAGAGCAGGGCAAATCCGGCGAAGAGCACGAGCAGCCCGATCAGGCCACCGCCGGAGGCGTAGAGCAAGCCGTCGCCCTCTCCCCAGGCAGACCAGGCTCCACCCGTGAAGATCGCGACGATCAGGTAGTGGGGGATCGCGAGCAGCCACCACTTGACGAGGACGAGCCCGCGCGAGAGCCGCTCGGGATACTCGACCTCGAGCCGCGCCGGGTAGGCCGGGTCATCGGCAAGGGAGAAGGGCGGGTATCTGTCGGTGCCGAGGGCGCTGTAGGAATAGAAGCCGACCCGCCAGGACCAGCGGAGGACGCCGACGTTGAAGTCGAAGATCCCGCGGGGATAGCGGCCGCTGAAGAGGATCGCAACGCCCGCGACGACGGTCGAGAGCACAAAGCCGATCCAGAGGAAGAAGAGAACGATGAAGTGCGGGATCGCGAGCAGCCACTTGAAAAGCCACTGCCAGCGTCCCACCTCGGGATCGAGCTCGCCGGTCAGGCGAACCGGAAAGGCGACTTGCGGGGAAGTCATAACTGGTGCTCCTTCGATTCGAAATGATTGGTAGGGCTACGCATCTGCCACCGCAACGCGAAGCGGCGTCTTCTGCGATCGTCGAGACCAGCCTCGCAGCGCTACGCCCCCGGCACAGTGCGGCTAGCACCCGTACTTCGGATGGCACCGCGAGCGCGCCGCCCGCCTTGGCGGACTCTCAGTACGGTGTCCGCATGGCCGACATCGCGATGACGCCCGAGGTCACGATCGTGCCGGCGAACGAGGCGAGCTGGGAGGATCTCCAGGCCGTGCTCGGCACGCGTGGCGATCCGTCCAGATGTCACTGCCAGCGATACAAGATGCAGCCCAGGGAGACTTGGGCCTCGGTTGGCGCCGAGGAGCTGGCTTTCCGGCTCCGCATGCAGACCGACTGTGATCACCCGGAGTCGGGCACGACGAGCGGCCTCGTCGCCTACCTCGACGGTGAGCCCGTCGGCTGGTGCGCGGTCGAGCCGCGCACCGCCTACCCGCGCCTGCTGCGCAGCACCCGCGTTCCCTGGGCGGGCCGGGAGGAACGGTCGCGCCGCAGTCGGGGCAGAAAAGAAAGGTTCTCTCCTCGCCCTCGTCGGAGGTTCGCACGTAGTCGCTGAAACGACCGACGACGCGCACGTGATTCGATTTGAACCGTGCCTGGATCCCGAAGGCGCTTCCGGTGCGACGCTGGCAGGCAAGGCAGTGGCAAATCGATCCGGATCGGATCGCCCTCCGCTGTGAGATGAAGTTGCCCACAGCTACAGCGGGCATCGCGGGTAGCCATCGCCGCGGATCCTACTGGCGCAGATCAGAGAGCTCCAGGTCGCCCTTGAGCGGGGTCGGCCACCTTCGGACGGGCCTGGACCTGCCGCGGAGTTAGGTGTCTAGCCCTGCCCTCAGGGTGTCGCCGACGTGAGCGGTTCCCGGATCGACCACGAGTGCTCCGACGGCGAGGCAGGCGTCCCGCTCGCGAGCGATCGTTCGCAGCACACCGAGATCACGCTCGATGCCTCCCGCCTGCGCGCGCGTGGTCATCACACACCGTTCGATCCGCATGTCCACGTCGAGCGTCGCCTCGCCGAGGGTGACTCTCGATCCGACCATGGAGTCCTCGTCTTCGCCGTCGAGCAGTACGTTCGCCCTGAACCGACGCGGATCCCACGATCCCAACGTCGCCTTCGATACAAGCGACACCCGGGCCCTCGGGTTGTCGTGGAACGGCCCGTCTGCGCCCTCGAACGGCGCCCAATCACTCGTCGTCTCATGCTCGAAATCGACCACGTTCTCGTACCGGCGAGCCGCATCCGTCGCAGCCGAGCGCAGCGTCACGGGCCGGCCGAGCCACTTCGACAACGCGTCGTCAGAGCCTGCCACCGAACCATCAGGCAGCGTGATCTCCGCCGTCCCATCGTCGCGCAAGCGCGCCGAAGCGAAAAGCAGATCCGGAACACGCCTTGCGGTCAGCCCAAATCCGGACTGGACATCGTAGATCGCGAGGCGACGATCACCTTCGAGACCATCGGTTGTCACCGCCACCGAATCGAGCCGCTCACCTTGCAGTGACTTGACGGGATATCGCCAGAGCTCAACGACCCGCATCCACCAGACAGTAGCAACGAGATCTCGAGGGCTTCGACATCGAGACATCCACGCAGCCGCGGGTCTCCGCCCGCCCAAAGGACGTTCTGAACACTGGCGCTCGGCCACGTGTTGTCTTCCTATCGTTGCCGGCTGGTGGGGTGGCCGACGAGCTTCGCCGCGTACTCGTCACGCGGCTCCAACGCTCGTTACTGAGCGATCTCCCAGATGTGGCCACCGGGATCTCTGAAGCTCGCGGTTCGGATTCCCCACGGGCGATCCATCGGGCCGTTCAGCAGCTCCACTCCGCGGGTGGCCAGTTCCGCGCACATTGCATCCACGTCGTCTACCCCGATGGTGAACTGCAGGCGGGCGCCGGCCCCGCGGCTTGCAACCGCTGCGGGCTCGATGAGCCCCTGTGCGGCTGTCGTCTTCAGCAGGTTGACCAGCGTGTCACCGAACTTGAACACCGCCGAATCGTCGTCCTCGAACGTGACCGGCAAGCCGAAGACCTCACGGTAGAACCGCTTGGCGGTGGCCAGGTCCTCCACGAACAGGGTGATGGCACCGATACCGCCTGGCCAAGAAGCCTGCTCGCTCAAGGCACGAGGATAACCCACGATCTCGCATCTCTGCCGCTACGGCAGGTGAGTCAGGCGAGCTCCTCCGGGCGGATCGGCTTCCCCGTCGTGAAGAGACCGTCGCCCGCCTCGGTCGTCGGGATCGCGCGGATCGCAGCGAGTACGCCGTCGAGCGGCGCCCGCAGCACCTCGGGTGGCCGGTCGGGTGTGTCGGGAAACCAGAGGCGCGCGACGGGGTCGCCGGCTCGCACTTCGGCTGGCGGCTCGAGCAGGCCCTCGAAGATCCCGTCCTCCGGGGCGATCACGTAGTTGGCGGGATCGCGGCCGTCGAGGATGACCGCCTCGGGGAGGCCGAGCGACGCCCGCGTCTGCACCTCACCCGCCAGCACGCCGACGTGGCGGAGCACGTTCGTGAGGCCGCTCCAGGCGAGTTCGTGAACGGCGGCCGGGACGCGTCCGCCGCCTCCGAGCTCCGTCGTGATCACGATCTTGCCCTGCTCCTCGGCCTCGACCGGCAGGAGCCCGGTGCCGTTCACGTCGATGTAGAGGAAGTGCCAGTCCGAGTTCCAGGCCTGCATCCCGGCGAGCATCGCGCTTCTCTGCTCGGCGTCCTCGACGACGTGCATGTGCGAGCACGGGACGAACCAGGCGGTGCGACCGCCCGAATGCATGTCGATCACGACGTCCGCGGGCGGAAAGAGGAAGCGGGTGAGGTAGTCGGCGAGCTGCTCGTTCGGCGGCCCACTTGGCGAGCCGGGGAACGAGCGGTTGAAGTTGACGCCCGACGGCCACATCCGCGTGTTCGCCTTCGACGCCGCAGTCGAGAGCACCGGCACGATCGTGACGCGCCCGGAAACCTGCTCCGACTCCAGCTCCTGGATCAGCCGCAGGGCCGCCACCTGGCCCTCGTACTCGTCCCCGTGGTTTCCTCCCAGGACGAGCACGTTCGGCCCGTTTCCGCTCGCGACCGAGGCGATCGGAACGAAGCTCTGCGCCCAGCCGCCGGTGTTCGTGATCTTGGGCAGCTGCAAGCGGCCGACCTGTCGCCCGGGCGCCGTCAGGTCGATCGTGCAGTGGACGGGCGAGTCGACGGCGATCGTGCTCACGAACGGCTCTCGAGGTAGCGCGTGACGGCGACCTCGGTGCCCTCGAGCAGCCGGTCGACGTCCTCGTCGGTATGCGCGTAGGAGAAGTGGCTCCGCTTGAGGTTGAGCGGGAGCTCGAAGATGCCCTCCTTCATCAGCTCGCGCCGGTAGCCGACGAAGAGATCGACGTCGTTTCGGAGCAGGTCGTCGTAGCTCTCGACGGCGCCTTCGAGGAAGTAGGTGACGAAGACCGAGCCGAAGCCGGCCACGACCGCGGGGACGCCGAGCCGCTCGTAGAGGGCGTTCAGCCCGGTTCGGGCGCGGTCGCCCAATGCGAAGACGTGCGCGTGCACCGGCTCCCGCTGCAGCTTGTGGATCGTCGCGAGCGCCGCCGCCGTCGTCGCCGGATGCCCGTTGAAGGTGCCGGCGAAGAAGGCGGGCTGTCCCGGGGTCGTCGAGAAGAGATCCATCAGCTCGGCCTTGCCGCCGAGCGCCGAGACCGGCCAGCCGTTCGCCATCGCCTTCCCGAGCGTTGTCAGGTCGGGCGTGACGCCTGCGACGGCCTGGTAGCCGCCGAGCCCGTGCCGGAAGCCGGTGATCACCTCGTCGAAGATCAGAATCGTCCCGTGTTTCGTGGCAAGCTCGCGGAGCCGCTCGATAAAGCCGGGGTTCGGGAGCACGCAGCCGATGTTGTGCGGGATCGGCTCGAGGATGATCGCCGCGACGTCGTGGTCGGTCAGGGCCCGCTCGACGTCGGCCGCGTCGTTGAACCGGCAGACGATCGTGGCGTCGAGAACCTCCTGGAGGATCCCCTGCGAGAGCGGATCCTTGCCGCCGACCCGCTCGGCAGGCGAGATCACGTTCATCGCCACGGAGTCGTGCCAGCCGTGATAGCAGCCCTGGAACTTGAGCACGTCCCGGCGGCCGGTGACCGTGCGGGCGAGCCGGAGCGCGTGGAAGGTCGCCTCGCTGCCGGTCGCCGTCAACAAGACCTTCTCGAGCGAAGGTACCGCGTCGACGAGCCGCTCGGCGAGCTCGATCTCGACTCGCGTCACACCGACCCCCATCAGGCTCGACGCGTTGACCACGGCCCCGTCCACGTCCGGGTCGTTGTGGCCGAGGAGGGGCGGGCCGAACGCGGAGTGGTAGTCGGTGTATGTGCGGCCCTCCGAGTCGGTGAAGGTGGAGCCGCTCGTCGCGGTGACGACGAGCTCCTCGAGGCCGGGGACGCGACGCTGGCCGCTGTTCACGCCGCCGGGTATGACCGCCGTGGCGCGGGCACCGAGGCTCTTGGCGTCGGACGAGACGGCGCTCATGCGGACACCCGTAGCGAGTCGAAGACGTCCTGGTCGAGGTCGATCCCGAGGCCGGGAGCGGTCGGGATCGCGACGCAGCCGTCCTCCCCGATCGGGAGGAGCTGCTTCGTCAGCTTGGTGTTGATCTCTGTTTCTGCCACGCAGTACTCCTGGAAGAGAGCGTCGGGGAGGACGGCGTTCACGTGCAGCGAGGCGGCCTTGATGATCCCGCTCTTCCACGCGTGCAGCACCGTCTCGACACCGTGCTCGCGGGCGAGCTCGGCAATCCGCACAGTCTCGGTGATTCCACCGCAGCGCGTCACGTCCGGCTGGATCAGGTCGACATGGCCGCGCTCGATCAGCTCGCGGAAGCCCCAGCGGGTCGCATCCTGCTCGCCGGCGGCGATCGTGATCTCGACCGCATCGGCCAGCTTCGCGTACGCCTCGTACTCGTCGGGCTCGAACGGCTCCTCGAGCCAGTAGATCCCGAGCTGCTCGAGCTCGCGGGCGACGCGGATCGCGGTGTCCGCGTCGGCGACGTAGCCCAACCCGGCGTCGATCAGGATCTCGACATCGTTTCCGGCCGCCTCCTTGGCGGCCGTGGCGAGCTCGACGTCATGGTCGGCGTCCTTACCGAGCGGGCCCCAGCCGAGCTTGATCGCCGTGAAGTTCTGCTCCATGAGCGCGCTGACGCGCTCCGCAGTCTCCTCGGCCGTGTCGGGCATCAGCATCGACGCATAAGCGCGGATCCGGTCGCGAGCCGGCGTCCCGAGCAACTCGCAGACGGGCTTCCCCAGCGCCTTGCCCTTGATGTCCCAGAGCGCGATGTCGATGCCGCTGATCGCGTGGATCGCGATCCCGCGCCGGCCGACGTAGATGACGCTGCGGTACATCTTGTCCCACAGCCGCTCGACGTCGAGCGGATCCTCGCCGACGAGCGCGTCGCGCAGGCTCGTCGCGACCGCGTGCGAGCCCCGCTGCTGGACGAGTGCCTGGACGGCCTCCGGGGCGGAGTCCACCTCCCCGATGCCGGTGATTCCCTCGTCTGTCGAGACGAGGATCACGAGATCGTCCTGGCTTCCGTCCGCGATGCCTTCGTTCAGAACGGCCTGTCGCAGGACGACGGCCTCGACATCGGTGATCTTCAAGCGGGCTCCCGGAGAGAGTGGTCGGTGCCGCCGAAGCCTCTCAGGCAGCGATTGTGGACTATAGCGAAATTGTCAACAATCCCCTAGAGTCGCCGAGAGCAGATGAGCGACTCCTCGATCACCTGCACGCTCGATCTCGACGCGCCCGGAAAGCACACCGGGCATCTCCGGCTGCCGCGCTCCTCGAACCAATCGGGCTGGTCGACGCAGTGGATTCCGATCATCTGCGTCGCGCACGGGGAAGGCCCGACCGCGCTCGTGCTCGGCGGTGTCCACGGGGACGAGCCGGAGGGTCAGGTCGCCGCGTTCAACCTCGCTCGAGAGCTTCGGCCGGAGCAGGTCAACGGACGCCTGATTGTGATCCCGTGCCTCTCGCTCGAGGCCTCGCGCGCCTACACGCGCCTCTGGCCGTCGGGGGCGAACCTGAACCGCTCGTTCCCCGGCTCGGCCACCGGGCCGCCCGACCAGCAGCTCGCGCACTTCCTCTCGACGGAGCTCTTCCCGCTCTCGGACGTCGTCGTCGACATCCATAGCGGCGGCCGCACCGGTCTCTGCCTGCCGTGGTCGGAGATGCACTGGGTCGACGAGCCGGCGCAGCGAGGAGAGATGGTGGAGGGGATGCTCGCGTGGAACACGGACTGGTGCTGCGTCTACATCGACATCGCCGGCACGGGGCTCCTCGTCGGCGAGGCCGAGCGGCAAGGAAAGATCGTCGTCTCGACGGAGCTCGGCGGCGGCGGCCACGTGACGGCTGCGATCCACCGGCTCGCGCGAAGCGGGCTCGCGAACGTGCTCCGTCGCTTCGGTGTGCTCGCAGGGGAGGTGGAGACGCGCGAATCGCTCGGCCTTCCACCGCAGACCCTGCTGATGGCGACGGACGCCGACAACTTCCTGCTCGCGCCCGTCTCCGGACTCTTCGAGACGCTCGTCGATCTCGGGCAGCGCGTTCACGAGGGCGACGTCGTGGGTCGGGTCCACTCGCTCGAGCGACCGGAGCTCGAGCCGGAGCCGATCGCAGCGCGCAACGACGGCGTCGTCTGTGTCGTCCGCGCGATCGCGACGACCGAGCAGGGGGACAATGTCGTTGTGGTCGCGCGCGAGGTCGATCGATCGGAGCTCGAGTGATCCTCACCGCCGGAGTCGCCCGCGTGGACATCACGCCGCCCTCGGGACTGCCGCACGGCTGCTGGTCGGGTCGGACCGGGCTCGCCACCGGCGTCCACGATCCGATGCTCGGGCAGGCGCTCGTCCTCGACGACGGCAGCCGGACACTCGCGATCGTCGCCGTCGATCTCGTGTTCGCAGGCGCCGACCTGACCGCCGGTGTGCGGGAGCGCGTCCAGGAGCTGACCGGGATCGCGGCCGAGGCCGTGCTCGTCAACGCCTCCCACAACCACAGCGCGCCCAGCATCTCGCGCGGTTCCTCGGTCGCCGGGCTCGCCGACTCGCCGGCCTTCGGTCGGTACATCGATGCCGTCGTCGACCAGCTGGCGGGGGCTGTCTACTCCGCCTGGCGGAACCGGGAGCCGGCCCGCGTGGGCCAGGAGATGGGGCGCGCCCCTGGGATCACGGTCAACCGTGTCCGCCGGGATCAGCCGGTCGACGACTCCGTGCCGGTGCTCCGAGTCGACTCGGATGACGGCTCTCCGATCGCCGTCGTCGCGAGCATCGCCTGCCACGGAACGCTGATCGGCGGCGAGACGACGCTCTGGAACGCCGACTTCCCCGGCCCGCTCCGCGAGGCGGTCGAGACCGAGGTGCCGGGTGCCGAGTGCCTCTTCCTCTCCGGCACTGCGGGTGATGTCGCCGCCTGGGACTTCTGGTTCGGAAACCGCGCGGCGCGCCGGCACAGCTTCGAGACCCGCGACGAGTTCGGGCGAGCGGTCGCAAAGGCGGTACTGAAGACGCTGCCCGCGATCGAGACGACCGACGACGTCGAGCTCGGTGCCGTGTCGACCACTGTCGAGCTTCGCCGCCGCAGGATTCCCTGGACCTCCGACGAGATCGCGGCGCGGCGCGCGGAGCTCGCCGAGCAGCCGGTACCGGACTTTCCCGAGGTCTGGCCGGAGAGCGTGCACACCGCCACCTCCGCGCAGGACTTCCCCCTCGGCTATCAGAAAGGCGCGTTGACGATGTACGCCGACATGATCGAGCGCGCCGACACACCCGTCCGCGCGGAGCTGCAGGTGCTGAGGGTCGGGGACGCCGCGATCGCCGCAAACCCGTTCGAGCTCTTCAACGAGCAGGGGCAGCGGATCCGCACTGGCAGCCCGTTCGCGACCACATTCGTCCTCGGCTACTCGAACGACTACGCCGGCTACCTCCCGGGCGATGAGGAGCTCGACCTGCTCGACGGCGTTCCGCTCGCGGAGCTGCTCGACCAGGACCGCTACCGCTGGGCGTACGGCATCACGAACTCCAACCTCGACCGCGGCGAGGTCGAGCGTGTCGTCGAGGAGAGCGTCGCGCTCCTGCGAGGGCTGGCGTGAAGATCGTCGCCGTCGAGGCGCATGTCTGCCATGCGCGGATGCGCAACTGGATCTTCGTGCGCGTCGTCACCGACGAGGACGGTCTCCACGGCTGGGGCGAGGCGACGCTCGAATGGCACACGCGGGCGGTCGTCGGCGCCGTCGAGGATCTTGCCGAGCTGATCGTCGGCGAGGATCCGACGCGGATCGAGCATCTCTGGCAGATGATGTTCCGCCAGCACTTCTGGCACGGAAACGACATCGTTCGCGGCACCGCCCTGTCGGGGATCGACATCGCTCTCTGGGACATCCTCGGCAAGGTGCACGGCGTCCCGTGCCACAAGCTCTGGGGCGGGCCGGTCCGCGACTACGTCCGCCTCTACGGCCACCTCGGCGGCGGGAAGATGGAGGACTTCTACGAGACCGATGAGCCGCAGCGCTTCGGTGAGCTCGCGAGCGCAATGGTGGAGAGCGGGTTCACCGCCTTCAAGGCGATGGCCGTGCCGCCGACGATGCCGCTCGAGGGGTTGGCGCCGATCCGCCACGCCGAACGCTGCGTCGCCGCGATGCGCGAGGCGGTCGGCGAGGAGATCGACATCATGGTCGACTGCCACGCCCGCCCGAGCCCGCGGATGGGTCATCTCTTCGCGCACGCCCTCGAGCAGTTCGGGCTCTACTGGCTCGAGGAACCGTGCTGGCCGGAGCGAGCCGACGACATCGCCGCGATCCAACGCTCCGTGTCGACCCCGATCGCGACGGGCGAGAGGCTCGTCGGCGTGCACGGCTTCCGCGAGCTCCTGGAGAAGAACGCGTGCAGCGTCCTCCAGCCGGACATCAGCCACTGTGGTGGCCTGACGGAGGCGCGCCGGATCGCAGCCCTCGCGGAGACCTACCGCGTCGCGCTCGCGCCGCACAATCCGCAGGGCCCGGTCTCGACGGCCGCCTCGATCGAGCTCGGGCTCGCGACCTCGTCCTACGCGATCTGCGAGGCGGTCACCTCGGACGTGTCCTGGCGAGTCGAGGTGATGACTCAGTCGCACCGGATCGAGCAGGACGGGATGATGGCTTTCGCGAGCGAAGCGCCGGGGCTCGGCGTGGAGATCGACCTCGAGGTCGTCAAGGCGCATCCGTTCGAGCCCGAGCTCCTGCAACGTGTTTTCTACGCCGACGGCAGCGTCGGGGACTGGTAGGGAGATGAACGAACGGTTCGTGGGCCGGGTCGCTCTCGTCACCGGAGGCTCGAGCGGGATCGGGGCCGGGGTCGCCGAGCGGCTCCTCGGGGAGGGCGCGAAGGTGGCGACGCTCGATCTCACTCCGGGCGGGCCGGATGGCGTGCTCGCGCTCACCGGCGACGTCCGCCGCTCGCAGGAGATCGACGCAGCCGTCGAGCGCGCCGAGGCAGAGCTCGGGCCGATCGACGTTCTCGTCTGCTCGGCCGGGATCACCGGCGATTCACTCCGCACCGTCGATGTGAGCGACGACGAGTGGCGGCGCGTCCTGGCGATCAATGCGGATGGAGTCTTCTTCTCGAACCGCGCGGTGATCCCGGGCATGAGCGAGCGGAACTACGGGCGGATCGTCAACATCGCCTCGATCGCCGGCAAGGAGGGAAACCCGATGGCGGCCGCCTACTCGGCCTCGAAAGCGGCCGTGATCGCGCTGACGAAGGCGATCGGCAAGGACCTGGCCGGGACGAACGTCCTCGTCAACTGCATCGCCCCCGCGGTGATCGAGACGGCGCTGCTCGCACAGATGAGCGAGGAGCACATCCGGTACATGCTCGAGAAGATCCCGATGGGTCGGCTCGGGCAGGTCGACGAAGTGGCGGCGCTCGTGGCCTGGCTCGCGAGCGAGGAGTGCTCGTTCTCCACCGGCGCGACCTATGACATCTCCGGCGGCAGGGCTGTCTACTGAGCGAGCGCGTTCTCGTCACGGGAGCGCTCGGTTGCGTCGGCGCCTGGGCGCTCAAGGCCGCGCTCGACGCGGACGACGAGGCGTTCGGCTTCGACCTCGGCGACCGGACGCACCGGCTCGAGCTCGTCCTCACGCCGGAGGAGCGGGAGCGTGTCACCCTGGTCCAGGGCGACATCACCGACCTCGAGCGTCTCGGCCGCGTCCTCGACGAGCATCGGATCTCCCGCATCGTCCATCTCGCTGCTCTCCAGGTGCCGTTCTGCCGGGCCGATCCAGTGCTCGGCGCGCGTGTCAACGTCGTCGGCACCGTCAACGTCTTCGAGGCCGTGAAGCAGCGGCTGGATCGGATCCCGGGGGTCGCGTACGCAAGCTCGGCCGCGGTCTACGGGCCTGATGATCCCTCGCCGGCGCTCGAGCGCGGCGGCACCGCGCCCGCGACGTTCTACGGGGTCACGAAGCAGGCAAACGAAGAGACAGCCAGGCTCTACTGGGCCGAGAGTCGCGTCCCGTCGTTCGGAATCCGCCCCTATGTCGTCTATGGCGCTGGTCGCGACCAGGGGATGACCTCCGCTCCGACACTCGCCATGGAGTCGGCCGCACGGGGCGAGGGATTCGAGATCGCCTACGGAGGCAGCGCGCAGTACGACTACGCGCCCTCCGTCGGCGTGGCCTTCCACCGGGCGGCCACGGCACGCGAGGGTGCCGTCGTCGTGAACTTCCCGGGCGTCCTCGCCTCGATGGCCGAGGTCGTGGCCGCGATCGAGGCCGCAGCACCCGAGGTCGTGGGTCGGGTCTCGTGGATCGAGACGCCCCTCCCGTTCCCGGCCGAGCTCGAGGCGGCGGCGCTCGAGCGCGCTCTCGGGCCGCTCGGCGCGCCGGCACTCGCCGACGGCGTCCGCGAGACGATCGAGTGGTTCCGCCGCTCGTAGACCCCGTTCGGAATGCCGGTTCGCCGCGGGGTGCGCCGGTGGAGCTGCACGCGAACCGCTACTCGCCGTCCACGAGCCGTGCCGGCGGCGTGAGCACTCGATCGACAACTGCGCCGTCCGCGAAGTCGGCCGCCGCTCGGGACATGCCCTCGCCGCCGGTCTTCACCCGGAGGATCGTGATCGAGCTCGGCTCGACGTCCCCGCTCTCGTCGAAGCCGAAGGTTCCGAGAATCCCGTTCTCGACGCGGGCCGCGGGCCGCGTACTTCGTCGTCTGCGAAGCGGTCACGAACGCCGTCAAGCACGGGTCGCCGTCGAATGTTCGTGTCCGAGCGGTCGTTGCGGACGGAGAGCTGAGGTTGGTGGTCGCCGACGACGGTGTGGGCGGAGCAACGGTGGCAGAGGGAACCGGGCTGATGGGTCTGAGCGACCGGGTCGAGGCCCAGGGCGGGACGTTGCGCATCCACAGTCCTCGTGGCGCCGGCACGCGGATCGAAGCGGCTCTGGCTAATCGTTGTCGGAGCCTGACTCAGTCGAGAAGGAGCGACGTCGAGGGTAGCCTGACCACGAGGCTCACGGCGCCGGTCGCGCTCGTTTACCGCGTGCGGGGATTGAGCTTCTCGACGTACTCGCCCGCCTCGCCGTCCTTGCGCACGATCCAGTGCGTACCGTGCGCGGCGACGAGATCTTCGACCTCGGGTGTGTAGTGATTCGGGAGGACGAGGAACTGCTTCGGATCCCCGCGAATCGCCTCGTAGGCTGCGGGCGAGAGGATGATCCGGAAGGTGCAATCGACGTTCGCGCACTCGCAGAAATACGCGTAGTCGCCGCCACCGTGCTCGGCGGCGTCCTGCACACGCTCGTTCACCTCGCGGAACAGCGCCTCGTTCTCCGCCATCCGCTTCTCGCGTGCATCCACGAGAACACAGTAGTACCTCGCGGCCGGCGCCGTGTTTGAGGCGCGGGCCGGCGGTAACAGGAACCACATCGCCATCGACGCGCACCAGAAGCGGACCGTCCTCACGATCCTGCTCGCAACCTGCGAGGTCACCTTGAAGTCGTCCCGTGCCGAGGAGCTCGCGCTCGACGAGCGGCTGATCGCCGATCTGGAACGGGTAATCGAGCGGACGCGAGCCGAGCTCGCCGCGCTGGGTTGACGCGCGGCTTTTCTCGACAGTCTTCTCCGTCAGCCAGAGCTGTTTGGCGATTCCGGCGTTGGTTCGTCCCTCCGCCATCAGCCCGAGCACCTCCCGTTCTCGCGGCGTGAGCTGCGCCAAGGTGTCGTCGTCCTGACGCTCGCCGACCCCTTCAGAGCCTTCGCGCGCTGAGCATCTGTCCGCGGGTGCTCAGCTTGCGCCGGCTGACAACGCCGGCAGGTAGTAGCGCTCGACGTACTCGATCACCGCGCGGTGCATCGAGAAGCGCGGTGCGAGCCGGGCGATCGACTCCTGCATCAGCTCCGCCCAGCGCTCGCGATTCTCCGTGAACGTGGGCACGAGCTCCTCCTCGAGCAGGCGGTAGAGCTGCTCGAGGTCGGCGTCGTCGGAGGTGCCCTCGATCGCCCAACCGACCTCCGGTGAGTAGCCCTCGGCCCACCAGCCGTCGAGCACGGAGAGGTTGAGGACTCCGTTGACGGCCGCCTTCATCCCACTCGTTCCCGACGCCTCGAGCGGCCGCCGTGGCGTGTTCAGCCAGACGTCGCAGCCGCGGACGAGCGTTCGGGCAAGCCCGATGTCGTAGTTCTCGAGGAAGACGATTCGACCCTGTGCGCGAGGGTCGCGCGCGAGCCGGATGATCTCCTGCATCACGTCCTTGCCGGGCACGTCGGCCGGGTGCGCCTTGCCTGCGACGACGATCTGCACCGGCAGCGCGAGCAGCCGCTCGACGTCCGAGAAGACGAGTCCGGCACGCTTGTAGGTCGCGAAGCGGCGCGCGAAACCGATCGTGAGCAGGTCGGGGTCGATGCCAGCGCGCTCGGCGAGGCGCACCTTCGCCGCCGCATGCACCCGCCAGAGCGCATCCGGGTCGGTTGCCCGCGCCGCCTCCCAGCTTGCCTCGTCGGGCGGCAAGTCCGGGCGGACGCCCGCGGAGCGAAGGAGCTCCGCCAGTGCCGGATCGAGCCAGGTGCCGAGGTGGACGCCGTTCGTCACATGTCCGATCGGCGTCTCCCGACCCGGCCAGAGCGACGCCCACATCTCGCGCGCCACCTCGCCGTGCAGCTCGGACACGCCGTTTGCGGAGGCGGAGAGGCGGAGCGCGAGTGGCGTCAGTCCGAAGCCGGGCTCGTCTCCGAAGCGGCCGAGCGCGAGCAGCTCCTCTGATCCAAGTCCGGCCTTCTCGGCCAGCGGCCCGACATAGCGCAGCACGAGCTCCTCGTCGAAGACCTCGTTGCCGGCCGGCACGGGCGTGTGGGTCGTGAACATCGAGGAGCGGCGGACGTGCTCGAGCGCCTCCGCGAGCTCCATTCCGCCGGCGACGAGCGCTCGAACGCGCTCGATCTGGAGAAATGCGGAGTGGCCTTCGTTCAGGTGGAAGACGGTCGGCTCGATCCCGAGCGCCGCGAGCGCCCGGATGCCGCCGACGCCGAGCAGCAGCTCCTGGCCGATCCGGTGCTCGCGATCACCTCCATAGAGGGCGTCGGTGAGCCAGTCGACCTCGAGCAGATAGAGCGGCACCGTCTCCGACCCCGTGCCGACGTCCTTCCGCCAGACCGCCGCCTCGATCGTCGTCCCGCCGACGTCGACCTCGACCGAGACCGGCTCTCGCACGAGCCCCGCTCGCTCGGGATCGACCGGCTGGTAGTCCTCCGTCTGCCGGCCGGCGGCGTCGATGCCTTGCCGGAAGTAGCCGCCGCGATAGAGAAGACCGACCCCGACGAGCGGGATCCCGAGCTCGGCGGCCGCCTTGAGGTGATCTCCCGCGAGCACTCCGAGCCCGCCCGAGTAGATCGGCAGCCGCTCGTGCAGCCCGAACTCCATGCTGAAGTAGGCGACTAGGAGACCGTCGTCCCGATCTCCGGCGCGCCCCCACCAGCTCACGGCCTCTTCAGTCGCGTACGACACAGGCGGGGAAACTACCGCGAGTGGGCCGATTGCGGGTGTGGTTCAGTCCCTGCCTTACTCTCTGGGCGAATGGTGGGGACGTTTCTTACCGAATCGCGGTCGCAGCCAACGGACTCGCTCGTGCTGCTGTGATCGCTTATCCGGGCCGCGAGGGCGCGCACAGCGCGGTTGCCTGCGCCACGCTCTTTCCGAGTGAGGTGCCGTTGCCGCTTCCCTCGTTTCGCGCAGTCGCCGACGCGGTTGCCGCGCGCGAGGTCGAGTACGGCGTGCTGCCGATCGAGAGTTCTCTGATCGGGCCCGTGACGGAGACCCACGATCTGCTGTGGGATTCCCCGCTCTCGATCGTGGGCCAAGTCGTGCTCCCGATCCGGCATCTCCTCCTGGGAGCGACGGAGCTGCCGACTGACGCGGTGCGGGTCGTCTACTCGCACCCGGTCGCCCTCGACCAGTGTCGCGAGCTGCTCGCGCGGCTTCCGGGCGCGACCGTGATCGCGATGCCGACCACCGCGGACGCCGCCAAGCATGTCGCCGAGAGTGGGGTCGAAGGAGACGCGGCAATAGCCAGCGATCGCGCGGCCGAGCTGTACGGGCTGACCGTGCTCGAGGCCGACGTCGGCGACCACCCGGAGGCGTTCACCCGCTTCGTCTCGATCGCGACCTGGACGCGCATCGACCGGAACGGGCTGCCGTTCCGGACGGCGTTCTCGTTCGTGACCGATCATCGGCCGGGCGCCCTACATCGCGCGCTCGAGCCGTTCGCGCGGCATGGCATCGACCTGCTCCAGCTCGTCTCTCGCCCGATCCGCTGCTCGGCGTGGCGCTACCGCTTCGACGCAGTCCTCGCCGGGCATCCGCTCGACGACGAGGTGCATCTGGCACTCGCCGAGGTTCGGGCGATGACACGACGGCTCGTCGTCGTCGGCTCGTACCCGGTCGAGTGCGGCCGGTTCCCTGATCACGTCGCGGCGAAGGAGATCGACGACGTGTAAGCGTTCTTGGAAACCACGCAAGATCTCGCCGCTTCCGCATCTACATCCTCGGAGGAGTGCTCGACGGAGACGACGAACGGAGTGTCGTTCTGGAGGGCGTTTGATCTGTGCCGTTCGCGCCGAGCGCGGGCGGATCGAGGAAATCCGAAGCATGGAGGCTGAGATGACGAAGCTAATCCGAGGAAGAGGATCGCTGCTCGTCCTCCTCATCGCGCTCGTCGCGACGGGAGTGGCGCAGGCCGCGATCGCGGCTGCGCCCGTGAACACAGCGCCGCCGACGATCTCTGGGACGACCCAGGTGGGTCAGACCCTGACCGCGAGCAACGGGACTTGGACGAACAGCCCGTCCTCGTTTGCTTATCAGTGGTTGCGCTGTAACGGGGGCGGAAACCAGTGTGCCAGCGTCGCCAACGGCACCCAGAAGACCTACACGCTCGTCGGCGCCGACGCGGGCCGGACAATCCGAGTTCGGGTCACCGCCACCAACGCCGACGGTTCCAACGCCGCGGAGTCGGCTCAGACGACGGCGATCACCCCGGCGGGCTCCACGGCCGCGGGTCCGAAGAACACCGAGCCTCCCACGATCACCGGGACGCCGAAGGTCGGCCAGACCTTGACCGCGAACGAGGGCAGCTGGTCGGGCAACCCGGACAGCTACACCTACCAGTGGCAGCGCTGCGACACCGACGTCGCGACCTGCTCGAACGTCTCGGCGACCACGAAGACCTATCTCGTCCGGGTCGCCGATCTCGGCTACCGACTTCGGGTCATGGTGACCGCGCGCAACTCGAAGGGCTCCGCGACGGCCACCTCGGCGATCACCGCCATCGTCGCACCGGCAGTCACGATCACCAACCGCCGGCCGACGCTCACGATCCTCTCGGTTCGCTTCACCGGCGCCCGCGTCTACGCGCGATTCCGGATCTGTGACGACACGGCCAAGAACCTGACCGTCCTCGCAACCGACTCGCGCCCGAACGTCGCTTCCTTCACGCGGCGCTTCACGACGCTCGTACCGCCGCGGCCTTGCGGCGTCTACACCCGTAACTGGCTCCCGGCCACGCGGTTCCGCGGCCCGGGTCGCTACACGATCACGCTCCGCGCCCGCGACACCTCGGGGCTCACGAGCCTGCCCGCCCGCCGGACCTTCGTCCGGTAGCTCCTGCGCAAAGGGGGCGCGCGGACTGCCCGCGCGCCCCCTTCTGCGGTGATGGCGTGTCCGGAACGGGCCGCCCGGTCGCCGGCGGCCTCTCGCGACCGCGGCGTGCTACGAGCAGGAGAGCGCAGGATTGCCCAGCGCGAACACCCCGCTCGGGTTGATCTCCGCGACCCACACGTGGAGGTCGTAGTGGATCGGCATCGTCGGGTTGTGACCCGGCATCGGCCCGTCGAATCCCCGCCCGAAGAGCGACGGCCGATCAGCATCGGTGCCGAGGTTCTGGTCCGCGTCGGCCTTCCAGTACTCGACGCCGACGAGCTCGAGCTTGCCGCCGCCTTTCGGGATATAGAGCAGGATGTCCGGCTTGAGCGGATCGATCGTGCCGTCGGCAAGGAGCGCCGGATTGACCGCGTGGATCCCCATCGTTCCAGCCGGCAAGACGACGCACGGCTCTCCCGCGACGGTGTAGCCGTCCCGCTCGGCCTGCTCGAAGCTGTGATAGCGGGCGACCGCCGAGCGAACCTCCTGGAGCTCCGGCGGAAGCGGGCCGTCGCCGCTGAGCGCCGGGGCGACGAGCACTGCAGCCGCGACGATGAGCATGAGTCCGGAGAGCGCGAAACCTGTGAGCTTCTTCATGAGATCCTTCCCCTGTTAGCTGGCACGTCGAGTCTCGACCCCGCAGAGACGGCCCGCGTCGGGGGAAACCCGACAGTTCGGGCGTATCCTTCGAGCGATGGCGGCAGCGTTGGGTTCGATGGAGATCGTCGGCCGCGAGCCGGAGCTCGAACAGGTCGCGGAGTGGCTCGAGCTGCTGTCCAGCGGGCCCTCCGGGCTGGTCGTGGCCGGCGAGCCCGGCATCGGCAAGACGAGCGTCTGGACCGCCGCGGTCGAGCGGGCGCGCGAGACGGGCGCACTCGTGCTCCTGACCCGGCCGGTGGAGGCGGAGCTACGGCTCGGCTATGCCGGCCTGACGGATCTGCTCGCGGAGGTCGCCGAACCGCTGCTCGAGGAGCTCTCCGAGCCGTTGGGGCGAGCGCTCGCGGCCGCGCTCCTCCTGCGCGACGAGTCGGAACGAGCGGATCCGCTCGCAGCTGCGCGCGGCACGCTCGGCGCCCTCCGGGCGCTCGCCAGGCGGTCGCCGGTGGTGGTCGGGATCGACGACGTGCAGTGGCTCGACGCCGCGTCCGCACGGGCCCTCGCCTACGCGGCCCGGCGGCTCGAGGAAGAGCCGATTGGCTTTGTCCTCTCCCGGCGGGACGGCCACCATGATCCGCTCGAGCTCGCCGACCCGCTGCGCGACCGGTCACTCGAGCTGCACCTCGCCGGCCTGAGTGCCGGCGCGCTCGGACACCTGTTGCGCGCACGGGTCGACCAGCAGATGTCACGCCGCATCGTCCTGCGCATGCACGAGCGCTCGGGCGGCAACCCGTTCTTCGCGCTGGAGCTGGCGCGCGCGCCTGGCGAAGTCCTGCCGACCTCGCTCCGAGAGGTCGTTGAGCGACGTCTGGAGGCGATGCCGCAAGCGGCCGTCTCGGCCGTCGAGCTCGCGGCGGTGCTCGGCCCGGCTCGTGTCGTGGACTTCCCGGACGAGGCCGCGCTCGACTCGGCGCTCACGGCTGGGGTGCTGATCGAGCGCGAGGGCGAGGTGCGCTTCGCGCACCCGCTCCTGGCGGCCGGTGCGTATGAGCGCCTGCCAACGGGCAGGCGACGTGCGGTGCACAGGCGGGCCGCCGAGCGGGCGAGCGGCATCGAGGAGCGCGCCCGCCATCTGGCGCTTGCGACTGGGGAGCCCGATCGGGAGGTGGCGGCGTTGCTCGACGAGGCAGCGCACGCCGCGTTTCTCCGCGGCGCAAGCGAGTTCGCTTCCGAGCTCGCCGCTCATGCTCGGCGGCTGACTCCCGCCGAGGACATGGAGGCCATGGTGGAGCGAACGCTCGCCGAAGCCGAGTACCTCTACGTCGCCGCGGACGAGCCGGGCGCGCGAGCCCGCGTCGACGAGGTGCTGGCGAGCGGCGTCCGCGGCACCGCTCGGGCGCGCGCGCTGAGCCACCGCGCGCTCCACGCTTCGGACCCCGAGGAGGCTGTGGCGCTCTGTGAGGAGGCGGTCGCCGAGCAGCACGCCGACGCTCGCCTGGCGGCACGTGCTCTTTCCACTCTCGCCTGGCAGCGCGGCGCCTGGCTCGGAGACATCGAGCCCGCGCTCCTCGAGGCGGTCGCGGCGGTCGACCTGGCTGAGCCACTCGGTGACGAGGGGACGCTGACGACCGTCCTGACGGCGGCCGGCCTGATCTGCGCCCTGGCGGGCGACCCGCGGGGCGAGCACTTCTTCGTCAGGGCGGTCGAGATCGGCGATCGCATCCGGACGCTCCCCGGCGACCGCGAGCCGCGAAGCGCCTTCGCGCACCAACTCTGGTGGCGGGGCGACTTCGCGAGGGCCGAGGAGCTGCTGGAGTGCGAGCGCGAGGAGGCGCAACGCCACGGCGACGAGGGCGCCTTGATGCGGCTCGGTGTGTTCCGCGGAGAGCTCGAGCTCCGGCGAGGTCGGTGGGACGAAGCCGAGCGACGGCTCGAAGAAGCACTCGAGGATGCACGCGACTACTGGCGCATCGCCGCGCTCGAGGTGCGGGCTCTGGTGCGGGGTCGACGGGGCGATCCGTCAGCGCTTGCCGACGCCGCAGAGATCGCCGCGTCTCCGTTCGCCGTTGGTGTCCCGGTGATCGCCGCGACCGCCGACTACACCGTCGGCCTCGTCGCGCTCGGTGCGGGCGACCTGGGGCGAGCCACCGACCGGCTGTTGGGCCTGGCGGGTCTCACCGAGCGCCTCGGCGCGTACGGTGAGCGAGTCCTCGCAGCCATTCCCGATGCGGTGCTTGCGTTGGTCGAAGCTGGACGAGTCGAAGAGGCAGACCGGTTGACGGCCCGGCTCGAAGCCCGGGCAGCGAAGGGCGACCACCCCTGGGCGTCCGCCGCGTCCGGGCTTTGCCGCGGCTCCGTGCTGCTGGCCGCTGGCGACCTCGACACCTCGCTCGCGCGGCTCGCAGAGAGCCGTGGCGGGTTCGAGACCATCGGCGCGCAGTGGGAGCTCGCGCTGGCCCTCCTCGTCGAGGGGAATGCGCTTCGCCGGGCAGGCACGCGCACCGAGGCGGCCGCCGCACTCGAGCGTGCCGCATCGATCTTCGGCGAGTTGCGAGCCGAGCCCTGGCGGAGACGGGCACTGGACGAGTTGAGACGGGCACGCCCGCGTCCCCGTCGGGATGACTCGCTGACGGCCGCCGAGAGCCGCGTGGCGGCGCTCGTCGCAGCCGGGCGGACGAACAGGGAGGTCGCGGCCGAGCTGTTCACGACTGTCGCCACCGTGGAGGCGCACCTGACGCGGATCTACCGCAAGCTCGAGCTCCGCTCCCGAACCGAGCTCGCGCGCGCAGTGGCCGACGGTCGCGTCGAGTTCGACTCCTGAACAGTCGGGATTCCCCCAACGCGATCGCTCGGCCGTGCTCGTAACGTCGCGGCATGCCGGTGTTCCTGGTCGAGCGCTACGTGGCGGAGCAGCAGACCGCCGGCCTCGCCGAACGGCTGCGCCGCGCGACAAGGGGCAGCGCCGTCACCTGGCTCGCCTCGATTGTGCTTCCGGGCGAGGATGCCTGCCTCTGCCTCTTCGAGGCGGGCTCGGTGGCTGAAGTCGTCGCCGTCAACCGCCACGCCAAGGCCGACCTCGATCGCGTGGTCGAGGCGTTGCTCGTCCGCTCCTAGCTCCTAGCGGCGCGTGAAGACGTCGTCGTTCGACTTCGCCTGCATGTGGCAGGCGGCGCAGTCCTTGCAGGCTTTCGCGTGGAGTCCCTCATCGGCCAGGGAGCGATGGGCGCCGTCTATCTGGCGGCTGTCTGAGACGAGCCGGTGAAGCGCCCGGTCAGCGGCGCGTGAACACGTAATCGTTCGCCTTCGCCTGCATGTGGCAGGCGGCGCAGCCCGACTCGGGGAAGGCGATCTTCGTGAAGCGTGCGGTCGGTGAGGAGCGGGTGAACTCCTCCCAGCGCCAGCCGCCGTTCGTGGTTCCCCGGATCTTTCGCATCGTCGCGACCAGCGAGAGCCACTGTTTGCCGGGCGGAGTCGCCGTCTTGACGACGATCGTGCCGAGCGGATAGTTCGTGCCCGTCCGCTTGCTCGCGTAGACCTGCTTCGTTCCCTGGTGGGCCGGCGAACCGCCCCGGATCGGCTTGGCGTTCAGCTTCGGCCACTTCGCGTAGCCGTCCACGTAGGAAGGGATCCCGTTCGCGTCCGTCCGGGCACCCGCCGAGCCCGCAACCGCGAGCGCGATCAGCGCGGCGAGACAGACAGCCGTTCTCATCCGGATCCGTTCCCTTCGGTCTTCGCCCCGTAAGAGGTCATGCCGAGCCCATCGTATGTCGCAAGCGCCACGCTCTGAGGCTCCGCCGCACGCTCGCCGTCGTCGGGGCGCCCGTGTGCAACGAGCCGGTAGAGGCGGATCAGCGCGAGCGCGGTGGGTCTGCGGTGCGCTCGAGCGGCACGAACAGCCGGCAGTGGGGGCATTTGAAGCCGCGCGCCCTCCGCCCGGAGAGCAGGGTCGCGGTGAACGTCTTCTTGCAGTGCGGGCACGACACCTCGCGCTCGTTGCCTGCCTGGACGTCAGCCGCCATCGGTTCACCGTAGCGAAACGGTGTCGAGCCGCGCGCGTTCGGGCGGCCGGCGGGCAGAACGTAGAATGGTCGCGAGATTCGAGACGACGAGCGCAAGGGAGTTCCCATGACAGAGCACGAGCGCAACGGCCACCTGACCACGCGGCAGGGGCACCCGGTTCACGACAACCAGAACCAGCGCACGGTCGGCGAGCGCGGCCCGGCGACCCTCGAGAACTACCACTTCCTCGAGAAGATCAGCCACTTCGACCGCGAGCGGATCCCCGAGCGCATCGTGCATGCGCGCGGATTCGTCGCTCACGGCATCTTCGAGGCGTATGGGACGATCGGCGACGAGCCGGCCTCTCGTTACACGCGCGCGAAGCTCTTTCAGGAGAAGGGCAAGGAAACGCCGGTCGTGATCCGGTTCTCGACCGTGATCGGCGGCCGCGACTCCTCGGAGGTGGCACGCGACCCGCGCGGCTTCGCGGTCAAGCTGAAGACCGAGGACGGCAACTGGGATCTCGTCGGCAACAATCTGCCCGTCTTCTTCATCCGCGATGCGATCAAGTTCCCTGACGTGATCCACTCGTTGAAGCCCGACCCCGTCACCTTCCGCCAGGAGCCGAACCGGATCTTCGACTTCATGAGCCTGACGCCCGAGTCGATGCACATGCTGACCTGGCTCTTCAGCCCGCGCGGGATCCCGAAGAGCTACCGGCACATGGACGGTTTCGGCGTCAACACGTATCGAATGGTGAACGCTGCCGGCGAGGCCGTGCTCGTCAAGTACCACTGGAAGACCCGTCAGGGAATCGAGTCGCTCACCCAGGAGCAGGCGAACGAGATCCAGGCGACCGAGCTCGGCAGCCACTCGAAGGACATCTTCGAGGCGATCGAGCGCGGCGACCATCCGCAGTGGGAGCTGAACGTCCAGATCATGAGCGACGACGAGCACCCTGAGCTTGACTTCGATCCGCTCGACGACACGAAGACCTGGCCCGAGGACGAGTTTCCGCTCAGGCCCGTCGGGATGATGACGCTGAACGCGAACGTCTCGAACTTCTTCGCCGAGAACGAGCAGGTCGCGTTCGGGACGGGCGTCCTCGTCGATGGGCTCGACTTCTCGGACGACAAGATGCTCGTCGGGCGCACCTTCTCGTACTCCGACACCCAGCGGTATCGCGTCGGCCCGAACTACCTGCAGCTCCCGGTCAACGCGCCCGTCGTACGCCCGGCCACGAATCAGCGGGACGGACAGATGGCGTACTACGTCGACGACGCCGGTACGAACCCGCACGTCAACTACGAGCCGAGCTCGACGGGCGGGCTCGTCGAGGCTCCGGACGCGGGGGAGCCCTACGAGCCCGACGTCAGTGGCCGCCTCACTCGCAGCACGATCTCGCGCACGAACGACTATGCCCAGGCCGGCGACCGCTATCGGACGATGCCGGATTGGGAGCGCGAGGATCTCGTCCTCAACCTCACCGACCTCCTCGGTCAATGTGAGCGGCAGATCCAGGAGCGGATGGTCGAGCAGTTCTCGCGGTGCGACGGCGAGCTCGGGCGCCGCGTGGCCGAGGGGATCGGCGTGCCCGCTCCCGAGGGGGCTGCCGTCTAGGAATCTCTCCCGCGGCGCCGTCGGCCGAGTACCAACCCGACGACGGCGCCGAAGGCCAGATGATCGAGGATCTGCGGGCCCAGCGGGAGTGCGCGGACGCGCGGGAAGCGCCGGCCGAAGACTCCGAGGTCGAGCGCGGCGATAGCGAGTCCTGCTGCCGCACCGCGGCCGACGCGACGCACTCCAAGTCGCTCGAGAACGACCGCCCAGCCGAGCGAGAGCGCGAGGTGGACGGGCACGGCCGCGAGCACGAGCGGCAGCGCGCGCGTGGAGCTCGGAAGCAGGATCGCACCGGCCGCCTTCGTCGCCGCGAGCGGATCGCTACCGGCGGCGAGAGCGTGCACGGTCGAGGGGGCGCCGCTCACCACAGCGGCCCACGCTCCTGCGGCGATCGCGTCCCGAGACATCGCCGAGAGGGTAGTACGGTGCAGGCGTGATCTCGCGCGAGCTGCCGGCGCCGCTCCAGGCCGCGATCGACGAGCTCGTCCGGGCGGCCGACCGTTCGCAGCTCGAGGCCGCCGCCGCCCGTCTCACCGCTGCCTACAGACAAGGCGGCGTGACGCGTCCCGCCCGGACGCGCGACGAGGCCCTCGCCTACGTCGCCCAGCGGGCTCCCGCCACCTACGCAGCTGCTGTCGCCGTGCTGGCGGAACTCCGGGCGCTGCGGCCCGACTGGCGGCCGCGCTCGCTCCTCGACGTCGGAGCCGGGCCGGGCACCGCATCATGGGCGGCGCGCGCGGTCTGGCCGGAGCTCGAGCGGTTCGTACTCGTCGAGCCCGAGCCCGAGATGATCGCGCGGGGGCGCAAGCTTGGCCCGGCCGACGTCGACTGGGTCGGCGCCGACCTCGACAGTGCGATGGGATCGTTCGACCTCGTGCTCGCCGGCTATGTGCTCAACGAGCTTCCCGACGAGCGCGTGCAGCGGGTGGCCGTCTCGCTCTGGGCCCGCGCCTCGGACACGCTCGTCGCGCTCGAGCCGGGGACGCCCCCCGGTTACGGGCGCGTCCTCGCAGTTCGCGCGACGGTGCTCGCGGCGGGCGGCTTCACGCTGGCGCCGTGCCCGCACGATGCCGAGTGCCCGCTCGCGGCCCCGGACTGGTGCCACTTCGCGGTTCGGTTGCAGCGGAGCGAGTCGCACCGCGCGGTGAAGGCGGTCTCGCGAGGCTTCGAGGACGAGAAGTTCTCCTATGTCGCGCTGACGCGGGAGTCGCACCCACGCGCCGCGGCGCGAATCATCCGGGCGCCTCAGGTCCGATCCGGCCACGTCCTCATCGACCTGTGCGGGCCGGCCGGCGTCGGTCGGGCGACGTTCTCGAAGCGCGACCGAGAGGTCTACCGCCGAGCCCGGAAGGCGGCCTGGGGCGACGTGTTCGATCCCGTTCTGCGAGAGTTCGACTCAGCTGACATCGAGACCGGGGAGGCACCATGAAAGTCGTCCACTGTCCTTGTGGCAAGGACGTCGAAGGCGAGACCGACGACAAGCTCGTCGAGAACGTCGAAAGCCACATCAAGTCGGATCATCCGGAAATGGCGGAGTCGTACTCGCGCGAGCAGATCCTGGAGATGGCTCACGAGCATTGATTCTGATCCCACCTCGTCTCCGAGCCTGGGCGACGTGCTCTTGAACGCGGTGGATATCGTGGAGCCATCGATTTGGTCTGACGAGGAGAGAAGATGACGTTGCAGATTGGCGACACGGCACCGGATTTCGAGGCGGAGACGACGGAAGGCACGATTCGCTTCCACGAGTGGCTCGGCGACTCCTGGGCGGTGCTGTTCTCGCACCCGAAGGATTTCACCCCGGTCTGCACGACCGAGCTCGGCACGATGGCGGGCCTCAAGCCCGAGTTCGATCGCAGGAACGTGAAGATCATCGGGCTCTCGGTCGATCCGGTCGGAAGGCACGCCGACTGGGCCAAGGACATCGAGGAGACGCAGGGCCACGCGCCGAACTACCCGATCATCGGCGACGCCGACTTCAACGTCTCGAAGCAGTACGGGATGCTCCCGGCGAGCACCGAGGGCGACCCGCTCGCGCGGACGCCCGCCGACAACCAGACCGTGCGCAACGTCTTCGTGATCGGCCCGGACAAGAAGGTCAAGCTCGTCCTGGTCTATCCGATGACGACCGGCCGCAACTTCGACGAGGTGCTGCGCGTGGTCGACTCGCTGCAGCTCACCGCGAAGCACAAGGTGGCGACTCCGGCGAACTGGCAACCGGGAGACGATGTGATCATCGCCGGCTCGGTCTCGAACGAGGAGGCCAAGGAGACGTATCCGGACGGGTGGAAGGAGCCGCGCCCCTACATCCGGATCGTGCCTCAGCCACGATAGCTCTGCTTGCAAGCAACGGGGTATCCGCGGGAGCGGATCCCCCGTTGCGCGAAGACCCCTGAAGGGTCGCTTCGCGCTTTCTTGTGCGCAAGGGCACGGGCAAAGCCCGCGCCCGCGCGTAGATCCCTGAAGGGTCGCTTCGCTCCCGGCTCGCTCCATAGCTCGGCCGGCTCGCCGCCAAGACCCCTGATCGGTCGCTTCGCTCCCGGCCTTACGGGACACCTGCGGCCTGGAGAGGCGAGTGGATCGTGAACCCGACGCGCGATAGGATCGTGGCCCCGACCGAGGAGAGCCTCATGGCCGTTGCGTACGTGCAGGAGTTTCCGGCGACCGGCGACGATCGGAGCACGACGAACTACGACGCGATCTCCGAGCGCATCAATCCTGACGCCGACCGACCCAAGGGGATGATCGTCCACACAGCCGGCTGGGACGAGGAGCAGAAGGTCTTCCGCATCTTCGATCTCTGGGAGACGCAGGAAGATGCGCAGCGGTTCATCGACGGGCGGCTGATGCCGATCATGGAGGAGATGGCCGGCGACGGTCCTCCGCCCGGGCGGCCGCCTGCACGGCAGTACTTCTACGAGATCCACCATCTGGTGAAGTAGCGCAGTCGGCTATCGCCCTGCGGCACCGGCGACGAAGTCCGCCACAGCGCGGATCTGCTGCTCGGTCAGGCGTCCCTCGTACGACGGCATGGCGCCGCGTCCGTTCGCGACGAATTCGCGGACGAGCGCGGCGTCGGGCTTCGTCAGATCGAGGTTCGGGCCGACGTTGCCGGTCGAGCGGGCTGCGGCGAGGGTATGGCAGTCGCCGCACCCTGCCGAAGCGAAGATCTCGTCGCCGCTCGTGCGCTGATCCGCTGTCGTGCCGGCGGCAGGCGCGTCGTCGCCCGCAGGCGCACCCGTGTTCTGCCCGACGATGATCCCGACCGCAAACGTGAGTCCTGCGAAGGCGAGTGCTGCGAGCATGAAGATCGCGGCCTCGACGTCGGGCGCGCGGCGTGCTCGAGGCGGGGAGAGATCACGCGATCCAGGTGTCGGCGTCGACTCGGAACGGCCGAGCTTGGCGAAGCCGAACTCCTCTGCGTGGATCTGGGCGGTCGGGACCCCGGCCTCGAGCAGTTGCGATCTGAGGTTCACGATCATCGCGGGGGGGCCGCAGATCAGCACTCCCTTCGACGGGAGGTTCCCGCTCTCGGCCGCGATTCGCCCGGCGGTCAGGAAGCCGGCCTCGTCCCGCGCCAGGACGAAGACGCGAAAGTCGTGTCGGCGGGCCGCGATCGCGTCGAGCTCTCCGAGGAAGTGCGCCTCGTCCTCGTTCTCGACGCAGTAGTAGAAGTCGACCGAGGGCTCGTCGCGCTCCCCAAGGCTGCGCGCCATGCTCAGGAAAGGTGTGACGCCGATCCCGCCCGCGATCCAGACCTGCTTCCGGTTCGGGACGTTGCGATGCGAGAACGAGCCGTAGGAGCCCTCGACGACGGCGTCGGCGCCGGGCTCGAGCTCGCGCAGCGCGCGGGTGTAGTCGCCGACGGCCTTGACGGTGATCCTCAGCGTCGGCTCGCCCGGGGCCGAGGTGATCGAGAACGGATGGAACTGGTTGCTCAACTCTCCGGCTCGGATCGAGAAAACGCCCTGCGCCGAGACCTCGAACGGACGGAATCGCTCCCTGAGCGCGAGCGAGCGGAAGTTGACGAAGACGAACTGACCCGGACTGAAGCTCAGCGGCTTTCGCAGCGGCGTCATCACGATTTCGGTCACGAACTCGTCGAGCCGGTTCACCGCCTGAACTCGGTAGCGGTGGCGACGAACGAGCAGGTTTCCGAGCACCGAGCGGTACACGAACGCAGCCACGCCGAGGGTCGCGAGCGTGGCCAGGTAGAGGTTCAGCGCGCGCGAATCCGCCTTCGCCCCCGAGGTCGTGAAGACGTGGTAGGTCGCGCCGAGGAAAATGAAGCCGAAGGTGCGCTGGACGTAGACGAAGACCTCGTGCCCGAGCCGGACGAAGAGCGTCAGCAGGATCGACACAGCCATCGCACCGAACGCGAGGACCCCGGCGAAGACGGTCCAGCCTGCGCCGGGGCCGAGGAGATCGAGGGCCGTACCTGAGGAGATGGTCGCCCGGCCGGCCAAGATCAGCACTACGTGGCCGAGCAGCAGCGCAAATGCGAGCTGGCCGTTGACGCGGTGGGCCTGGTACATCGAGTCGAGCCCTCCGAACACCTTCTCGACGAAGCGCAACCGGGCGCCGAGGATCAGGTTGAGCGCGAAGGCGGACGTCCCCGCGAAGGCGCACAGCACCGCGATGCTCGTCAGCGTCGCGAACGAGCCGGTGAAGCGTGCGTCGAGCGGCTCGGATCCCGCCCACAGGACGAGCGGGATCGCGTACAGCACGGCGAGCAGGGCCGGACCGCGAATCGACGCGAGCTTCACGCGATGTTCACTCCCGTAGCGTACAGCGTAAGCGTTACGGTGTAAGCTAGCAGCGTGAAAGAACGGCTGAGCCGGCAGCGGGTGCTCGAGGCGGCGCTCGCGATCGTCGACGCGGAGGGGCTAGGCGCCCTGACGATGCGACGCCTCGGCGCCGAGGTCGGGGTCGAGGCGATGTCGCTCTACCGGCACGTGCCGAACAAGGAGGCGCTGCTCGACGGGATCGTCGAGCTGATCGTGCTCGAGATCGACGTACCGGCCGTCGACGATGGCGACTGGGCCGAGGCGTGGCGAGGCGTCGGTCGGTCCTACCGTCAGGCCGCGCTGGCACACCCGAACGCCTTTCCGCTCGTGACGATGCGGCCGCTGGCGACGCCCGAGGCGCTCCGTCGGATCGACGCTGCGTACGACCTCCTGCGCCGCGCCGGCCTGGACGAGCAGACGTCGATCGTCGCCTTCCGCACGCTCGCGAGCTTTACCCGCGGCTTCGCGCTCGAGGAGGTGACGGGTCGCGCCCTCGGCGCGCAGGCAGACGGCGTCGAGCATCGCCTCGACCCGCGCGAACTTCCCGCCGCCGAGTTCCCGCGGATCTCCGAGCTGGCTTCGCGGCTCGTCGCGGCCGATCACGGCGCCGTGTTCGAGAGCGGTCTCGACCTCATCCTCACCGGCCTCCGGGCCGAGCTCGAACGACTCGCGACAGGCTCGCCCGCATGAGCCGCGTCGAGGAGCGTAGGACCGCCGCCGCCGTCCTCGTCATCGGGACCGGTGCGGCCGGCCTGCGGGCCGCGATCGAGCTCGCCGAGACCGGGGTGCAGGTCCTCTGCGTCGGCAAGCGCCGGCGCGACGACGCTCACACCGTGCTCGCTTCCGGTGGGATCAACGCCGCGCTCGGGACGATGGATCCGGAGGACAGCTGGCAGCAGCATGCCGCCGACACCCTCCGCGAGTCGTACTGGCTCGCCGACCCGCGCACGGTCGAGCTGCTCTGTCGTGAGGCGCCGGCCGCGATCGAGGACCTTGTTCGCTACGGCGCCAAGTTCGCCCGGGAGGACAACGGGCAGCTGACGCAGCGTTACTTCGGCGCCCACCGTTACAGGCGGACGTGCTTCGCCGGCGACTACACGGGCCGCGAGATCCAGCGGACGCTCGTTCGCCGCGCGGTCGAGGTAGGGGTCGTCATCCGGGACGACGTCTACGTCACCCGGCTGCTCGTCCACGACGGCCGCGTCTTCGGCGCCTACGGGTTCGACGTCGAGGACGGGAGCCGCTGGGTGATCGTCGCCGACGCGCTCGTCCTCGCCGCCGGCGGCCACACGCGGATCTGGCGCCGCTCGTCCTCTCGGCGCGACGAGAACACCGGGGACGCGATGCGGCTCGCCGCCGACGCGGGCTGCCGGCTGCGCGACATGGAGCTCGTCCAGTTCCACCCAACCGGGATGGTGTTCCCCGACGAGTCGGCCGGGACGTTGGTGACCGAGGCGGTGCGTGGCGAGGGCGGGATCCTGCGCAACGCCGCCGGCGAGCGGTTCATGGAGCGCTACGACCCCGAGCGGCTCGAGCTCTCGACGCGCGACCGCGTCGCCCTCGCCAACTACACGGAGATAGCGGAGGGCCGCGGCACGGCCCACGGCGGCGTGCTCCTCGACGTCTCCCACGTCGACCGCGACCTGGTGCTGAGCAGGCTGCCGCGCATGTACCGGCAGCTCCTCGACCTGGCGATGCTCGACATCACGACATCGCCGATCGAGGTCGCCCCGACTGCCCACTACTCGATGGGCGGCGTTCGGGTCGATCCGGAAACGCACGCAACCGATGTCGAAGGGCTCTACGCGGTGGGGGAGTGCGCGACCGGCGTGCACGGCGCCAACCGCCTCGGCGGCAACTCGCTGGCCGAGTGCGTCGTCTTCGGCCGGATCGTCGGCGCCGAGGCCGCGCGCTGGTCGACCCAGCTCGACGTCCAGGTGCGCGACCGTGATGCGATCGCCGTCGCACGCGATGAGGTCGACGAGCTACTCGCCCGCCGCGGCGCGGAGTTCGCGCGCCCGCTGCAGCGGGCAGTCCGCGACCTCATGTCCGAGTGTGCGGGCGTGATCCGGTCCGAGACAGGCCTGCGCGAGGGTCTCGCGCACCTCGTGGAGGTCGCCGCGCGAGCGCGCCAACTGGAGGTGCGGCCCGACATCGCCGGCTATGACGATCTCGCTCACGCGTTCGACCTGCAGGGCTCGCTGCTCGCCGCTCGCGCGACGCTCGACTGCGCCCTGGAGCGGCGCGAGACCCGGGGCGCCCACAACCGCGTCGACTTCCCCGACCAGGATCCTGCGTTGCAGGTGAACCTCGTCTGGGCGAACCACGGAGCTGTATCCCGCGAGCCAATCCCGCAGGCTTCCGCCGAAGTCTCCGCGCTTGCCGCCGGACCGGAACTCGGCGCCGCCGGCCGCCTGCTCGAGTAGCGGGCTCGCTTCCGTTAGCATCGCCACGGTGCCCGCCGACGCTCATATGGCGTTGATCGAGCGGTTCTACAGCGCGTTCGACGAGGGTGACGGCGAGACGATGGCCGCTTCCTACGCGCCCTACGTCCGCTTCTCCGACCCGGTCTTTCCGGATCTGCGCGGCGGCCAGCCGGGGGCGATGTGGCGGATGTTCACGACGGGACCGGCCGACGTCCGCGTCGAACTGCTCGAGCACGAGGCCGGCGAGGAGCGCGGATCGGCGCGCTGGCGGGCCCGCTACACGTTCACCCAAACCGGGCGTCCGGTGGTCAACGACATCCGTGCGAGCTTTCGCTTCAAGGACGGGCTGATCGTCGAGCACAACGACGAGTTCAGCTTCCACCGCTGGGCCCGCCAGGCGCTGGGCCCGGTCGGGCTGCTCTTCGGCTGGACACCGCTCCTGCGCGCGGCGGTGAGGCGCAAGGCAGCGGCACGGCTGGCGGCGTTCACGAGCACGCCGTCGCCGTGATCGACGGCGCGGTCGTCGTCGGCGTCGTCCACAGAAAGCTCGCCGCCGGAACTGTCTAGCTGATCGCCTCCGCGAGGTCGATGTAGGACGACGGCGTCGACGCGGACAGGTCGAGGCCGAGCGCGGCGGCGACGGCGTCGTGCTCGGCCCAGTCCGCCGGGCCGACGGCGCCCTCCGCCACCGTCTCGAGCTCGACGAAGTCACCGAGGCCCGAGACTCGGTCGAGATGGATTCGCGTCCGGTCGAGTAGCCACAGGTCTCGCCGCTTCGTGACCACCCCCCTGAGCCCGAGTTCGGCGGCGAGCTCTGCAGCCCGCGTTGCGGGATCGTCGACCGGCTCGCGCGAGTAGGTGCTGACGCGCGCGCCTGTCCGATCCGGCCGCTCGTACCCGATCAGCTCGGCGCTCTCCACCAGCGTTCCGTCCGGCGCCTCGTGGGAGACCTCGCGAAGCTTCAGCCGGCCGGTGCCGACGGCCACGAAGTACGTGTCGGTCTGGCGCAGCGCTCCCGCGTAGACCGCGCCGGCTGCGGCCGCGCGTTTCGCAACCGCCTCGAGGTCCGAGCACTGGACCTTGCTCTCGACGTTCGCCGCGGTCACGAGCCGCTAGACAGGCTCTATTGCGTGCTTGCGCATGAACTCGAAGACGAGGCGGGTCTCGACGTGATCGACCTCGGGCCGGGCGGTGAAGTCGTCGACAACGAGGTCGCGCAGCGTCGTCGTGTCCTCCACGGCGACGTGGATGAGGTAGTCGTCGGCACCGGCGACGTGGTAGACCGCGAGCGCCTCGGGCAGCTCGGTGATGTGCCGATAGAACGCGTCGATTGGCTCCCGGCTGTGGGCCCGAAGGCGAACGGCGATGAGCGCCTGAATCGGGCGACCGATCGTGCTCGGATCGACGTCTGCATGAAACCCGCGGATCACACCGCGCGTCCGCAGCCGGCGGACACGCTCGAGGCACGTCGACGCGGCGATCCCCACGTACTCTGAGAGGGCCCGGTTCGAGATCCGTGCGTTCTGTTGCAGGACAGCCAGAATCGCACGTTCCGTTCGATCCAAGGGGATCGAGAGGGACTTCTGCGGCCGATCGTGCGGATCAGTGTTCATGTGGGGCCACCAGACGTTTATCCTCGCCGATTCAACGAGAGGAAACGAGATGCTCTGCTCATATTTTACGGAAGGACAGCCCGAATGAACAACGAGACCCGAACGGACCTGGAGGAGTCGCGCGACTTCGTGTTCTCGTCCGAATCCGTCACCGAAGGACATCCGGACAAGGTCGCCGACCAGATCTCGGATTCCGTGCTCGATGCGATGCTCGAGCAGGATCCACTGAGTCGCGTCGCGTGCGAGACGCTCGTGACGACGAATCTGGTGGTCGTGGCCGGCGAGATCACCTCGCGTGCAGATGTGGATGTCCCGCGCATCGTCCGGGAACGGATCGCCGAGATCGGCTACGTCGAGCCGGGCTTCAACGCCGAGACCTGCGAGATCAAGGTCACGCTCGACAAGCAGTCGGCGGACATCGCCCAGGGTGTGGACGCCTCGTTCGAGGCGCAGCACGGCCACAGAGACCCGCTCGACCTCGTCGGCGCCGGCGACCAGGGAATGATGTTCGGCTACGCCTGCACCGAGACGGACACGCTGATGCCGCTGCCGATCACGCTCGCGCACCGGTTGACACGGCGGCTCGCGGCGGTGCGCAAGGACGGGACGCTCCCCTACCTGCGGCCCGACGGGAAGTCGCAGGTGACCGTTCGCTACGAGATCGACGAGAACGGCCGCCGGACCCCGGTCGAGATCATGCGCGTCCTGATCTCGACGCAGCACGCCGACGGCGTCGATCCCGAGACGACGATCAGGAGCGATCTGATCGAGCACGTCTTCGGTCCGGTCCTGCCGAGCGACTTGTACGACGAGCGGAGCTTCGACGATCCCGACTTCGTCTACGTCAACCCGACCGGACGCTTCGTCGTGGGCGGGCCGGTGGGCGACTGCGGCCTCACCGGCCGCAAGATCATCGTCGACACCTACGGCGGCGCGGCTCGGCACGGCGGCGGCGCCTTCTCCGGCAAGGATCCGACGAAGGTCGATCGCTCCGCGGCGTACGCCGCCCGTTACGTTGCCAAGAACGTCGTCGCTGCAGGCCTAGCGACCCGCTGCGAGATCCAGGTCGCATACGCGATCGGCGTCGCCCACCCGTTCTCGATCGAGGTCGAGTGTCACGGGACGCAGGCGATCCCCGTACCGCAGATCGAGGCCCTGATCGAAGAGCATTTCGACCTGCGACCCGCGGCGATCCTCCGCGATCTCGATCTCCGCCGCCCGATCTACCGTCCTACCGCCGCGTACGGACACTTCGGCCGTAACGACCACGACTTTCCATGGGAGCGGACGGACCGGGCCGACGTTCTGCGGCAGGCGGCCGGCCTCCTCGTCGAGGAAGCCGTCTAGACGTGGCCGTCACCGTTGTCGGATCGGTCGCCTTCGATGCGCTCGAGACGCCTTTCGGGCACCGCGACCGGATCATGGGCGGTGCTGCGACTCACTTCTCGATCGCGGCGAGCTTCTTCACCGACGTCAGCGTCGTCGGCGTCGTCGGCGAGGACTTCGGCGATGCCGAGCTCGACGTCTTCCGCTCGCGCGGGATCAACATCGACGATCTGGAGCAAGTGGAGGGCGAACGATCGTTCTTCTGGAAGGGCCGCTACGAGGGCGACATGAACGTCGCACACACGCTCGACACCCAGTTGAACGTGTTCGCCGACTTCGACCCGACCCTGTCGCCGGCTGCGCGCTCCGCCTCGATCCTGTTCCTCGCGAACATCCAGCCCGACCTGCAGCGGCGTGTTCGAGCGCAGTGCACGCGGGCCCACCTCGTCGGGCTCGACTCGATGAACTACTGGATCGACTCGGCGCGCGACTCGCTGATCCAGACGATGCGCGAGGTCGACGTCGTCGTCTTCAACGACATCGAGGTGCGGATGCTCACGGGCGAGCCGAACATCGCTCTGGCGGCGAAGCAGATCCGCGCGCTCGGGCCGCAGCTACTCGTCGTCAAGGAAGGCCCGTACGGAGCGTGCATGTTCAGTGACGACGGGTTCTTCTCGGTTCCCGGATATCCGCTCGAGCGCGTCGTCGATCCTACCGGGGCCGGCGACTCGTTCGCGGGCGGCTTCTTCGGCTACCTCGACTCGCTCGGGTCGTCGAGCTGGTCGGAGAGCGACCTGCGCTGCGCGGCGGTGTGCGCGTCGACTGTTGCGTCCTTCTGCGTCGAGGACTTCGGCAGCGACCGTCTCCAGCGGTTGACGCACGAGGAGATCGCGCAGCGCTTCGAGGAGTTCCGCTCGATCACGGTCTTCGAAGCGCCGATCTTCGCGCGAGGAACCTGACGCGAGCGACGTGGCGACCGCCGGCGTGACGGAGCCGGCGCACCCGTCCACGTACCTGCCGTTCGGGATCCACCTGGCCGGCAGCATCCCGCTTCCGAGCGCCGACGACGTCCTCCGCACGGTCAGCGAAGCCGTCGGCGACAAAGTACGAAGGATTCCCGACGGCGAGATCGTCGCCGATCGCCTGCAGTTGATGCTCGAGGCGCTCGAGGTGATCTTCGGCGGGCGCAAGACGTTCCTCGCGTGCCGGACCTCTATCGGAGCGCGCAAGCCTTGAGCTCGTTGCCAGTACGTTGTCTCCGACGTCGCCCGATTTCTTCGCGGCGCCCGTACGACACGCCAGGCTCCAACCCACACCGACGGAGGTTCCATGAGCATCACCGCAGTGACCCAGAGCAGCGACTACAAGGTGGCCGACCTGTCGCTGGCCGAGTTCGGCCGCAAGGAGATAGGCCTCGCCGAGCACGAGATGCCCGGTCTGATGGCGCTTCGGAGCGAGTTCGCCGAGTCGCAGCCGCTCGCGGGCGCGCGCGTCACCGGCTCGCTGCACATGACGATCCAGACCGCTGTGTTAATCGAGACGCTGGTCGCCCTCGGCGCCGAGGTTCGCTGGGCGAGCTGCAACATCTTCTCGACGCAGGATCACGCTGCGGCGGCCGTCGCGATCGGTCCCGAGGGGACGATCGACGAGCCCGCGGGCATCCCGGTCTTCGCCTGGAAGGGCGAGACGCTCGAGGAATACTGGTGGTGCACCGAGCAGGCGCTCATCTGGCCCGACGGCGGCCCGAACATGATCCTCGACGACGGCGGCGACGCAACCCTTCTCGTTCACAAGGGAACGGAGTACGAGGCGGCCGGCGTCGTCCCCGACCCCGCCACGGCGGAGTCGGAGGAGCTTCGGTACGTCCTCGCGCTCCTGCAGCGGTCGATCCAGGACGACCCGCAGCGCTGGACGCGGATCGGCCAGGGAATCAAGGGCGTCACGGAGGAGACGACGACCGGCGTCCATCGCCTCTACCAGATGGAGCAGGCCGGGACGCTGCTCTTCCCGGCGATCAACGTGAACGACTCGGTCACGAAGTCGAAGTTCGACAACCTCTACGGGTGCCGTCATTCCCTGATCGACGGGATCAACCGCGGCACGGACGTGATGATCGGCGGCAAGGTCGCAGTGGTCTGCGGGTACGGCGACGTCGGCAAGGGTTGCGCCGACTCGCTGCGCGGCCAGGGCGCGCGGGTGATCGTGACGGAGATCGATCCGATCTGCGCGCTCCAGGCCGCGATGGAGGGCTATCAGGTCGCGACGCTCGAGGACGTCGTCGAGACCGCGGACATCTTCATCACCGCGACCGGCAACAAGGACATCGTCACCGCCGATCATCTGTCCCGGATGAAGCACCAGGCGATCGTCGGGAACATCGGCCACTTCGACAACGAGATCGACATCGCCGGGCTCGCCGAGGTACCGGGGATCGAGAGAGTGAACATCAAGCCGCAGGTCGACGCGTGGGTGTTTCCCGACGGGCACTCGGTGATCCTCCTCTCGGAGGGGCGCCTGATGAATCTGGGCAACGCGACCGGGCATCCGAGCTTCGTGATGTCGAGCTCGTTCTCGAACCAGACGATCGCGCAGATCGAGCTCTTCACGCAGCCCGACGACTACGAGAAGAAGGTCTACGTGCTGCCGAAGCACCTCGACGAGAAGGTGGCGCGGCTCCATCTTCCCGCTCTCGGCGTGAGGTTGACCGAGCTGACGGCCGACCAGGCGGACTACCTCGGGATCCCGGCGGACGGCCCGTACAAGCCGGATCACTACCGCTACTAGAAAAGGCGCGAAAGGGCGGCCCGCTCGTCTCGGATCGGACCGGCAGTCGCCGATCCCGAGACGAGCGGGCCGCTCGGCAACCCGGTGGTGAGCTCGACCTCAGAGGTGGACGCGGCAGCCGCGGGCTTCGAGCGTCGCGAGCAGCCGCTCGGGGGCGCGGATCGTATTCCAGCGCGCGTCGAGCGTTTCGAGCCGTGGCAGCTCTGTGACCCAGTCCGGCAGCCGGGAGAGTCGGTTCGAGCGCAGGTCGAGGTGAGTCAGCTGCCCGAGCTGAGCGAGTGGCGCCGGGATCGCGTCGAGCTCGTTGCCTCTGAGGTCGAGGTGGCGAAGCTCGCTCAGCTCGCCGAGCGTAGGCGGCACCTGGGTGAGGCGATTCCCGCGGAGGAGGAGCACGCGCAGGTTTCGCAGTCGCCCGATCGAAGCGGGAAGCGATGCGATCCTGTTTCCCTGGATGCGCAGCTCCTCGAGCGCGACGAGCTCGCCGAGCTCGTCCGGCAGCCCCGTCAGCCCGGCGTCCGCAGCGCCGAGGTAACGGAGCCGCTTCGCACCGGCGAGCAGTCCAGGCGGGAATGTTCCGAGTGAATTGTCGCTGACGTACAGATATTCGAGCCGCTCGAGCGTCCCGATGGCTGCGGGCAGCGCGTGGAGCGTGTTGTGCCCGAGATCGAGCATCCGCAGCCGCGTCAGCTGCGCGAGCTCGCCGGAGATCTCGAGGAGCGAGTTCTGCGAGAGGTTGAGCGATTCGAGCTCCGTCAGCTTCCAGATCCAAGGCGGGACGGCGACGAGGCCGCTGTCGTACAAACTGAGAACCCGTCGTCCGTCGCCGTTTCCGTCGAGGTGAAGCTGCGTTTCGCCGAGGTCGTGGTCGCTCATGCCGTCGCCGGAGATCATGACGACCGAGTGCGCCACCGGCCGATTTCAGCGTGACCGTTCTTCAGCTCCCGTGCGCTCCTCTCCGTCGAGCCCGCAGCAACGGGCCGGTCAACGTCGGCGCGTCGGGCGAGGAGTAACGTCTAGTGATGAGCAAGGCGTCAGTCACAGAAGCCCATGCACGGGCTATCTCAGCAGGATGCGAGCGCGATCTCCGGGCGGCTTGGCGGGCGCAGGAGATCGGCGCTCCTCTGCTTCAGCAGAAAACGGTCGAGCGATGCTAGTCCTCGTCACGGGAAGCTCCGGGCACCTCGGCGAGGCGCTGGTTCGCGTGCTCCGCGAGCAGGGCCACGAAGTGCTCGGACTCGACGTGCTCGAGTCGTCGTTCACGACGATCGTCGGGTCGATCGCCGATCGCGCTTTCGTGCGTCGATGCCTGAAGGATGTGGAGGCGATTCTCCACACGGCGACCCTGCACAAGCCGCATGTCGCCACCCACACGAAGCAGCAGTTCATCGAGACGAACGTCACCGGGACGCTCAACCTGCTGGAGGAGGCGGTGGCGAGCGGCGTCGGCAGGTTCGTGTTCACCAGCACGACGAGCGCCTTCGGTCGGGCGCTGACCCCGCCGCCCGGAGCGCCGGCGGCATGGATCACGGAGGACGTCGCGCCCGTGCCGCGGAACATCTACGGCGTCACCAAGATCGCGGCGGAGAATCTTTGCGAGCTCGTCCACCACGAGCACGGGCTTCCCTGTCTCATCCTGCGCACCTCGCGTTTCTTCCCGGAGAGCGACGACCGGGAAGACGTGCGGACGGTCTACGACGACGGCAACCTCAAGGCGAACGAGTTCCTCTATCGCCGGGTCGACCTCGAGGACGCGACGGCTGCGCACCTCCTGGCCCTCGAGCGGGCGCCCGAGCTTCGCTTCGGCAGGTACATCATCAGCGCCACAACGCCGTTCACGCGCGAGGATCTGGGCGACTTGCGTACGGACGCATCGGGGGTCGTCGAGCGGCTCTTCCCCGGGTGCGAGGCGGAGTACCGACGTCGCGGCTGGCGCATGTTTCCGAGCATCGAGCGCGTGTACGTGAACGCGAAGGCGCGAAGCGACCTCGGATGGAACCCTCGTTACGACTTCGCGCACGCGCTCGCCCGCCTCGGCGCCGGCGAGGACCCGCGCAGCGAGCTGTCGCGATCCGTCGGCTCCAAGGGCTATGACGCTCCCACGCCCGTGTCTTAGAACCCCTCTGACCGGCTCGAACCGTCGACCCTGGGCGCGTGCGATTCAATCCAGCGGCCGTGCTTGCCGATGACTGGGGGCATGTGGCTGACCATCAGGAGCGGGCTCGACCGCGGACGCACGATTTTTCGTCGATGGCGAAAGCGCTCGTCTTCGGGCGCGACGACGACTGCGAGAGGGCGCGTCGCTTTAGGCGTTGCAGCCGACCAACTACGGACTTCCTGCCACCTACGCGGCGACATGCTCGAAGGGCAGATCTGGGTGGGCAGCCGTCAGGAAGCCGAGCTTCACCGCGCCACCTCGATCCAGCGCTCCTCGCGCGCGGAGCGCTGGATCGCCTCGCCGAGGAGGATTGCCTCGTGCCCGTCGGCGAAGGTCGGAAAGTCCGGTGAGGCAGGCATGCGTCCCTCCGCGATGGCGGCATAAACCGCCCTGTAGAGCTGCTTGAAGGTGTCCGGGAATCCCTCGGCATGGCCGCCGGGGTAGTCGGTCGCGGCGTCAGACTCGAACAACGACGGGTCTCGAAGCAGCACCTCGTTCGCGCGGTCGCGGTGGCCGAGCCAGAGCTCCTCAGACCGCTCTGACGACCACGCCATCGCTCCCTCCGCTCCGTCGATCTCGAAGGTGAGGCAGTTCTTGCGACCGGCGCTCAGCTGTGAGATCGCGACGTTGCCGCGTGAGCCGTCCTCGTAGCGGAGAAGGACGTGCGCCATGTCCTCGGACTCGATCCGCCGTTCCTCACGCTCGATGTCGTCCTGGTCGCCGGCGAACGTTTCGACCGGGCCGATCGGCACCTGCCGGGTCTCGTGCACCGTGTGCAGGTCGGCGAAGACCGACGCGACGCGCGTTCCCGTGACGAACCCCGTCAGGTCGAGCCAGTGCGTGCCGATGTCGGCCACGGCGCGCAGCAGCCCGCCCTGCTCCGGATCGAGACGCCAGTTCCAGTCGGTTGGCTTCAGCAACCAGTCCTGGATGTAGACGCCGTGGACGCCGTGAACGGCGCCGAGCTCGCCGCGGCGAACGCGCGCCCGTGCTTCGCGGCAGAGGGCGTAGAACCGGATGTTGTAGTTGGTGCAGTGGACGAGTCCGCTTGCCTCGGCGAGACGCAGCAGCTCTGCAGATTCCTGCGACGTGAGCGCGAGCGGCTTCTCGCAGACGACGTGCTTGCCGGCCGCCAGGACCGCCCTGGCCTCCGGATAGTGGAGCCGGTTGGGCGTCGTCAGGTGCACGACGCGCACGCGGTCGTCCTCGAGCATCGCCTCGAAGCTCTCGTACGGCTCCGGCAGCCCCGGCTTCTCGCGTGCCCGGGCCGGCGAAGAGCCGACGACGCCGGTCACCTCCACCCCGAGCCGGCGCAGCGCCTCGACGTGCACGACGCCGATGAATCCCGTACCCACGACCGCCGCCCCGATCCGTGTCATCCTCGGCGAGCCTAACCCGGTGGGAAGAGCGCCGCAGCGCAGAGATCTCATGCTGAGGGGAAGAGCCACCCGCCTGCTTCACGGCCTGCGGCACCAGAATCGACGTGACAGGCGGCCAACACGAAAGGTGGTGAGATGGATTCTGGTGAGATCGTCGAGCGCAACACGATCCTCCGCGCGACCGTCGGCTCGACCGTGCATGGACTCCACCACGGCGGCCAGGACGATCGCGACGAGATGGCCGTCTATGTCGAGCCGCCCGAGTACCTGCTCGGGCTTGCCCGTGCTCGCGGGATCCGCGGCGGCCTCTACGGGTTCGAGCATTACGTCGAGCGAACGCAGCCGGAAGGGGCACGCTCGGGGCCGGGCGACCTCGACCTGGTCGCCTACAGCCTGCGCAAGTACGTCCGGCTCGCGCTCAAGGGTCACCCGACGATCCTGTTGCTCCTCTTCGTTCCCGAGGAGCTCGTGCAGGTCGAGACCGCACTCGGCGAGGAGCTGCGCGACCTACGGCCCGCGTTGCTCTCGCGCCGGGCCGGCCGCGGCTACCTCGGCTACCTCCACGGCCAGAAGGAGCGCCTGCTTGGAACGCGCGGGCAGAAACGCGTCAACCGCCCAGAGCTCGTCGAGGCGCACGGCTTCGACACGAAGTACGCGATGCACGCCGCCAGGCTCGGCTACCAGGGCATCGAGCTCCTGGAGACGGGACACCTGACGCTTCCCATGCCCGAGCCGGAGCGCTCGAGCGTGATGGCGATCCGCACCGGCCAGCGGACGTTCGACGAGACGGTCGCGGAGATCGAGCTGGTCGAGCAGCGGCTCAGCGGGGCACTCGAGCAGTCGCCGCTGCCGGCCGAGCCAGACCACGCCGAGGTCGACGGTTTCCTGGTGGCCGCCTACCGGCGCGCGTGGGGCTGGTAGCGGTCGGGGAAGCATAGTGCCGAGGCCGTAGCTGCAAGGCAATGCGCGAGGGCCGAGCATCGTCGGCCCTCGCGTTGCGCCCAACCGAGCGCTTATCCAGTTCGGCGCAAGATCCAGAGGCCGGAGTTCATGTCGCTTGCGTAGATGAGCCCAGTGGTCTCGTCTACGACGACACCCCAGACTTGAGCTGTGTTCGTCAGTACACCGCGCTGGGATGGCTTCACGGGATTCTGCGTCGCCGGTGGCACGAAGTACGCGACCTCTACCGGGTGAGTTGGGTCGCTTGTGTCGATGACGCGGACGCCGTCCGAGTACCAGGAGGCGTACACATCGGTGCCGACCAGGTAGTTGTTGTGGATGACATAGTCACCTGCTCCTTGGTCGCTCGGGCCGAGCGAGTTCGGCGTCCGATATTCGCCGATCTGCACTGGGGCGGCGGGGTTCGAGTAGTCGTAGATCCTCATGTACCCGAAGCTCTTTTCGGTCCCGGCGCCCGACGTTTTGCAGAAGTCTTCGTCGGCCGTGATCAGCAGCTGCCGCGCCTCGTCGTACTGTGACGAGTGCGCATCCCCGTCCTCGTCGCTGGCGTATTGCGTCCGGCCGGTGAAGACCGGGTTTGAAGGATCCGAGACATCTAGCCGGATGAAGCCGCTGTCCCAGTAGGACAGGAACACGAGCGTCCCATCCTCAGATGGCTCGGCTCCGTGACCGTAGTTGGTGTCCGCGTCGCACCCTTGGCCTGCGGTGAAGGGCCCGTCGATGTCCTGGATGCCCCAGCTCGACACTTGCAGGGGGCTCCGCGGGTCGGTGATGTCGATCAGACGGAAGTCGCCCTCGCCGTTCTCGTCACGGTAGCCGCTTCCGGTCTCGCCGTCTGGGTACCGGCTCGTCGGCACGGTCGCGTAGGCGTACGTGTGGCCATTCACGTGCCGCTCGATCTCGAATTCATGGACGCCGCGGGTGCAGCATTCGGTATCCAGGAAGCCGAGTTGCACCGGGTTCGACGCGTCGGTGACGTCCCAGAGCATCAGCCCTCCGACAGCCTCCTCGGCATAGCGCGAGCCACCGCACCATTGAATTGCGGCCACGGCGATGTCGTGACCGTCGAGCGGGCCGCCCTCAGCCGTATAGACGACGACGTCCTCGGCCGACGTGCCCTCCGGGTTCAGCAGCGTCGCCACCTGCATCGGCGTCTCGGGTGGGGTCACGTCGACGACGGCGACACCGCGCCGATCGCCGCTCGGGCAGAAGCGGTTGTTGCCGGTCGCCCAGTCAGCGAACCCCCACTGCCCGACGTAGGCGTAGCCGTCGTGGTACCAGACGTCGGCGTTGAAGCCCCTGCCGCCTAGATCGGTGTGGCCGACGACCTCGATGTTGAGCGCCGAGCCGGCCCTGGCTCCGCCCTGGAAAGTCTTCTGCGACTGCTCGAGAAAGTGCTGCGAGTCCTTCAGCACCTCATCCTTGGACGCAGCCGCGCCCACCGCGACAACCAGGCCTGCGACGACGAATACCCCCGCAATGAGAGTAGCCAGCCTGTTCATATCTCCCCCTCTGATGGCGACATCAGTGCGGCCCGTATTCTGCCCTACCACGGCGGCGACCGCAGCCTCCTACCGATCAGGGGTCGGGCCGGTCGCACCGACGTGCGAGGGCGACAGAAGGGGTCTCCTCGGTACTTAAGCCCTCTTGCGGACTCGAACCGCAGACCCCCTCCTTACCATGGAGGTTCAGAGGCGGTATTGGCGGGCACGGCCGGGCACTCGCGACCACGTTTCTCCTGCAAATCACGCCTTCGCGACGTGTGAGTCGTGCCCGCGCGTACCCGCGCGTACCCGCGCATGTCCGAGCTGATGTACCCGTCTCGTACCCGCGAACTGTTGTCTGTCTTTAAACCAGACTCCGGCAGAAGGAGAACGGTCAGCGAGACGCAGGCTCTCTGCGCGATCGGCCTGCGCGACGGCATGCCAGGTCGACGCGGTTGGCGACGCCGAGCCGGGTGCGTAGGGAGCGCTATTTGCGGCCCCACACCGGGTAGTCGCCAGGCGAAGCCTCGCGTACCTCTCGCACTCGTGTCTAGTGACGCGAATGGACGAATGCCGCCCGCCGCCGCATCATGTGGGTAGCGATGCGGCCGGAGCTTCCAGCAGGCACCGTCACCTTCCTGTTCACGGATGTGGAGGGCTCCACCAGGCTCTTGCACCAGCTGGGCGCGGATGGGTACGCGCGGGCGCTGGCGGAGCACCGCCGCGTCCTGCGCGAGGCGTTCGGTGCCTACGGCGGGGTCGAGGTCGACACGCAGGGCGATGCCTTCTTCGTCGCCTTTCCGACGGCGCCGGGTGCGCTGAGCGCCGCCACCGAGGCGCGGTCAGGACTCGCCCCGGGCCGGATCCGGGTGCGGATGGGCATCCATACCGGCACGCCGCACGTGGCCGAGGAGGGTTACGTCGGAGTCGACGTGAACCGGGCGGCCCGGATCGCCGCCTGCGGCCACGGCGGACAGGTGCTGGTCTCGGCCGCCACGGCTACCCTCCTGGGCGCGGACGGGCTGCGCGACCTCGGTGAGCACCGGCTGAAGGATCTGTCTGCGCCCGAGCGGATCTACCAGCTCGGAGACGACGTGTTCCCGCCACTCCAGAGCCTGCACCGGACGAACCTGCCGATCCCGTCCACCCCATTTCTGGGGCGCGTGCGGGAGCTGACGGAGGTGCTCGGGCTGCTTTCGCATGACGACGTCCGCTTGCTGACGCTGACCGGGGCCGGCGGCACGGGGAAGACGCGGCTCGGGCTGCAGGCGGCGGGCGGGCTCGCAGACGGCTACGCGCAGGGTGTCTGGTGGGTGCCGCTGGCCCCGCTTCGCGATCCTGAGCTGGTGCTGGCGTCGGCGGGCCTGGCGCTTGGCGCCAAGGATGGTCTGGCCGAGCACATCGGCGATCGGTCGATGCTGCTCTTCTTCGACAATTTCGAGCAGGTCGTCGAGGCGGCAGGGGAGCTGGCCGCGCTGCTCGCTTCCTGCCCGGGCCTCGATCTGCTCGTGACCAGCCGGGAGCCTCTCCACGTGACGGGCGAGCAGGAGTACGCGGTTCCGCCCCTCGTGCCGGCGGAGGGCGTCAGCTTCTTCCTGGCAAGAGCACGGGCCGTGAAGCCCGAGTTCGACGACGACGGCGCCGTCCTCGAGATCTGCCGGCGACTGGACGACCTGCCGCTCGCGCTCGAGCTGGCGGCGGCGCGCGTGAAGGCGCTCTCTTCCGGGCAGATCCTCGCGCGGCTCGAGCAGCGCCTGCCGCTTCTGACCGGCGGCGCCAGAGACCTGCCCGAGCGCCAGCGCACCCTCCGGGCGACGATCGAATGGAGCTACGAGCTGCTGACGCCTGAGGAGCAGCGCCTCTTCGCCCAGCTCGCCGTCTTCAGAGGCGGCTGCACGCTCGAGGCTGCCGAGGAGGTCACCGACGCCGATCTCGACACCCTCCAGTCACTCGTCGACAAGAGCCTCCTTCGCCAGACAGACGAGCGCTTCTGGATGCTGGAGACGATCCGCGAGTACGCAGCCGAGCGGCTCGAGGAGTCGGGCGAGGCGGAGGAGCTGCGTCGCCGCCTCGCGGACCACTTCCTGGCACTCGCCGAGGAGGCGGAGCCGCACGTGGAGGACGAAGTACTCCGGGGCGGCAGGGAATGGCTCGACCAGCTGGAGCGCGAGCACGACAACCTCCGCGCCGCCCTCGACCGGCTCGAGGCTTCAGGTGAGACGGAGCATGCCTTGCGGCTGGCGGGAGCACTCTCGGATTTCTGGGCCAGCAGGGGCGTCGTGGAGGGAACGCGTCGTCTCGAAAGCACCCTCCGCGCCGACAAGGGTCCGACGGCGGCTCGCGCCAAAGCTCTCAACGGGGCGGCCGAGTTGGCGGCCGTCAGTGGAGATCCTGCGACAATGAGACTTCGGGCCGAGGAGGCGCTCGCGCTCCATCGCAGACTCGGGGATCCGCGGGGTGCGGCCGAGTCCTTACAGCAACTCGGCTACGCGCTCGGCGAGGAAGGCAATTGGGCACGGGCGCAGCAACTCCTAGAAGAGAGCGTCCGACTCTTCCGCGACCTCGGCGACGAGAACTACGTCCTGTGGACGACCCGCACCCTTGCGTGGACCTACGCAGAGTCCGGCGACCTGGATCGCGCCCGAGCACTGAATGAGGACAACCTCCGCCGGGCACGTGCGCTGGGCAGCAAGTCCCTTGAGGCGGCGTTGCTGGGTTCGATGGCGTGGCTCGCTGTCAGCGAAGGCCGGGTTCAGGACGCGCTCCCGCTGCTGAAAGAGAGCCTCCGCATCAAGCGCGACCTCGGCAACCCGTTCGAGATCGCAACCGGCCTGTGCAGCGTCGCCAGTGCCATCACCGCCGCGGGAAGAGTGGAGACGGCTGTCCGGCTAATCTCCTGCTTCGAGGCGCTGCGCGAGGAGATCGGCGGCGGCGAGGCCTGGGTCGCCAGGATGAACGAAGAGACGCTCGCGACAATCCGAACGCAACTCGACGAAGCCGCCTTTACCGACGCATGGAAGCAAGGCCAGGCGCTCACAGCCGATGAGGCCGTCGCGCTCGCCCTCCAATCCCTGGAGTGAGCGCGCGCTGTGGGCCGCCTGGGTCTCCGCCAGTGGGCCTGAACCCGCCGTGAACGCGCTCTTGCATCGATGAAGTCGATCCCGGTCGGACCGGAGATGTGTGCCGGTACGGCGCCGCGATCGGCCAATCCTAGACCCGGGTTGACCGGGGGGTGGACCAGATCGCGCTCACCTCCGTGATCAGTCACCCCTTGAGCGCTCTGGCAGGCGGGAACATCCAGTTCCACAAGCCCTGCAAGTAACCACCCGCTGCTAAATCGCGACCCCGGGACTCGCACAGCGCGAGTCCCGGGGTCGTTCTGCTCCTCGGTGAGCCGAGCGCGCTCACTCGGCGCGGATGCGAGGGTGTCGTCGACGTCGCAGAGGGCGCCGCGTTGCACCTGTGCGGCGGATATATCTGTGCGGCGACATCGAGCACGGTATGGCCAAGTCCGAGGGGAGAGAGCGTGATCAAGCCGATGTCGTGGGCCTGCATCGCGCTTCTCGAGCTCATGAGCGACGCGGCGAGCCTAGGCGATCACGACACCCTCACTAGCAACCATTGCCGCTTGGCCACTCGCGGGCCGACTGATAAGCCCTCTGACGGACTCGAACCGTCGACCCGCTCCTTACCATCTAGCGGGCACGGCAAGGCATTCGCGACTACGTTTTCGCTGCAAATCAGGCCTTCAGGTCGCGTCTGCCGTGCCCCGATCTGTTGTACCCGTCTGGTACCCGTGGCTCGTTGACATTATTGACAACGAATAACAAGGAGCTCGTGCTCGCTCTGCCCTGCGCTTCAGGCGACGTCCTCGATGATCTTGACGAGTTCTTCGAGGCGGTAGCCGTGCCGCCGCGCTCCGGCGTGCCGACGACGGTGATGCCCTGCCACGGCGAAACTCGAACAGGTCCTCGTCGCGGAGTTGCCGGAGCGCGTGCAGCACCTAGCGAAGGAGGTGGTCACCGTTACGCCTGCACCGGCAACGTAGACCGTCTATTTGCAGAGTTTCAGCTCCGGGAGCTGCTACGGCGCGCCTCCGTGGCGCCCGCTTCATGCCCTAGAGTCGCCCTTCCTCGAGGAGTCTCGAGACACCCTGAGTGACCCCGAACCACCTATAGCCGCCGCCGAGGTTCATACTCCCGGTTGAACCCGAGGCGAGGTCTGCGACTGGCGACGAGCCCAGATGTGACGAAGGGGGCGCTCCTCGAGGCGACGGTCGCGCACGTCCACGAGCGGCTCGAGCCTGCCCAGGCGGAGGACGTCGAGCGGTTCGTGCGCGCCTACTACGCGCACGTCGCTCCCGACGACCTGACCGACCGGTCGGACCGCGACCTCTACGGCGCCGCCCTCGCGCACTGGAGCCTCGCGCGCGTCCGCAAGCGCGGCGAGATCAAGGTGCACGTCTACAACCCGAACGTCGAGGAGCACGGCTGGGACTCGCCGCACACGGTCGTCGAGACGGTCGTCGACGACATGCCGTTCCTCGTCGACTCGGTCTCGATGCAGGTCACGGCGTACGGAAGCGCGATCCACCTCGTGATCCGTCCGATCATGCGCATGCGCCGCGACGACGAGGGCCGGCTGCTCGAGGTCGGCGCCGGCGACGGGCTCCCCGAGTCGCTCATCCATGTCGAGGTCGACCGCCAGAGCGATCCCGCGGGCCTGGAGCGGCTGCGACTCGGCCTCCACCGCGTCCTCGGCGATGTCCGTGCGGCGGTCGAGGACTGGACCTCGATGCGGGAGCGCGCAAGCGACCTCGTCGCCGAGCTCGCCGAGACGCCGCCGCCGGTCGACCCGGACGAGCTCGCCGAGGCGAGCGACCTGCTCCGGTGGATGCACGACGACCACTTCACCTTCCTCGGCTACCGCGAGTACGAGATCGGCAACGACGACGGCGAGGACGTCCTCCGCGCGGTGTCCGGCTCCGGTCTCGGGATCCTCCGCGAGAGCGGCAGCGCGCCGATCTCGCTCAGCTTCGCCGAGCTGCCGCCCGAGGTGCGGCGGCGCGCGCGGGAGAAGAACCTGCTCAATCTGACGAAGGCGAACTCGCGGTCGACCGTGCACCGGCCCTCGTACCTCGATTACGTCGGGGTCAAGCGCTTCGACGCGGCCGGAGAGGTGATCGCCGAGCGGCGCTTCCTCGGCCTCTACACGCACACCGCGTACAGCGCGAGCCCGTCCGAGGTTCCGGTGCTGCGGCGCAAGGCCCAGCGCGTCGTCGAGCGGGCGGGGCTGCTGCGCGGGAGCCACGACCACAAGGCGCTGATCGAGATCCTCGAGACGTACCCGCGCGACGAGCTCTTCCAGATCTCCGAGGACGAGCTCTTCGAGACAGCTCTCGGCATCCTCCACCTCGGCGAGCGCCGTCGCGTCAGGCTCTTCGTCCGTCGCGACGCGTTCGGCCGCTTCCTCTCCTGCCTCGTCTACCTGCCTCGTGAACGGTTCGACACCGAGAACCGGCGGCGGATCCAGGAGATCCTTCAGGACGCGTTCTCCGGGGTCAGCGTCGACTACACGACGCGCGTGTCCGAGTCGGTGCTCGCGCGACTCCACTTCGTCGTCTACACCGAGGCGGGCGCGGTCCCGGCGTACGACGTCGCCGAGATCGAGTCGCGCCTCGCCGCAGCGACGCGGGCCTGGGCGGACGATCTGCGCGACGCGCTCTCCGACCAGCTCGGCGAGGAGCGGGCGGGCCTGCTCTACGAGCGATACGGGGAGGCGTTCCCCGGCGCCTACCGCGAGGACTTCTCCGCCGCGCAGGCCGTCCTGGACATCAACCGGATCGAGCGGCTCGACCCCGATGGCGATCTCGGGATGAGTCTCTACGTGCCGCTCGCGTCGAGCCTCGACCATCTCGCCTTCAAGCTCGTCCGCTCGGGCTCGCCGCTGCTCCTCTCCGACGTGCTGCCGCTGCTCGAGAACATGGGCGTGACCGTAACCGACGAGCGTCCCTACGAGATCCGGCCCCGCGACGGCGCCCCCGTGTGGATCTACGACTTCGGGCTCCAGCACGCCGAGGGGGCGGAGCTCCAGGCGGAGGAGGTGCGCGAGACCTTCCAGGACGCGTTCGTGCGCGCCTGGCGCGGCGAGTCGGAGAACGACGGCTTCAACCGGCTCGTGCTCGCGGCCAGGCTGACGGCGCGCGAGATCACGGTCCTCCGCGCGATCGCGAAGTACCTGCGGCAGGCGGGGAGCACCTTCAGCCAGGCGTACATGGAGGACGCGCTCGCCGCCCATCCGGAAATCGCGCGCCGGCTCGTCGAGCACTTCCGGCTGCGATTGGATCCTGCGCGGTCCGAGGGCGCCGACGCCGAGGCACGCGCGCTCGAGCGCACGCTCGAGGCGGCGATCGACGGGGTCGAAAGCCTCGATGAGGACCGGATCCTGCGCGGCTTCCTCCGGGTGGTGCGCGCCGCGCTCCGCACGAACTACTTCCAGGCCGGCGCCGACGGTCAGGCAAAGCCGTACCTGTCGCTCAAGCTCGACCCCGAGCTGATTCCCGACCTGCCCGAGCCGCGCCCGCTGTTCGAGGTGTTCGTCTACTCGCCGCGGACCGAGGCGGTGCACCTGCGCGGCGGCAGGGTCGCCCGCGGCGGGATTCGCTGGTCCGACCGCCGGGAGGACTTCCGCACCGAGGTGCTCGGCCTGATGAAGGCGCAGACGGTCAAGAACGCCGTGATCGTCCCGGTCGGCGCCAAGGGCGGCTTCGTCGTCAAGCGGCCGCCAACGGGCGACGACCGGGACGCGCTCCTCGCCGAGGTCGTCGCGTGCTACCGGATCTTCATGCGCGGCCTGCTCGACCTCACCGACACGATCGCCGGGGGGGAGGTCGTGCCGCCGGCCGACGTCGTCCGGCACGACGGCGACGACCCGTACCTCGTCGTCGCCGCCGACAAGGGCACGGCCACCTTCTCCGATATCGCGAACGCGATCTCGGCCGAGTACGGCTTCTGGCTCGGCGACGCGTTCGCCTCGGGCGGGTCGGCGGGCTACGACCACAAGCAGATGGGGATCACGGCTCGCGGCGCCTGGGAGTCGGTCGAGCGGCACTTCCGCGCCCTCGGCACCGACATCGCGAGCACGGACTTCACCGTCGTCGGGATCGGCGACATGTCCGGCGACGTCTTCGGGAACGGGATGCTGCTCTCGCGGCGCATCAAGCTCGTCGGCGCGTTCGACCACCGCCACGTCTTCCTCGACCCGGATCCCGACCCGGCTGCGAGCTTCGCCGAGCGCGAGCGACTGTTTCGACTGGCCGGCTCCTCCTGGGCCGACTACGACCCGGCCCTGATCTCGACGGGCGGCAGTGTCTTCCAGCGCACGGCGAAGGCGATTGCGCTCTCGCCCGAGATCCGTGCCGCGCTCGGCGTCGAGGAGGAGTCGCTCACCCCGAACGAGGTCATGCGCGCGATCCTGCGCGCGCCCGTCGACCTCCTCTGGAACGGTGGCATCGGCACCTACGTCAAGGCCCGCGAGGAACGGAACGCCGAGGTCGGCGACAAGGCGAACGACGGCATCCGAGTCGACGCCGCCGAGCTCCGCTGCCGCGTCGTCGGCGAGGGCGGCAATCTCGGCTTCACGCAGCGCGCGCGGATCGAATACGCGCTCCGGGGCGGCCGGATCTTCATGGACGCCGTCGACAACTCGGCCGGTGTCGACTGCTCGGACCACGAGGTGAACATCAAGATCCTGCTGAACGCGATCGTCGCCGACGGCGACCTGACCGAGAAGCAGCGCAACGCGCTCCTCGTCGAGATGACGGACGATGTCGGCGCGCTCGTCCTGCGCGACAACTACGAGCAGGCGCAGGCGCTCAGCCGCTCGGCGGCCATGGCGGCGTCGATGCTCGAGGTGCATGAGCGCTACATACGCCACCTCGAGCAGGCAGGGGTTCTGAACCGTGAGCTCGAGTCCCTTCCGAGCGACGAGGTGCTCGGCGAGCGTCGGGCGGCCGGAGGCGGGCTGACGATGCCCGAGTTCGCAATCCTCCTTTCGCACACGAAGATCGCCCTCGCGAACGAGCTGCTCGAGTCCGACCTGCCCGAGGACCCCTACTTCGCCGGCAAGCTCGAGCGCTACTTCCCCGCGGTGCTACGCGAACGGTTCGCGGCGCAGCTCGCAGGCCATCCGCTGCGACGCGAGATCATCGCCTCGCGCGTCGCCAACGACCTCGTCAACTACGCCGGTACGACCTTCGCGTTCCGGCTCGGCGACGAGACGGGCGCGGGAGCGGACGAGATCGCGCGCGCCTACACCGCCGCACGTGAGACCTTCGGCCTGTCCGCGCTCTGGGCAGAGATCGAGGCGCTCGACGGCCTCGTCCCTTCCGAGTCGCAGATCGCGATGTTGCTGCGCTCGCGCGTGCTGCTCGAGCGCGCGACGCGCTGGCTGCTGCGCAAGCGGCACCGGCCGCTCGACGTGGCCGCGGCGATCGGACGTTTCGCGCCCGGCGCGACGACGCTCGCCGAAGCGCTGCCGACCCTTCTCGGCCCCTCGGACCTGGAGGCCGCGCAGGCGCAGAGAGCGGAGCTCGCCGCCGCGGGCGTGCCGTCGCGGCTCGCCGACCGCGTTTCGCAGCTGGAAGCGCTCGTCCCGTCGCTCGACCTCGTCGAGATCGCCGCCGCGTCGGGGCTCGACGTCGTGACGGTCGGGGAGGTCTACTTCATGCTGGGTACGCGGCTCGAGCTTCACTGGCTGCGCGAGCGGATCGTCGCCCTGCCGCGCGACACTCGCTGGGAAGCGATGGCGCGCGCGGCCCTCCGCGACGACGTCTATTCAGAGCAGGCGGCGCTGACCGCCGCGGTCCTCCGGGCCCCGGCCGGCGATCGGCCCGCGCGAGAGCTGATCGAGAGCTGGCTGGCGGAGAACCAGGGCGCGATCGAGCGCTCCCTCCACGTGCTCGCAGACATCAGAGCCGGGGGGACCTTCGATCTCGCCAGGCTATCGGTGGCGGTGCGCGAGATCCGCAACCTGATCCATTCGAGCGGATCGCCGGAGCCGGCCGCAGTTCCGACACCGTCGCGCGCCTCCTCCTAGGCCGGCCCTTCGGGGGAGCTCCGTCGGCGGGCGCCCGAGGCGGTGCGGGTTGGTCTTGATGCTCGAGCAGCAGCGGCCAGGGTCGGTGTCGAGCTGTGAGTTCGTAAGGCGAGCTGAACCGGTTCGAGGCCGCCAGCGTTAGGGCGCGCTCCTGGCTGTCACCCGGAGTGCCTTGTTCGCGTGTGCCCGGGAGCGCCCGCTCGTGCCCGCTGGTCCGAAAATGTACCCGTCTCGTACCCGCGGCGCGTCCAACGTTCGTCGCGGCAGGCAACACTAAATCCCCGTTGCAGGGCTTCCCCGTAAGCCCTCTGACGGACTCAAACCGTCGACCCCCTCCTTACCATGGAGTTCAAGCACGGGACTGGCGTCCACGGCCGGGCACATGCGGCCACGTTTCCCCTGGAAATCTGCCGTTGAGCCCTGTGCCTAGTGTCCGCGCATGCCCGCACGTACCCAACCCGATGTACCCGCCTCGTACCCGCCTCGTGTTGACTATTCTGAGAACAAGCAACGGGTGTGCGGGAAGCAGCGCCGTGAGGCGAGGTGGTGGGAACCCGTCCTCCGGTCAGCGACCAATCTCTACCGAAGATCCGCAAGTCCCGCATGAAGGGGCGCTGGATATGGCCTCACCGCTCGACGTGATAGCGCTGCGCCCGCTCGAAGGCGGCTGACGCCATTTGGGCCACGTGTACCAAGACTGCCTCATCGACCTCACGAAAGTCTCCGTTCTCCCGGTCCGCAACCTCGATGGAGCCGAACTCCCGTCCGTCGAGTGTTGCAAGGGGGGTGACGAGCGGCGCAGCCGGGCGAGGCTCGGTTTCTCCCATCGGGTCCGAATGAGATGTGACCTCGAGCGGGCGCGAGCGGCCTGGCAGGGACGCCGTAACCCTAGATCTCTTGGCTCCGGTGAGCTCGCGGGCTTGCTCGGCGACGAGGCGGAACATTTCCTCGAGAGACCCGGAGGCGTCGAAGGCGAGCGAGGCGTCCGCGAGCAGATTCGAGAGCTGGCGCAGCAGCGCGGCATGGCGGCGTTCCAGTTGAGCTGCCTCGCGAGCTTCGCGGAATCCGCGCTGCACCATCTCGGACGCTGCGAGGCTCTCGAGGTAGAAGTCCGCTGCCGCTCGAATGATCTGCTCGATCCTGCCGGCATTTCGGTCGCTCGATAACGCTGCTCGAAGAGCGTCGTGGTGAAGGGCGGCGAGGTCGAGCACGCTCAGCTCGCTCGCAACTGCGTCACGACCGAGCTCGTATGCGCTTCGCAGCGTCGCCTCGCTCGGATCGTCAAGGTGGCTACGGAGCGCGGCCACGTAAGACGTCCGAAACCGTGCCGCGCTCGCGCTCACGCCGGCCGGCCGAGGTAGCGCATGACGAGAACAAGCGTGTCATCCGCCGACGTACCGTGATCTGCGGCGATCTGTTCGGCGATTTCTCCTGGTCGACCGGTCGGTATCAATCGGTCGGCGAACGAAGAAGAGATTCCGTCCGTCGCGAGGATCAGGACGTCCCCGCGGGTGAGGTCTAGTGTGGTTGACGTGATGCGGGGCAGTCCTCGGCCGAGGACTCCGCTACTGAGTGGGAGGGAGACCTGTGTCCGGTGCTGCGTGGGCGAGTGTCGGACGAGTCGTCCTTCCACGTTCCCGATTCCGACCCAGGTCAATTGCTCGGAGGCGAAGGTAAGGAGCGCGATGCTGAGCGCGGCTCCCCGGGTTGGCCGGAGCGCCTCGTCGCAGTCCCGGAGCAGCAGCCTCAGGTTGTCCCCCGCGAAGCTTCGTATCACGTCGGCTGCGGCTGCGGCCGCCCACGCAGCTTTGGGTCCGTGCCCTGCCCCATCGATCGCGGCAACAAGGGTCCCGCTCGGAACTGTCGCCACAACTCCGAGATCGCCGCCTGTCGCGTTCCCCTCCCTGAACCGCGTCGTCGATCCCCACTCGATCGTGCGGCTCTGCTCAACCACGGTCGCGCCGTTGCTCGCGTAGCCGCTCCAGTTCATCTCGGATCCGCCACTTCGTCATCGTCACGGTGGTGCCGCGGTGCGGTTCGGAGGCAACGTGGAACTCATCCATCAAGCGTCGTGCGCCGGGCAGCCCGAGGCCGAGCCCGCCCCTGGTTGCGTGGCCGTGCTCGAGCGCTGCCTCGACGTCACGAATGCCCGGTCCGTCGTCCCGTGCAATGACGACGAGACCGCGCCTGTTCCCCTCGTGCACGGGCCGCATGACCATCTGACCGCGGCCCACGTGGACGAGGATGTTGCGCGCTATTTCGGAGATCGCGGTCGCGATCAGAGTCGCGTCGGTGGTTGAGAAGCCGAGCGACAGTGCAAGCGCGCGGCCCTGTGCACGTGCTGGAACCATGTCCGCGTCCGAGGTGATCGGTACGTGCACCTCATGCCCCATCCTCGCCCTCCCCGTGCGCGGATCGATCGAGCAGGACGAGTGCCTCGTCGAGATCTAATGCCGCCAAGAGGGGTTCGAGATTTAGCCGGAACTGCACCATCGCAATTGCGACGTCGGGCTGGATGCCAACGACAACCGTGTCTGCCCCACGCAATCGTGCAGTGACCGCGATCGAGCGTAAGGACCTCGCGACGAAAGAGTCGATTACGTCGAGCGCACCTACGTCGATGATTATCCCCCGCAGGCGGAGCTGTCCTACGCGCTCGGCGAGATCGTCGCGGAGGCGAAGAACCTCATTGTCAGAGAGATCGGACTGAACCGACGCGATCAGATTATCGCCCTGCCGGACGATCGCGACGGGCACCGAGCCTCCTAGGCTTCCGGCCGGGCTACCGAGTCGCGCTCTTTGGCTTTGACGCCGATCAGGCGCTCCGCCTCCTCGAGTCCACCCTGAAGATCGCCGACCGTTCTCATCATGCCGAGATCGACGCCGAGGTCGACGAGGGTCTGGGCAATCTTCGACGACAGGCCGGTGATGATCGCGCTCGCTCCCATCAGCCGCGACGCCTCGACCGTCTGGACAAGGTGATTGGCTACTCCGACGTCGATCGTCGCGACGCCGGTGATGTCGATCACAACGACTTTCGCCCGGTTTGTCTGGATCGCGGCCAGCAGCTGTTCCATTAACTGACGCGCACGCTGGGCGTCGAGTACGCCGATGATCGGCAGGATCAGCAGGCGGTCACGCACCTGGAGGACCGGCGTCGACAGTTCCCGGATTGCCTCCTGCTGCTCGCGAATCACTCGTTCGCGCTCCTCCACGAAGCTGACGCCCACCGTTACGGCGATGCGATTCGCTGCCGGCTCGTACGCGTCCAAGATCTGGTCGAGAAGGTTAGAGTCGTGCTGGTACTTGACGAATAGCGAGCGTGCGAGAACGTCGCGAAGCAACAGCACGATTCCGAGCACCTCATGCGTCTCGACTCCGCGGGGGATGATGCGCTCCGAAAGGTCACGAGCGTAGTCCTGCAACGTCTCCACGCTCCCGGTTTCGAGCGTATCAACGTAATTGTCGTAGACGGCCGTGACCTCCGAAAAAATCTCCTCGGGTGTCATCAC
>JBBJLW010000062.1:0-7855 GCA_037720595.1 Gaiellaceae bacterium | reverse complement strand
GGGATCCAGACCCTCCGCACGTGCGCTATTCACGAAGTCGGTCACGAGCTTCTTCGCAGGTGTCGATGCGTGGTCGTGCGCGGCACGACCCTGCGGAGCTGTTCTTTGAGTCTTCTTCACCTGAGTCTTCTTCTCTATGGGACCGGACATGGGTGTCCGGTCTAGAGAGGACATGGGTGTCCGGTCAGACGCTTCTAGACCGGACATGGGTGTCCGGTCAGGCGGTGCCACCGGGTAGTCAGGGACGCGATACCGCGACCCTGCTGAACCGTCTCGACGAGCCCGGCCTCCTCGAGCTCGGTCAGGTAACGGCGGACCTGACGAACGCTGACACCAAGCTCACGAGTGAGCGTCTCCTGACCCGGCCAGCACTCCGGGTCCTGCCACGCATGAGACTTCAGCGCGATCCACGTCAGGCGCGCGTCCCTGGATAGAGAGGTGTCGCGCAGGAGCTCGTTCGGGACCATCGTGAAGCCGTTCACGACCGATGGCTCCGAGGTACGAAATCGGTACGGGTAGAACTCGAAAACGACCGAGAGCTGCCGACAACCTCAGCGCACGCTGTTAGCTGAAACCCCTGCTTAGACGCGAGAAACCGTGAAGCGGCGAGAGAAGCCGTGAGAGCGGGCACCAGCTCGACAAGCTGGGGGTCACTGGTTCGAGCCCAGTACCGCCCACCTCAAGAAAGCCCCGCTCAAGCGGGGTTTTCTGTTAGCCGGTTCGTCTCGCGGAAAGGCCGAAAACGCGGCATGGCCACAGAATGGCCACTCTCACCGGGGGATGTGGACGAAGGACGCTCGCGCATCCGAGCGTGCGTACTTCACTTCCCGATTGACCTACATCGGTGTGCGTGTTTGGCGCAGCCCCGAGTTGGATACGTAGCGTGTAGACGGGTGGGACTGTCTGGTGTACAGGGGGTCAGAGCATGTCTCATCTTCCAGCCGTCGAGGTTTTCGACCGGGACGGCGCGATCCAGGAAGCAGCCGCAAAGGTCGATCCTGAGACGCGTGCGTCGTTTCTGAGGAAGGCCGGTGTTGGTGTTGGCGCGCTCGCCGTTGGCGGTGCTTTCGCCGGGGCGATTCCGAACGTCGCTCGCGGTCAGGTGATTCCGCAGAGCGACATCGCTATCCTCAACTTCGCGCTCACGCTTGAATATCTTGAGGCCGCCTTTTACGCGCAGGCGAACCAGAACAAGATTCTGAAGGGTGAGCTGAATCGCTACTCCACGGTCTTGGCCCAGCACGAGAACACGCACGTCCAGTTCCTCCGCAAGGTTCTTGGGGCGAAGGCAGTCGCGAAGCCGAAGTTCGACTTCAAGGACACGGTCACGAACCCGGCCAAGTTCGCGGCGACCGCGCAGGTACTGGAAGACACAGGCGTGCATGCCTACCTCGGCCAGGTTCCGAACATCAAGACGAAGGCGGTGCTGATCGGTGCCGGCCGGATCCTGCCGGTCGAGGCGCGGCACGCGGCCTGGATCCGTGACATCCGCTTCTCCGGCGGGACGAGCCCAGACACCACGCCTGCTCCGGCGGCGTTCGAGGACGGCTTCAGCAAGGCGAAGATCCTGGCGGCGGTCAACGCCACCGGCTTCATCGTCGGGTAACTAGAAAGCAGCGAGGCGGGGAGCGCGGTCTGTCCGGGTGGGACTGCCCGATGGGCAGGTAGACAGCCACGCCCCCGCCCACCTGGTTCGCCCCGGAAGGGATTGCGGTTCAAAACGGAACATGCTCGGCTCGTAAGCCGTATCCAGAGGTCGCGTTTCTTCGCGACGACAACAAAGAGAGGGAGATTCGAAATGTCGAAGCTTGATTTGGTAGCTGTGAGTGAGCGGCCCGACACGCGTGGGGCGTTCCTGCGCAAAGCGGGGATCGGTGGGGCAGCACTGGTCGGTGGGGGCGTTCTGCTCGGGGCTGGAGCGGGCACGGCTCGTGCCGGCCATGACAACCCGGTGGAGATCACCGACGTCGACGTGCTGAACTTCGCGTTGACGTTGGAGTACCTGGAGGCGGCGTTCTATGTTCAGGCGCTGGGGAGCGGCAGCCAGGCGCTGCCGACCGGTGTGCCGGGGAGTGCTGGCAAGTTCAAGCGCGGTGCGGTGACGGGAGCGAAGCAGTTCGCTGGCTTCAACGGCCGTGTTCGTAGCACCGCCTACGGGTACCTGAGTGCGATCCGCGACCACGAGGTCACGCACGTCAAGTTCCTCCAGGGCGCGCTCGGCAGCTCGGCGGCCCCTGCATGCACGTTCGATTTCAGCAAGGGTCTGACGAACTTCGGCACCTTCCTGCTCACCGCCCGCACCCTGGAGAACACCGGAGTGATGGCCTACGACGGCGCGATCCGCTACGTCGACGCGGGCGACAACCTCCAGGCCGGCGCGCAGATCGCAACGGTCGAGGCCCGCCACGCGGCCTACCTCAACCTGATCACCAAGGCATCGCCGTTCCCGAAGCCTTTCGACGAGGGCAAGAAGCCCTCGGAGATCGTCGCGGCTGTGCTCGCTACCGGCTTCCTCAAGCCGGAGAACTGCCCCGCTCCGGTACTCGCCCTCTTCGCCAAGTTCAAGACCTTCGGCGCCTAACCGATCCTGTTCGCGTGGTGGAGGGCCTCAAAAGCCCTCCACCACGCTGATGCTTAAGGGTGGGGCCGACGAGCGGCCGCCTGGCTCGTAAATCTCCGTCTCTGCTCGGAGGCGATGGGCCGTGTTGGGTTCGAACCAACGACGTTGGGGTTACCTGACCGGAGTCAGGAATCCGGTCACATCGCCCTCACCGTTGAAGGTGCCCTCTGGGAAAGGTGACGGCGATGGTGTAGTGGCACGCCTCGACCGCATCGTTCCTGGGCGAGGAGCTTCCCTGCTCGCCGAGCGCTTCTCAGGCATCCGTCGAGGCTGGCGCGTCGGCTCTAAACTCCCGCTCCGCGCAGACGGGACAAAAGGGCAGGAGCTCGCCAACACCGTCGGAGTAGAACAGCCACCCGGTGGTCTCGGCGTCGCGCTCGAGGCGGGCGTCTCCATGCCGGAGGCCGCGGCGCTCGCCCGTCACGCGAACGCGAGGGTCACGGCGCAGGTCTATGCGGGCTTGAGCGACACGGGGCGGGAGGCGGCATCGGCGAAGCTGGCCGAGGCCGGGTTTGGAAGGTGACGGGGTTCGGATTCGCCTGCGCGCAAGCACATTTCGCCACGCGAGTGTTTGACTATTGAAGGGCACTGAAAAAGGGGGGCTATCCTTCGACCGGACATGAGTCGATGGGTGCTAGCCGTGATGGCGTTGGCCATTCCGCTTACGATCAGCACGAGGCGAGGGCGGCGCCGCCAGCGCGGTTGGTCAGATCGCCTTCGCCAGCGATCGCGACGGTGTACTCGGGATCTACGTCATGAACTCGGACGGCAGCGGCGCCCACCGGCTCACCCGCAGATGGGGCACGCTGCCAGCTTGGTCGCCGGACGGGAAGATGATCGTTTTCACCTCGAGGGTCAAGAGCCCTTACGAAGGGCCCAACCTCGAACTTTTCCTCATCAACGCTGATGGGTCGGGAATCCGCCGGCTCACGTATTCGCCAAAGCTGCAGGAGGTCGATGCAGCGTGGTCGCCCGATGGGAAAGCGATCGCCTTCGCCGGTTATCCGCAACAGCCGTTCGGGGGCTCTAGCTACACGAAGGTCTATGTCATGAACGCCGATGGGACTCAGCCACACAAGCTCGTCGACGGGGCGGGGCAGCCAGCATGGTCTCCCGACGGACGCGAGCTCGCGTACTCGAAGTTGGAGTGGCCGGGGGGGATCCGCATTAGGGCGGTCGACGGGACGAGTACACGTCGGCTGCCGGACGGTCGGAATCCTGCCTGGTCGCCAGACGGTAGAAAGATCGCCTACGTCGATGGGCCTCTGTGGGTCCGTCTGAGCGATGGCTCGGGAAAGGCGCGGCTGATCAGCAAATGGGGTTACCCCGGCGGGCCGACATGGTCGAGTGACGGTAAACAGATCGTCTTCGCCAGCGAGCCAGGGTCAGGCAACGGCTGGGAGCTCTACGTCGTCGACACTTACGGAAATAACAGAATCCGACTGACAGACAATACGGCGTACGACGGCGCTCCCGCGTGGCGCCCCGCGACTCGCTAAAGCGGTTCGCCGGCTGACGGGAAACACCGGAAGTGTCGCCTCTGAAGGGCGATTATGTGACTGTTTCGCACAATGGCCACAATGGCCACTTTCGTTGTTCGTTCGGGTTCGCTCGGCTGTTCGCTCAACCCGACGAAACCGCGTAGCCGTGCGGGTTGAGCGCACCTGAGCGAACGGGCGCGAACGCCTGCGCCGATTCGACAAGCTGGGGGTCACTGGTTCGAGCCCAGTACCGCCCATCGAGGAGGCCCTGGAAACAGGGCCTTCCTTACGGTAATCTGGGTAGGACGTCGTCCGCAAGGCTCTTGTGAATGTTGGCGCTCGCGACTGCTTACCGATGCCGGCTAGGACTTTGCGAGATTCACCTACGGCTAACCGACGGGCCGTTTCGTCGTCGGGGCAGGTGTCTCACCGCGACTCGGATTCGACACGGGAGGGTTAGGTCTCGGGGGCATGCGGGATGGAACACGTCGTGACGCGCGATGCGGAGCAGGTGGCGAGCGAGGTGCAAGGGTTGCGAGACGAACTCGAGGCCGCGCGTCTACGCACGGTTGAGAATGGGGCCGCTCTCGAGGATCTCGGCCGCCAGCAAGACGCGGCCGCAGGGCGCCTCGAGCTCTCGCGGCGCCAGACGGTGGAATACATTGCGCGGCTGGAAGAACGGGAGGCGGAACTCGAGGAGTTACGCCAGGAAGAGGCAGCGTACGAGACGTTCTGTGCTGCCCTCCGCAGCCGTGATGCTGCCGGCGTGGAGACAGCCGCCGCCATCGATGCGGCCCTGGACAGTTTTGCGGCGTTCGTTGGACTTCAGGAAGCGGTGGCAGCGTCTCGAGCAGCCGTTCCGCCCCGCTTTGAAGTAACTGTCTCTCCGGAACCTGAGGAACTCGTCGAGGCCTGGCAGCGGATGGTCGAATTCGTCCGCACGAAAATCGACGAGCAGCTCATGGACGAGGTCGTCGAGGGGGCCGCCCGAAGTGTCGCCGGTTACGACATCGGCAAGCTGCCCGAGCACCTCCAGGCTATCGCCCGGGTCCGGCGTCGGCAGTTCTTGACGACCATCACTGAATCGAGAAGTACGAAACGTACGACGAGCACGAAGTAGCTCGCCTCCCCGCAGCGACCGCCGGAGAGTCCGCCCGTGGGCGGCCGTCTGCCGTTCAGACGGAGGCTAGAAGTCGAGGGTAGGCAGCTTTTCGGGTTGTGCGTCCCGACGAGGCGATCGGCTGCTGTGCAACGAGCGGGAAAACTGGAATCGTGCGGTGGCGACGAACGCGACGATCGCGCTACCGGTGAGGATGGCACCGCCGACATGGATCAGCATTTCCTGGACGGCGGGATCGAACATTCCGGTCGCTGTTATCGGCGCGGATGGCTTCTTCCTTTAGCCCAAGAGTGTGCCGCAGGGGAGGACGAGCGGTTCGGTCTGACGGAATTGGGTAGGTCGAGGGGGTGAGATATTTTGCCGCCGTCGCCGTTCTCCTCGGCCTGGGGCTCGTATCGGGGGCTGCGGTCGCCGAACTGTCGGCAGCGCCGGCGATCGTGACGACGGTGCCGACGGCGGCGGTGCCAACGGTCTCGCTAGCCGTCCCCACGGTTTCCCTTCCGGCGACGACGGCGACGCTGCCCGTCACGACCACTGTGCCCTTGACCGTCACTGTGCCCCCCGTGACCGTCACTCTGCCGGTCACGACGGCGACGCTCCCCGTCACGACGGCGACGCTTCCCGTCACGACGGCAACGCTTCCCGTCACGACGGCGACGCTTCCCGTCACGACGGCAACGCCCACGGTGCCGACCGTGACCGCGACGCTGCCGGTGACCACAGTCGTGACGCCGACCGGCGCGCCGCCGCCTGTCACCACAGCTCCTGCCGTCCCCACGCCGGCGAGGCCCACGACGACGGCGCCCGTCTCGACGACGGCGCCGGGGGCCAACAGCGGCCGCACAGGCGCGGGCCCATCTCCATCGACCGCAGGCGAGAGCCCATCTTCACCGAGCTCGAGCGGCGGTTTCGTGTCCGCCGCGACGAGCGGCGGTCAATCGTCGTCCTCGCGCTCATCACCCTCGGCGATCACGAACCTGCGCAGCTCACGCCTGCCGATCAGCTCGAGCGGACCGAAGTCGCGTCGATCGATCCTCATCCGATTCCGGCTCGATCGGGCTCGTCGCCTTCGCTTCGACCTCGTGCAGGTGGCCCCGCGCTGCCGCTTCGTCGGGCGCTTCGCGCGTCGTGGACGCGCTGGATCGAACGCCGTGCGCTTCGACCGGCGCTTTCAAGGACGCCGGTTGCCCGCCGGCACGTATGAGCTGCAGCTCCGGTCGCCAGGCATTCCGACCCGTCGCCTCACCGTGGTGATCTCCAACTCCGCGCGGCCCTCGCCGGACGCGATCGCAACTGCGAGAAAGCGCAACGTGTGCCGCGCCGGTCAGGTGCTCGGCGCGACCTCTTTCGAGTCAGGGGTGTCCGGGCAGCCCGGTCTCGCCGCTCCTGGAGCCAAGGGCGGGGCGCAAGACGAGCGTGTGGAGAGCGCAGGCGCTGCGCAGCCGGCCGGATTCGAGGCCGAGCCAGACGAAGGCTCAGGCTTCGGCTTCAGGGCGTTCTCGCCAGGCCGGCTCGCCGAGGAGGTACCGCAGAGTCCGCTCGGGAGTGTGTTGCTCGCGCTCGCCGTGCTTCTCCTCGGGGTCGCTCTGCTCCCGCGTGTGGCGATTCCCGATCCGAGGCTCGGCCGGCTGCTCGTGGCCAAACGGATCGAGGTGGCGGCCGTCGGTGCCAGTCTTTTCTTGGGCGTTCTCCTGGTGATCGGGCTCGGGTAGCTTCCCCTCGATTTACAGGCTCGGGCACCTTCAGCTGCGCTTGGGCTCGGTTGCCGAGAGCAGCCGTGCCGCAGTTGCCTTGAACGACGCGACGACTGTGTCGCCCACGACGAGACCCAGCCGGTGGGCCGAGGCGGTGGTGATCTCGGCGACAATGTCGCCCACGCGGATCCGTGCTCGGTCTCCAATCGGGACGATCGACGTGATCGTTCCCCGGACGTGGTTGCTGAGCGAGCTGTCGGGTCGATCGCGAGCGATGGTGATGTCCCACGGATAGACCGCGAGGTGCACGCGCCCCGAGCCCGGCTCGGTGCTCCAGGCGGTAGCTCCGCCGTCGAGGATCACCTCCGTCAGCCCGTCGCGCACTCCGATCGCCGTTCCCGCGAGGAGGGTCGCACCCGTGAACGTCGCCACGAACGGGTCTGCGGGGGCCGCGACGAGGTCCGCCGGCGTCCCGGTCTGCCGGAGCTCGCCTTCGACGATCACACCGATCGAGTGAGCGAGGGCGGCCGCGTCCTCGAAGTCGTGGGTGACGACGATCGCGGGCAGATCGAGGTCGCGGAGATGTTGGTGGAGCTCGAGGCGGACGGTCGACTTGGTGTGGGCGTCGAGAGCGGACAGCGGCTCGTCGAGGAGGAGCACGTCGGGGTCGCGTGCGAGCGCCCGGGCGAGCCCGACCCGTTGACGTTCGCCGCCGGAGAGATGGCGGGTGCGTGCATGGCGCAGGTGGCCGATGCCGAAACGGTCGAGCATCTCGTCGGCGAGCCTGTTGTCGCGGGCCCCGAAGCGCACGTTCTGCGCCACGTCGAGGTGAGGGAAGAGCGCGTACTCCTGGAACAGATAGCCGACCCGGCGTTCCTCCGGCGGCAGGTTGTGGCGGCGGCGCGTGTCGAGCCAGGTGACTCCGTTGACCGTCAGTCTT
>JBBJLW010000061.1:0-8362 GCA_037720595.1 Gaiellaceae bacterium | reverse complement strand
GGCTTTGCGCTCTTCGATCGCCTCGACCTACCGGTGCGCGAACGACCCGAGCTGGCGGAGCGTCAGTGGGCTCGCCGAGAAGTCGAGAACTACCTGTGCCAGCCCGAGACTCTGATCGCGTTCGCCGAGTCGACGGCGGGTCTGGACGTTGACGGGCCGCTGTTCGAGCTCGCCGAGCGAGACCGCCGCCGAGCAGTGATGGAGGACTGCATTCGAGATCGCGTGCCGCCGGCGGCCCTACGTGATCGCGAGGATCGCTTCTGGGTCGACGTGAAGGCGAGCGATGACCTCTTGGATCCGATCTTTGGTGACTTCTATACCCGCTTGGGCGGAGAGGACTTGATGCGAAAGACGGACTACCACCGCTTGGTCCCGTTTGTGCCCGAGGAGTTCGTCGAGCCGGAGGTTGCGGAGGTGCTGGACGCGGTGGTCGGTGTGGCGGGGAGGGCGGTGCCGGTGAGCGGGTGAGAGCGCGCCGTCCGAGGAGGTTGGCCGCGCGACCCGCGAACGCGTCGCTCCCCGAGTGAGTGAGGCGTCAGGCGTGCTGCACCCGCGCGCTCGCCAATGAGGCTTTCACAATGGTCCACGACCGCCGCCCTCACCAAACTGATGAGCACGTCGTCAAGGCGATCACGCCTCCCGACCAGATCTACGGCCGTCACGTCTAATCGGCGTTCGCGACGGAGAATCCCTTGGCCTCGAAGGAGGCGACGATCTCTGCGGACGTGTCGGACGGCAACGCCACCGCGCAGAAGCGGCGGGCGCGAGTGAGCGCCACGAATACGATCCGAAGCTCCTCCGCCTCTTCAGCGGCTACCGCCTCCCCAAGGAGGGGGCGGCTCCAGAGGACACCCTGTGGCTCGCGTCCTCGCGACCCACGGTCGCCTACTACAAGAACCGCCTCCCGGCTCTCGCCTTTGACGCCATGGACGGTCTGCGCTCGCAGCCGGCCAGGAGGCGACGAGAACACGTCTGCCGCGATTATCCCTTCCTGACCCGACTTGGATCGGATGGCGTGGCCAGCCTTGTGCTTGGCCGTGCCGACGAGCTTGGCGGTGTGAGTGTCGACTTCGCGGCCGGCGGCGCGGATCCATTCGCGGAGGTCGCTGTCGAGAGCGGGAAGAGCCTTGAGTAGCGACATGCTCACATCGCGCAGCTCGCGACGCGCGTCAGTGTCCAACTCGCCGAGATCCGTCGTGTCCCACGCTGTGTACGCGAGTACCCGGTCCACCGCATCCATCTGCCGACGTCGAAGTGTGCCGCTCCCGCGCACCGCAGCAGCCGCGCGGCCGAGTGCCAGGGGTCGGTCATCGCACTTGACCTTCAGCGCTTCTCCGTTGAGTTCATTGACGAGACGATCGGCCCGTGCGAGCACCGAGGCGTCCCGCGCGTCAATTCCAACAGTGGCGAGACGATCACCGAACCAGTCAACAGCTTCTTCCGGGCGCTCCGGGTCGTAGAGGAAGATCTCTGGGGCCCAAGGACACTCGGCCGAGTCCCCGACCGCTCGGTCCGGCTCTGCCCGCGCGCAGAAGTGGACGGTCACGTTGCAGATCCTCTGGGATGACCGGTGATTCTCGCTCAGCTCGATCGTTTCAAGGCCACGGGCACCAGCGAGGGCTTGGCACCCCTCGGGGCTGGCACCTTGAAACGAATATATGGACTGCTCGATGTCGCCTATCAAGACAAGGGACTCGAGGTGCCCGGTTGCGCAGAGTTCATGGAGGCACGCGAGCTGCAGCTCGCTAGTGTCCTGTGCCTCGTCGACCTGGAGCTCGTGGAAGCGCGCGGCAACCGCATTCGCCACGGCGGGGTGGTTGCGGAGTACCTCGAGCGTCCAGAACATCGAGTCGTCCAGCGAGGCGAATCCGGCCTTTGCGTAGCTTTGCTTCATACGCTTCGCCTGCTCCTGCTCGATGCGTGCGGCCTCCTCGCGCGACGTGATGCCTCGGGGCAACTCGCCTCGGAAGCACAGAGATCCATCGGGGAGGAAGCGGAAATAGCCCAGAGACGCCCGGATGCGGTTATTGCCTTGGAAGACCACATCGCGCCAGGCGCCGTCTTGCGCGATTAGCCGCGGTCCCTGCGTGCACCCCATCACGAGGTGCCCGAAGGGGTAGAAGACGTAGCGTCGTGGACGCCACGCTCGACGGACTGCAGCGCGGTCTGGTCTTCATCTGCTTCGGGCGCACACTGTCGACCCAGTTCGAGTTCATGACCCGGGCTTGGACCATCAATCCGGACTTCCCGACACCGGGAGTGGGGGTCGACCTGCTCCGCTCGTTCGAGTCAACAGTGCTTTGCGGTGGGTACTTCTTCGTGCCGCCGGTCGAGACGCGGACGAAGCCTTGGACGTGGGTGCTGCCTGGACTCGTCACTGACCCCGGCACCTAGCGTCCTGTCGCGGCCGGCACGAGTGAGACAATCAATGGAAACGGGCGTGGATCGCGCGCTCGCCAACGCCGACAGACCACCATGGCCACGACAACCGCGCCCACCAGTGCCCTAGCACCCGAGCTCGCGGCTGCTCTGGCGGAGACCCCGGGGGCGGTGTTCCTTCGCGCGGACCTCCAGGTCCATACGCCCATCGACCCGGCCTTCGATCCAGGCCCCGAGCCTCGAGGACCCGAAGCCCGCATGGACCTGGCCCGACGTTACCTGGCCCGAGCACGGGAACGCGGGATCGAGCTCGTGGGGATAACCGAGCACAACGACGTCTCGTGGATCGACGAGCTGCGGCGGGCGGCTCACGAGCTCGGGCTGCACCTGCTTCCGGGGTTCGAGGTCGAGAGCGCCGAAGGTGTGCATGTGCTCTGCCTATTCGACCCGGACACCTCGGCGGCGCATCTCGAGGAGACTCTGGTGCGGCTGGGCCTCACACAGGAGAAGCGCCACGGCGGGCGCCTCAAGCTGCGGACCACCCAGTACTTCGCCGAGCTACTGGACTTCGTGCAGGGTCAGGCGGGCGGCATCTGCATCGCTGCGCACATCGAGAGCGGCAAGGGTCTGCTCGCCGCGCTATCGCGGGGGGGTGCACGGGCCGACCTGTGGAAGACGCCTGCGCTGCTGGCGGCTCAGGTCTCCCAGCCTCCACGGAACATCACCAGTCGCAACGCCGGCATCATCCGCGACGAAGATCCGACCTATCGTCGCGAGCGTCTCCCCGCCTACCTCCTGACCTCTGACTGCCGATCACTGGAGACGATCGGCGGGATCTCGACGTGGCTCAAGATGGACAAGGTCGGCGTGGAGGGCCTTCGCCAGGCCTTCCTCGATCCGCAGTCACGCATCGCTTACGAGGACCCTGCGGCACTGCGTCAGGGTGCGCACCTCCTCGCCGTCTCGTGGGAGGGCGATTTCCTCGACGGGGTCCGCTCTCCCCTCAACCCGCAGCTCAACTGCCTCATCGGCGGCAAGGGCACCGGCAAGTCGACCGTGGTCGAGTCGATTCGCTACGCGTTCGACCTCGGGTACCGCACAGATGAGGTCGCACGAGCCGCCAACGATCTCCGTGAGCATGCGTTTCGCTCAGGATCGAAGATCTCCGTAGTCATCGAGACGGATGCACCCGCGCGCACGCGTTACATCGTTGAGCGCACGGCACCGCACGCTCCGGTGGTGCGCGACTACGACGGGCAGCCGCGTCCCGACCTCGATCCCCACACGCTCGTTCACCCGCGCATCTACGGTCAGAAGGAAATCTTCGGCATAGCGCAGAACACGCGAGCCCGGCTGGACATGCTGGACGGGTTCGCGGCCGATGACCTTCGCGACGTGCTCGCGCGTGAAGCACAGCTGCTCGAAGATGCCCGCGAGAACGGCGCACTGCTTCTCACGACTCAGCGTCACATCGATGATGCGGACGCGAAGCTCTCCGAGCTACCCGGCCTCGAGAACTGGCGCGACCGCTTCCGCGAGGCTGGCTTCGAGGATCTCTTGCGCGAACGTCGACAACTCGATCGCGAGGATCGCCTGCTCGGCGCCGCCGACAAAGCGCTGGCCGAGCGCGAGCGCACGGCGGCGGCGCTCATGGGCCGCGGAGACGACCTGGCGGGCGTCCTCAGCGTTCCTGGTGAGGAAGAGCTACCCAACGCCGAGCTCCTCTCGCGCGCACAGGCGATCCTTGGCGAGACCGATCAGCGCTGGGAGGCGTCGATCGCGGGCTTGCGCGAAGCGGTGGCCCAGGCACGCACTCGACTCGCGGAGGTGAGAAGCAGCTGGAGCGATCGGCGTGCCGCGCGCCAGGCCGAGTTCGACAAAGCCCTGCGCGATCTGCAGGCGAAGATGCCCGAGGTCGATCCGGAGCGCTACCTCGACGTCGAGCGTCGGATCGAGCAGCTGACTCCGCTCGAATCGACTCGAGAGCAGCTCCGCGACCGCGTGACCGCTGCCAGAGATGCCCGCGATCGCCTCTTGGTCGAGCTCGACGATGCACGCGGCGAGAAGTACCGCGTTCGCCGGCGTGCGGCCGACCGCCTGAACCATGCCCTTGCCGGAAACTTGGTCGTGGAGCTCACCTACCAGGGTGCACGCGAGGATTTCATCGCACGCCTCGCAGCCTTGAAGACCGGCGCGCGCAGCGATGCGCTTCGGCGCATGACCGCCGACTCGACCTTCACGCCGGCCGAGTTTGCCGCGCGAGCCCGAGCGCGCACGCTCGGGGGCGCGTGGAACCTTCCCGCCGGCCAGGCGACCGCGCTCGAGCGTTCGCTGGACGAGGAGACGCTCCTCGACCTGGAGACCGCTGAGCTGACCGACCAGGTCGAGCTGCTGCTGGACGTGTCTCTCGCTCCAGGAAGCTCCGATTACAGGGCGCTCGACCGTCTCAGCCCGGGCCAGAAGAGCACGGCCATTCTCCTGCTCGTCATGCAGGAGAGCAAGGATCCGCTCGTGGTCGACCAGCCCGAGGACGACCTCGATAACCGCTTCATCTACGACGACATCGTCAAGCGCCTGAGAGCTGCCAAGCCCACCAGGCAGTTCCTCATCGCCACCCACAACGCGAACATTCCGATCCTGGGCGACGCTGAGCAGATCGTCGCGCTCGATGCACGGGAGCCGACGGGCGGTGGCCGGGTCTCGAGCTTCGTGCGCGCCCGCGGCTCGATCGATGCCCCGCCTGTCCGAGACGCCGCCGAGCAGATCCTCGAAGGCGGGCGCGAGGCCTTTTCGCTTCGCCAGGCGAAGTACAAGGCGTGAACGGGCCCCTGGCTCGCGACGAGTTCGCCGAGCTGCTCGCGAGCGGGGAGGACAGCTTCTGCGAGTTCAAGGACGCCCGCCTCTCGAACAGCGACCTGGCGAAGGAGCTATGCGCTTTCTCGAACGCGGCCGGGGGTCGTGTGCTCATCGGAGTCGACGACGAGGGTGGCCTACACGACGCTGCCGACTGGGGTGAAGAGCGCGTCATGAACGTGGCTCGGACCGCCATCGATCCGGCCATCGTGGCTACGTAGCAGCGGCTGCACTGGAACGAGCAGGCGACCATCGCGATCGTCGGGGTCGAGACCGGATTCGAGAAGCCTTACGCCGTGCGCTCCGGGGAAGGTCGCCGGTACTACATGCGCGTCGGGAGCACGTCACGCGAGCCGAGCCGCGAGGAGCTCATTCGTCTCACGCAAGCCTCAGGGGCCGTCGCGTCGGACCTTCGCCCCGTTCTGGGCGCCAGCGCCGGGGACCTGGTCCCCGAGCTGGTGGCCGAGCGATTTGCCGGCCGTCGCACGCTCGACTTCGCTGCTCTGGGCGCCAAAGAGCGCCGACGCGTGCTGGTGGATGCGGAGATCCTGCACCCGGATACCGAGGGCCCAACGATCGCGGGCCTCCTGTGCTTCGGTCGCGCCCCTCAGGAGCGATTGCCTTACGCCACGCTGAGCTGTGTTGCCTACTCGGGGACGGAGCCGGGGCGGGAGTTGGCCGACCGGGCCGAAGTCGGCGGTCGCGTGGATGAGCAGATCCGCGGAGGGCTCGAGTTCATCGCGCGCAATCTGCGCGCAGCGTCGACCGTCCGTGGCGGCGAGCGAGTGGAGGCAGCTCGACCTTCGACTGAGAGCCTGCGCGAGCTGATTGCCAACGCGGTCTGCCACCGTCACTACGGCATCGCCGGGCCGATCCAGGTGCGTGTCTTTACGGACCGCATCGAGGTCACCAACCCGGGAGCGCCTCCGAACGGCGTTACGCCGCAGGCCATGCGCGTGGGCGTCTCTATCTGGCGCAACCAATTCCTCGTCCAGCACCTCACGTCTCTGGGTTTCGTGGATGCGGTTGGACGCGGCATCGTCCTGCTGTTCGAAGAAGCGGCCCGTCTGGGTCTGCCTGAGCCGAGAATCACAGTCGTCGAGACCTGGACGACGATCGAGCTCGGTCTCGAGGGCTGACCGTAAGGGCCGCGGCCACACCGGATTCCATGACCGGACCCCGCTACGACGTCGCTGGTGGCGCCGCGGAGCGGTCCCGACCGCGCTCGCTAGGTCGAGCAAGCGAGCGTTCGCCCTGTGGCGTTGATCAGCGCGCCAGGCGAGGACGGTCGCATCGAAGAAGACCTTCACTCAGCGGGTCTTCGACGAGCGTCCTCGATCGCGGCGGCGATCTCGTCGTCGCTCATCGGCGGGCGGTCGCCGTGAGCGCAAGAGCAGGCGGCGCTTGCGCTCCTCCCAGGCGCGTCGCGTGGCGCGACCGCGCTCGAGGTCGAACTGGCCCGCGGGGATGCCGGAGAAGCGGCCGATGATCTTGGTTCGCCGGCGGACCTCGACGAACGTGTGCTCCAGCGGGTTCGTGCTGCGGTGCTCGCCCGGGCATGCCGCGGGTGTGGACCACGACGAGGTCGGACGCGAAGGGGTCCGAGAGCGAACCGGCCAGAAAGCCCCCAAAGGGCGTCGAACAGGCCGTCGGCTCGTTCGGCTCGGTTGAACGTGGAGCACTTACCGTACGGTGGCGGCAGGGTCCTCGACGTGGGGAGTCGCCTTGCTCCGGGAGCTGCGCCCGCACCGTTTTCCCCGCTACCCACGACGCGACCAGCGCGGGGAGAAGTGCAGGGATACATTTGGCGCCTGCCGTTCCGTGTGTCCGACAGAACGCGTAACGTCCGACGTCGCCATGACGGTCGCTGAAGCTTCGCCCCTAGAGCTGCTCCGCAGCCATCATCCCGTGGGCGCCTCGACCGGCTACATGGAAGAGATTCGAGGCGACTGGCATCGACTCGCTGCCAGCGCTGCGCGGGTCTCTTCGCTGGTGGTGGAGTTCTCGGCCCTGTCAGAGCCGGAGCTCGACGGTCTTGTCAGCTTCCTGAGCAAGAATCCTCGGCTCCCGTTCCGCTACGTCAGCGTGCATGCGCCGACAAAGAAGCGAACGGTGCCGGAGTCGTCGCTCGTCGAATCCCTTACCCACTTTCCGCGCTGGGTGAGCGCGATCGTCACACACCCGGACGTGGTGCATGATCCCTGCGAGTACCGCCGCCTGGGTCGGCGGCTCGTCTTCGAGAACCTCGACGCTCGGGCACCACAGAGCCAGCTCACCGAGCTTGAGAGGCTCTTCGATTCGCTGCCCGAGGCAGGCTTCTGCCTCGACGTCGCGCACGCGTGGTCCGTCGACCCGACAATGCAGCTGGCTAATGAGCTCCTCGACTCCTTCAGAAATCGGCTCCGGCACCTGCACGTCTCCTCCCTCGACCCAGAGCACCGGCATGCTCCGTTGACCGTAGAGCATGCCGCCGCTTACGAACCGGTGCTCGCGCGCTGTCGGGACGTGCCGTGGGTCCTTGAGGCTCCGCCACCAGCTCAGTGACGGAAAGCCCCGCAGGCGCTCTCGAGCGCCTGGCCGAGGCGACGGGCGCCTCCTTTCCTCACCTCTTCGCCGCCCGAGACCGAACGGAGGACACGCTGCGAGATCGGCGGCAGAAACTGTCGGAACTCGAGATTGACAGGGACGCCTCGGTCGTCCTCATGGGGTCGTGGGGACGGCGAGAGCTGACGGGCGAGTCCGATGACGACTACATGGTCATTCTCAATGGACGGGAGCGGACCGACCCCCGGCCGCGCCTGGATGCCGTTCGAGGGGTGGTCGGCGGCGGCGAGCGCAAGCCGGGGGCAGAGGGGACCTTCGACGACCACGTCTACTCTCGCCACCTGGCAGAGCGAATCGGGCTGGACCGGGACGACAACAGAAACCTGACCCGCCGGATGCTGCTCGTACTGGAGTCCTTGCCCGCGGTCGGGGAGGACGCGTATCGAGAGGCGAGGAGCGCAGTGCTCGATGGCTACCTCGACGTCTCGGTGCGCGACTTCCGCCCACCGCGCTTCTTCCTCAACGACACCATTCGCTACTGGAGGACCATCTGCGTCGACTTCGTCGGCAAAGAGCGAGAGCGTGG
>JBBJLW010000037.1:0-25054 GCA_037720595.1 Gaiellaceae bacterium | reverse complement strand
GCGCGCGAGCTCGTCGAGGCCCATCGTGAGCGTGTCGAGGAAGTCACGCGGGCTCCCGAAGCCGGGGTTCATGAGGTACCGGCTGTCGTTGTACGTCTTCGAGTACGGCACGACCAAGAACGGCACGCCGCCGGAGCGGACGTAGTAGGGGATGTCGTCGGCGCAGGAGTCGGAGTCGTAGAGGAAGCCGCCTTCCTCGAGGAGCAGCTCACGCGTCGATGCGCTCGGCCACGAGGGGCAGTTCCACCCCAGGGGCCGCCGGCCGAGAGTGCGCTGGTAGCTCTCGATCGCGCGTCGCAGGTGATCTCGCTCCTCGTCGCGCGTGAGCTCCCAGAGCTGAATCCAGCGCCAGCCGTGGCCCAACAGATCGTGGTCGTGCTCGCGCATCCACGCGGAGACGGCCGGGTTGAGCTCGAGCGCGACGGCGGCGGCCGACACCGTCACCGGGACAGCCGCCTCGTCGAAGATCCGCGCCAGTCGCCAGATGCCGGCGCGACTGCCGTATTCGTAGTGCGCCTCGGTGCCGCGGTCGCGCTGCGGCGGCTGCACGCCCGGATCGGCATATTCTCCCCAGCCCTCGTTGCGGTCGTCGCCCCAGAGCACCGACGACTCGGATCCTTCCTCGTAGACGAGGACGAGGTTGACCACGACCGTGGCGCCGTCCGGCCACGTGAACACCGGCGGGCTCGGGCCGTAACCGACCAGATCTCGCTCGCGCACCGCGCCCGGGATCATGGAAGAGGGGTCGGCCGGGGACATGGACGGCCACTATAGGATCGCGCGTGGTGCTTCGCATCGATCCCGATCGCATGCGCACCGACTTCGAGCAGCTCGCGGCAATGGGGGGTACCGCGGACGGCGGGATTGCCCGCACGACGTTCTCGGAGGCTCACTTCGAGGCGCGCGCCTGGTTTCTCGAGCGCGGGCGGGCCGCCGGGCTCGAGACACACGTCGACTCGGCCGCGAACCACTCGCTTCGGCTCCCCGCGGGCGACCGGAGCGCGAGAACGCTCCTGCTCGGCTCCCATCTCGATTCTGTGCGCCGGGGCGGACGCTACGACGGCGCGCTCGGCGTCCTCTGCGCGCTCGAGGTGTTGCGGGCGGTGCAGGATGCGGGGCTCGCGCTGCCAGTGGCGCTCGAGGCGATCGACTTCACGGACGAGGAAGGCACACTCGTCGGCGAGCTCGGCAGCTGGGCGCTGACGGGCGAGCTGAGCGCCGAGATCCTCGCCGCCCCACGCGGTGGTCGCGACCTCCTGGTCTCCGAGCTCGCCCGAGTCGGGCTCACCGAGGAGGGACTGCTGGCGGCGCGCCGCGACCCCTCGACCCTCGCGGGCTTTCTCGAGCTCCACATCGAGCAGGGTCCGGTGCTCGAGCGCGCCGGCACCGATATCGGCATCGTCACCGGCATCATCGGCTCGAGCTCCTTCCAGGTCGTCTTCGAGGGGGACGCCCGCCATGCGGGCACGACGCCGATGGAAGCCCGTCGAGACGCGGCGCTCGGTGCGGCCGGGTTCGTCCTCGGCGTCCGCGAGACCGTGACACGCGACTTCCCGGCTGTGTCGCCACCGTCGGTGACATCCAGATCGAGCCTGGCTCGTTCAACGTCGTTCCGGGACGGGCGCGCTTGCGCATGGAATGCCGCTCGCTCGACCCGGAAGAGCTCGACGCCCTGGAGCTCGCGCTCGCCGAGCGCGCCCGCGCCGAGGCTGCAACATACGGGCTGGAGGTCGAGCTACGACGCGTCGGCCGCTGGGAGCCCGCCCCGACGGACGAGCGCGTGCGGGCAGCGATCGAACTCGCGGCCGGCGCTCTCGGCCTGACGACGATGGAGCTGCCGTCGGGCGCGGGCCACGACGCCCAGGCGCTCGCACAGGTGACGCCGAGCGGCATGATCTTCGTCCCCTCGGCGGGCGGGGTGAGCCACGACCCGGCCGAGCACACCGCCTGGGAGGATTGCGTCAACGGCGCCAACGTCCTCCTCGGAGCAGCGGTCGATTTGGCGCGGTCCGGTTAGCGAGCCGCGCCTGCGACCGCCGTAAGCGCAGCGAGCACGGCGTCGTTCTCCCTCTCCCGGCCGACGGTAACGCGGAGGATGCCGTCGGCGAGCGGGCGAACGACGATGCCGTGCTCCAGGAGGGTTGCGGCGAGACCGTGCGAACCGCCCTCGTGGGCAGATGCGTCGATCGCGACGAAGTTTCCGCACGAGTCGTACGCCCGCACGCCGAGCGTGCGGAGGGCAGCGATGAGCCGATCCCGCTCGGCGACAATCCGCTTCACCTGGCGACGGTGGTACGCGTCATCCTCGAGTGCCGCGAGCGCGGCGTTCAGACCCGCCGAGCTGACCGAGCTGCCCGGCACGAGGAACCGGTCGACGAGGTCGAGCAGTGAGAGCCCGCCGACGGCATAGCCGATCCGCAGGCCGGCGAGACAGTAGGCCTTCGAGAACGTTCGCGTGAGCACCACGTTGTCGTGCTCGTGGACGATCGGCCTCAGATCCACGCCCGGGTCGAAGTCGGCATACGCGGCGTCGAGCAGGAGCGGCGGCCCGACTCGCGCGACCCGCTGTACATCCTCGTTGCGCATCGCGTTACCGGTGGGGTTGTTGGGCGTGCAGACGACGACGAGTTTCGTACGGCGTGTGACGGCGCCCACGAGCGCATCGACGTCATAGGCGTACGCGGTGTCCGTGACGACGAGCGGGACCTCCACGATCCGGGCCTCGAGCGCCTCCAATCTCCGCCGGTACACGGGCCAGGACGGCCGTGCCAGGACGACCTCGTCCCCAGCGCGGACGAACGTCCGGAAGGTCGCATCGATCACCTCCGTCGAGCCCGCCGAGAGCAGGATGCGGCCGGGATCCACGGCGTAGCGCTCGGCGAGGGCGAGGCGCAGCGGCGGCATCGTCGGCGGAGACAGGTTGGCGACGTCGTAGGCGTCCTGGAGCGCCTTCCGCACGCGCGGTGAAGGGGGCTCGGTGTTCTCGTTCGATGCGAGCCGGATCAGGCTCCGGTCGGCGTCTGCCAGATCGAGGTGCGCGAGGTACTCGGCGCTCGAGGGGAGGACGCGTGCGGCCGGGACGGCCAGAGCCTCCAGCCGCTTGCCTGTTCGAGCCTCGCTCTTCACGCGCTCACGGCACGTCGGTCGGAAGAAGCTCTGCCAGCTCGACCACTCGGCCGCTCTCGAGCAGGGAGCGCTCGCAGGCGAGGGCCGTCGCCAGCGTTGCCGTCGCATCGCGCGGATCGCAGAAGACGCGGCCCGGGTCGCTCGCACCCACGGCGTCGACGAAGCGGGCGATGGCGCGCTCGAAGGGGTGTGTCGTCGGCGACATCGCCACCCGGCGGTCGCCGACCTGGCCGGTCACCCTGAACGCCGGATCGAGCTCGAGCTTCAATGTCGCCTCCGTGGCAACGACGTCGAGCGAGTAGGTGCCGGGTTGCCCCTGACGGGTCCAGGCGATCACGGCTGTACCCACCGCGCCGCTCTCGAACTGCAACAGGAGCGCGGCGGCATCCTCGATGTTCCCGGAGTCCGTCTCCGTCTGGGCGAGCAGTGTCTCGGGAGCGGTCACCTGCACGCGGGCGACGTCGCCGGCGACCGCGCGCATGAGGTCGAGCTGATGGCTGCCCCGCTCGAGGATGTTGCCGCCGCCGCCCGAGCGGTCGAGAAACCACGGCCGAGCAGCCGTCGGCCCGATGCTGACGCCGAGCAGCAGCGCGATCCGCTGGCCGGCGAGCTCGGCCTGCAGCGTCTCGAGCCCCTCCGTCGCGTGCCACTGGTAGCCGACTCCGCAGACGACACCTGTCCGCTCCCAGGTCTCGACGATGACATGCGCGGCATCGAGCGTGCGCGCCACCGGCTTCTCCAGGAAGACGGGCAGCCCCACTTCCATCGCCGCCGTGGCGGGGCCCCGGTGGTGCAGTGGCGGGGTCGTCACCCAGAGCGCGTCGAGCGTCTCCCGTTCGAGCAGCTCATGCCAGTCCTCGTACACGGCGGCGCCCTCGGGCGCCCGCTGCTCGGCTCGAGACCGATCGATGTCGCAGACGGCGACGATCTCGTGGCCGAGCTTGCGCAGAACGACGCTGTGGTCGGTTGCGATCCAGCCCGTGCCGACGATCCCGACGCGGAGGGGCTTGTCGGCGGCCATGCGGCTACTCTACGGCTCCGGCGGCCCGTGAAGCACGGCGCCGTCGCGAATCACCGTCCGTATTTCTCCCATCACCTCGATGCCGTCGTAGGGCGTCCAGGCGTGGCCACCGTGCAGCCGGGACGGGTCGACCGTCCAGTGGGTGGACGGATCCCAGACGAGGAGGTCGGCCGCCGCTCCGGGGACGATCGCGCCCGTGCTCTCCCGTCGGAAGGTTCGCGCCGGCGTCGTTGCGAGGAGCGACGCGAGCCGCTCGAGGGTCACTCCGCGCCTCGCTCCCTCCGATAGTACGAGCGGCACGCGGGTCTCGATGCCGGGAAAGCCGGACGGCAGCGCACGGAAGTCGGCGCCGCGAAAGGCCGGTTGATACGCGACCTGCGCATGGTCGGACCCGATCGTGTCGAGCGTCCCGTCGTGGACCCCGTCCCAGAGCGCGTCGACATGGAATCGAGAGCGAAGAGGGGGAACGATCAGCCAGCGGCCGGGGTCGGGTCGCTCGTAGCACGACTCGTCGAGCAGGAGATGGTGTGCGCAGGCCTCGGCGATCACGCTCTGCCCCTGCGCCCGCGCCTCCCTGACGAGGTCGAGCGAGCCGGCGCTCGAGAGATGCACGAGGTACACGGGCGCCTCCGCAAGCCGCGCGAGCGCCAGGGTGCGGGCGACTGCCTCCTCCTCGACGCCGGTTGCCCGCGCAGCCACGAAGCCGTCGATGCCGGTGGCGCCGTGCGCGAGCTGCTCCTCGACGCGAGCCTCGATCACGCCCCCGTTCTCACAGTGCACCATCACGAGCAGGCCGAGCTCCACCGACGCACGCAGGGTCTCGTAGAGCGTTCGGTCGGAGGCCATCATCCCGAGCTCGGGGTAGGCGAGGTACAGCTTCACGCTCGAGGCGCCGAGGGCCCTGAGCTCCTCGAGGTCGGCGCGCGTGAGCCGGTCCGGCTCCCAGATCGCCGGGTGCAGCGACAGGGCGACGGTCGCCTGTGGCAGATCCCGCACGGCGCGCCGCCACGCTGCGCCGGGTGATTCGTCGGGACGAGGTGCCGTGAACCCGAAGACGGTGGTCGTGCCTCCCTGGCCCGCCGCTGTGGTCGCGCGAGCGAGGCCGGAGAGCGGATGTGTGTGCGGGTCGACGCCACCCGGCAGGACCACGCATCCGCGGGCATCCAGCTCGCCGCCCGCCGTCGGGGGCTCGATCGCCGCAATCCGTCCGTCGCGAACGAGGATGTCCCCTTCGCGGGGGGCCGTGCCCGTGACGACGAGGCCGCCGCAGACCCTCATCTGCGGATCGTCAGCCGAGCGACGATCTGCGGCAGCGATGCGTCGGCGACCGCCTGAAGCTCGGCCGTCGAGAGCAGCTGCACAGGATGCGGAATCAGCACCATCCGGTATGCCGGCATGCCGAGCAGGCGCGCCTGCTCCAGAGCCTCGTCCAGGAACGGTTCCGTCCCGATCGCGGCGGTCGGGATCCCCAGTCGCTCGAGCCGTACGGCGTCGTGCACACTGCACGACACGCACGAGCCTCAGTCGGCCAGGCCTTCGACGGCCAGGTCGCCGTGGATGGCGACACGCTCGATCACCTCGCTCGAGGCCGGCTTCGAGAAGATCTCCTTCGAAAGGCGGAACGTCTCCGCGCCGTAGAGCCGCAGGTGCTGCTCGACCCGGTCGAGCAGCTCGCTGCCCCGGTTCTTCGTGATGTCCAGGAGAACGACGCGGCGTCCTCCGAGCTCCCGCGGGCGCGGAGCGAACGGCACCGGCTCGGCGGCGCTGTCGTCGATCGGGCTCACGTACTCCATTGGATCTCCCTCGTCACGACCTCGGCCTGCATGCCGTTGCAGGGACCGAATACTGCCGAGAAGCGGCCCGCCTCGCCCCCGGCGACCACGATCTCAACCAGCTCCGGCTGCGTCCATTTTCGCACCGGTGTGTCGTCCGCACTCGCCTGAACAAGTGGCGTCGTCTCGCCGCGGCGAAGTTCACCCGCCGGTCGCTGCGCCGCGGCGAAGATCGCCGCGCGGACCTGCTCCTTCGCCCAGCCCGCGGCGCCGAACAGCATCGCATGCTCGGGACAGAGCACGAACAGGGAGGTGTCGTCCATCGGCCACCAGAACGGGCTCCACTGCCCGGCTGCCGCCCATGCCAGCGTCGCCGCGAGCTCCTCTGGGGTGCGGCTGCGATGGTCGGAGACCGACAACGGCGCGTCCCCGGCGAAGACCGTCACCGTGGAGGTCTCCCGGGCGAAGCCGCGCTCGACGTGCAGCGGCTCCCAGGGGCTTGCTTCCTCGTTCTCAGCAACGCACATGCCGAGCTTGCCGGGATGTCCCAGGGTGGAGCGGTCGAGCTCTCCCGGACGGGCGCCGCCCGTGAGCGTCAGCAGCAGCCGAAGCGCTCGTCCGATCGTCATGTTGGCCCGAGCGCCCGGTCCGAGCGCGCCCATGCCACTGTTAAGGCCGATCGCGTCCCGGACGGGGCCGTTGACGACGAGGATCGGTCCTGCGGGCTGGGTCGTGACCCCGATCCCGTGTGCATTGAACCCAGGGTCGAGCGCCGCCTCGGCGGCGGCGATCACGACCGGGAAGTACCGCGGCAGGCAGCCGGCAAGCACGGCGCACGCGGCGAGTCGCTCCAGTGTCGCCACGCCGTGCGCCGGCGGGACTGGCCCGAGCGAGTGGGCGCCGTCACGGCTGCCGAGCATCGTCTCGACCCGTTCGGGCGTCGGCGGGACCACGGGTAGGCCGTCGCTCCAGCCTCGCTCGATCATGTCCTCGAGCTCGTCGAGCCCGGCCGCCGCCTCGTACGTCCAGCGAGCGCCGCAGCCGGGTTTCCGCCGCGGCTCCTCGGACGGGAGCGATGCGCCGAGCAGTCGTTCGTACGCGTCGGCGTCCCAGCCGGCCGCCGTTCCGGTCACCCCCACTCCGGGCTCGATGCGTACCGCTGTCGGCACCGTCGCGATCTCGTAGGCGCGCGAGACCTCGAATGGCGCAGGCTCGGCGAGCACCGGAAAACGGATGCCCGTACGGCGCGCGAGTCGGCTCGCCGCCTCGGGTGTCTCCTCCGCCACGCACGCGAGCGCGACGCCGGCCGGCCCCTGACCGAGCCCGGCGAGCCGTCGCAGCGCCAGCGCTGAGGTCGGGCAGTCGGCGTGCGCGAACACGAGCACCACCGGGCCGCCGGCCGTCAGGGCGTCGAGCGAGAGAGGGTCGCCGTCGATGCGCGCGAGCGTGAACCGGGGGGCCGCGCTCGCCATCGGCTTAGGGTACGTGGCATGGTCGGGCGGCTCGAGCAGCGGGTGGTAGTGGTCACCGGAGGCGCCTCCGGGCTCGGCCGTGCGATCGCGCTCCGCTTCGCCGACGAGGGCGCGCGTGTCGTGGTCGGGGACGTTCGGCGCGATCCGCGCGAGGGTGGAGAGGAGACTCTCGCTCTGCTCGGCGACCGGGGCCTGTTCCTCGACACCGACGTTTCGCGCTCGGCCGACGTCGACCGCCTCGTCACGACGGCGGTCGCCCGCTACGGCCGCCTCGACGTAATGGTGTGCAACGCCGGCGTCTCGGGGCGCTGGTCGAAGGGCCTGCTCGAGACGACCGAGGAGGACTGGGACGCGATCATGGCGGTGAACCTGCGCGGCGTCTTCCTCTGCACGCAGCGAGCAGTCGCCGAGATGGTCGAGCAGGAGCCCGTCGACGAAGTTCGGGGCCGCGTCGTGATCATCTCCTCACAGCACGGCATGATCGGCCCGCCCGGCCACGTCGCCTACGCGGCTAGCAAAGGCGGCGTCGTCAACCTCGTGCGCCAGGTCGCGGTCGATTTCGGCCCCCGTGGCGTGCTCGTCAACGCGGTCGCGCCCGGAAAGATCCTCACCGGCTCACCGGAGCAGCAAGACCCCGACACGCTCGGTACTCTCGCGCGCGCACGCCCTTCCACCGCCTGGGCCGGCCCGACGATGTCGCGGGCGCCGCGCTCTTCCTCGCCTCCGCCGACGCGGGGTACGTCAGCGGCGTCAACCTGCTCGTCGACGGCGGTTGGATGGCGTACTGAAGACACGCGCGAACGCGCTGCTCACCCGCGTGGGAGCGGCTCGATCCCGAGGCGCTGGAGCGCTCCTGCCAAGCCGGCCGTCCACGCCCCGTCGTCGACCAGCACGACGTGGTAATCGTTGCGGCGATACTCGGCGATCTGCTCCGCCGTCTGCTCGAGCCATGCGGAGGCCGTTTCTGGATCGAGCGTCGCCGGCGGGAGCTGCATGACGCCGTAGCCGTCGTTGCTCAGCTGTGGCAGGCGCTGCATGAGGAGCCCGTCGGCGACGATCGCGATCTTCCGCGCGCGCGGGTCGCTCACGAGCCCGCGCCGTAGTCGATCAGGGAGCCCTCCTCGTCGCGGTCGAATGCGTCCGCCGCCTCGGCCAGCGCGGCCGCGATCTGCCTCAGCTCCGCCTGCAGCTCGGGCAGGGGTCGAGAGAAGTCGGTCCGGGTCGCCGCAAAGTGCTCGAGCCGGTGGGCTGCGACGCGCCTGGAAGCGGCTCCATTCCGTCAGTGCGACCTCGCGGCCGTCGATCTTCAACATCGTCAGGAGGTCGGTCGGGTCATCGACACCGGGAACGGGGGCCCAGAACGAGCTGACGACGGTGATGCGTGGGTGGCGCTCCTCGAGCTTGCAGGCGCGATGCAGCACGCGATGCCCCTGCTGTAGCACGGCCCAGCCGGCTGCCGGGAACTCGGGGCTACGCACCTTCTCGCGCGGCAGCTGCTCGCCCGCGAGCAGCAAGTCGCGCCCTTCCTCGACCGGGCCCGCGTAGTACTCGAAGCGACCTCCTTGCATGCCGCGAGGGTCGCTCGCGAGGAGCACGTAATCGAACGCCACGGCGTCGCGATGCCACTGGTCGATGTTGAGCGAGAGGTCGTCGGGCGCGTAGTTGATGTGCACCGCATGGTGGTGCACCGGGTGCGGCTCGAGCCGCACCCGTGCGAGCTCGCTCAGGAACGCGAGGATGGTGGGGTCGAAGGCCATGCCGCGCAGGAAGGCAGAGCGGTAGACGGAGCCGCGCACCTTCTTGGGGATCCGCTCATTGCTCGTCGCGTAGCCCTCGAGCTCGGTGCAGATCGCCCGCAGGGCCTCGGCGCCCTCGTCGGAGAGGAAGCGAAATGGTCCCGTAATCGCGACGGGGGAGAGCGCTGTCGGGCCAGCCGCCTCCGGCCCCCACTCCTCGAGCAGTACGACCTGCTCCGGCGGGGTGATCTCGATGTGGCGCTCCGGGTTCCACGGGACGTCCGTCTCGAGGTTCTCGAAGGGCAGGTGCAGCGCGGGCGCGTCGATCATGGTCGCTCCTCTCCAGCGAGCAGCGCCACGAGCCGGCCGCGCTCCTCGTCGGGGTCGTAGTCGGGGAACCAGTGCCGGATGCCCGTGCGCCGCGGCATGGGCAGCCCCCGTTCGGTGAGCTCCGCGTGGAGTTCCTCGAGAAAGATGCCCTCACCGCGCACGAGCGGCGTGTCGGCCTCGCCGACGTTCGGCTCGCCGGCCCAGTCCGGGGCCGAAGGGGTGAAGTCAATCCCCATCGTCGGGCTGGAGTCGACGCCGATCAGCACGACATCGTCGCCGGCCGAGACGTGCGGTTCCATCACGGCGGCAACCGTGCGTGCGAGCCGGCGGCAGTGCGCACGGAACACCGGCGTGTCCGCCTGCTCGCGCACCCACCAGAACCGTCTCGCCCCTCCGAAGGCAAGCTCTGGGCAGGGCATCTGCCGGATCGCAAATCCACGCTGCGTGAGCAGGTCGATCACCGGCTCCCACATGCCGGGACGTTTCGCGCCGCCGATCACCTTCGCATTCTGGTTCAACAGGCAGTGCGCGATAAAGGCGACACGGGCCATGTCAGGCCTCGAAGTCGAGCAGCACCTTGCCGAGCTTGCCGGGCCCCTGCATGCGGTCGAACGCGGCGGCGGCCTCGGCGGCCGGGAACACCCGATCGACGAGCGGGCGGATCCTCCCGGTGGCGAGGTGCGGGACTACCTGGCGGGCGAAGGCCTGTACCGCATCGGCCTTCTCCTCGAGCGGGCGGGCGCGTAGGACGGTGCCCATGAGACGCACGCGCTTCCCCATCAGCTTACGGAGGTCGAGCGGTGCCTCGCTGCCCGCTCCGGTGCCGACGATCACGATCCGGCCCTTGACCGCAAGCGCGGCGAAGTCGCGCTCGAGGTTCGGCGCTCCGACGAGCTCCACGACGACGTCGGCGCCTCCGAGCTCCTGCGCGCGCTCGACGAGGTCTTCCGGAGCGATCGCCTCCGCGCCCAGCTCCGCCACCTGTGCACGGCGCTCGGCCGAGCGGACGGTGGCGAGCACGCGGGCGCCCGCTGCCGCCCCGATCTGCACGGCCGCCGTGCCGACACCCCCGTTCGCGCCGCTGACGACGAGCAGCTCTCCCATTTTCAGCACCGCCAGCGTGACGGCCGCGTCGTGGGCGGTGACGAAAACCTCGGGCACGGCCGCCGCCGCGAGCTCGTCGAGGTTGCTCGGGACGGGCGCGACGTGCCGCTCGTGCACCACGACCCGGTCGGCGAGCCCACCGCCGCCGACGATCCCGAACACGCGGTCGCCCACCTCGAAGCGCCGGGCCGTCGGGCCGCAGGCGATCACGGTTCCGGCGGTCTCGATGCCGGGCACGTCCGGCTGCGAGCCGGGAGGAGCCGGGTAGCGGCCGGCCCGTTGCGCGAGGTCGGCGCCGTTGAGGGCGGCGTACCGCACTGCGAGCAGCACGTCGTCGCCGGAGACGACGGGGTCTGGTCGCTCCTCGAGGCGCACCACCTCGTTGCCACCCGGGCCTGTGAAGACGACTGCTCTCATATCGTCCGTGCAGCGTAGATGGGACGGCGCAGGACCATGAGAGCTGAGAGGGCGGCGGCGGCGAGCAGGGCGGCGGCGAGGGCGAGCAGGAGCGTCGGTCGAGCGGACGCGTCGAGCAGGTAGCCGCCCAAGACCGTCGTCACCGCGATCGCTGCGTACTCGCGCGCGTTCCAGGCGATCGTAAGGCCTGAGCGCTGGTGCGGCGACACGCGCGCCAAGGCGCCGTCGACGACGATCGGCCACACGCCGATCCCGAAGAACGTCGCCGCCACCGTCAGGAGCACGTAGAGCCATGCCTGCTGCGTCCCGGCGAGCACCGCCGCCGCGAGCGCGCTGGCCGCGAGCATCGCCCCGACTGCGTTCCTGCTGCCCGTCGTCAGCGCGACCCTGCCGGCCGTGAAGCTGCCGGCGATCTTCGCGGCCGCGACGAGCCCGGCGACGAGACCGATCGAGAGCGGCGCAAAACCGAAGTCCTGATCGAGCACTACCGGGGCGAGGTTGAGCAGCATGCCCATCGCCGACACGAGCAGCAGATCCGGGAGCTGTAGCGCGAGACCCTGTAGCGGCGCGGGACGTGACCGCGCGACGGCCTGGGCGCCGACAGTGCGAAGCCACGCCGTCACGGGCGGAATCCCTACGAGCGCCGCCGCGGCACCGCCGGCGAACGTGAGTCGGATGCTCGTCGCGTTCCCGACACCGAGCGCGCGCAGGACGGCGATAGCGCCACCCGTGAGTGCTCCCCCCGTGGCGCTCGCAAACGTGTAGACGGCGTACTGGCCGACGAACGACCGCTCCGAGCCTGTGCTGCCCGAGCGCCGTCCGAGCGCCGCCTGCACGCCGACCCAGAAGAGACCCATGCCGGTCCCGTGGGCGAGCGCGCCGGCAGCGAGCCACCCGTTCGCGGACGAGACGACGAGGACGACGTCGCCTCCGGCGATCGTGGCGAGGCCGAGCGCGATCCCGGTCTCGGCCCGCCGTAGCGGCAGCGCAAGCAGGGCGCCGAGTGAAAACGCGATCGTGTTGAGCCCCAGCAGCACACCGGCGACGAATGCCGTGCGCCCTTCGGCGAGGGCGACGAGCGGCAGCGCGACGGCGAGATTGCCGTACGAGATGCCCGCGCCGAGCGCGGATACGGTGAGCGCCCGGCGGGCCAGCGTCATGCGCGGCTCACCCTAGCGTCGACGTCGTATCAATCATCTAGGCTCAGAGCCAGGATGCCGGAGAAGCACTATCTCGTGACGCCGGGGCCGACGCCGGTGCCGCCCGAGGTGCTCGAGGTGCTGGCGCGCCCGGCGATCCACCCCCGCGGCCCGGCCTTCAAGCACCCGTACGAGCGGGTGCTCGGGCGGCTGAAGGAGGTCTTCCGTACCGAGCACGACGTGCTGCTCTTCAGCTCCTCCGGGACGGGCGCGTTCGAGTCGGCAGTCGCGAACCTCACCGAGCCCGGCGAGCGGGCTCTCGTCGTCACGAGCGGCAGTTTCGGCGAGCGCTGGGTGGAGATGGCCACCCGCTACGGCGCCGACGTCGACCACCTCCGCTACGCCTGGGGCGAGACACCCGACCCCGTCGACGTGCGGGACCGCGCTGCGGGCGCCGCGGTCGTCTACGTCGTTCACTCCGAGACCTCGACCGGGGTCGTCTCCGACGTCCAGGCGCTCGCCGCCGCCGGCAAGGACGCCGGTGCGCTCGTTGTCGTCGATGCGATCTCGAGCATCGGCGCCGTCCCGTGCGAGACCGACGCGTGGGGCCTCGATGTCGTCGTCTGCGGCTCGCAGAAGGCGCTGATGACCCCGCCCGGGCTGGGCTTTGCGTCCGTGTCGCCTGCGGCGCTCGCGAAGGCGCGCGAGACGACGACTCCGCGCTTCTACTTCGATTGGGAGCGCACTCGCCAGGCCCAGGCCAAGCTCGACGCGCCCTTTACGCTCGCGGTGCCGCTCGTGCTCGCGCTCGACGTCGCGCTCGGCCTGCTACTCCGGGAGGGCCTCGACGCCGCCTTCGAGCGCCACGTCCGCCTCGGCCGGGCCACCCGCGCCGGGATCAAGGCGATGGGGCTCGAGCTGGCCTCGCCCGACGAGGACCGCTCGGCCGTCGTCACGACCGTGCGCGCACCGGACGAGCTCGACGTCTCCGTGTTCCTGCTCGACCTGTGCGAGCGGCTCGGCGTTCAGCTGATCGGCGGCCAGGGCGAGTGGAACGGCAAGGTCTTCCGGATCGGCCACATCGGCTGGTTGGACATCGACGACATCACGACCGCGCTCGCCGCCGTCGAGGACGGGCTCGCCGCCGCGGGCGTGGAGATCGAGCGCGATGTCGCGCTCACGGCCGCCCTCGAGGCGTACGACGTCGCACGCGTCTGAAGGTCCTCTTCCGCGAGTCGATCGACTACAGCGGTGGAGGGATGGTCGAGCGAGGAGAAGCTCAGCGGCGCTCGCGCCAGGCCTAGTTGCAAAGTTGGCCGCCCTACCTCTTATGTCATTTATGTCCAGAGCTGTTCGCGGATGCGCAAGCGTGTCATACATGCTAAGTTTATGCGGCTCTTGATCTTGCGCTGATCTGGTGTTCCATGTATGGCATATAGCCCTCGTCGATACCCGGCCTTCCATCCTCAGTCGCGAGCGGCTCTACCGCTCACGTTGGAGACCGCTGAGTTCTCGGCCATGTTCCCGAGGGAAGGCGAATACGTCGAGTTCAAGGCCGGGGTGGGTGGCAGGGCCATTCAGCGAACGGTGACGGCGTTCTCAAACTCAGCAGGCGGCGTCGTCCTCTTTGGTGTGAGCGATGAAGGCGAGGTTCTCGGCAAGAGCTTGACGGCTTCGGTCGAGACCGACATTACGCAGGCAATACTCCAGGTTCACGATCCCGGCCGGTACTGGCTACACGAGGTCGAAGTGGGCGGGAGATCTGTGACGGTCTTGGCGGTAGCGCGCCGCGCCGAAGGCTTCGCTCAGACCTCAGATGGGCAAGTGATGGCGCGGCGCGGAGCGCACTCGGTACCGCTGGTCGGCGGCGAACTACTGCAATTCCTGACCGACCGTCAACTAAGACGGTTCGATACGACCGGTGCCGGTGTGAGCCTTGCGCGCGCGAACGACGAGGCTCTCGAGCAGGTTCGCCACGCCTACGGCTGGAGAAATCGCCCGTCCGTTGAGCGGCTGCGGAACGAAGGGTTGGTCACTGGCGACGATGGGACTTCCGAACTAACCGTGGCGGGGGTTCTAACGCTCGTGGACGACCCATCTGAGGTTCTTGGCAAGAGCTTTGTCGAAATCCTGCGCTTCGCAGATGACGGGGTCGACTACAACAAGCGCGTTGAGATCGTCGGGCCGGTTCAGCACCAAGTTGCGGTAGCCACCTCGACCGTCATGGATGAGCTTGGGACAGATCTCGTCGTGAGCGGGATCCGTCGCCTCGAGCTCCCGAGACTGCCGGAGGTCGTAGTCCGCGAAGCTGTGGCGAATGCGGTGGCGCACCGCAGTTACGAAGAGCACGGGCGGGCCATCAGGATCGAGCTTCGGCCGGATCGAGTCACGATCCAATCTCCAGGAGGTCTGCCCGAGCCCGTCACCGAAGAGAACATCCGTGAGACACAATTCGCCCGGAACATCAAGGTAATCAGCGTCCTCCGTCGATTTCGACTCGCTGAGGACAGTGGCCGTGGGGTGGACGTCATGATCGACTCGATGGCTGAGGCTCTCCTCGATCCCCCGATGTTTCATGACCGAGGGCATTCCGTCGAAGTCGTACTCCCGGTACGTGGGGCAATCACCCCCCAAGAGCGGGCATGGATTCACGAGGTCGAGAATCGAGGCGTCATCGGACCGCGCGACCGACTGCTTCTCGTCCATGCCGCGCGCGGCGAGGAACTGACCAACGAGGACGTCAGAGAGTTGCTTGGGGTCGACAGCCGCGATGCCCGGGCTGCCCTACGTAGGCTTTGCGACGCGGGATTTCTCGAGCAACTCGGAGAGCGCGGCGGGTCTCGCTACGTCCTCGCAGAGAAGGTTGGGGCACCGATCGCCTTTCGCATGACACCGCAAGCCCTTAGGAGGCTAGTCCTGTCACTGGCTAGGGAGGCGCCGCTCACAAATGCTGCCGTACGCGAAGCAACCGGCTTGGATCGCACCGAGGCTCTCCGACTCCTTGATGCCCTTGTCCGTGAGGGTCAACTCGAAAGACGGGGTGAGCGACGCGGTGCCCATTACGTCTTGATCCGTCGTTAACCGCCGGCGGCGGGGAAGCGCCTTCACGTGGGGAAGACTGTTCACGAGATCGGCGTGAATGTCTCGAGGAGGGCGGGCAGGACGACGACCGCCGGGCCGTCGAGCTCGAGCGCCCACTCCAGATCTGCAGCAAGATCCTCTGGGGTAGACGTCCTCGTGGGGACGCCGAAGGCACCAGAGAGGGCCGCAAAGTCGGGCTGGACGAGATCGACGGCGTAGGTTTGGCCGTACGCCTTGCGCTGGTGTCCACGCAGGACGCCGTAGCCGCCGTCATCGACGACGAGCAGGGCGACGGGCAGGGCGTGCTGGCGAGCGGTCGCGAGCTCCGCGAGACCGTAGGAGAAGCCACCGTCGCCAACGACGGCGAGCGTCGGCTGATCCGGAAGAGCGACCGCCGCTCCTAGCGCTGCCGGCCAGGCGTAACCGAGCGTCCCCGAGCCGAGGGGGTAGAGGAAGCGCCGTGGTTCGAGTGCGGGAAAGAACTCCGCCGCCCAGTAGGCGAGGATCGTCATATCCCAGGTGTGGACGGCGTCGCGCGGCAGCGTCGAACGGATCGTCTTCAGGAGACCGCGCTCGAGCGGTCGCTTTTGCGCTTCGAGGCCGTGTGCGATCCGCTCGCGGAGCTCGTTTGCCACAGTCGTACCGCTGTTGGCCGCGGGCGGGCTCCGGACCTCCTCCGATAATGCCGCAAGTGTCGCCTTTGCATCGCCGACCAAGCCGAGCGCCGGATAGGTCGCCCCGATCCGTCCCGCGTCGGCGTCGATCTGAATCAGGCGACCGGAGAAGCGAAGTGTGTGTTGAGCGGTCGTCTCGGCGCCGAGCTCAGTGCCGGCGCAGAGCACGACGTCGGCCTCGGTGAGAAGCTCCAGAAAGGCGGGGCAGAAGCAGGCGGAGCCGACCGCGAGCGGATGATCCTCGGGAAACGCCCCCTTGCCCATGTACGTCGTCGCCACAGGCGCCTGGAGCAGCTCGGCCACGGCCGCGAGCTCCCGCCAGGCTCCCGAGCGGAGCACGCCTCCACCAGCCCAGATCACCGGATGCGTCGCCTGCGAGAGGAGTCGCGCCGCCTCCGAAACAGCATCCACCGCCGCGGAGAGCGGCGCAGGCGGCTCGGCGTCGAGCTCGTGAATCGGTCCGATGCCGGCAGGCCCTCTTAGGACGTCGACCGGGATCTCGAGAAACACCGGACCGCTAGGCGGCGTCTGGGCGCGGCGCCAGGCCTCTGACAGGAGCGCCGGGATAGCCTCAGCGGTCTCGGCGCGCGCTGCCCACTTGACCACGGGTGCGAAGGACGCGAGCTGGTCTCGGAGCTCGTGCAGGTAGCCGCGCCCGCGGCCGATCAGCTCGCGCGGGATCTGACTGGCGATCGCGACGACGGGCACGTGCACGCTTGCCGCTTCCATCAAGGCTGCGAGCGCCATCAAGGCGGCGGGGCCGGTCGTGAGGACGAGCGGCGCCGGCCGGCCGCTGGCGCGGGCGTAGCCGTCCGCGGCGAACCCGGCGTCGAGCTCGGTGCGGAGAACGAATGTCCGGATCGGGCTTGTGCGCAACCCTTCCCAGATTGGCAGCGAGTGTGTCCCAGGCATGCCGAAGACGACCTCGGCCCCGAGCGCCTCCAGGCTCTCGACGACGAGGTGACCACCGCTTCGCGCCTTAGTTGCCTGCTGCATGCCGGCTCGAGTCTTTGTGATTTTCTCCGTCCGCGACGCCGTGCATGGCGACGCCGAGGGACCGGCCGCCGTCGACGGTGAGAACGGCTCCCGTGCAGTACGACGCCTCATCCGAGACAAGCCATGCCGCGGCGGCCGCGATCTCGTCCTCGTCGGCGAAGCGTCCGAGGGCGATCAGCGAGCGCATCCGCTCCTCGGCCTCGGGGTCGGTGAGGATGTTGGCGCGAGCGGAGTCCGTTGCAACGAAACCCGGCGCGAGCGCATTCACGCGGATCCCGTGCGGCGCCCACTCGCGGGCGAGCGTCTTGGTGAGCGCCACGAGCCCTGCCTTCGCCGCCGCCGAATGTGCGACGCCCGGTGCCCCGGTCCAGGCATAGGTGGCGACGAGGTTCAGAATGACGCCGCTGCTGCCGCGCGCGATCGTCTGCCGCGCCAGAGCCTGCGAACAGAAGAACGAGCCGTGCAGAGAGCTTTCGACAACCGCGCGGAAGCCGTTGGGCGAGAGGTCGATCGACGGGCAGACGAAGTTGCCAGCGGCGTTGTTGACGAGAACGTCGAGGTCGCCGGCGGCGTCGAACAGATGCGCAACCGCGTCGGGATCGCGCACGTCGCAAGCATGTGCCGAGCACGAGCAGCCTTCATCCACGAGGATGCGGCGCGCCGCATCGACACGGCCCGGGTCTCTCGACGCGAGCACGACGTGGTCGCCGGCGCGCGCGAGGCGACGGGCGATTGCGAAACCGATTCCGCTCCCTCCGCCCGTCACGAGGATCCGCCGCGGACTCGGGCTCACGCTGCTGCCGGTACTTCGCGCGCGGCTCGTGCAACGGCTCCTGTGAAGATCCGGGTCGCGTGTGCCCGCCGAAAGAACGAATGAAGGGAGGCCTCGAGCGCGAATCCGATCGCTCCGTGCACCTGATGCGAGACCTCGCAGACGCGGCATGCAGCCCCGCCGGCGTGAACCAGCGCGGGCCAAGGATCGCCCGCGTCCTCCCATGCCAGGAGCTCGAGCCCGCGAGCAACGGCGGCGGCGTCGGCGAGCAGCTGCTGGACAGGGGCGAGCGCCAGGAGCGGCTTGCCGAACTGGATCCGGGCGCGGGCGTGGTCGACCGCGAGCGCGAGCGCGGCGGCGGCTAGCCCGCCAAGGTAGGCCGTGTGGAAAGCGGCCCAGGTCCCGAGCTCGGGGAAAGGAGCTCTCTCGCCGGCGTCCCGCAGACGAACGAAACCTTGACTGTCGAGCGCCGGCTCCATCTGCGCGCCCTCGAGTGGTACGAGAAAGGCACCGTCCTTCCGTACATCGAGCGCCGCGGACCGACCGTCGGCGTAGCGAGCGAGGCCGGACGCCGCGAGCGCCTTCTCGCCCACCGCCAGCTCGTCGAAGAGCGCAAGAGGAGCACACGCACGCCCCAGCTCGAGCCCGGCGGCGGCGACGAAGCCATGACCCGCCTCCGCCGCCTCGGCGATGCCGAGCGCGTTCAGCCCTGTCGATAGCGACGCGTCACGATCGTCGAGAGCAGCACCCGGCGACCAACCCACCGGCTGATAGCTGGCGAGCGCGGCCCGTACTGTCTCGGCGAATGCGGCCTCGTCTGCGCCGACGGCGAAGTTCATGCCGTCAAGTCCGGCTCGAGGGCGGGCGAAGGAGCATGCTCAGGATCTCACGGGTGTGCTCTCCGCGGGCCGGCGCCGGCTGCGGCGCCTGGTGCGTTTCGCCGTCGAGCTTGAACAGGTTGCCGAGGAGGCTGATCGCTTCCATGCCCGGCTGCCAGATGCGTTGCACGAGCCCGTTCGCCTCCACCTGTGCGTCGTCGAACAGGCTGTCGAGTGTGCGCACCTTCTCGCACGGAACCCCGCGCGCGCGAAGGCGCTCGACCCACTCGCGGCCCGGTCGTTCGGCGAGTCCAGCCGCGACCGCCTCGCCGAGTCGCTCGCGCCGGCGCGCTTCATCGCTCGTCTCCGCCGGCTCGTCGGGATTGGCGACGGCGGCGTCCTCGAGACCGAACTCGGCCAGGAGGCCCGCCCGCTGAACGAGATTGAGGCAGGCGATGGTGATGAAGCCGTCCGCCGTCCCGTAGGCGCGGTAGTACGGATTCTGGCGGAGTTTGAGAGCTGTTTCGTCTGCCACAGCATCCAGGTCAGATTGGGTGGCGATGCCGTCAGACCGCTTCCTTCCCTCGTTGTCGCCCGAGTCGACGGAGACGAAGCGCTGCACCTGTAGAGCAAGTCCGGCGCCGAGGAGCGAAAGCTCGATCTCACCGCCCTGCCCGGTCGCGCGGGCTCGTACGACGCCGGCGAGCGCAGCTACCGCCGAGAGCATCCCGGCGCTGAAGTCGGTCATCGCGATCCCGCCCCCCCGGATCGGAACGTCGTCGCCCACCCGTGCGTCAGCCATGAGTAGACCGGAGGCGGCCTGCGCGCTCAGGTCGTACCCGGCACGGTCACCCTCCGGGCCGTCGCTCCCGAAGGCGGAGATCTTCACGACGACGGCGCTCGGGTTCGCGGCGAGCACGGAGCGCGCATCGAGTCCGAAGGCGCGAGCTCGCTGCGACGGGCAGTTGTGGACAACCACCTCTGCCTGAGCGATCAGTGCCGCCGAGTCCCGACGACCTTCGTCCGACTTGAGATCGAGCACGACCGACCGTTTGTTACGGTTCAGCGCGACGAACGGCTTGCTCAAGTCGTCGCCGCACGGTTCCTGCCTGCGCCACTGGTCGCCGTGCGGCGGCTCGACCTTGATCACGTCGGCGCCGAGGTCGGCGAGTAGCAGCGTGCAGAACGGGCCGGCGACGTACTGCGAGTAATCGGCAACGACGACGCCGTCGAGCGGGAGCGAGGCCATCACGCGCCCAACTCGCGGCGTGCGATCACCGTCCGCTGGATTTCCGTGCTGCCGCCGGCCAGCGTCGAGCCGACTCCTGCCCGCAGGAGCGCCGCGGCGCGCCCGGCGAGGGGAGCATCGGCGCTCGCCTCGAGGAGCCCGAGCGGTCCGAGGTGATCGACGGCTGTCCGCGCGACCCCTTTCGCGAGCAAGGCAATCGAGAGCTTCGCCATCGAAGAGGCCCCGCTTGCGTCGCGTCCCTGGTCGAGGAGCCAGGCCGCCCGGTAGCCGTGAAGGCGGGCAGCGGCGGCCTCACCCCGCAGGGCGTCGAGGCGCTTCCCGGTCTCCGCCTCGAGCCCGTCGAGCAGCCACGCAAGGATTCCGATCTTCTCCGACGTGATGCGCTCGAAACTGAGCGTCCCCATCAGGACCTGCCAGCCGTTGTCGACCTCACCAACGACGTACTCGGCCGGGATCTCGACATTCTCGAGAAACACCTCGCTCAGGAAGCCTCCACCGAGTGTCTGAAATGTGCGCACGGTAATGCCCGGGCTCTCCATCGGCGCAACGAGGACGCTGATGCCGTGGTGCCTCTTCTCCGTGGCGGGGGAGGTTCGGACCGCGAGGTAGATCCAATCGGAGATGTGGGCGTTCGAGGTCCAGATCTTGTGTCCGTTGACGACGAAGTGGCCGTTGCGCCGCTCGGCGCGCGTCGTCAGCGCCGCAAGATCGGAGCCCGCCCCCGGCTCGGAAAAGCCCTGGCAGAAGATCAGCCGGCCGGCCGCGATCTCCGGAATGAGCCTGGCGCGGAGGTCGTCGGAGCCGAAGTGGACCACCGCATTCCCCACCGTCTTGACCGACACCAGGTAGGCCGAGAGCGGAAGCCAGCCGTACCCGAGGCGCTCCTCGAGGGCGACGGTCGCGAGCAGCGTGTGGGCCCGGCCGCCGAGCGCCTTCGGCCAGTTCACGCCGATCAGCCCTGTCTCTCCGAGCGCCCGGAAGATGGGGGCAGAGTCGCCGTCGGAGGGCATCCCCTGGACAGCATGCTCGGGATCAGCGTCGAGCAGCGGAGCCGCGGACGCGCAGAAGCGATCGGCTTCTGCCTGGAGCGCTCGCTGCTCGTCCGAGAGTCCGAGCCTCACGGACCACCCTGCGCACGGCCGATCGCGGCAGCTGCGGCCTTCAGCTTCGGCACGACGACCTCGACGAGCGCTTCGGGCGTAACGCGTGCGGTCGTGCTGGCCACATTCATCGCGGCGACGAGCCCGTCGCGTGCTGGAACCGGTACGGCACACGAGAGCATGCCCACCTCGTATTCGCCGACGGAAAGTGCGTATCCCTCGGCTCGTGCGGTGGCGAGCCTGGGGGCGAGCTCCGCCCACGTGCGCGCGCTCGCTTCCGTGCCCGGCGGGTACGGCTCGCGCCCGAGCCGGCGTCTCGCCTCCTCCGGATCGAGCTGGGCGAGCAAGCACTTTCCAAGCGCGGAGCAGTGCGCCGGTATGCACAGGCCTGGACTCGCCTCCACCCGCAAGCGGAATGTTCCCACGGAGGAGGCCAGGAAGAGCACCTCCGCCCCGTCGATGATGGCGAGGCTTGCGGTCTCGCCGGTCTCCTCGGTGAGCGCTTGCAGATGGGGCCGTGCGAGCTCGGGAAGCTGAAAGCCGGCGATCAGCGATGCGGCGAGCCGGACGACCTCGGCGCCGAGACGAAAGCGCTTCGTGTGCGGATTCCGCGCCAGGAAACCGCGCTCGGCAAGCGTCCCGATGGCGCGGTGCGCCGTCGGCACCGGCCACTCCAAGAGCTCGGCGATCTCGGACAGCGACAGCTCCGAGCGCTCGCCGTCGAAGAGGCCGAGCACGTCGAGGACGCGGCCGAGTGATTGGATGGGTCGACTTTCGCTGATCGCAAGTGTGTTCACACCAGCGGTAAGATGCTGGATTCGACCGCCCCTGTCAAGGGTTCGGTCGCTTTGGGCCGAGCTGCGGCCGCACTCCGGACGGGAAAGGTTGACTTTCCCTGATCGAGAGTGTTTTTATACCAGAGGTAACGTGCTAGACACGGCGTCCCCTGTCACGGTTCAGTCGCTCATCGCGGGAGAGTGGGCGATTGGGAGCGGACCGGCGCTCTCGGTGCCGGATCCAGCGTCCGGCGAGGAGCGTGTTCTACTGCACACGGCGACACCCGACGACGTCGAGCGGGCGGTCGGGGCAGCGCGCGGGGCTCAGAGCGGATGGGCGCAGACGCCCGCGAGAACGAGGGGCGAGATCCTCTTCCGTGCGGCCGACGAGCTCGAGCGTCGCCGCGAGGAGCTCGCCCGCCAGATCACCTTCGAGATGGGGAAGGTGCTGGCCGAGAGTCGCGGCGAGGTCGACGAGGCGATCTTCTTCCTCCGCTTCATGGCGGGCGAAGGCGCGCGGCTCGCCGGCGAGACGAGACCGGTCACCGACCCGCGTCGCCTGGCCGTAGCCGAGCGAAGCCCAGTCGGGGTCGTGGGGGTGATCACGCCCTGGAACTTCCCGCTCTGCATTCCCGTCTGGAAGATCGCGACCGCGCTCGTGGCCGGCAACGCGATCGTCTTCAAGCCCGCTCTGCAGACGATGGGAACCGGCGTGGCGCTCGCGGAGGCGCTCTGCGCCGCCGGTGCGCCCGCAGGCGTTCTCAACGTCGTCGTCGGCCCTGGTCGCGAAACCGGCGAGGCGCTTGTTCGGCACCCCGACGTTCGCGTGGTCACATTCACGGGCTCGACCGAGGTCGGGCGAAGGCTCGCCGGGCTCGTGGCTGGGCGCGGCGGACGCGCCGCGCTCGAGCTTGGCGGCAAGAACGTCGCCGTCGTCCTCGCCGACGCCGATCTGGAGCAGGCGGCCGAGAAGATCTCGTTTGCGGCGTTCGCCACGAGCGGTCAACGCTGTACGGCGGTGAGCCGGGTCGTCGCCGAGGCACCGGTCTACGACGAGCTCGTCGCCCTCATCGCAGCGCGAGCCGATGCGTTGACCGTCGGCCCCGGCGACGATCCCGCCTCCGACCTCGGTCCACTCGTAAGCGGCGAGAGCCGCGATCGCGTGGCCGGCGCGGTCACGGAGGCCCTCGCGGACGGCGGCCGCATCGTCGCGGGCGGTCGCGTGCCGCCTGAGCTACCGCCTGGCGGCGGCTACTACCGACCGACCGTGATCACGGGACTCGAGCCTTCGCACGCGCTGCTCGAGCGCGAGCTCTTCGGTCCGGTCACAGCCGTCGTCAGCGCCCGCGACGAGCGCGAAGCGCTTCGCCTCGCCAACGCGACCGAGTACGGGCTGGCCGCATCCGTCTTCACGCGCGACCTCGGGCGCGCGCTCACGTTCGGCCGCGCCCTCGAGGCGGGGATGGTGTTCGTGAACGCGGCCACGGTCGAGGCCGAGACACAGCTGCCTTTCGGCGGGACCAAGGCGAGCGGCAATGGCTCGAGGGACACAGGGGCCGCCGCTCTCGACTCTTTTACGGAATGGAAAACCGTCTATTTCGCCCCGACAGAAGGAGCCGCCTCCGCTTGACGCGACCGGGAAAACCTTGAGATAACAGAGGGGATCCACAACTTCCGTCCACGGAAACTCGTCGTAAGCAGGTGCGAGTGCAGAATTTCTACGGTGATAAGAGGAGGGGTTTCATGAACCGCGAGGATATGAGCAGGCTCGACGACTATCGCCTCAACGAGGCCGGGCCGCTGGAGAACGATCTGGTCGATGAGCTCGCAGACGGCGCCATGGACCGCGAGGACTTCATCCGGCGCGCGACTGTCCTGGGGCTCTCGATGAGCGTGATCGGGGCGGCGCTGGGGGCGTACGGCTCGTCGCCCGCATTCGCAGCCCCGGCTTCTATCGCGCAAGTCGGCGGCCGGCTCCGGCTCGGCTGCACCCCACCGCCTGAGGGCAAACTCGACCCGCACCTCTACGTCAACACCGGCCAGCAGGTGACCGGCTCTGTCACGGGCGAGTTCCTCGTTCACGCGACGCGGAGCCTGGCGCTGCTGCCCGAGCTGGCGCTCAGCTGGAAACCGAACGCGAGGGCGACGGTGTGGACGTACAAGCTCCGGCCCGGGGTCAAGTTCCAGAACGGGCAGCCCTTCACCGCCGACGACGTCGTCGCAACCTTCAAGCGTCTCACCGACCCGAAGTCGGGCTCGCAGGCGCTGTCGGCGTTCAAGGGCGTCCTCTCGCCCAGCGGCGTCAGGAAGATCAACAACCTCACCGTCCAGTTCCGCCTCGACGCGCCGAACGCGAGCTTCCCGTACCTGACGAGCTCGACGACCTACCAGGCGATCGTGCTGCCGAAGAACTACAAGCTCGGCAGCTTCGAGAAGACGCCGCAGACGACCGGTGCGTTCCGGCTCGTCTCGTACACCCCGGGCGTCGGCGCGAAGTACGAGCGCAACCCCGGCTGGTGGGGCGGCAGAGCGGCGCTCGACGGCGTCGACGCCACGTACTACTCGGAAGACTCTGCGATCGTCTCGGCGCTGCTCGGCAATCAGATCGACCTGATCAATCAGATCAATGTCGTCACCGGCCGCGCGCTCCTCAACAACCCGAGGGTGCAGATCTTCCCCGCACGGGGCGCGTCGCACCGCCAGATCTGTATGCGGGTCGACGCAAAGAACGAGCTCAAGGATGCGCGCGTTCGCCGGGCGATGGCGCTCACGCTCGACCGCCCTGCGATCATCAAGACGCTCTTCAACAACCTCTCCGACCTCGGCAACGACTCGCCCTTCGCGCCTGTGCAACGGGCGACCAACAAGAGCGTGCCGCAACGGAAGAAGAACCTCGCGGAGGCCAAGCGGCTGATGGCCCAGGCCGGCCTCTCGCGTGGCTTCAAGATCACGATCACGGTGGTGAAGACCGGCGAGCTCCCGCAGCTGGCGCAGATCCTCCAGCGCTCGGTCAAGGCGATCGGGATCGACATGCGGATCGTCGTCCTCAACGCGACGGCGTATTACGCCGGCTCGCAGACCGGCCCGCCCCTCGGCTTCGGGACGACGCCGTGGCTGAACGAACCGATGACCCTCACCAACTGGGGACACCGGTCGGTGCCGGACGTGCTCATCACCTCGGCGTTCAAGTCGAAGGGCGTCTGGAACGCCGCGCATTACTCGAACAAGAAGTTCGACGCTGCGGCGAAGGCCTTCGCCGGAGCGATCGCACTCTCGGATCAGCGGAAGTACGAGAAGCAGATGCAGCTGATCCTGCTCCGCGACACGCCGGTGATCCTCCCGTACTTCTACAACTACCTGGCCGCCGGGTCGACGAAGGTCAAGGGCTACCAGGCCGAGGCCATCGGCAATACCTTCCTCAGTCGCAGCTCGCTTGCCTAGGCCCTAGGGTTGTGGGGGGGGCCCCCCCCC
>JBBJLW010000060.1:0-8867 GCA_037720595.1 Gaiellaceae bacterium | reverse complement strand
CCGCCGTCGGAGGGATCCGCGACAAGGCCGAGCGCGGCAAGGTCGTGAACGCCGCCTGGCGGCGCTACGGCACGATCAACGCGCTCTCGCTCGCCGCCGTGAGCGCGGGCTGGCTGTCGGCGCGGGCGACCGAGAGCCGGCCGGTGCTGCTCTCGACCCGCGAGGAGACTCTGGCGCGCCTAAAGGACGGGCTGCTCGTGGCCGTCGCGGTGAGCGGCATCGCCACGGCGGCGACCGGCATCCGCTTCTCGCGAACGGCACCCGGCGGCGCCGTGCCGCTCGAGGACGGCGACACGCCCGCCTACGAGACGACGCGCGAGGGGGCACGACTCAAGCGCCGGCTGAACCGGCTCGGGGCGCTGACCGCCGCCGCCGAGATCGGCTTCGTGGCCGTGAACGCGGCGCTGGCTCAGGAGGGTCACAGCCGGCCGCCGGCGCGGCGCGCGCTGAGGCGGCGGGCGCGGTAGGTCGGCGCGGCGGCCGAGCGGACATTGGTCGTGTGCTCGGCTGGCGCCTCGTTAGCGTCGTGCGCCAGCGAGAGCCGTGAACCAAGCGTCCCTCAAACGGAGCTGGCCACCCCGCGCGTCGACGAGGACCGAAACGTGCCGCCTCGAGCCACAATTTCGCGCACGGACTGCCAAGGCCACTCGCAGGCCTTGCCGTCCGGAAGCGCCGCGACTCTTGCGTGCGCCAGGCGTGCTCCGCATATTGCTGCCGGCCGTCCGTCCAAGGTGACCGGGACGCGGCAAAGCGCGAGTCGTTCCGAGTAAGTGAGGGCTATGGTCGTAGTTCGCACTGGACTTGTAAGACATAGCTCTCCCCCCGGCTGCCACGCCCCCCGACGGCACCCTTGTCTCAGAGATGGTGCGAAGCCGTTACACGGTCATTAGACACGAGACGGGCGCGCCAGCCATGGTCGGTGCCGCGGACCTGGGTTACTTCCGCGCGGTCTACATCTAGGGTTAAGGGCTCTTGCCGCGCATCTTCGACAACAAGACAGAGTCGCTCGCTCCCGCGCTACGCGAGACCCTCGACCAAGCTGTAGCGCTCGACGCGTGCGTCGGCTATCTGAATCTCCGCGGCTGGGCGCAGATCGCCGACTCGGTCGAGGCCCTCGAAGGAAAGGCTGGCCGGCCGACGGTTCGTGTTCTCGTCGGCATGGCTATGAGGCCTAACCAGCTCGTCCACGAGATATACCGCATCAAGCGCGACGATGAAGACCAGAGGATCACGAACAAGGAAGCGGCAAGGCTTCGCGCCGAGGTGCTTGCAGACTTCCGCGAACAGCTGCTCGTCGGGGCCCCGTCCGACGCGCAGGAGAAGGCCCTACGGCACTTCCGCGACCAGCTCACCGGCGGTCACGTCTGCATCAAGTTCTTCGCCCGCTACCCGCTCCACGCGAAGCTGTACCTTGGACACCTGAAGACGGGGCAGCTCATTCCCCACTTGGGGTTCTTGGGTTCGAGCAACCTGACCTTCAGTGGTCTCGTCGGTCAAGGGGAGCTCAACGTCGACGTTCCCGATCACGACGCCACAGAGAAGCTGCTCACCTGGTTCGGAGAGCGGTGGAATGACGACCTGGCCATCGACGTAACGGATGACCTCGTCGCCATCCTCGATGAGTCTTGGGTCAGCGAAGACCAGCCGCGACCGTACCTCGTTTACCTCAAGCTCGCCTACGAGCTGTCGAGCGATGCACGCGAGGGCCTTCGCGACTACGACATACCTGCGTCACTGCGAGACACGCTGCTAGCTCATCAGGCCGATGCCGTTCGCGTCGCCGCTCGGATCGTCGAGCGACGCGGAGGGGTGATGGTGGGCGACGTCGTCGGCCTCGGCAAGACGCTCACTGCCACGGCCATCGCCCGGGTCATGCAGGAGCAGCACGGCACCGAAACCCTCGTCATCTGTCCCAAGAACCTTGTGAAGATGTGGGAAGATCACATTCGCCAGTACAGGCTCTACGGCCGCGCCCTCTCCCTCTCAATGGCGCATCGTGACCTGCCTGACCTCGCCCGTTATCGCCTCGTCGTGATCGACGAGTCGCACAACCTCCGCAACCCAGAGACGCAGCAGTGGCAAGCCGTTCGAGGCTACATCGAGCGGAACGACCCCAGCGTCGTACTCCTGACGGCGACCCCATACAACAAGGCCTTCACAGATGCCGCCGGGCAGCTACGTCTCTGGCTGGCCGAAGATCAAGACCTCGCCATCCGTCCGGAGCGCATGCTCGAGGCGGAGGGCGAGCTCGAAGTTGCGAAGCGCGCCGATGGGCAGCTCTCGTCTCTGAAGTCCTTCGAGACGAGTCTCTTCGCCGAAGACTGGCAGCGGCTGATGTCCTTGTTTCTGGTCCGCCGGACACGGCGCTTTATCGAGCAGCGGTATGGCGAGACCGATGATCAAGGACGCCAGTTCCTTCGGTTCACCGACGGCACTCCGTTCTACTTCCCAGACCGAGTGCCGTCCCCCCTTCGGTACGCCGGCGGCACCGACGATCCCGGCGACCGGCTCGCATCGCCCGAGACGGTCGACGACCTGAACGCCTTGGCCCTGCCTCGCTACCGGCTCGGCGACTTCCTCGCTCCCGGGTTGGAAGGGACGAGCGGCGGGGAGCGGGACCTGATCGAACGGCTGGAAAAGTCGCGCGGCAATCTCCAAGGCTTCATTCGAACGATGTTGATGAAGCGCTTGTCGTCGTGCGGCCAGTCCTTCCTCATCAGCGTCGAGCGCCACCTACTGCGCAATCAAGTGGCCCTGCATGGCCTGCGCTCTGGGGTGCCGCTTCCATTGGGGACTGTCGAAGACCGTCGATGGGAGAGCCTGACGGATACAGACGACCCGATGCTCGACGGAATCGACGCTGACACCGGCAGCGCCGTCGGCCGGACCCGAGAACAGTGGGCGGCAGTCGCTTGCAACCGCTATGAGGCGTTGAAAGCAAAGCCGCCGTCTGGGCTGTCGTGGATCGGCGCGGACTTCTTCACCCCTGACCTCGAAGAGGCGCTTCAGCAGGACAGCGACATCTTGCAGGCCATTTTCGACGAACACGGTCCGTGGGATCCAGCACGTGATTCGAAGGCCGATGCGCTCGCGGGGCTTATCGCGGGCGCACACAACGGGGAGAAAGTGCTCGTCTTCAGCGATTACGCCGACACCGCCGACTACGTCGCCCAAACGCTCAAAGACCGGCTGCCGGAGATCCCTATCGCCTCCGTCACCGGCGATACGAGTGACCCGACGCTCGCCGCGCGGAGATTCAGTCCTCGCAGCAACGCGGCGCTCGGCGGCCTACCCGAGCGCCACGGGGAACTCCGAGTCCTCGTCGCCACTGATGTGCTCTCCGAGGGCCAGAACCTCCAGGACGCCGCAGTGGTCGTCAACTACGACCTGCCGTGGACGATCATCCGGATCATCCAGCGCGCAGGACGCGTGGACCGCGTCGGTCAAGAGAGTCCGGAGGTGCATGTGTACTCCTTCTTGCCGCAGGAAGGAGTGGAGAAGGTCATCGCGCTGCGAAAACGGATCGCCCGCCGCCTTCGCGAGAACGCGGAGGTCTTCGGATCCGACGAGCAGTTCTTCGAGGACGACCTCGCAGAAGACGAGGTGCGCGGGCTATTCGACGGCACAGCCAGCCTTGACGCCGAGGAGACCGAAGAGGACGTCGATTGGGCCTCGCAAGCATTGGCAGTTTGGGAAACGGCGAGCGAGGCCAATCAGCGCGCCGCGGTGAGCCTCCCCGATGTGACCTACAGCACGCGCACCCGCCGCATAGATGACCACTCAGGAGGAGCGCTCGTGTACACACGGACCACCCGCGGTATCGACGGGCTCGCGTGGACGGAGCCCAATTCGTCCGGCAAGGCGCTAACCCGGATCCTCACCCCCTTCGAGGCGCTGCGCGTCGGCGCATGCACCCCAGCTGAGACCTCCGCTGAGAGACGGCAGGATCACCACCCGCTGGTTGAACGCGCCATCGCAACGACCCTGATCGAATCGGCGCGCCAACCACTCGCGATCACGCACTCCGGGATCCGCGGACGGCTCTACCGAACACTCGAGGGCTACCGCAAGAGCAACGAGGGGACATTCTTCGATACGCCGGACTTGCGCCGACTCATCGAAGCGGTTTTCCACCGGCCACTCAAGGAAACCGCCAAGCATCGGATCAGCAAGGCCATCCGAGAGCGCACCCCAGGGGATGTGGTCGGGCTTGCTCAGGATCTCGACGCTGACGCGGCCCTACTCGTCGACCTTGACGTCGAGGACGACGACATCCACATCGTCTGCTCGATTGGAGTGACAAACGAGTGACGATCGACGAAGAGATCACGGAGCGCATCAGGACTCGCGACCTCCGGAGCCTGTTCCTCGATGTCCTCGGATGGGACCAGCCGGGGATCCCCGCGTTCTCCGTCGAGGTGGAAGGAACGAGCTTCAACGTCGCCACGGTCGGCCAGAAGCGCGGGCTCCACGTTCTCGAGTTTTCCGTGGACGAGATACCTCGTGCGGACGTCCAACATCGGCTTGACCTCGCCGTGTCGCCACGCGCACCCGAGCGAGTGCTCGTCTTCACGAGCGACGATCGACAGGTCTGGCGATGGCCGGAACCGCGGAAGAGCGGTGGGACCCGGCTGGTGCCGCAGGAGATCCGAATAGCGCGACCAAGCCCCGGTCTCGTCCAACGGCTTGCCGGCGTGCGGTTTCGCTTCGCGGAAGAGGACGCCCTCACGCTGCCGGCTGTCAAAGATCGCGTTCGGGCGCAGTTCAACGCAGAACAGGTCACGAACCGGTTCTACGAGCGGTTCCAAACCCAGCACGAAAGCCTGCAGGGCTCCCTGGAGGGCGTCCCCGACGAGGACCTTCGCCGCTGGTACGCCTCCTTGCTGATGAACAGGCTCGTGTTCATCTACTTTCTGCAGAAGAAGGGCTTCCTCAACGGTGACCGGGAGTACCTGCGCACTTGTCTACGCAAGGTTCGCGGGTTCAAGGGCGATGACGAGTTCTACGCCTTCTACCGAACCCTCCTCCTGCCGATGTTCCATCACGGCTTCGGCAGCTTCGACCACAACTACCCAGACGAGCAAATCGCGGCCATCGTCGGAGACGTGCCCTACGTCAACGGAGGCATCTTCGAGGAGCACGAGATCGAGTCGGCACACGACATCGCAGTTCCCGATGCGATGTTCGAGTCGATCTTCGACTTCTTTGACGGCTTCACCTGGCACCTCGATGATCGGCCGCACGGCGATCCTAACGCCATCAATCCCGATGTCATCGGCTACATCTTCGAGCGCTACATCAACCTCACCACCACCGGCAAGAAGGAGGGCGGTGCCTACTACACCAAGGAAGACGTCACCGGCTACATGGTTGCGGCGACGCTCGTGCCGCGCCTCTTGGAGCGGATCATCAAGCAGACGAGCGTCAACCCCTTCGTCCTACTTCAGGCGGACCCTGTCCGCTACGTGCCAGAGGCAATGCAGCACGGTCGCGACCCAGAGGGGAGCTGGCATCCCGTGCCGTCCGGCGCTGCCGACGCGTGGCCCCATCCGGAACGGTGGATCGGACTCGCGGCCCTCGCCCATGACGAGTCGCTGCAGCTCCCCGGCGAATCATGGATCGAAACGCTTGACCGACGCGGGCATGTCGATGAGCTCATCACCGACATCCGGGCAGGTCAGGTCAACGCCGTCGACGAGCTAGTCACGCGAAACCTGGACGCGCGTACGCTCTTGGCTGACGTCATCCACAACCTAGACTCCGCGCTCGATGTCGCGGTTGCCTGGAAGGAGACGACCGCCACCCGCGTAATCGACCCTACGTGCGGCTCCGGCGCCTTCCTGTTCGCCGCACTCGACGTGCTCGACGACGTGTACGCGGCGCTGCTCGAGCGAGCGCGAACCCACTTAGCTACAAACGATAAGGAAGCTCGACAAGCCCTCGGGGCTCTCGTCGCCACTGCCGACGCTCATCCCAATGACGCGTACTATCGACGCAAGCACGCCGCCCTGAGCAACCTCCACGGACTCGACATCATGCGGGAGGCGGTCGAGACAGCAAAGCTCCGGCTCTTCCTCGCTTTGGCGAGCAAGCTCGAGCGAAGGGAGGAGATCGAGCCACTCCCAGACCTCGATTTCAACCTCCGCGCCGGCAACCTCCTGGTCGGTTTCTTCGACATCGATGACGCGCGCACCCGGGTTGGAGCAACGACGTTCGATGCGCTCGGCGCGGTCGACCGGTTCATACCCAAGGCAGAGCACGTCGCGGAGTTGCGCAGGCAATTCCTACTTGCCCAGGACGCCGACGATCCCGGTGCCGTTCTCGCCGCGAAACGAGTGCTCTCCCAGGCGCTCGAGGACGTGAAGCCCGACGCCGACCGCACGTACGCGGCAGCGAGTGGAGTCGATGTGGAGAGCCTCGGCTACGAGAAGTGGTGGGAGGACAGCCAGCCGTTCCATTGGATGGTCGAGTTTCCGCAGATCTTGTCCGGGGGTGGCTTTGATGTCGTCGTCGGGAACCCGCCATATGTCGATCAGAAGCATGTTCCCTACACGATCGACGGATACAAGACTGCGAGCCTCCGCGACATCTTCGCTCCCTGCGTCGAGCGCTCGCTGCAGTTGCTTCACAAAGAGGGTCGGCTTGCACTGATTCTCCCGATAAGCTTCCAATTCTCGAGTCGGTACCAGGTAGCCCGAGAGGTCGTTCTCGCACAACCATGTGTATGGACAAGTACGTATTCCCGCAATCCCTCAGCATTGTTCACCGCGGGGCTCGGCGTTCGAAACACGATCATCGCCACCAGTCCACACGAGTCCGCCGTCCACACGACGGAGACGCGGCGCTGGCAGAGGACGGCTCGCGAGCATCTCTTTCAGACCCTGCGCTACGCAGCACTTGATGGCGACGCCCGAGTAAAGGCGTGGCTCCCGCGCACAGGCGACGCAGCGGTAGCCCGACTCCTCCAAAGCTTGCGCAGGCGCGACGACCGCCTGGGCACGAGCGTCAGCCGCAAAGGGCAGTGCCCGCTTGGCTTCAAGGTGACCGCGCTCTACTACCTCCCGGTCTACACGAGGATCCCGCCGGTTTACGACAAGGAGCTTCGGGTCGTGCCGCCTCCAAAAGATAGCGCGATCAACTTCCGGACGAAGGAAGATCAGCTTCTCGCGTTCGCGCTGCTCGCGGGCGAACTCGGCCTCGTCTGGTGGATGAGCACCGGGGACGACTTCGATGTCACAGGACAGACGTTCAAGGAGTTCCCTGTCGGCCTCGCTGCTCTCGACCCTGCGCGCGAGCACCTATTGGCACTCGCCCGTGAGCTTGAAGATGCGGTCCACATCGATAGCAACCTTCTCTTCACGCCCTACGCGGGCCTCATGACCGGAAGCTGGGACCTGCGGCGGGTTCGCCAGAAGACGCGTGAGATCGACAGGGTCGTCCTCAACACGATCGGGCTCCGCGAGTATGAGCCAGCCATCCTTCGCGCCGTTGCACGGTTCTCGAAATCGACCGGCGAAAGGCCCGGCACCCAGCGCGGGTCCGGCTGGCTCGAAGGGCGCCAGCTCCGGGCCTGAGCATGCTGCAGCAGTTACGTCGGGCGCGCGCTTCGACGGTTACGCCGAAAGCTTCTGGAGAGCCGCCCCGCCGGCGCCCTCGAGATCGGGCAGGTCGCCCGCGTACTCCGGGAGGTGGCGCCAACGCACCGTGCCCGAGCGGTCGACCGCAAACGTCCCGGCACCCTGCCAGCGGCTGCCCTGGGGATGCCGGTTGTGGATCCCCTGCCGCGCGAGCCGCACGACCCCCTTGAGCGCGCTCGGCCCCATGAAGTGGCTCAGGTCCGTCCGGCCGATCCCCCACGCGCCGTAGAGGCGGCGCTCCTCGTCGACCACCAGCTCGACGCGACCACTCCCGCCGACGGCGCGAGCCCACTCGTCGGTGGTCTCCCGCGAGGCGTGGCTCACCGCGATCCCTCCACCTCGGGCCGTGCGGCAGCCGCCGCGCGGAGGAGCCGGAGGGTCTGCTCGGCGAACGGGCAGCCCGTGTGGCGGAGGAAGCTGACCACGAGCGGCCGATCCCCAGACTCCCGCGGGAGGACGGGCGCGTGATCGCGCGCCAGCGGCGGCTCTGAGGTCGCCACGGCCGGCAGCGGGAGGAACGTACGCAGGTTCACCGCGCCGGGTCGAGCACGAGCTTGCCGCTCGTGCGCCGCGCGGCGAGATCTTCGTGCGCCCGCCGCGCCTCCGACAGCGGGTAGGTCTCGCCGAGGACCGTCCGCAGCTTCCCGTGCTCGAGCAGCTTGAACAGCTCTCCCAGCGGTCCGCGAGTCATCTCCTGGTCGCGCAGGCAGTGCACGAGCCAGAAGCCGACGACCGCCTGCGAGCCCTGCATGAGCTCGACGTTGGTCACCCGCCCCGGCTCGCGGCTGGCCATCCCGTAGGCCACGAGGCGGCCGAACGGGGCGAGCGCGCGACGGCTCTGCTCGAACACCCGGCCGCCGGCCATCTCTAGCACCACGTCGACGCGCTCGCCGCCGTTGCCCTCGCGCAGCGCGGCCGCGAGGTCGTCGGCGTTCGGGTCGATCGCCGCGTCGGCGCCGAGCTCCAGCGCGAGCGCGCGCTTCTCCTCGGTCGAGGCCGTGGCGATGATCCGTCCCGCGCCGAAGCTCCGTGCGAGCTGCAGCGCGAGCGAGCCCACGCCGCCCGCAGCCGCGTGCACGACCACCGACTCGCCCTCGGCGAGCCGGGCCGAGGTGCGCAGGAGATGCCAGGCGGTGAGGCCCTGCACGAGCAGGGCGAGCGCCGCGCCGTCCTCGACGCCCTGGGGGATGTGGAAGGTGGCCGCGGCGGGGACGGCTGCGTACTCGGCGT
>JBBJLW010000059.1:0-8982 GCA_037720595.1 Gaiellaceae bacterium | reverse complement strand
ATGAGCTCGACTCCGAGCGACTCGAACCGCTCGGGGCTGTCGTCGGTCGACGCGATCTCCTCCTGGACGGTTCGGATCCGCCGCCAGACGCGCGCCAGGTCGATCTCAGGCTCGACCGCCGCGATCCCGAAGCGGTCGGCCGTGCGCATGTGGTCCGCGATCCTCGCGGCCGCGAGCAGGGCCTTCGACGGCACGCAGCCCGTCCAGAGGCAGTCGCCGCCGATCCGGTCGCGCTCGACCGCTGCGACGCGGAGACCGAGCGCCGCCGCGAACTCGGCCGCGACGATCCCACCGGAGCCCATCCCGACGATCACCAGGTCGTAGCGCCTCACGAGGCCGCCAGCTCGGCCTTCGCGAAGCCGACCGTGAAGGCGCGACACCAGATCACGACGGTTGCATAACGCCCCGTATCGGTGCCCTCAGGGATCGAGTACTGCTGCGTCCCCTTGTTCCCCTTGAGCCCGCCGAGGTCGACGAAGTCGCCGACATCGCCATCGTCGGTGACAGGCCCCGCGACGAGGTAGACCCGCAGGTCGGGTCCGTTGTCGGTGTCGAGGTCGGTGAAGGTCAGGACTCGCTCGTCCGAGGCCAACTCGACGACCGCGGCCGTTCCCGACGCGCCGTGCGCGAGCCCCTCGAAGCTGCCGCCCGCGAGCTGGACGTCGCCTGTTCCGCTCGACCCGGGCTGCGCCTGCGAGGCCGAGACTCCGGTCGCGACGTCCTCGACGACCGTCTTATCGCGGAACGTCGTCAAGGCGAAGACCCCCGCGGCGAGCACCGCTGTCGCGAGGTAGGTGAGCTGCACCGGCCGCTTGAGCGCGGGCCGGGAGCGCAGACCGAACCGGATCGCGAGCGACGCGGCCACAAACCAGGCTGCCCCGAAGGCGATCGAGCTGTTGAAGCCCGGGGCGACGACGCCGGCGAAGAACCAGAGTCCGGCGAGGAGCAGGACGACGGTGACGGGGATCGCCAGCACCTTGAGCCAGAGCGGCGTGCCGGCCGCGGGCGAGGGGTGATCGAGGGAGAGAGCCATGGCTACGGTCCTTTCTCGGGAGGTCGTTCTAAGAGCCTGTCCAGAGCGCGGTCTCGGGATGGAACTGGCTCCAGGCGAACCAGAACGCCTGGTGGGCGGGGAGCTCCTGGCCGCTGCTCGACCGGGCGCGGAGGCCGCCGCCGTCGGCGACGAGCTCGACGTCGGCGAGCGCGACCGGGTCGCCGCTCGCCAGCACCGCCCGCGCCCGATCCGCCCGGAAGGCCACAGGACGTCCCCTGGGATCGATCACGCCGACGACCTCCACCTGCACGGGCAGGCGCGGGTCGGCGTCGCCGATCGGGAAGATCGGCCCCTTGTCGTCGCGCCCGCGCAGCGGATCCTCGTCGTAGGAGCGTCCGATCCCGCCGTCCTCGGCGACGATCTTCGTCCCGGGATGGGCGCGCTTCCACTCGCCCCAGGTACTCGAGACGACCGTCGTCTGCTCGAGCACGACCCCGGCCTCCCGCAGCGGCCCGGAGAGCGCCCGGCCGGTGAAGGTGTCGAACACCGACCGGCTTCGCAGGTCGTACATCACCTTGTTCGAGCGCGAGAGCAACCCCGAGGTGCGGATCACGGGCGGCTCGACGCCCGGCGGAACCGAGTCGACCAGATACGCCTGCGCCGAGCGGCAGAGAGTGCAGTAGGGGATCCCGAGCCGCCGCCCCCCGATCGTCACGTTCACGACCTCGTGCACCTCCATGATGTTCTTGGGGAAGGCGACCGCCTCGCCCCCGACGACGACGCCGAAAACGAGCCGCTCCTCGGGATACCAGTCGCCCTCATCTGCGCCGGTGAGGGCGGGATCGTCCAGCGCCGGGATGCAGCCGCGCGCGCACGGGTTCGGGTCGCCGAGCCGGCGGTCGTCGATCAGGACGCCGCCCCAGGCGACGAGCCGCCAGTCGATCTCCGAGTCCGCGTCCGCGAAGAAGGGCTTCCAGCCCGGCTCGAGCGTCGTGTACAGCTCGGCCTTCCGCTCGCGATAGCCCGGCGGGGCGGGCAACTCCCACGCGATCAGATGGTCTGTCACGGTTCGCCACGCCCCCTCCGAGAAGAGCGGATCCCTGCGCACGTCGACCCCGGTCAGCCGCTTGAATGCCTCAACGAGCCGGCGCTCCTCGTCGCTGCCCTGATAGAAGCGGAGGAGGTCGGAGACGAGCCAGCCCAGCCGCGGATCCCGCGAGTCGGCGACCACGGTCAGCGCCTCGGGATCGAGGATCCCGACCGCCGCCGAGGGCAGCAGGCGGGCGAGCGCATCGGCTACCGGCCGCGCGAGCGGGCGCTCGACGACGATCGGCGCGCTGGGAAAGTCGTACGTCGGCTGCGTTGTCGTCGACGCTCGACCGTCCCGCTCATCGTCTCCTCCACAGCCGAAGGCGACGAGCAGGATCGTCGCTGCGACCGCCCCGGAAGCGAATCTCATCGTCCTCCGACCGTAACCTCCCCACAGCGGCCCGGCGCTTACGTTTTCAGGAAATCGTCTCTCGCCGATGAGCTCGGTGGTCGCAACCGCGCGGCCGCTGGCGCTCAACGAGGCCGCCGGGCCGTCTACCTCTCGTCTGCCGCGACAGACCGGAATCGGGGCGTACCCGAGCGAAAACGGTTCACATCGACTCTAGAAAAGTCCTGCTCAGAGGCACTTTATCGAAGTACGCCAGCGGAAGCCGTTTTCATGACGGGGCAGTTCTAGACCGTTGCACAACAGGCCGAGCCAGCTTTGGGCCCGATCATTGCCCAAACGCTCCAATAACCCGTCGGCCGATCATGCGCTTGCGCGCTGCTCGCCTGCGCGGAGAGCCGTACGGTTGAGCGGAATCGACACCGATCGACTTCGAAGGTCGCGAACCCCGCACCAGCTCGACAAGCTGTCGGTCTCTGAGTCACTCGTCTGTCTCCCGTAGTCATTGAAGCGTCGCGTGACTGCGCTGGGTGTTTGCGAAATTGGCGACGCCGCAATGGGGTATAGATGGGGCGGGAACAACGAGGCTGCGCCATGAAACTCGAGGAAGAGCGTGGACGTGCGTAAGGACAATCCCCTGCAATAGCGGTACTGACCGGATGGTTCGGGCTCGCCCGAGTACCAGCGGATCCGTCCTGTCACGCCGGAGGTCGCGGGTTCGAGTCCCGTCGCTCCCGTCTGTAGAAGTGCCTGCAAATAGGGTTTTTTGTTGTCTGTCTAGACGCGATCTCTCGCCTTGTGGCCCAGACGTCATGATCCGGGCCAATCCGGTCGAACCGAAAAACCGCTGCAAATACCGCATGTTCTTCGGAACGGCGCTCAGGGCGTTTGGGCCACGAACGTCAGTCTCACCGGCACGACACCTGGACGCCGGCCGAAACGGGCTGACGACGGCGACTCGACCCGCACTTGCGCCACCTCGGCCCGCCGAGAGTGCAGAGCACCCACACCGAGAGTCGGGGCGCATCAGCTTCCTCCCCGCTCGCTCGCGACTCTCAGATCGTGGATCAGGTTCTCGTCCGTGAGATCGACGCCCGCGTGCAGTGTCGAGACCCAGACGCCGCTGGCGTCGTAGATCCGCACCGGCGCCGAATGCGTGCTGTCGGTGCCGGATTCGAGCGATGAGAGGATCTGGAACTTGCCCCAGATCCGTTTAATCGCTGGGGTTGGGCTCGTCAGGTATCGCAGCTCGCCCTCAGCGCGGGTGCGACGAAGGAAGCTCCGGACCGCCGCGCTCGTGTCTTCGTCGGGGTCGGTTGAAATCGCGACCGCCGTCACCCTCGCCCGCAGATCGGGATCCATCCGCCCGAAGGTCTGCGCGATCTGGGCGGCGATCACCGGGCAGGTCTCCTGGCATTGAGCATCGAGGAAGGTCAGGAGCACGACGCCTCCCAGCAGGCCGTCGCTCGTCACCTCCCTGCCTTCGTAGTCTTGGAGGGCAAAGTCCGGCATCAATATTCGCGCGGGCGGCTCGCTTCCGCGATAGGCGCCCTGGTCTACGCCGGCCGGCTCTGCGTCGAGGCGCGTATAGAGGAACGCGAGCACTACCAGCAGCCCAACGCCCACAAAACCGAGGGAAACGATGGCTTTCATGACGCGTCCTTCAGCGCGGCGCGGATGCCGACTTCAAGGTCGTCTTTCGAGACGGCTCCGATCGAATGGAATGCCGCTCTGCCGTTCCGGTCGAGGTAGTAGGTCTCGGGGACGCCGGTGATCCCGTAGGCGGAATGGGTTTTCGAGGTGCTATCGCGCACCGACACGTAGGGAGCATCGACGTCGTCCATGAACTTCCTGGCATCAGTGGTGAAATCCTGGATGTCGATCCCGAGGAAGACGACGTGTCCGCGGTAGCGCCTGGCGGCGGCGGCTAGCTCGGGAGCTTCCTCCTTGCAGGGGATGCACCAGGACGCCCAGAAGTTCAGGACAACCGGGTAACCGCGCAGCTCGCGAAGAGCGACCGTCCCGTCCGCGAGCGCCCGCCGGGTTTCTGGCGGCCAGGTCTCGTCGCGCTTCCAGATCACGGGAAGCGCGAAGTCCGGCGCGATCGGCCGCTCGCCTGCGCGGATGGCCGCGACGAATCCGCCACCGGCTTCTCCGCGCGCGACCCGCCAGGCGAGGAGCCCCAGGAGCCCGATCACCACCGCGACCGCGACGAACTGTGCAAGGTGCTTCGGGCGGAGCCGACGCGGCCCCGCCCGATCGATCTCTGCACCATCGGCGCGAGCCTCACTCATCGCTCCCCGCCCTTCTTGCCGCGGGCCATCCAGAGCATCATTACGCCCATTCCGACCGGACACGCGAGCGCAAGTAGCGGAAGCAAAGTTCCCATCTAGTTCACCTCCTCGCTGACGTGCCGCCAGGTGAGCCCGGCGTCAATCGAGCGGAAGAGCGTCCGATCGAGGCTGACGACGTACGCGGTCGCGGGGTTGCTCTCAGACCAGGCGATCGGGCCTGCACCCTCCGGCAGCATCAGTACTGGTTCCCACGTTTCTCCCCCGTCCGCCGACCTGACGATGCCGGCGTCGTTGCCGAGAACCGACGCGAGCAGCAGCTTCGGATTCTCCGGCGCGGCGGCCACCATCATCACCGGCTGATCGAGTAGGGCGTTCCACGTCTTGCCACTGTCGTCGCTCCAGAGCAGCTTCTGCGCCTGCATGTCCGCGGCAAGAATCCGGCCACCGGGCAAGACCTCGAGACCCATCACGCCGGCCCCGACCTCCTTCGCGGCCAGGCTGAAGCTGGCGCCATCGTCGTCGGAGCGATAGAGCCCCGCACCAGCGACCGCGGCCCAAAGTCGGTTCGACCCAGGATCGACCGCGAAGCCATGCACGTCGAGGCTCGGCAGGCCGCTCGGCTGCACATCCTCCCAGGTGCTACCCCCGTCGCTACTCCGGGCGAGGACGTTGTGGCCCGCAGCCCACACAGTCTCGCTCGACGCGCGAGCAAGGTTCATCGCGTCCTGGTTGGCAAGCTCGGCCTGCGTCCAGCTCCGACCGCCATCAACCGAGCGGAAAAGACCCTGATGCGTGCCGAGCACAAGCTGATCAGGAGCGTCCGGCGCGACCAGAAGCGAGTGGTAGTCACTCGTATTCGGAAGCGGAGCGGCCGCCGCCGCTCCAGTCGTCTCGTCCCCGGAACCACGAGCGAGCACCATCCCGATCGCCGCTACTAGTGCGATCAGCCCAGCTGCGCCCAGGATCGGCAGTCGGGACGGCCCGGGCTGGGCAGGCTTCTTCCGCTGCTGCGGATGTTGCGGCTTCTTCAGATCCTTCTTCGCTTTGACGGCAGTCTTCGCCATCAGATTCTCCTTCAGGTCGTAGGTCAAGGTTCGGCCGAGCTAGCGGCCCCGTGCCTACGAACTCAGAAGAGGAAGCGCTGCAACGCCGCTGGGGATGCCCGTCCGCGACCGGCTGCCTGTGGCTGCAGCCGCGGCATCCCGAGCAAGAGCGTCGCGAACATGAACGTCCATGCGACAGCGACCGTCGGAAGCTGCGCGAGCGCAGTCAAGACCCGCTCGATCGCCTGCATCGGGTTGTCCGTCAAGCAGGCGCAGGCGAGGCCGACGAGCATCAGGACAAGCAGCGCCAACAGGAGGAAGACGATCAGAGGCATGCGCTTCCGGAGGGCGAGGATGCCGGGCATCACGATCAGCGTAGCCGCCGGGCGTCTAGCCGAGCGCTACGCGTCGATATGGAGAAGCTCCTGTCCGGCGTGGTCGACCTGGAGGGTGGTGTGGTCGATCTCGTACTCCCGTTCGAGCAGCCGTTCTAACTCGCGTCTCTTGGCGTGGCAGTCCTCGCCGCGCTCGACGAGGACATGAGCGGCGAGGGCGGGGAAGCCGGATGTGATCGTCCAGATGTGGAGGTCGTGCACGTTGCACGGTGCTCGGGCCGGAGCTCATCGCCTCCTCCGCCGTGACGTCGTCTTCGCGGGCGAGCGCGCGCCGGCCGAGGCGGCCGAGCACGACCTGCTGCTCGTCGACGACGAGTGTTCCACTCGCTCGCGCGCTGGCGCGCCCGCACCTTCTGCAGGCGCTCTTCAAGTGAGCAGGTGGGTACGTCGGTGCGGACGTGCTCGCCCGCGCGTGGGCCGATCGTGCCCTCCAGCGGCAGCCCGAAGGCGCCCCAGTTCGCCTTGCCACCCGCGTAGTCGTAGACCTCGGTGAAGCCGAGGCTCTCGAGCCGCCACGCGGCTCGCGGGCTCATGTCTCAGACGTCGTCGTAGCAGTAGACGATCACCGGCCGCCCGCGATCGAGTTGGCCGGTCGTCTTCCGGTCGAGCTCCTTGAGTGGGATGCTGATCGCGCCGGGCAGGTGCTCTTCCGCGTGTTCCGCCGGCGGCAGCACCTCGACGAGTTGCGCGCCGGCCGTGAGCAGCTGTTGGACTTCGTCGCGGTCGATCGCGCGCATCAGCAGCAGTCGCGCCAGTCGGCCGTGCCGCGCGCGCTCGGCTCCGCCAGCGTCAGCACTTGCCCCTCGACGTCACTCGCGGTCGCCCAGGTGCGGGCGGCCTCCGCGTCGCGGAAGAAGTTCGCGAGCGGACACCACTCGTTGACGACCGAGGTCACCTGCCGCTGCGGGAAGAAGAGCACGACACCGTTCGCGTCAACCCGGGCGACCAGCCACGACCTCTAGCTTCACCGGCTCTTCTAATGGTGTCCTGGAGCGGATCGTCCCGCCCGCCCCGAGCGCACCGAAGATCCCGAGCGTGTCGTAGGCACACCACGTGTAGCGGCGCCCGTGCGGGAGCTCGAGCGTGTGCCGGGTCGGCTCGAGCGAGAGGCCGCGACTGCCGACGATCGCCCCGGCTGGGTCGCGGCGAATCCAGCCTCGCTCAGCCAGCGTTGCGAGCTGCTGCTCGAGTGCGCTGACGGTCGTTCCAAGGCTCTCCGCGAGCAGCCCGACGGTCACCGGCTGCGGCGTCTCGAGGAGCTCGTTGAAGGCGAGCGCAAGAACGGGGTTCGGCTCGACCGTAGGCGGATGCTCTACCATCGCAAGATGACCTATCGGAAAGCGTACATCTAATGCGGGCGGTGCCGTTCCGGCTGCCGAGCGCGCCGGCGCAGACCGATCTGGTCGCAAAGTACTTCCGCGGGCTAGGCGACCCGACCCGGCTACGGATCCTCGATCTCCTGCGCGACGAGGAAGAGCTCACCGTGAGCGAGCTCGTCGAGCGGCTCGGGCAGCCACAGCCGAAGGTCTCCAGTCATCTCGCCTGCCTCCGCTGGTGCGGCTTCGTCGAGAGCCGCCGCGACGGCCGCCTCGTCTCCTACTGGGTAGCCGATCAGCGCGTCGCCGAGCTGATCGAGCTCGGCCAGGCGCTGCTCGCCGACAACGCCGAACACGTCGCCGCCTGCTGCAACATTGAGGCGTGCTGATGAGCCCAGCCCAAGCCCGCAGGCCGCTCGTCGAGGTGCTCTACTTCGACGGCTGCCCGAACCATCCCTCAGTGCAGGCGCTCGTCGAACGGATCAGCGCCGAAATCGGCGTCAGCGTCGAGCTCGAGCTGGTCAACGTTCATGACCCGGAAACAGCGGTGCGGGAACGCTTTCTAGGTTCCCCCTCGATCCGGGTCGACGGCCGCGATATCGAACCCGGCGCAGAGGCGCGCACCGACTACGTGCTCGCCTGCCGCGTCTACCGCACTGACCACGGCACCTCCGGCCAGCCCGACGAGAGCTGGCTGCGCGAGGCGCTGTGTGGCTGCTCCGCCTAGGGGTAGAGGTTTGACGCGACTCGACTGCTCGCTAGCCCGCTACGTTCGCGCCGTGACAGACGCGCCACATCGTCGTCTTAACTGACAACATTTCGTGGCCCACTCGCGGCCCAAACGGCGCGCTGCGATCGACGTAGCCATGCCGAATAGGGAGCGCAGGGGGCAAAAGTCCCAGCAAATAACAGTGTTTGCGACCGCTCGGTGGCAAGCTACGTCGAACCCGAGTCGGCCTGTCACGCCGGAGGTCGCGGGTTCGAGTCCCGTCGCTCCCGCGACTATCACATCCTGCAAAACAGCATATTCTGCTGTCTTTTAAGACGTTAATCGCTCATCCGAAATCGACTGTTTGCTGCCCGGCCTCCTTTGCGCGCTGCCGGTCATCCCGAGAATTTCCTGCAATAAGGCGCCTGTCCTTACGGACGCAGACGGTCAAGAGAGAAGCCGCGGAAAACCGGTCAAGCGGTCGGGCGCGAGTGACTGTCCACCGCCACGACGACCGTCCCATGTCGCGCAGCCAGACGATCGCTGTTCATGCGGGTCGTTGGACGCCACCGGCCTCGCCGGGTTCGAACGGGCCTGCAGGAAGCGCTCTCGCCGACCTAGTCGGCCGGCTTCGGCGGATCCTCGACGAGGGCTCGTCCCAGCGGAAAAAGCTGGCTTGCGGCTTGCTGGACCGCGACGCTCATCGTCGGGTAGGCATGGATCATCTGAGCGAGCCGCCCAGCGAACATCCGCGTGTGGATCGCGAGGGCGCATTCGTGGATCAGCTCGCCCGCGC
>JBBJLW010000013.1:0-88574 GCA_037720595.1 Gaiellaceae bacterium | reverse complement strand
AACCGCGGGCGGCAGAACTGTGACGGGTCACGCGCTCACAACGCGGACAGGCTTCTGATCAGGCCAGCAAGCGGGCGCCAGGCCGACACCGGACTCCCCACCCGGACAGATCACTGGAAAGACACCGCAGCAACGGGTCATTCAAGAATTGAGTCACAAACAGAGAGCACCGGAGCCAACCTGACAAACGCCCCAGACGGGACGACTCACACACTCACAGTTCAGGAATGTCCTCCGAGCAACGTGTGAGCCAGGAGTCGCCTGCCAGAAACTACTTAGGCCCACACACCGTTAGCGCGGCTCTTGGGATCGACCATCCGATCCGCTGGAACAAGGGACACCTCGTTCCGCTGCGCTGAACTGCATAACACGCAGGACGATCGCTACACGGGCGATCGCCCTGCGCAGTCCCAAAAAAAGCTAGACGGGATCGATGTCCGTTGGCCCGCGGGAACCGGCCGGGCCGCGCTCGTAATAGCTACCGACCTCGTCGCGGTACCCGTCCTGCCGAGACATGGTGTTATCGAACTCGGGAGCGTCCTTGATCTCGTCCTTGCTCCGGTTGACATACACCTTCTCGTCATCTCGGTCGACTCGATCGATCACGCCTGCGGGCAACATCCTCTTCTTGCCGAAGATCCATGGCCCTGTGTCGACGACGATGTAGCTCGAGCCGACTTCGTTGGTCGCCTCATCAACCTTCCCGATTCCCCCGTCGGTCGCCTCGACCGAGTACCCAGTCAGATCGGCACCGCTAGCCGCGTCGCTGTAATCCCAAAGACCGCGATCGCTACTTTCCATCAGAGTCCTCCTCTATGGGTGACCTCCTTCGCCTTCCCGATTCATTCAGCTCAAAACGCGTTTGTCGGCGAGGGTTTAACGGCGTCGACAGCTTCGCCTGCGCCAGGTGTTCCGGAATGACGCCAGCGCGTCGCCGTACACTGGGCGCGGTGACACGACGCGGGTAAGGCGCCGTTCCGAGGATGTTGAGTTTGCGCGGAAGGCATCCGGGCGGCCCGCCGGCATGAAGCTCGCCCGTGCCGCCGGCGTGCACCGCCATCCCGAAGTGACACGGGCGGGCGCGATGACACGCCGCCTACGACGACAGACACAGTTCCGTTCCTACCTCAGTCGAGGCGCAGGATCGTTTCCTCGATCTCCTCACCGCGACCGGGTGCGAAGTCGCGGTTGACGCCAACGCGTCGGAACCCAGCTTTCTCCAGTACGCGAAGCGAACCGACGTTGTCCGAGGCCGCTCGGGCGTACAGTGGACGTTCGGCAGTCTCGGCAAGAAGAATCTGTAGTGCTGCGCTCGCGATGCCTTTCCCCCATTGCGTTCGGTCTACCCAGTAGGTCACCTCAGGCTGATTGTCGATTCGGAAGGACGCGATCGTTCCAGCGATTGCTCCGTCGACATCGATGACTCGGGACGAGACGCTTGTGTCGGCCCGCAGGCGCGACATCCGGTTGAGAAACGCGCGGCGATCGGTCTGATCCTCGGCTGTGAAGGCGGCCATTCGGACCGACTCCGGATCCGTCACTTGCTGATAGATCGTGTCGAGATCACGGTCCTCGAGCGGCCTCAGCGAGACGTTCATCTGGGCGATCCTAAGGAATGTCGTTGCCTAGCGGCAGCGTCGATCGCGATAGCGGCGAATCCAACGTCGGCCCTTTCGACCCTGGGCATTTCCACTCGGTGAAGTGCCCGCCCGCTGATCCTGTGGCGAGTCGGGAGTTGGCACCAAGACTCGTCGCTTCCGAGTGGTTCGTGCTCGGACGCGACGAGTAGGCCCGCTCCGAGGTCAGCGGTGAGACGAGTTCGCTCTGATGCCTCAGGTGCTCTTCGACTCGTCAGGCACGAACCGGGTCGCCGCGACCAAGAGCAGGCCGCCGATCCCCAGGACAAGGAAGAAGGTCAGTGCCCTCCCGTCCTCGGAGAACCCGAAGATGAATGGCGCGACGATCAGCGCCACCGTGAAGACGTAGTCGATCACCCCGTGAACCGCTGGCGGAATCAGCTTGATGATCCCCCTCGACCACGCCGTGGTGGCGGCCACGATGAGTTCGGCGATACCAGCCACGACGGCCACCGCCGTCGCGGTGTCGTCGTCGAAGCCAAGCACGAAGGGCGCCAGTACGAGCACCACCCCAAGCACGTAGTCGAGCAGGCCGTGGAGGGCGGGCGAAACCGGTCCCTTGCTCAACACGGGCCTAACCTATCCCATCGGTAGGCGAGCGTGAGCGCCGCCACGTTGAGCCGGACCGGCAACCAGGCTGGCATTGGCCCCAGACAGACCACAGCACCGAGTCTTACCGTCCCGAACTCGTGACACCGGCGAAGCAGCGGGCGAGCGCCAATCAGCGACAGGAGCGTCGGCTCGCCTCAACCAGGCTCGCAATCGAAGCGTCTTCGCCAACCTCAAAGGCCAGATGCGACTCGAACAGCACCTCGCGAAAACACCCGCCGCCCTCGCCGTACGAATCGGACAACGCCTACCTGCGCCCACCCTCACCACGCCGCCTACGACGGCCGCTAAATCACATCAAGCCTCTAGTTGGGGAGGCTCGCCAAAGATCTCTTGCCACTGCGCCTCGAACTCGTCGCGAGTCGTCGTCGGCTCCTCATCAGGATCACCGAGCGGGATCGGGCTGTGGTAGAGCCAGCGCGTCGTCTGCCATACGAACTGTGCGTTCGGCTGGCCGTTCGGCTCGTTCTGGCGGGACATCTGCTCGGCCGTCGCATGGCAGAGCTCCCAGCGCTCGATGTCCTCCGCCGTGGTCACGAAGCTCGGGATCGCTTCGGGAGGCAGCTTCGGCACGACGTGTTCGGTGGTGTGGTCGTCCATTCTTGGACTTATCGTACATCAAAGGAACAGTTGATGTACGATATGGCGAAATAAGACCCCGCGCGGGTGCAACCGCCGGGGTCATGGCAAAGGAGATTTGAGCTCCCATGCGTGTCCTAGGTTACGTCCGAGTGAGCACAGACGAACAGAGCAACAGCGGGGCCGGCCTCGAGGCCCAACGGGGCGCGATCCTGGCCGAGTGCGAGCGGAGAGGCTGGGAGCTCGTCGAGCTGATCGAGGACGCGGGCTACTCCGCGAAGGATCTGAAGCGACCCGGTGTCCAAGAAGCGCTCCGCGCCCTCGAGAGCGGCGAGGCGACCGCGCTCGTAGTCGCGAAGCTCGATCGACTCTCCCGCTCGATGATCGACTTCACCCGGATCATGGCCGAGGCGCAGAAGCAAGGCTGGGCGCTCGTCGCTCTCGACTGCGCAGTCGACACGACCACGCCGGCGGGCGAGGCGATGGCGCACATGCTCGCGACGTTCGCGCAGTTCGAGCGCCGGCTGATCTCCCAACGAACCCGAGACGCGCTCGCGATCAAGAAAGCCGAGGGTGTCCAGCTCGGCCGGCCGCGCACGATGCCGGACGAGCTCCGCGAACGGATCCGGAGGATGCACGCCGCCGGCGAATCGCTCGCAGCGATCGCACGAACGCTCACGGCGGAGCACGTCGCAACCGCGCAGGGCGGTGTTCGCTGGTATCCGTCGACTGTGCAGGCGGTTCTACGATCCGAGTCCCGTTAGTCGCGTTGGCCTTTGCACCGAGACCACGCGCATCCCCGAGCTAACCCTCGGAGCCTTTCCGCCGGTCGGACGACCGGCCCTACTACGCGTGCGAGGCTGGGAGGTCGAGTTTCAGTCCTTGGTGGCTTCGGCGAGGAACCATTCGGTGACGTCGTACAGCTTCGAGGGCTGCCGGGAGGAACGAAAGTCGTCAATGGGATGCTGGGCTTCCTTGAGATCGCGTCCGCCGGTAGCTCGACGCCAGGGATCCCGTTCAGCCTCTTGAGAAGCTCGAGTCGCTTCTCGTCCGTGTCGAACGGCGGCATACCGAACATCCAGCTCTGGGCTAGCGTCTGGGTCCGCTCTGTCAAAGCGGCGGGCCCAGACGCGAGTAAACGTGCCTCAGGCGACGGCCGCCGCGGAGGCTGGTTCACGGATCCCGCTCGAACGCAGCAACAGGACGCTCTCTGCGATCAGCCAAAGCCCCATCAACAAGAGCGCGAAGAAGCCGAGGTACAGCACACGTTCGCGTCGCTGATGATCGCCGCCGGCGTGACCGCGAAGGCACTCAGCACCTACATGGGCCACTCGAGCATCACGATCACCCTCGACCGCTACGGCCACTTGATGCCGGGAAACGAGTCAGTGGCGGCGTCGTCGTTGCTTGATGCCTACCTCGAGGCCGCTGCCTCGGTAGCGGATGGGTTTTAGACGTTGCTGCCTTGATCCGTCGAGTGAGCGGGGTTCAGATGCGGATGAGCAGAGTAGGTGTTCGCCGTTACAGCGAGGTTGCGCTGCCCGAAGTGCTCGCCGATCCTCCCCACGGCGCCCAGAGGGGGCGGACTCTCAAGCGACCTCTCCGCCTGCCGCCCTTTCGGTGCTGGCCTGTTCGAGGAGGGTGTCGCACTGCTCGACGCGCGGCGTGGCACCCATCTGATCGAACAGCGACCGGGCCTGGAGAAGCGGCATGTCGGCGTTCGGCTCCCCGAGCAGGGTGAGGCAGCGACCCTGGCCGAGCAGGGCGTGGGCTTGTTCGAGCACGCCGGTGAACCGTTCCCAGCCTTGCGCGGCGTCGGCGTAGAGGCCGATGGCTTGGGCGTGGTCGCCGGCTTGTTCGGTTTGGATCGCATGGACGGTGGCGAGCGCGTGCTGCTGGATTGGCAGCAGGTCGGGCACGACGGCGGCGAGCCGAGCAAGCAAGCCGGGGTCGTTGAGGGTGTGGGCGGCACGGGCCAGCGTGGGCAGCCACTCGGGGTCGTGGTGGATGGGGGTGTTGGCGATCTCGTCGAGCAGCGCCCTCGCGGCAGTCGTGTCGCCGGTGGCGATCAGGGCGGGCACAGCACCCCAGGCGGCGTTCGCGAGGTAGAGGGGTTCGCCGGTGTCGCGGGCGATCTGGAGCGCGTGTTCGGCGGGTTCGCTTGCGTCCTGTCCCCGTTCGACCAGCACCACCGTTTGTGCGGTGAGCAGTTCGGCCTCGGAGAGCCGGTCGCCGCCGTCGCGCACCAGCGGCAGCAGCAGGCCGGTCTGGGTGAGCGCCTCGTCGAACCGGCCCATGTGGACGAACGCGCCGACGCTGCCCACACGTGCGAACTGCGCTACCTCGGTGAGCCCACGTGCCTGGGCGAACTCGCGGGCCTGCTCGAACCCGGCGATCGCGGCCGCTGGCCCTTCCAGTGACCCGCGGACGATCGCGAGGTTGCTCATCAGGACGGCGGCGTCTCTGCCTTTGCCCTCGGCAACCAGCAGGTCGAGCGCCTGCTCGGTGTCGGTGAGGCCGTCGAGGTCACCGAGATAGCAGCGGCTGAGGCCGCGGAAGCCGAGCGCCCGACCGGGCAGCGGCAACCCCTGCTGCTCGGCCAACCTGAGCGCCCGCTCGACCGCCGCGACCGCCTCCCTGGAGGCGCCGCTCACGCCGTGGCGGACGGCGACCCCGGCGAGCGCGGCGACGAGTTCCGGGCCTGGGGTAGGTTCGAGCAGTGTCACCGCCTGCTCGGCAAGCGCCAGGCCGTCCGGCTCACCTAAGCTCCAATGGACGTTGGAGAGGAGGGTGAGCGTCTCCCCGGCGTGCAACACATCACCCTGCCCTTGGAAGGCGTCTGATGCCTGGGCGAGCGCGTCGGCGGCGTCGCGTAGCCGTCCGGCCTGTCGGGCCGCGTCGGCCCAGCGCAACAGCACGAGCGGGTATTCGGGATCGGTGTCGCGGGTGAGCGCCCGGGCCCGGTCGAGCAGACCCAACGCTTTGTTCGTGTCGAGACCCAGCGCGCGTTCCCCCGCGAGCAGCGCATATCGGGCCGCCCGCGGCGTGATCTCGGCCTGCAGGACGGTGTCGCCGGTCGCCTCGGCCAACGTGAGCGCTTCGCCGGTGTGGTAGGCCAACACCTCCGCCAGATCCTCCACCCGCTCGCCTGCTTTGGCTTCCAACCAGTCGGCGGCGCTCAGGTGCTTGCTGGCGCGTTGGGCACGCGGGATCTGCGCATACGCCACGTCACGCACGAGCAGGTGCCAGAACCCGCACTCCGTCTCCCCTTCCATCGACGACTGACGCGCAGGCCGCACCAACTCCTTCCGTGACAGCTCGTGCAGCGCCTGCTCGACCTCGCGGGAGTCGCGGTCGCCCATCGCGACAACGGATCCGGCCCAGAAGACCTTGCCCATCACCGCCGCGTCCTGCAGGAGGGCCTTGCGGTCTTGGGGGAGGGTGTCGAGGCGGGCGGCGATTAGTGCCTGGATCGACGCCGGGAACGGCACTTCCGCATCGCTGCGAAGCGTGCCACGGTTGTCGAGGAGTTCGCGGTCGCGGAGCATCCGCACGAACTCCTCCGCATACAACGGGTTCCCACCCGCCCGCTCCAACAGCAACTGCTGCGTCTGGGCCGGGAGCACTGCCTGCTCCAACAGCGCGGAGACGAGGCGGGCGGTGTCGTTGTCGGAGAGCGGCGAGAGGTTGATCGTGGTCGTGTTCCGCAATGCGGCTCCCCAGGCTGGGTGGGTCTCGTACAGCTCCGGCCGCGCTGTGCACACCACGAGCAGCGGCACGCCTTGGGCCCAGTCGGCGAGGTGCTCGAGGAACGCGAGCATGGCTGGGTCGGCCCAGTGGATGTCCTCGACCACGAGCACAAGCGGATCGCGCTCGGCGATCGACTCGAGGAACCTGCGCCAGGCGGTGAACAGCTCCTCCTGCACGGCCGCTTCCCCGGCGTCGATCCCGAGCAGCGGCAGCAGCCTGGCCTGCAGCCACGGCCGGTCGCTCGACTCGGGCAGGACCGCCTCCAACTTCGCCGTCGCGACCTCGGGCGGATCGGACTCGAAGATCCCCGCGTGGGCCTTCAGGATCTCACCCAAAGCCCAGAAGGCGATCCCTTCGCCGTAGGGCAGACAGCGCCCCTGGCGCCAGCGGATCACCTGGTGAATCTCGTCGATGTAGGCGAATAGCTCTGCGACCAGGCGCGACTTGCCCACGCCCGGCTCACCGACGACCGTCACCAACTGAACAGCGTTCTCTGCGACGGTCTTGTCGAAGGTCCCGCGCAGGAGCGCCAGGTCGAGATCACGCCCGACGAGCGGCGTGCTGATCGACCGGATCACATCACTGCCAAACCGTGCCCGGGCGACTAGCGCACGCCAGACCTCGACCGGCTCCGACTTTTCCCTTCGCCGAGATCGCTTGCAACGGCTCGTACTCGAACACGCGCTCGGTCGCACGGAACGTCCCTTCGCCGAGGGCGACGCCGCCGACCGGCGCCTGCGCCTGGATCCGCGCAGCCGTGTTCACGACATCGCCTGTGACCATCCCCTCACCCAGCTCAGGCCGCGCAGCAAGAGCGACGACCGCCTCGCCCGTGTTCACCCCAACACGCACCGACAACGCCAACGACCCGTCAGCAGCGTTCAGCTCCTCGATCACGTCCAGGATCGCCAGTCCTGCTCTGACCGCACGCTCGGGATCGTCCTCGTGTGCGACCGGCGCCCCGAAGACCGCCATCACCGCGTCCCCGATGAACTTCTCGACCGTTCCCCCGAACGCCTCGATCCGCTCCCGAGTCCGGGCGTGATACGGCGCAATCCGCTCCTGCACCTCCTCCGGATCAGCCTGCTCCGACGCCGCCGTAAACCCGACCAGATCACAGAACAACACCGACACGACCTTCCGCTCCCGCACCGGCACTACGGCGGCGGCCGACAACGGGGCGCCGCAAAAACCGCAAAACTGAAACCCGTCCGGGTTCTCCTTGCCGCACGCCGGACAGGTGATCACCAGCCGAGTCTAGACCTGGACGGCGAGCCGTTACTTTCGACTCCCCGCCCGCGACCCGACTGCGCGCCAGTTGTGCGCCAGTCGACACCTCGGCGGAGCGGTTCCGAGCGGTTCTGAGCGGATCAACCGAACATGGCTGCGACCTAAGACGCTGCACACCGGCCACAATCGGCATGAACACTGGGATGCCCCCGCCCGGAATCGAACCAGGGCACGCGGTTTAGGAATCCGTGAACACCGACGCGCTCGTCTCGGGCAGCCTCACGGCCGTAGCTCATCCACGGCCTCGCAGCGTGGCCTCGTGCCGCACCGATAGTCCCAGCGGTCGGCGAAGTACGTCTCCGCCTCATTCGCGGGCATCGGGCGACTCGAGTTGTTCATGCGGACGAAAAAGACACGAGCCTCTTTGCTCGTATTCGCCCAAACAGGCTGTGATGACTTAGAGACGTCGAGCCGGCAGATCTCCGCGCCGGTGGGGGAAACGATACGGGCGCGGGTTCGCATCACCGCCGGGCTACCTAAGGCGTTGAGTAGGTGGGTGGTGAGCCAGTTGACGAAGCCGTCGCCGTTCGCGGGCTTGACGTGCGGGTAGTCGAGCTCCAGGCCAACGATTGCGCGATCGGGTCCGACGCCGATCAGGAGCGTGCCCCCGTCGGTGTTGAGGAACGCGGCGACGGTCTTCACGATCGCGTCCTCCATGACAGGGTTCCGCTTGGCTTCGCGGACGTCCCAGCGGGCGGTGGACTTGAACTCGACCGCGTCGTCCTCGTCATTCTCAAGCAGCTCCTCGACGGTCCGCGCGAACGTAGGCACGTCGCCCCGTAACTGGCGTGCGACGAGCTCAGCGAACTCAGCGTCGGTCCGGATCCGTTCGATCACCGACTCCGTGATCGCCTCGAGGCTGGCGGGCACGGCCGGCGCAGCGAGGGTCTGCACCGATCTGGCCGCGTCGTAGACGCTGCCGCCGTCCTCGCCGTAGACCGTCTGTACGTGGTCGAAGACGGCCTGCGACCTTTGCGTCGTACAGCGTGCGCGGGTAGGGATCGTCGGGGAGTTGGTCAAGAACGTCGCGGATCGTGACCCGTACCTCGGCGAGCGTCTCTGCCTTGCGCCGCCAGTCCTGCACGAGCTTCTCGTGCAAGTGCTCGAGCAGGCGCTTCGCGACGGCCCTGACCTGCTCGGTCTCGTCTGTGTCGAGCACCGGGTCGGGCTTGGTGAGCAGGTCGAAGATCGCGAGCTCCTCCTCGTTCAAGCCCTCCCTTGCTGCACGTTGCTCCTCTTCGCTGAGGTCGCGCGAGAGCGCGATCAGCCGCCGCAGGTACTCGTCGATGTTGAGGCTGCTCGCGTTGTAGGTGGCGATGAGCTGCTCGATCCGCTCGACCAGCTCATGACGGGTCGAGTTGCGCCGCGCCGCCGCCACGGCTCGGTCGCGGACGAGGGCCGCGAACCGCTCGGTCTCGGAACGCTTGCGCCCGGCGAACTGGGCTGAGAGCGCGTCGAAGTCGATCTTGCTGAGGTCGATCACCGGGTCCTTATCGACGCCTTCGGCGGCGGCACGGATCACGTACTCCTCGGCCCCGACGGAGCGATCGAGGAGCGCATCGACTGCGTCGGCGACCTCGGTGATGTCGGGCCGCTCGCCCCCGCTCAGGTCGCTGATCCGCTCGGCCAAGACGCGGATCACCGCGACCGTTGCCTGCTGGCCGGCGGCTGCCGGATCGGGAAGCACCGCCTTGAACAGCTTGCGGGCGCGGCGAGCAGCGGTCAGGAACGCCTCGCGCACCTCGTCATCCACGAGCAGCGCCTCCACGGCGGCGTCCCGCAAGGCGATGAACTCAAACCCCGTCGCGCTTCGGAGCTCGCCCAGGTCGACGTCGTACCGCTCGCACAGCTCGGAGCACTCCTCGATCGCCTGCGCGAGCGCGGCGACCAGGTCGGCCTTGTCCTGGATCGGCGCGTCGATGCGTTCGTCCCCGGTCGCAGCCCCGTAGATCGCGAGCGCCCGCTCGAGGTCGCGGAAGACGCCGATGTAGTCGACGATCAGCCCGTTCTCCTTCTCCGGGAAGACGCGGTTGGCGCGGGCGATCGTCTGCATCAGCGTGTGGTTGCGCATCGGCCGGTCGAGATAGATCGTCGAGCAGCTCGGAGCGTCGAAGCCGGTCATCCACATCGCCACGACGAAGACGAGCCGGAGCGGGTCGCGCGGATCCTTGAAACGGTGATCGAGCGGCTCGGCCAGCATCCGGGCGCGGTGCGGGCGGATGTCCAGTCCCGCCCGCTCGAGATCTCCCACCTCGTTCTGCGCCTGGCTGACGACGACCGCCATATCGGTCGTCTCTATCAGCTCGATCCGGCTCGCGAGCCAGGCCCGCTCCAGCTCCGGCAGCGCGTCGTGCTCCGAACGCAGCTCCGCAAGGTGAAGCTCCCACTCCTCGCGCACGAGGTCGTGCATCCGCACGGCGGTCGCCTTGTCGATCGAGACGACCATCGCCTTGCCGTCGAAGCCGCGACCGACGAAGTGCCGGACGAGGTCACGCGCGATCGTCCGCAGCCGCTCCGGCCGCGAGATCAGCGCCACCTCACGCGCGAAGCGGCGCACCAGCAGTCCCTCCGCCTCCTCGTCGACCTCGGCCGCCTCGAGCAGCGCGTTCAGGTCCTCCGCGAACGCCTCGTTCACGAGCTGCAACTCCGGGATCCGGTTCTCGTAGTAGAGCGGCACAGTCGCGCCGTCGGCGATCGCGTCACCGAAGTTGTAGACGCTCACGTAATCGCCGAACTCCCGCCGGGTCAGCTCCTCCCCCACCACCAGCGGCGTGCCCGTGAAGCCCATGAACGCCGCGTTCGGCAGCGCACCACGCATGTTCTGCGCGAGCACGTCGTACTGCGTCCGGTGCGCCTCGTCCGTGATCACGATTACGTCCTCGCGATCGGAGAGCACCGGCATCTCCACCTCGCCCTCGCGCAACCGAAACTTGTGGATCAACGTGAACACGTAGCGGTGATCGGCGCGGAGCAGCTCGCGCAGGTGCGCCGCCGTCTCGGCGTGAACTGCGGCCTCACGGCTGACCGCGCCGGCATCCGCGAACTCCCCGTGGAGCTGCTCGTCGAGCTCCTTCCGGTCCGTGACCATCACGAACGTCCAGCCTCCGGGGATCTGGCGGAGCACCTCAGGCGGACAAGTTCGACAAGCGTGCTCTTCTCGAGCTTCTGATAACCGCGAGGGAGAACGTCGCGGAGCCCAGCGTTAGTGGCCTCGATCGCGTCCATCGCAAGGTCAATGTTCGCGCCGAGATCCTCTGCCTCAGGAAGATCGACGAGGTACGAGAGCCGGGCGATCTCCGGGACGTAGAGCACACCCCGAGCCCGAAATCCTCGGTACTGACTGGCCTTCGCGGCGTCGCCTTGCCTTCAAGCTCAGGACGGAGCTGCTCGAAACGGTGCTCGGCGAAGGCCAGGAAGATCAGTCCGAGCACGGGGTCCCGGTACTGAGCCGCCGTCAGCGTGGAGTTCGCGCGCAGCTCGTCGGCCGCCGCCCAGAGCCGCCGCTCGAGGTCGCTGAGATCAGTCATCAGGCCAGAGCCTAACGCCACTCGGCGGCTTGAGCCGCCGGCGGCTTGGAGCCCGGCGTCCCCGGAAACGTCCGAGTCAGAAGGCAAGCTACCGGGGTGCCCAGAGCCACCTCAGAGGAGAAGCTGCGTCGAGATGCCCGCGTTGTTGCAGACCGCGCACACGGGCTTTCCTGGGCCACCGTCGCCGCTCGCCACGACCTCTCAGAACGGATGTGCCGTTCGATCTGGAATCAGCATCTCCGCGAGCAGCCGCTCGGCCCCGACAACCCCACAGAGGCGCTGCGCGAGGCGGCTTTGCAATGGGATGCCGCGATCCAGGATCTGGCCTTGCTTGCCGAAACCACCCGCAACGATCCAGTTCGGCTTGGCGCGATTACGCGCCGGCTCGAGGCCATGAGCCGGAAGCAGGAGCTGCTCCGGCTCGCGGGCATCCTCCCCTACACGCCGCAGGCAATGCGTACCGAGGCGAGTGTTCAGAAGATGGCTGAAATCGTGCTCGAGGTGTTCGATCGCGTCGTACCGGAACCTCTACAGGAACAGGCCACGGATGAACTGCTCGCCGCGCTCGAGGCCGCCTAACCTTCATCCGCTGCTTCCGGTTCGGAGGGGGAGCAGCTCGCCGTTGACTGCAGCCCCCGTCTCCGTTTAGTAAGGATTTCCGGCTGCCTCGGAGCTTTTAGGTTTGGCCGCTTCATCTTCGCCGCAGCGAACGCCGTTCGCCGCGGTTTCGACAAAGCTCCTGCAAAGTGGCGGTTCTCTATCTGACGCTAGATCAGACTGTTCTACGCAGGTGACGGGCGCGCGACGCAGGCACACTCAACTCCGCTTGCGTGACCGCGGCGAGATCCGCTTTATTGGGATCACGATGGTTAAGCCCGCGCGCCCAAACACCACGTTTTGGGGATCCCCATTCGATCAGTCTGCGGTGCCCTCTCGTAGCGGCTATGCGAGCACCGCAGCGCAGGATTATCTGTTCCGCCGAATCTTGAAGTCCATCGAGCGGCACTCGCCCGTGCCCAAGCGCCGGACGAGGCCGCATTGTTCCCTGCCGCCGCGCAGTACCGGGAACCACCGCGACAGAGCACTTCGATGCATCTGTCGCCGTGGCGCTCGCAGGAATCGTCCACGCGCTCGAGGCTCGACCCGACCACGACCGCGAAGGCCGACGTGCCCCCGTCCGCAAGGTCGGAGGCATCAGCAGGATCTTGCTGCGTCATCCGCTTCCGTCCCGCGCGCAATCCTCGGGCGTTCGGGCAGCCCGAGGGGCTCGACAGACCGAAGCCGTCCGAGCGCCTGGGCCGCTCCGCTCACCAAACCGTGGACGTATTCGGATCGGATCGCGAAGACGGACCACGTCTCCGACCGCCCTCAGGCTCGTGGTGAGCGCACTCCACGACCGCTTCCTCGATCGGTTTCCGGCTCCTACTGCGCTGGCCAGGGAAGCGCCCTCGCCGAATCGGCCTACCGGCCATCACGCACAGCGCGAGCGGCATGAGGAGAGGGATGACTGTTCGCATGGAGATCGAAAAGGTCGAGCTCGTCCCCGAGCTCTACCCTCGGTTCAAGCAGGACGACTCGGCGGTCGAGCGTTATCGGGAGTCGCTCGAGCAGCTCCCGCCGATCGTGCTGGCGCGCGGGCGGATCCTCGTGGACGGCTTCCACCGCTGGCAGGCGCATCTGAAGGAGGGCTCGACCACGGTCGAGGTCGAGGACCTCGGCAATCTGTCGGACAGGGAGATCCTGCACGAGTCGATTCGGCGGAACGCGACGCACGGCCAGCAGCTCTCGATCTCGGACAAGCGGCGGCTGGCGGCGAGGCTCTGGCTCGACTCGCTTCTGCCTGCGGGTGAGCGCACGACGGAGATCGCCAGCCTCCTCTCTGTGTCGGAGCGGTCGGTGAACTCATGGACGCAGGACGCACGCAAGTCCGAGAAGGAGGCGGCGCGGGACCGCGCCTGGGACCTGTGGCTGAACGGCCTTTCCGAGCGGGAGATCGAGAAGCTGACCGACGTTCCTCGCAAGACAGTCGCGGACTGGCTGGGCGAAAAGCGCAAGTCTGCGGAAATCGCCCAGCCCGATCCGCTCCCGCACGCCGACGTGTGGACGTTCGGGAAGGCCGCGGATGAGGGTGACGGCTCTCACTTCGGGCGGATGCCGGCGCAGGCGGTCGAGAACCTGCTCTGGCTCTACACGGAGCCGGGCGAGATCGTGGTCGACCCGTTCGCGGGTGGTGGGACGACGATCGAGGTGGCGAAGCGGATGGGCCGGCGGGTGTGTGCGTCGGACTTGTCCCCGAGGAACCCGCTCCTGCCGATCCACGAGCACGACATCGCTGCCGGCTGGCCGGAGGCGGCCCCGAAGAAGGCGAGCCTGATCCTGCTCGACCCGCCCTACTGGAAGCAGGCGAAGGGGCGCTACTCGAAGAACCCGCGCGACCTGGGGAACATGAGCTACGAAGACTTCCTGGCGGCGTGGGAGGCGACCGTCGCCGCGTGCGTGTCGCATCTCGAGAAGGGCGGCCGGTTGGCGTTCATCGTCGGCTCGACGCTCGAGAAGCAGCGGCCGATCAATCACGCCGACGACATGATCCCGGCCTGCCGGAACGCCGGGCTCGAGGTGCGGCAGCGGATCATCGTCCCGTACACGAGCGAGCAGTTGAACGGGAACCTCGTGACGCTCGCCCGGGACGGCCGGTATCTGCTCGCCACCTACCGGGATCTAGTGGTGGTCGGATGAGTCTCGGTCTAAGCGGTTCGCACGCGTCATTTCCTGGGCCGCGACAGAAACCACGAACCTTGCGCGTTCGCCCGCCGAGCGTTAGTGTGACTGCTGTGACAGACAAAGTAGTCACGAGTCCACTCGTTCGACAGCTACGAATCGGGAAGCGCGACGTGAAGGTGTTCGTACGGGTGCCCGCCGCTCTCGACAACGTCATGAAACGCGCGTCCGAGATGCACGGGCGGTCGCACGCGGACGAGCTGCGGATCGCGATGGAAATCCACGCAACGCGATCAATGCTCGCGGCCCTGCCTGACCCGGCGATACAGCACCAGCTCGGCGGCGAGGCCGCCCAGTTCAAACGAGAACTTCAAGCCGATCTCCGCACACTCGAGGCGCAGGCATATCGAAGGCCCACGCCAACAGGGATCCTTGTCCCCTATGCGCCGGATGGGAGGACGACGACCTAGAGCATCACCACGAGAAAGCCGCGCCACCTGCAGCGTGACGCGGCTCCAAGATACGAGACACGAGAAGGGAGTGTCCTGTGATCACCACTTTACCTGCGGAGGTGGACGATGCCTCCGCCGCTCGGATCCACGAACTGCGTTTCCATCTCGCCTGGCACGAGCGCGAGCATCACGCGCTGAGCGTCGAGCTCGCCGAGCTCACAGATGGCGTCGACGTCGTCACGCGCCCGTTGTCTCAGAGGATCGAAGTGAGCGACTCCCGGCCGCCGCTGTCAGTGGCGGAGCTCTCAGCCCAGCTCGGACGGTCGGTCCCCTCTACTTACCGGCTGCTAGAGGGCGGCGCGATCGCCGCCCGGAAGACCTATCCGAACCGTCCGTCCTCGCGCTGGATCATCCCTGCCGACGCCGCCGAGCAGTTCCTCGCCCGCGGCGCGCGAGAGGAAGCCTGATGGGCAAGTACACGGGCGTCGACGACTACATGTTGAAGAAGGGGAAGAGATTCCGCTGGAAGGCGGAGGTCAACGGCCGCACCGGCAAGCGGGCGGGCTACATGCACGAGAAGGACGCGGCGGAGGCGCGCGCGGCATGGGTTGCGGAGGCGATGCAGGGTGCCGGGCTCGGGGGGCGCGGCAAGACGCTCGGCGCGTTCTGGGAGGGTGACTATGTGCCGCGGCGGCGCGCGAAGGTCGCCCGCGGTGAGCTCCGGTCGAGCACGGTCACCCAGAACGAGCGCGACGGCCGCCTCCACATCCTCCCGGCGCTCGGGAAGCGCCGGCTCCAGGACATCACCGTCGAGGACGTGGAGCGGTTCTGCGACCGTCTGACAGCAGCGGAGCAGTCGTCCGACAGCGTCCTCCGGATCAGGAACACGCTCGGGACCGCGATGAAGCTCGCTCGCAAGTGGAAGCTCATCAGCTTCAACCCGGTGACCGACTCGGAGAGGCCACGTCCACGCCGGCGCACGCCGACGCTCCCGACACTGCGGCAGCTCGAGAGCATGGCCGACCTCGCGCCGACATCGACCGTCCGCGCGCTCGTGCTGGTCGCCGCGTTCACCGGGATCCGCAAGAGCGAGGCTTTCGGGCTCCGCTGGGAAGACGTTGACTTGAGCGACGGGGCGGAGAGGATCATCGTCCGGCGGCAGTTCTACAAGGGCGAGCTCGTGGAGCGGGCGAAGTCGGAGGCCGGTAACCGCGAGATCGTGCTCGCGCCGCAGGCGGCGGCCATCCTGCGGGAACTGTCGGTCGGCCAGCAGCTCGACGATCGTCCGAACCGGCACGGGCTCGTGTTCCCGTCGCCGATGGGCGTCTACTGGCTGGACTCGAACTTCGACCGGCGCGTCTGGCAGCCCCTCCGCGAGGCGGCCGGGCTGCCGGACCTGAAGTTCCACACGCTCCGCTACTTCTACGTCTCCCACGTCCGGGCTCAGGGGCTTCCGGGCGCGATCACGGAGCAGCTCACGGGCCACACCGACGAACGGACCCACCGGCTCTACACGCGCCCGATCGCCGGGATGGAGCCCTACATTCGGGCCGAGCTCGGGAAAGCGTTCGAGGGCGGTGAGCGCGGGTGACCCGTACCGATTTCGTACCACGCTGCGGCGGCCGTCCCGCCCCGGGAACGCGAAAAGCCCCGTTATCCAGGGCTTTTCGAGGTGGGCGGTACTGGGCTCGAACCAGTGACCCCCAGCTTGTCGAGCTGGTGCTCTCCCAACTGAGCTAACCGCCCTCGCGCGGGGATCTTAGCCGAGGAACGGCCACGGGTCGACGGGGACGCCGGCCTGGCGGAGCTCGAAGTGGAGATGCGTGCCCGTGCAGGAGCCCGTGCAGCCCGCCCTCCCGAGCGACTCGCCGAGGTCGAGCCAGTCGCCCGGGCTCGCCGACGCGGCGGCGAGGTGGGCGTAGAGCATCGTGTAGCCGCGACCGACGTCGACCGTCACGACATTGCCGTACCCCTCGTAGCCGGCGAGATATCCAGTAGCCGTGACGGTGCCCGCGGCCGCCGCGCGAACCTCGAGCGAGGTGAGGATGCCGATGTCGATCCCGAGGTGCATCCGGCCCCACCGCGGCCCGAACGCATCGGTGACGGTGCCTTCGGCCGGCCAGCCGAGCGAGATCGGCGCTCCGTTCAGAGCCTCGAGGTGCTCGAGGTAGACGTCCACCGGGCCGTCGGGGACGGCACTCGCGGGCGCAACCAAGACGAGCATGACGAGCAGCGCGCCGAGCGCGCAGAAGGGCCGCATCGCGCGGCAGAGTAACAGGCTCCCGGGCTACCGTCAGGCGTCATGCCGGATGCGATCGTGATCGGAGCGGGGCCGAACGGGCTCGTTGCCGCCAACCTCCTCGCGGACGCGGGCTGGTCGGTAGAGGTGCTGGAGGCACAGGACAGGCCCGGCGGCGCGGTCAAGAGCTCCGAGCACGTCGAGGCGGGGTTCGTCAACGACGAGTTCAGCTCGTTCTACCCGCTCGCCGCCGCCTCACCTGCGATACGCGAGCTGGAGCTCGAGCTCTATGGCCTCCGCTGGTGTCACGGGCCGCTGGTGCTCGCGCACCCTACGGCGGACGGATCGTGCGCCGTTCTCTCCCGCGACCTCGACGAGACCGCGGCCTCGCTCGACTCGTTCGCACCCGGCGACGGCGACGCCTGGCGCGCGCTCTTCGCGCGCTATCGCCGGATCGAGGCGCCGTTACTCCAGGCTCTGATGACGCCCTTTCCGCCCGTCCGCGCCGGACTGCGAATAGCTGCGCAACTACGCAAGGACCTGCCGGATTTCGCCCGTTTCGCGCTTCTGCCTGTCCGGCGGCTCGCCGACGAGCACTTCCACGGCGCGGGTGCCGCGCGCCTGCTGGCCGGCAACGCGCTTCACGCGGATTTCTCGCCGGAGTCGAGTCTGAGCGGCTTCTTCGGCTGGTTTCTCTCATCGCTGGGGCAGAGCGTCGGCTACCCGTGTCCCGAGGGCGGCGCCGGCAAGCTGACCGACGCGCTCGTCCGGCGGCTCGAGGCGAAAGGCGGCCGCATCACCTGCAACGCCCGCGTCCACGAGATCGTCGTCCGCCACGGTCGCGCCGTGGGCGTGCGCTCGGGCGCCGGCGACGTCACCGCAACTCGCGCCGTGCTCGCCGACGTGCACGCCGTCGCGCTCTACCTCGACCTGCTGGCGCGGAAGCACGTGCCCGCACGAGTGCTCGACGGAATCAGAAAGCTGGAGCTCGACCCGGCGACCTTCAAAGTGGACTGGACGCTCGACGGCCCGATTCCCTGGGCTGCGCCCGACGCGCGGCGCGCGCCCGTGATCCACGTCGCAGAGTCGGTCGACGAGCTGACCGTGACGGCGAGCGAGCTGACGCGAAGGCTCGTCCCGAGCGATCCGTTCCTCGTGATGGGTCAGTACGCGATGGGCGATCCGAGCCGCCAGCCCGAAGGGAAGGACACCGCGTGGGCGTACACCCACCTGCCGCAGGGTGCCGAGCCCGGCGATCTCGCCGAGCGGATGGAGGCGCGCGTGGAGGTGCTCGCTCCCGGTTTCAGGGCCTTGATCCGGCGACGTCACGTCTGGACACCCGCCATCCTCGAGCAGGCGAACGAGAATCTGCGCGGCGGCGCGTTGAACGGCGGCACCGCGCAGCTTCATCAGCAGCTCGTCTTTCGGCCGGTGCCGGGGCTCGGTCGGCCGGAGACGCCGGTGCGAGGGCTCTACCTCTGCTCGTCGTCGGCACATCCGGGCGGCGGCGTCCACGGCGGGCCGGGCGCGATCGCGGCGCGCGCAGCGCTACGGAAGCTGCGGCGTTAGGCGTCGGGGTCAGCTCCTGTGCACGACGCGACGGAACCTTCGCCACGCAGCGAGCAGTCCCACCGCGAGCGCAAGCACGAGAACCAGGGCGATCACGGGGAAGACGAACGCCGCCACGACGAGGAGGAGCGAGCCTGCGTCTTCGCCGAGCGAGAGTACGGGGTTGCCGAGTCCGCCCGTCGTCGCTGTCGACACGGGTCGCACAGCGGCGCGGCCGGCGTGGATCGAACCCGCCGTGACGCCGCCGAGCAGGACGGCCGCGAGCGTCGGCAAGTCGGTCTCGAGCCCGGTCTGGCCGGTGAAGACGATCGCGCCCGACGCCGGCGCCACGACCGTCCCTGCGAGGTGCAGGAGATGGTCGACGACGGGGATCTTGTCGCCGACGAAGTCGGCCGCAGTGAGCACGCCGAGGAGGACGAGCGCGGACGTGGAGGTGAGGTCGTCGAATGGAGCTGCAAGCTCGATGACGTCGAGGCGGGCGACGAGGGCGCTCGCGAAGAGCGGGAGCCAGGCATTCAGACCCGCCGCGCCCGAGAGCCCGAACGCGGCGAGAAGGCTTCCGATCGCGGTGTCGAGCCCCACTTAGAAGATTTCCGGGCACCAGGGCTTGCGGGAGGTCGCGAAAAGCCGGTCGGCACGCTGCGCGGCTCCCTCGCGAAGCTCTCGAACGAGACCGGCCCGTACGAGCTCGGAGGCGGTGAAGCCACCGAGGTAGAGCGAGCCCGCCTCGTTGACGTCGAGCGCGAGATCGGCGTCGTCGTCAGTTCGCCCCGCTCCGCCGTCCGCGATTCGCCACCGTCCGCTGTTCTCCGGCAGGAAGGCGTCCTCGAGCTCCAGCACGAGCGGCTCCTCGCTCGCATACGAGCGGGCGGTGAGCGCAGCACCGACGTCGACCAGGCGCAGGAAGAGCGTGTCGTAGAGACGGAGCAAAGCTCGACGCGGGTAGACGAGCGCGTGGAGGAGTGGATGGTCGATCGGGAGGTGGTTCGCCCGGAAGGTTCCGACCCAATCGAGCCCGAGCAGAAAGCTCCAGAGCCCAAGCTCGGCTCCATCGTCGCCCATCGACTCGAGGATCCGTACGTGGCCGGCGTTTGCGGCCCCCTCCCACTTCGAGACCACGCGATAGAGCGCGTAGGCGGACGGAACGCCGTCGAGATCCGCGATCGCGACGTTCTTGGCTGCTCCGTCCTCTCGCCGGTCGGCTGGATCGTCGAGGATCCGCGTCTCCCACCAGTTAGGTGAGCGCCCGTACATCCCCGGTGTCCGCAATCGCGTCCGCTCGTAGATCGGAGGCACGAGGCCCTTCGCGTCATCGAGCGAGACGAGGCGCACACCGACCTCCGGATTGGCCGGCGCGCGCAGTGCGTGGTAGCCGCGAGCAAGCGCCATCTCGGTGCCGAGCGCAGCCATCCCGTAGCCGAAGCGGCGATAGATCGCCTCCTCGGATGCCCAGAGCGCCGCCAGCGGCTCGCCACGGTCGCGAATGTCCTCGAGTTGGGCACGCATCATGCTCGTCAGCACCCCGCGCCGGCGATGCGTGGGCAGGACGCCGACGACCGTGACGCCGCCGCAACCGAGCTGCCCGCCCGGGATGGTCAGATCGAAGGGAAAGGCGCCAGCGCCGCCGACGATCGTGTCACCGTCGAACGCCGCGTGCATTCGCTCCAGCGGCAGGTTCCGGCCGAAGCGCTCGGCCTGCTCGAGCGTGGGCCAGCCGCCGAAGTAGTGGCCGATCGCGCCGATCGCGGCGGTGAGCTCCTCGACACTGGCGACCGGACGAATCTCCATGCTCACACGATCTTCTCGAGCGGCGCGTAGTCCAGCATCAGCTTCCGCTCGCTCCCGTCGGCGGCGAAGCGGACGGTGACGAGGCCGCCGGCCTCCATCCGCGTGACGACACCCTCGCCGAGAGTCCCGTGGCGAACCGAGTCGCCCGTCGAGAGCGCCGGATGATCGGTCTTCGGCTGGAGGTCGCGCGTCTGCGCCGGCGTGCCGTAGTTCCGCCAGGAGGCGGCGCGCAGCCGCTCGCGCTCGACCTGCCCGCCGGGCAGCTCGTCGAGGAAGCGCGAGGCGAGATTGTGCGTCGTCCGGCCCCAGAGCAGGCGCGAGGACGCGTGGGTCAGGACGAGCCGCTCCTCGGCTCTCGTGATCCCGACGTAGAAGAGGCGCCGTTCCTCCTCGATCCCCTGCTCCTCGATCGAGCGCGAGCTCGGGAAGATCTCCTCCTCGACGCCGACGATGAAGACTGCGCGGAACTCGAGCCCCTTCGCGTTGTGGATCGTCATCAGGGTCACGTTCGAGACCTCGACGTCGTCGAGGTCGTCCTGGGCCGAGAAGAGCGAGATCTCCTGCAGGTAACTGCCGAGCGTCGGCTCTTCGGCCTGCTGCTGATACTCGCGGGCGCCGTCGACGAATGCCTCGAGGTTCTCGATTCGCCCGCGCGCCTCGATCGTCCGTTCGGCCTCGTAGGACTCGATCGTGCCGGTGCGGGCGAGGACTTCCTGGATCAGCTCGGGCACGTCCAGCTCCTGAGCGGCCGAGCGGAGCGAGTCGAGCAGGTTTTTCAGGCCGGTGACAGCTTTGACGGCCGGCTTCGCGAGCCCCGCCTCCTCCGGATGGCCGAGCGCCTCGTGGAGCGAGATCCCGTGCGCCTCCGCGTAGGAGACAAGCCGCGAGAGCGTCGTGTCCCCGATCGCGCGTCTGGGCCGGTTCGCGATTCGGAGGAGCGAGATTGCATCGGTCGGGTTGTCGAGGACCTGGAGGTAGGCGATCGCGTCCTTCACCTCGGCGCGCTCGTAGAAGCGCGGGCCGCCGATCACCTGGTAGTCGATCTGCGAGAGCCGCAGCGTCTGCTCGATCTGGCGCGACTGCGCGTTCATCCGGTAGAAGATCGCGACCTCGCTGCCGGAGTAGCCCTCCTCGACGAGCGCGGCGATCTGCGAGGCGACGTAGCGGGCCTCGGCGTTCTCGTCCTCGACCTCGACGACGCGCACCGGGTCGCCGTCTCCGAGCTCCGACCACAGTCGCTTCTCCTTGCGCTCGCTGTTGTGTGCGATCACCGCGTTGGCCGATTCGAGGATCGCATTCGTCGAGCGGTAGTTCTGCTCGAGCGAGATCGTCCGCGTCTCCGGGAAGTCGCGCTCGAACTCGAGGATGTTGCGGATGTCGGCCCCGCGAAAAGCGTAGATGCTCTGGTCCGGATCTCCGACGGCGCAGACGTTGTGGTGGTGCTCGCCGAGGATCTGGAGGAACCGGTACTGGGCGTGGTTCGTGTCCTGGTACTCGTCGACGAGCACGTAGCGGAATGCCTTCTGCCAGCGGGCCCGCGCCTCCGGGAAGCGCTCGAGTGCCTCGACGGTCAGCATCAGCATGTCGTCGAAGTCGACCGCGTTCGAGGCGTGGAGCCTCTTCTGGTAGAGCGTGTAGACCTCGGCGACGGTCTGGTCGTAGAAGGAGGCGACGCGCTCGGCGTAGAGGGCCGGGGTCAGCAGGAGGTTCTTCGCGTTCGAGATCTGGGCGTGGATGCCGCGCGGGACGAAGCGCTTCGGATCCTTGTCGAGCTCCTCCAGGCACTGCTTCACGAGCCGCACCTGGTCGGCGGAGTCGTAGATCGTGAAGTTCGAGCGGTAGCCGAGCCGCTCGGCCTCGGCGCGGAGGATACGGCCGCAGGCGGCATGGAAGGTGAGGATCCAGATCGCGCGCGCGACCGGGCCGAGCATGCTCGTGAGGCGCTCGCGCATCTCCCCCGCCGCCTTGTTCGTGAAGGTGATCGCAAGGATCTCGTTCGGCTTCACACCGAGCGCGGAGATCAGGTGCGCGACCCGGTGCGTGAGCACTCGGGTCTTGCCCGAGCCGGCGCCCGCGATCACGAGCAGCGGCCCTTCGGTGTGGAGGACAGCCTCCCGCTGGGCGGGATTCAGGCTCGCGAGGTAGGTCTCGGGCGAGGCGACGGGCATCCGTTCGATGCTAGCGTCGGCACGCGATGGCGGTCTCGATCCGGGAAGGGAACGTCAACGACATCGCGGCCGCAGTGCCGCTACTGAATGAGATCGACAACACGCGCGTCGCGACGGAGGCTGGCTCCCGGCACAGGATCCTCAACGCACCGCCGGACGCGCGGCGCAACTGGTGGGCCGCCAGAGACGGCGGGACGCTCGTCGGTTGGGGGACTGCGGGCATCGACCACGATACGTCGGCGCGAAGCGGCTACGTGGGCGTCGCGGTGCTGGAATCGCACCGGCGCCGCGGGATCGGCACGACGCTGCTCGAACGAGCGCTGGCTCATCTCGTGGACTCGGCGCGCATCCAAGCGGGCGCTGCTGAGGCAGGGCGCAGCTTCGCCAAGCGACACGGGTTCCGACACACCCACACCCGCCGCGTCTCGGGCGTCGACCCGCGCACAGTCCTCACGAGCGAGCTCGACTCGACCAGAGCCAGGATCGCGTCGCTGCTGGAGGTCGGTCCCGAGCAGACGTTCGCGGTCGACGCCGAGTCCGTGCTCGACGAGCCGGGCGACGACGTGATCGACGCGGTCGAGTACGAGCAGTGGGTGCGCGATTACTGGGAGCACCCGGATCTCGACCTCGCGCTCAGCCAGGCAGCCGTCGCCGACGGACGAGCGGTCGCGGTCGCCTATGTCATCGTCGACCGCGAGTCGCGCCGTGCGCTCAACGCCTACACCGGCTCGCTTCGCGCCTACCGTGGCCGCGGTTTCGCCCGGCTCGCCAAGCTCGCCGTGATGCGGAGGCTCGCAGAGGTCGGCGTCGAGCTCGTGCTCACCGAGAACGACGAGACGAACGCGCCGATGCTCGCGATCAACGACCGGCTCGGCTACCGCCCGATCGAGAATCGGTACGCGTACGTCCTCGACCGCTAGGCCAAGCAACAGTCTGCTGCTTGGCCTAGCGAGGCGAATGTCGAGGGTGGTGCCTAGCGCCGGGCGCGAAGAACCGTGCGCCGCGTGACCGTGTTGCCCGCCGCATCTCGAGCAGTCACGACGAGCGACAGCGTGAGCGTCCGGTTTCGGGCGTACTGCTTCTTCGCCGCGGTCGTCAAGCCGACGCGGATCGTCGTCGTGCCTGCGACGTCGGTCGTGACCGTCTTGCCCCCGCCGACCTGCCGCGAGCCGAGGAGGATCCGGGCCGTGATGGCACAGCTCTCCGAGCAGGTGGCGCGGAGGGTGACGCCGCTGCGAGCAGCGTGCTGACCTTCGACGAGTAGCTCACGGCGATCCCGAGCGTCGGCGCCGTCGTGTCCGCCGGCGCCGTGCCGACAGCGGCGAGCGCGCGCAGAGCTGTGCCGCCGCCGATCCGGCCGGCGAGGGTGGCCGCGCCGGTCGTCAGGTTGATCCGGTACAAGCCGGACGAGAGGCTCGGCGAGACCTGCAGAGCCGCGGCGACCCCGTCGACCCCGGAGATGTCGAAGCCGGTGTTGTCGCCCGCGTCGACTCCGAGGGCGCCGACGCTGATCAGGGTGCCGTTGTTCGGCGGGTTCTGGATCGCGAGAAAGTCGCGACCCGCATCGATGTCGTAGAGCGTCGTCGCCGTCGCGCCGGCAACGCTGTTCGTGTACGCCGAGCCGACGACGCGGGGCGTCGTGGCCGCACCGGAATCACCGGCGGCGTAGGTGAGGGCTCCATCGACGAAGGCAGTCGCCCCGGTGTCCGGATTCAGCCGCAGATCCTGGCGGGTATCCGAGGTGATGCGGATCCGGTCGACGGTCGGGTTGAAGTCGAAGCCGAACGAGGCGCCGGCGAGCGCCGGTGCGAACGGGGCCGTCCCGACGGCGGTCGCCGCGCCGGTCGCGACGTCGATCCGATAGAGGCGGCTCGCGCTCGAGAGGGCGAACAGCTGCCTGTTCGCCGGCCGCTGGTCGAGTCCGACGATCTGCTCGCCGGCAGGCAGGCCGGTGAAGGCGACGCGGGTGATCGCCGTCGGCGTGTCGCTGTTGAAGCTGATCAGCCTGTTCTGCGTGTCGACGCCGTAGAAGAGCTCGGCGGCATCGGCAGAAGCAGCTCGCCCGAGCCCGCCCGCGCAGAGGAGCGCGGTGACGAGCAGGAGCATGCGTGTTCGGTTCATGGCGAGTCCTCCCGGAAGTCGTAGGGGGCCTGATTCGGCCCCATCTCCTTGGAGGTTCAGCCCGCGGGTCACTCTTTACCTGCTGCTCACACCCGTCGCTCTATCGGGCTGCGGCGCGCAGCGGAAACGGCTTGCGGGCGAGCGCCGGCAGTACCTGAGCCGTCACCCAGAGAGGCGTCGTGGCGTAGCGGGCGGAGTAGCGGTAGCTGCCGTCGGGCCGGCGCAGGCCGGCGAGGTAGCGGAAGGCTGCAGCGCCGGGCTGGCGTCCGGCGGCGAGGAGCGCCTGAATCGCCCAGGCCGTCGACTGGGCGTCCGAGCCGCGGTCGTCCGTCAATTCGAAGCCGCCGTCGCGGTTCTGGTGGCGGCGGAGGAAGCCGACGGCGCGATCGATCGGACGGCCCCTGATCCCGGCCGCACGGAGCGCCTGGATCGCCGCGGCGGTGTCGTTCGTGTCGGGGGCCGCCGACGAGTGCCACGACCAGCCGCCCGAGCCTCGTTGCGCGGCCAAAAGCGAGCGAACGAGCGCGGGTGGTGCCGGCTCGCCGGCCTGACGGAGAGCGAGGATCGTCCAGATCGTGGCGTTTAGGAGCTTCCCGGGTCGGTGCGAACGCAGGCGGGCGAGCAGGGCATCGGGGCGGTCTCCAGCGGCGCTGCGAGCGATCGCGACGAGCGCGACGTCGGTCGGCTCGCGCGGTTCCTGTCGTGCGAGGTACGCGGCGGCGCGCGCAAGCGTCCCCTGCTCCGCGCCGGAGGCGGCAAGCCCGAGCGTCGCCCACGCGGTGATCTGGGCGTCCCCGAATCCTCCGTCCTCCCGCTGCTGGGCGGCGACGTAGCCGGTGGGCGTCGCTAGCGCGGTCGTCGCGGCGAGGATCGCGAGCAGTCTCATGCCCACACCACCTCGGTCCGCCCGCGGCGCTCGAAGCGCTCGAGCACGCGCCGCAGCTCAGGGCCGGCGACGAGAGCGAGCACGACGTTGCCGGCCGCGTGCGCGACGTTGAAGGGGACTCCAGCCCCGAGGCGCGCGAGCAGCGCGGCCTCTGTGTGCGGGTAGAACCCGTACCAGAGCCAGACGTCCATCACCATGCCGAAGGCGAAGCCGAGGACGACGGTGAAGGCGGCAAACGCGAGGCGTCCGTGGAGGAACGGTCGCAGCAGGCCACCGAGCAGCCCGCAGCCGCCCCACGCGAGCATCTGCCACGGCGTGTGCGGGCCCTGACCGAGGAAGAAGTTGGAAGCGAGCGCGGCGACCGCGCCGACGGCGAACCCCCGCTTCGGGCCGAGCGCGATCCCGGCTGCCGCGACGATCACCGTCACCGGCTGGACGCTCGGCACCGGCGCGAAGAGGACCCGGCCCGCCGCTGCGAGGCCGCCCAGTGTCGCGACGAGCGTGAGGTCGCGGGCCGAAACAGTGCCTCTTTCGAGCCAGGCGAACCCGGCCGCGACGACCGCGAAGGCGGCGAGCAGGACGGCGAGCGCTCCGCGGGCCGGATCGAGGGCCGCCCAGGCCGAGAGCCCGAGGGCGACGGCCGCGCAGCCGCTGACGGCTCTAGACGGCAACGAGCTCTCCCGCGAAAGGCGCTTGTGTTGTTTCAACACTAAGTCCGATTCGGCGATGCGCCGGGAGCTCGAGGTCGTGCGTGGCGACGAGGACGCCTCGGCCGGCGGCTGCATATTCCTCGAGCCAGCGGCCGAGGTCGGCCTTGCGGTCGGGATCGAGGCCGCGCGTCGGCTCGTCGAGCACGAGGAGATCCGGCTCCGCAACGGCGACGGCAGCAATCCCCAGCCGCTCTCGCTCTCCACTCGAGAGATCGCGCGGGTGACAAGCCGCGGCCCAACCCAATCCGAAGCGCTCGAGAACCGCGTGGGCACGCGATTCGTCGCCGTCCACCGCGAGCGCGACCTCGGCGAGCGCTGTCTCGCAGACGACGTAGCGGCCGGGATCCTGGGAGAGATAGCCGGCCCTGCCGCGGCGCTCGACGAGCCCGTGGTCCGGCTCGAGCAGCCCGGCCGCGAGCTTCGCGAGCGTCGTCTTCCCGGAGCCGTTGGGCCCCGAGAGCGCCAGGATCTCCCCTCGCCGGACGGAAAGGTCGATCCTCTCCAGAACGGACGGTTTTCCCCGGTAGGCAAACGTAGCCCCGCGGAAGTCGAGCACCGACTCCGACGGCCATGTCGAACCTTGTGTTGAAACAACACTTGCGTTCGTCCAGCGCGGCCTGTGTGCGGCCAGCCACTCACGGGCGAGGTCGGTCGGTGCGTCGAGGAGCAGCCGGCCGTCCTCGACGAAGAGGACGCGCGTCGCAAGCGCGAGCGCTCGGCCGACTCGCTGCTCGGAGAGGACGACGGAGGCGCCGAGCCGCTCGACCGCGGCGAGAAAGAGCGCGGCCGCGTCGGGGTCGAGCTGCGACGTCGGCTCATCGAGGAGGAGAATCTGCGGCTCGAGCGCGAGCGCGGAGGCGAGACAGACCCGCTGGAGCTCCCCGCCCGAAAGCTCGACGGTCTTCCGCCCCCAGAGGTGGAGCGCATCGACCGACGCGAGCGCGCGCTCGACGCGCGGCCAGATCTCGGCCGGAGGTGTGCCGAGATTCTCGAGTCCGAACGCGACCTCGTTCTCGACGATCGTCATCACGACCTGATCCTCCGGATCCTGGAAGACCGTGGCCACGGTGCCTGCAAGGTCGGCCGGCCGCGCCGTTCGCGTGTCGAGCCCGGCGACGACAACCCTGCCGGCGAATCGCCCGCCGTGGAAGTGCGGCACGAGCCCGGAGAGCGCGCGCAGCAGCGTCGACTTGCCGGAGCCCGAGGGGCCGAGCAGCGCCACGACCTCCCCCGCCTCGAGCTCGAGCGAGAGCTGGCCGAGCGTCCGGGACGCGCCCGGATACGAGAACTCGAGCCGGTCGAGCGACGCTAGAGCGCCCGAGACTAGAGCCACAGCGCAGCCACCAGGATCAGGAGGGGCGAGAGGGCGAGCACGAGTCGGTCGCGGCCAGTCCAACCTGGGCGCGGAGCTCGGGTCGGCCCGGCACGACCGAAGCCGCGGGACTCCATGGCCTCCGCGAGGCTGGAAGCCCGTTCGAGCGACCCGGCGACGAGCGGCGAGAGCAGGGTCGCGTAGCCGCGAGCACCCTGGAGCTTGATCCCGCGACCGCGGATCGCCTCCGCAAGTCCGGCCGCATCACGCTCCAGCGACGGGACGAGCCGGGTCGCGAGCGCCACCGCGAGAGCCGAACGGCGGGCGAATCCGGCTGCGGCCACGAGCCGATCGTGGTCGAGAAGGAGCGCATAGGCCGAGAAGGCGAGCGCGAGCGCCGAGAGCCGCAGTGCGTTCAGCGCGGCCTCGTACAGCTCGGTGGTGGTGACGTCGAGGGGGCCGAGCACCGGAATCGTCGGCCCCTCCCAGAGCAGCGTTCCCTCCGGGCTCGACCAGAGGAACGGCGAGAAGACGAGCACGCCGAGCCCGGTCGAAAGCGCGCCGAAGAGGTAGACCCACCGCCGTTGCGCAGGCGCCCGGAGGCAGATCGAGAACAGCACGACTGCGATTACGGCGATCGCCCAGAGCCGATCCGCGAGCAGCGCCGCGGTGCCGGCAGCGGCGAGCAGGGCGGCGGCGGGGGCAGGACTCATCGATCGACCTCGTACCGCTTCTCGTACTGCTTCGGCACCCCGGTGAAGACGAAGCGAACGGGATCGCCGGCGGACTCACCGAGCAGCTCAGCCGCGAAGGCGTCTTCACCTGCCCTCAACACGAGCACGTTCGCCCCAGCCGGGACGGGTGTGCCGAGCGGCTGGACGGCGTCCGGCTGTGCATGGATGTCGGCCGCGAGTTGACGCGCGAGGACGTACTTCACGCCGCGGGCATAGCGGACGACCGCGGTGCGAGTTCTACCCGCGTAGCCGTGGCGAAACGGCTCCGGGAACGCGCCGACGACGACGCGCACCTCACCGTCCCGCTCCCACGCCCGGTAGTCCCACCACGCGACGTCACCGTCGCGCAGCCGGTACTCGGCGGCGCTGCGATCGCCCTCGTAGCCGTTGACGAACCAGAACCAGTCGCGCTGCCGCTCGATGCTGCCCTCGATCCCGTTCAGCGACTGGAGGAAGCGCCCGCCGTAGCGCGTCTCGACCTCGGTCTCGGCAGCGAGCGCGCGCATCAGCGTCTGTCCGGCCTTCACCTCGGCGTCGACGAGCACGATCGCGCCACGGTCGCGAGTGACCCAGAGCTGCGCCGTGCCCTCCTCCTCGCCGGCACCGCCACAGCCGACGAGGAGGAGGACGAGCAGCGCCGCGAGCCGCCTCAGCGTCACCTCACCGCGTTCGAGCGCACCGCGCCGGCCGCAATCGCCCGCACGAGACCCGTATGCCTGCCGATGCAAGCCCGGCCCTGGGGCGCGCCGACGCGCCTGCCGTCGACGGTCAACGTCGCCCTCCGCGCACGCGACCGCTTGCCGGCGTCGTTCACCGACTGGACGACGTAGCAGTTGGCCGGGAGCCGCTGGAGCTCGAGCGTCGGCGGGCCTCCGGTCGGCCCGAAGGTGGCGTAGTACCAGAGGACGACGTCGCCGTCGGCCAGCACGACCTTGTCGGCCCCGACCGGCGGCGAGGCGCCGTTCACCTTGAACACCCAACCCGCAGAGCCTGCGGCCGCGTATTTGCCGATCTGGCTGACGTAGTCGCCGAACGACGAGGTCGTCAACGCGTAGTGGAACTCGCCGGCCGTGCTGGCGAGGTCGAGCGCCTGGAGCGCGTTGTCGGCCTGGATAGACGGCTGCGCCGCCCCGAAGATCGTCTGGGTCCGCCCTTCGACCCGGATCTTGACGCCGGCCGCGAGGGCACCTGAGGCGAGCACGGCTGCCAGGAGCAGCAACGAGAACAGAGCAGCGAGCAGAGGTGATGGTCTGCGCACGAATCCTCCTTCCGCGAGGGGTTCGAGAATGGAGAGCGCGGCAGGTCTTCTGACTCGGGGCTCCCCCCTCGCGGCCTTCCCAGCCTCTCGGCCAGTGGCGTTCCGCGACGGGGCGTCTCCCCTCACAGCGGCGGGACCGTCCCGGACTTGCACCGGGTTCCCTCACCGTGCTCCTTTTGTGCGGGCGAGCCTATCATCGGACTCGTGCAGTCGTCCCTCGCCCGGTGGCTGCCCGTCGTTCTCTGGGCGGCGGTGATCTTTGCGTTCTCCTCCGTGCCCGACCTCGGCACCGGCCTCGGCGGCTGGGATCTCGTGCTTCGCAAGCTGGCGCACGCGGTTGAATTCGCGATTCTCGGCGGGCTCCTCCTGCGTGCGTTGCACGCCGAGCTTCCGGCGCTCGTGGCCGGGATCGCTTATGCGGCCTCGGACGAGCTGCACCAGCACTTCGTCCCCGGTCGCCGGGGCGCGCCGCTCGACGTGCTGATCGACGCGGTCGGTGTCGCGGTCGGCGTCCTCGCCTGGCGACGGCTCGCCCTCCGTCGCGCCCGCTAGATTCTCAAGCATGGAAGCGAAGGAGATGCCCGATCGCCAGTTCGAGGCGATCCTGGCGCGGCTCGACCGGATCGCGGAAGAGCTCGCGCGCCTCAACCGCAGCCAGGAGACAGGCGAGGGATTCAATCTCGTCGCCCGCGAGCTGCGCAACCTGAACGAGTCGCTGAACGCGCTCGCCTACGCCGCGCTGGGACAGAGCCCCGCGTCCGTTCGGCGCCGGACCGGCTAGATCTACGCCAGGGCGCGCACGTAGCGCTCCGCCGAGCGGCGGACGACCTCGTTGCCGTCACGTTCGACGACTCGCTCCCACCAAGCGCCGACGATCCGCTCGAAGTTCCACGGCTCCAGCGTCGCGGCGATCCGCTCGACCTCGGTCGCAGGCAGCGGGATCAGGTTGGGGTAGCTCCACATGAAGCCGACGAAGCGCCGATCCGGGATCACCTGGACGATGTCGCCCGCGAGCAGCGTCTCGCCGTGGTGGAGCACGGTGCCGCCCGCGAAGTGCCCGCCGAGCCGGAGCAACGTGGCGCCGCCGAAGAGCTCCTTCGTCTCGCCCGACCAGAGCTCGATCGTGGGATCCGGGCGCATGATCCACTCGCTGTCGGCCTCGTGGAGGAGGATCGGGACGCCGCCGAGCGCCCGCGACCACTCGACCATCCCGGAGTAGTAGTGCGGATGTGAGATCGCGATCGCGCGCACTTCGCCGCGCGCCCTCACGGCCCCGAGGGCCGCGTCGTCGACGAGCGGGATCATGTCCCAGAGGATGTTGCCCTTCCCGGTCTCGAGCACGAGCAGCCGCTGTCCGATCGCGAACGACGGCTCGACCCCGATCCCGATCATCCCGGCATCGGTGCGCACCTCGCAGCGGTGGTCGCGCGCTAGCTCGCCCATCGTCGTCCAGCGCTGACCGGCGAGCCCGACGTACTGGCGCTCGTCCTCGCAGATCGGGCAGCCCCCGGGCGGCTCCGGGCTCTCGGCGAACTGGGCGGCACACGTACAGCAGATCCAGTTCACAGAGCCCGCTTCAGGGCGTGAGCCGCGAGATCGTGCCGCCGCCGAAGACGGCAAAGAGCTCGCCGGCGGCATCCTCGGCGAACGAGGTCAGCTCCGGGAGCTTGAAATCCTCTCGGCGCAGGTCGCGCGCCGCACCGCCCGAGACGGCGAAGCTCCAGACGATCCCACTGCAGAAATCGCCATAGATGTAGCGGCCGCGCAGCGCCTTGTTCGTACCGCGATAGACGTGACCGCCCGTGACCGAGCAGCCGTCGTCGTGGGAGTACTGGGCGATCGGGCCGACGAGCTCGCCGGGGCCAAGCGCCTTGTCCTCGAACTTCGAGCGCCCCTCGAAGATGTCCCAGCCGTAGTTCTCGAGCCCGGGGCTGGACTTCGGCGTGAAGTCGATCTCCTCGACCTGATGCTGGCCGACGTCGCCGATCAGAAGATCACCCGTTGTCCGGTCGAACGAGAATCGCCACGGGTTGCGCAGGCCGAGTCCCTCGATCCGGACGCCCTTCGTGACGACGTTGATCGAGAGCAGCTTCCCGAGGAGGGAGCGCAGGTTCTGCGCCCGGTTCTCGGGATCCCCGCCCGAGCCGCCGTCGCCCATGCCCACATAGAGGCGGCCGTTGGGCCCGAACGCGACCTGGCCGCCGTTGTGGTTCGCGTACGGCTGGCGGACGAAGAGCAGCCGCCGGGCGCTGCTCGGGATCGCGCGTGTCCCGTTCGAGCGGTACTCGACGACGTTCGTATGCCCGTCGCGATCGGTGTAGTTGACGTAGAAGAGCCGGTTCCGCGCGTACTGGGGATGGAACGCGACGGAGAGCAGGCCGCGCTCGCCGCCCGCCGAGATCAGGGAGCGGACGTCGAGGAACGGTGCAGCGCGCAGCCTCCCCGAGTCGAAGACCCGGATCAGCCCCTCCTGCTCGACGATGTACAGCCGCCGGGGCTCGCCCTTGATGCCGACAGCGTGCGTCGGGTTGGAGAGGCCGCTGACGACGGCGCGCGGACGGAACGCAGCTCGCTCGACTCCCTGGGGTGCCCGAGGGCTCCCGGCCGGCACTCTCCCTGTCGAGCTCTCGTCGGTCGCGGCCTCCGAGGAGCACGCGATTCCGAGCGCGCCGAGGCATGCGAGAACGAGCAACCACCGCATGCGATCACGATAGCCACCGCAGTAACCTCCACGTGTGAAGATCTTCCTGATCGGCGCGGGCCAGGTCGGCGCGACCATCGTCCAGGCGCTCCACCAAGAGCACGAGCTGACCGTCTTCGACCTGGACGCCTCCCGGCTCCAGGCTCTCTCGAGCAGGTACGACGTCTCCACGGTCGAGGGCAACGGCGCCAGCCGGCGGGTTCTCGCAGGCGCAGGGGTCTCGGAGGCGGACCTGCTGATCGCCTGCACCTCGCGCGACGAGGCGAACATCGTCTCCGCGATGATCACCAAGGCGTGCAGCTCCCACACGACAACGGTCGTGCGAACGACGAATCCGGAGTATCTGGAGGTCTGGCGCGAGGGCCAGCTCGATGTCGATTTCATCGTCTCGTCCGAGCTCGAGACGGCACACGCGATCTCGCGGACGATCGGCGTGCCCGCAGCGCGTCAGACCGACGTCTTCGCCGACGGCCAGGTGCAGCTCGTCGAGTTCGACATCGAGCCCGGTGCGAGCTCGGAGCTCGTCGGCATCCCCCTGCGCGAGGCGAAGCTGCCGCGCGACGCCAAGATCGCGAGCATCATCCGAGGAGAGGAGATGATCCTTCCGGGCGGCGACGCGGTGATCGAGCTCGGCGACCGGATCGTCGTGATCGGCTCGCCGGAAGCGGCACTTGCGTGGAGCGAGCTGATCGCGCCGGGCTCGGGCAAGGTCGGCGACGTCGTCATCTTCGGCGCCGGCCGGGCCGGCACCGCGATCGCTCAGCTCCTACTCGAGCAGAAGATCGGCGTCCGGCTGATCGAGGCGGATCGCGACCGGGCCCGCGTGGTTGCGGACGAGCTTCAGGGAGCGCGGGTCTACCACGCAACCGGAATGGATCCGGACTTCCTGGAGCGGGAACGGATCGGCGATGCCCAAGTAGCGATCTTCGCGATGCGCGACGACATGAAGAACCACTACGCTGCGACGCTCGCGAAGCTCCACGGCGTCCGCTTCACGATCGCGATCGTCCACGACGCGCACGCGATCGAGGTCTTCGAGCGCGCAGGAATCGACGTGACGGTGAATCCGCGCCAGGTGACGGCCGAGGAGATCGTCCGCTTCGCCCACGACCCACGGACTCAGCAGGTGGCGATGCTCGAGGGCGATCGCTTCGAGGTGCTCGACATCACGACGCGGGCGAGCAGCGAGTACGTCGGCAAGGCGTTCGGGGAGATGCCGATCCGCGGCGCCCTGATCGGCGCGATCGTCCGGAACGGCCAGGCCATCTTCCCGCACCGGGACGACGTGCTTCGCGCCGGCGACCGCGCGATCATCTTCACCGAGTCGAGGCGCGTCACCGAGGTCGAGCGAGCCCTGTGAACTACGCGCCGAGGTTGCGTGGCACCTCGAGGCGCCGGCGGCTGGCCGTGGACGTGCGCAGCTCGCTCAACCTGGTCGGCACGCTCACGACGTACCTCAGCCTCACGACCCTCGTTCCAGCCGCGGTCGCGCTCGGCTACGGCGAGCCGCCCTGGCCCTTCCTCGGCGCGGGCGCGATCGCCGGGGGCGCGGGGTTTGCCCTCGAGCGGTCGACTCGCGGCAAGAATCGACTCGGCACGAGAGAAGGATTCCTCGTCGTCTCCCTGACCTGGCTCGTCGCGGCGACCCTCGGCGCGCTCCCCTACCTCCTCTCCGGCGATCCGCAGCTGGATCGGCCCCTCGACGCCTACTTCGAGGCGATGTCGGGCTTCACGACGACGGGCGCGAGCGTGCTGACCAACGTGGAAGCGCTCTCGCACTCGCTCCTGATCTGGCGCCAGTTCACCCAGTGGCTGGGCGGGATCGGAATCATCGTTCTCGCCCTCGCGGTGCTGCCGAGGCTCCGCGTCGGCGGCCGGCAGCTCCTCGAGTCGGAGATGCCCGGACCGGAGATCGAGAGCCTGAGTTCCCGCATCGCCGATACCGCCCGCCGGGTTTGGTGGCTCTATCTCGGGCTCACCGTCGCCCTCGTCGCGATCCTCGCCGCCCTCGGGCTGACCGGCATCGACGACGAGATGACGGTCTTCGAGTCCGTCGCGCACGCGTTGACGACGCTGCCGACGGGGGGCTTCGGGACCCGGCTGACCTCGCTGGAGGAGTTCTCGGCCGCGTCGCAGTGGACGATCGCGTTCTTTATGCTGCTCGCCGGAGCGAACTTCGCGCTCATGTACCAGGCGCTCGTCAGGCGGCGGCCGAACGTCTTCGGACGCGACGAGGAGTTCCGGCTCTACATCGGGGTGCTCGCGCTCGGCTCGATCGTGATCGGGATCCAGCTCCTGGCGGATGGGATCGCGACCGGCGAAGCCGGAGTTCGGCACGCCGTCTTCCAAACGGTCTCGATCATGACGACGACGGGCTTCGCCAGTACCGACTTCGCCACCTGGCCGGTCCTGGCCTCGATGACGCTCGTGGGGCTGATGTTCGTCGGCGGCTCGGCCGGCTCGACGTCGGGCTCGGTCAAGGTCGTCCGCCATCTCCTGCTCGGGAAGATCCTGCGCCGCGAGCTCGACCAGACCGTGCACCCGGAGGTCGTCCTGCCGGTCCGGCTGAACCGTCGCGTCGTGGACGAGCGGACGCTGCGCGCGGTCATGAGCTTCATCCTGCTCTACATCGGGATCTTCATCGTCGGCGCCGCCCTCCTTGCGATCGACGCGGCCCACACGGGGCTCGACCTCAGTGTCCTCGACGCGGTAGCCGCGGCCGCGACGACGCTCGGCAACGTCGGTCCCGGCTTCGGGATCGCTGGCCCCTACGGCTCGTTCGAGCCTTTCAGCGACTTTTCGACCTTCGTGATGATCGGCCTGATGTGGCTGGGCCGCCTCGAGGTGATCCCGATCGTCGTGCTGGCAAGCCGGCACTACTGGCGTACCGTCTAGCGCTTGAGCAGGATCCGCTTGAGCTCGTCCTCTTTCCCGGGCTCGAGGACGGCGAGCACCTGGTCGCCGGGACGGAGCACGGTCGCGTCCTCGGCGAGCTCCGAACGGCCGTTTCGCATCACCGAGATCAGGCGCGAGCCTGCCGGGAGCGTGAGCCCGGCGAGCCGCTTCCCCGCGGCTGGCGAATCGCGGTCGATCTGGAGCTCGACGATCTCGAGGTTCTCCTTGCGCAGCTCGAGCAGATGCACGATCCCGTGCTCGGGGATCTCGTGCTCGACGAGGCCGAGGATGTTGGACGTGGCGCAGACCGTCTGGGCGATCCCGAGGAGGTCGAAGTGCTCCTGGTTGCGCGGATCGTTCACCCGCGCGACGACCTTCGGCACCCGGTAGCCCTCGCGGGCGAGCTGGCAGATGATCAGGTTGTCCTCGTCGTCGCCCGTCGCAGCGAGCACGAGGTGCGGCGGGCGGCCGATCCCGGCGAGCTCGAGGATGTGGAGCTCGGTCGCATCGCCGAGGAGCACCTGATGGTCGAACTCCTCCTGGAGCCGCTCGAACCGGAGCGGCCGTTGCTCGACCAGGGTCACCTCGTGGCCCATCCGGAGGAGCGAGCGGGCGACGTTCGCGCCGACCTTGCCCCCACCTGCCACGATCGCGTACATCAGGCGAACGACTTCTCGGCCACGCGGACGCGCGCCGCGAGCTCGGAGATAGCGGTCTGTGTCGGGCAGACGGTCTGCATCCCGCGGCGGGCGTAGAACTCGGCGCGGGCCGGGTCGAGGACCCGGACGACGACGTGCTCGATCCCGTAGCGCTTCCTCACGACCTGCCCGATCACGAGATTCGTGTTGTCGCCGTTCGTCGCGACGACGACCGCGTCGGCCTCGTCCGCCCCCGCACGGCGGAGGATCTCGGAGTCCATCCCGTGGCCGACGACGAAGCCGCCCGACCAGCCGGCTCCGAGCCGCATCAGCGCCTCCTCCTTCTCGTCCACGGCGGTCACGTCCCAGCCTTCCTCCCGGAACTCCCGGGCAACGGCCGCACCCACGCGCCCGCAACCGATCACGACCAGCTTCATGCGTTCAGGGTACTCCCCGGCGCCTCGTCCAGGACGCCCTGAGGGAAGGCGACGACGAGCACCTCGCACTCAGCGTTTCGCAGCACGTAGTCCACCGTGGGCGAGAAGAATGCCGATTGGCGCCGCCAGCGGGCCGCCGAGCCGAGCACGATCAGGTCGGAGCCGCGCGCGGCAGCCTCGGCGACGATCGCGTGACCGAGCGAACGCGAGCGCACGGTGACCGGGTTGACGGCGACCCCGTTCTCCTCACCGAGCAGCTGCGCCTCGCCGAGCGAGGCGGCGGCCCGCTCCTCCTGGTCGACGAGCTCGGTGTCGAGCTCGAGCTCGAGCGGCACGCGGATCACGTAGACGGCATCCACCGACGCGTCTCGCTCCTTCGCGAGTGCGATCGCGGTTGCGGCCATCTCCTCGCCGACAGGCCCGAGCTTCATCGGCACCAGGATGCGGCGGAACCCGGCGCCCGGCGGGAGCGTGTAGCCGACCTCGACGTTCTGGATCAGGCGACGCCCGCGGCGGACACCGAAGTAGACGGCAAGTCCGAGCAGGAGCCAGATCGGCCCCGCATAGCGAGCGCCGGGGTGCGTCACGAGCGAGACGACCCAGATCGCCAGCGCGAGGGCGGTGCCGAAAAGCGCAGGCACGGGGACGTCACGGCCACGAATCAAGACGTTCAGGGGCGCCCGGAACGGCCGAGGCAGGTCGGGCTCGCTGAACCGCAGACGGATCACCGCCACCTGCGCCGCGGTGAACGCCAGCAGGATCCCGAACGAGTAGAGGCTCGCGAGGAAGACGACGTCGTCGCTGATCAGGCCCGTGCCGATCACGAGCGCGATCGAGATCGCCGCGGCGGCGACGATCGCGTGCGGCGAGACGAGCGTGCGGCGATTCAGCCGGCCGAACGCGCGTGGGAGCTGACCGTGCCCGCCGAGTGAGTGCGCGAGCCGGGTGAAGCCGGAGATCGACGTCGTGGCGGCCGCGAACAGCACGAGCGCGCCGGTGAGGCCGACGTAGACGCGGAGACCGTCGGCGAGCCAGCCGGGCAGCGAGCCGCCGAGCGCGTCGACGATCCCGGCGATCGGCGCCCGCAGCCACTCGTCGCCGAGCGCGGTCCGGCCGTCCTCCACGGGGAAGGCGGAGATCCCGACCACGGCGATCAGCGCGGTGATCGCGACCACGAGCCCGATCGCCGAGAAGAGGCTGCGCGGGAGCGTCCGCCCCGGCTCGCGCGTCTCCTCGGCGAGGTTCGCAACGGTCTCCAGCCCCGTGTAGGCAAGCAGGGCAAGCGGGAGCGCGAAGGCGATGTCGCTCCAGGCAGAATCCGTCCCCAGCGAGAGTCCATTCGTGAGCGCGTCGGGTGAGAAGATCAGGGCGAGCCCGAGCACGACGAGCAGCAGTTGCGTCGCCAGATCGAGTCCTGCGACAACGATCCCCGCCGTGTAGAGCCGCGAGTGCCGCGCCAACCGGGTAGCCGTGATCGTCAGGATCACGCAGACGGCGAACACAACGTCCCACGGCGAGTCGGCGAGCCCCGACCTGCCGAGGGCGGCGCCGAGGTAGTGCGGCAGGAAGAGCGTCGAGAGCGCGATCACGATCAGGTAGTCGAGAAGCAGCGCCCAGCCCGTCAGGAAGCCGAGCAGGTCGTTGAACGCGCGGCGGACGAAGGTCGCTGCGCCGCCGGTCTCCGGGATCGCCGCGGTGCCTTCGGCGTACGAAAGGGCGACGAGCAGGAAGAACGCCCCGGCCGCGAGGAGCACGTACGGCGTGAAGCCGAGCGCATAGGCGGCCACGATCCCTAGCGCAAAGTAGAGCGAGGAGGCGATCTCGCCGTAGGCGACCGAGAAGAGCGCCGGTGCGTCGAGCACGCGCTCGAAGCCGCGGAGCTTCCTGGCCATCTACGCCTTGCCCTTGCGGAGGAGCGTGATCCGGCCGACGCCGAGCGCGACGAAGAGCCCGCCTAGGACGAAGCCGAGCACGCCGCCGCCGCTCGCAGCGGTCACTACAAGGAGCGCGATCCCGATTCCCACGAAGACGAGCGCCAGGACGAGCACGGCCGCGCCGTAGAGCTTCACGCTGCCTCCGTCGTGGCCGTCACCATCACGCGGCAGGGAGCATTCTTGAGGACGTAGTCGACGGTCGCCCCGAAGACGGCGCGTTTGCGCCGGCCGACCTCCTTCCGAAGCGCACCGATCACGATCAGCTCCGTGCTCCGGCGTGAAGCCTCTTCCACGATCGCCTCGCCCGCGCTTCGGCCGCGCACGAGCCGAGGGATCACGGTGACCCCGTAGGAGTCGCCGATCGCGCGCGCCTCGTCGAGCTCCCGGTTGGCGAGCAGCTCCTCCGCGCCGAGAGAGACGTCCAACGGCTGGTCGAGCGGAACCTCGAGCACCGTGATCGCCGCGATCTGCGCACCCCGCTCGGCGGCGAGGCTTGCGGCCACGTCCAGCGCGTCGTCCGAGACCTGTCCCGGCAGGATAGGAACCAGCAGCCGCCGATACTCGAGGGCAAGCGCTGGGCCGAACGCGACCGGCGCGCGGACGGTCGCTCGCACAGGTTCGCGGAGGACGATGCGGCGGTAGATCACGTAGCCGATCAGGCCGAGCACGATCCAGCCGATCCCGGTCCAGCGCGTCGCCTCGTTCTGGACGAGGATGACGAGGAATGAGATGGCTGTCGCAAGGCCGCCGAGGATCGCGAACACAGGCCAGTCCACGCCGCGAATGCGCAAGTTCGGACGGGCTCGGCCAACTCGTTCGTCCTCTTCCGCCGGGAGCATCCGCAGACGGATGATCGACGCATGCGCGACCGTGAACGAGAACGTCGCGCCGAAGGCGTAGAGCGTGCCGACGAAGTTGACGTCACCCGGGAGCAGGATCGCGATCGGTGCGATTCCGGCGAACACGAGAAGCGCAAGCCACGGGGTCTTGAAGCGCGGGTGGAGGCGGCGGAAGATCTCGGGAAGCTGGCGGTAGGTCGCCATCGAGTAGGTGATCCGCGAGGCGCCGATCACGCCCGCGTTGGTCGCGATGAAGAGGATCGTCGCGGCGAGGACGCCGACGTAGATCTCGGCCACGTCGAGCATCAGCCCTTCGAGACCGAGGTTCTGTACGAGCCCGAGCACCGGATCGTTGGCGAAGCCTCCCTCCTCGGGCGGCAGCGCCAGTCGCGTCGTCAGCTCGCCTCCGATCCGCTCGACGGGCAACGCCGAGAGCGCGACGAACGGGAGCGTGAAGAAGATCCCGAAGACGGCGAGCGCGACGAGCTTGTACGCGTTCGGGACGCTCCGGACGGGATCGCGCACCTCCTCGGCCAGGTTCGACACCGTCTCGACCCCGGTATACGCCAGCATCGCGACCGGCACCGCGAGCGCGAGATTCGACCACGTCGGCGCCACGCCCCAATGGACGTTGTCGACGAGCCTCTCGGGGCTCAGCACGAGTGCGATCCCGACGATCACGAGCAGAACCTGCGTCGCCAGGTCCAGGACGGCGAGCGTGACCGACAGCTTGGCTGCCTCCGAGACGCCCACCACGTTGAGCGCGACGAGCACGAGGATCACGATCGCGCCGCCGACGATGTCCCACGGGTTCGTGCGCAGAGGCTCCCAGAAGATCGCGAGGTAGTGCGGGACGAAGAAGGCCGAGACGGCGACGGTGACGACATAGACGAGCATCTGCGCCCAGGCGGCCGTGAACGAGACGAGCTCGTCGAATGCGTGCCTAGCGAAGCTCGCCGAGCCTCCTGCCTCCGGATAGCGCACGGTTCCCTCGCTGTACGTGGCGGCCGTACAGGCGAAGATCACGCCCGCGACGATGAAGACCAGGGGCGTCAGCCCGAGCGCGTACACGGCTGTGAGGCCGAGGGCGTAGTAGATCGAGGAGCCGACGTTGCCGTAGGCGGTGGCGAAGAGCGCGGGCGTGCCGAGGACGCGCTCGAGCTCGACCTGCCGTCTGCGTCGGCTGGGCACCGCGAGAGTCTAGAGACGGGAGAGGCCGGCTTCCCCGCCGGCCTCTCCCCCTCACGCGTTGTCGCTAGGTGCTCAGCCTCCCGTGTACCTGAAGATGTAGAGACCGAAGTCGCGGTCGCTCGCGGCGACGTACTCCTGGCCGCCGTTCTGGAAGACCTCGACCCCCCAGAAGTTGCTGCCGCCCTTGTCGATGAAGTGGCCGGCCTCCACGAGCTCCGTGCCCTGGATCTTGAGGACGCGGAAACCGCCCGAGTAGTAGGAGAGATACGCCAGCTCGTCGTCGACGGCCGAGGTTGCCACCTCGTGCACCGAGAGATCGCCGAAGCCCGACGCGTAGGCCGGATCGTGGGCCTCAGGGATGGCATACGTGTCGAGCTCGGTCATCTTCCCCGCCGTGTTCTCGAACAGGTGGACGTAGCCCCACCCGTCGAACTCCGACGTGAAGCTGAGCGTGTCGCCCTTGGTACCGATCGCCACCGGGAGCCGCTCCGGGCCGGCTCCCGCGAGGCACGCGGCGTTGTCGTAGGCCGTGTCGAAGATGGCGAAGCCCTGGCCGCGCGGCACAACGCCGAACGTCGGGATGCCGCCCTCGACGCTCATCCCCAGCGAGCCGTTACACGCATCGCTGCCCGTGCGGTTGAAGATGAGGACGGCGTCGTAGCCGCCTGCCGCGATCACGCTCGCGACCTTCTGGGTGAACGTGCACACCCCGCGTTCGACCACCGCGATATCGATCGCGGAGCCATCGCCCGGCGGAACCGAAGCAGCGTCACAGGCCAGGCCGGCAAACACGGAGACGCCCACGAGCGTTTTACCCGGCTCGAGCGGCGTCGTGTCGCTGCCTTGGCCGGCATTGAGGTCGGTCGCGTCGTCAACGTTGCGGGCATTGATCTTGTACGGGTCGAAGTCCTCGTCGGCCGCGATCACGAACCGATTGTCCCCGGTGAACTCGGCCTGGTGGCCGTTGCCCTCCGGCTTCACAGTGAGGCCGCTCTCGAGTGCCTCCGGATCGGGATTCGTGAAGTCGGTGTCGCCGATATACTTGATGTTGGTGGGATCGCTGACGTCGATCGCGACGTAGCCCGCGTCCCAGTACGACAGCAGCATCACCTGGCGACCGCCGATCTCCTTCACGACCATGTCGTGCAGGAACACCTCGACGAGATTCGACGGCGCCGACTGAAGGATCTGCGGGAACGTCTGATCCAGGTCGTACTCCGCGAGCAGGAACGCCTTCTTCGGGTCGGTGATGTCCATGATGTCGACGTCCTTGCCTTCCTCGTTGTCGACGATCACGGCATACGCTTTGTTGCCGGCGTCCCAGGCGAAGACGCTGTGGATCTCGTGCGCATCCTTCTTGCCGGCGCCGGAGACGGACGAATCGCCCACGCCCTCCGCGAGCGGGGTCGGGTGCTCGGGATTCGTGACGTCGTAGATGTTCATACCGCCGAAGCCCGCCGGCTCCTTGCACTTCTCATTGTTCGTGACGAGGATGTCGCCCTTGAAACTCGGCGTCTCGATCCGGAGCGCCTGGACGCCCTCGCCGGGATAGCTGCCCTCCTTGGAGCCGATGAAAGCGACTTCCTTGGGGCTCGTTGGGTTGCGGACGTCGACGACGTGGACGCCGTTGTACTTGCAGGTGACGAAACCCCATGCTGCTAGATAGGCATACCCGTTGAAGACGCCGACGTCGGCGATCTTCTCCGGGACGACATTCTTCAACTTCAGCTTGCTCACAAGCTCGACGTTCGCCGAGCTGCCCTCGGGCAGCAGGTGCCCCTCGGTGACGCCGTGCTGGTGCGTATCGCGCGCACCGTCGTCCGCCGAGACGGCGCCGTCGGGCGCGGGCGCCGCGGATGCCATTCCAACAGCGATCGTGAGCGACGCTGCCGCCGACAGGGCGTAGGTCAGCCTCCGGCCTCGTTTCATTGTTCCTCCCCTTGGTTGAACTCCTCTTGCCTCGTTGCGGCGAGGCCCGTCGTTCAGTGCTTCCTGGAGCGAGGGCTCAGTGTAGGCGACGTGGAGCGAAGTCGAGTGCGAGCGCGTAGACCGCGTGGGGCCGATAGCACGACGTTTCCTACGCCGTCGCGAAGAGAGCGGGCGTTCCGAGGACGCGCTCGAGCTCGATCTGCCGGCTGCGTCGGCTGGGCACCGCGAGAGTCTAGAGAGGCCGGATGCGGGCTACACTGGAGCCGTCGTCAGCGCGTTTTCGCGCAGAGGAGGTCGAGCCGAGATGGGGTACAAATCGGTGCTGATTCTGTTCGTCGGCGTCATCGGGGTCGGGCATGCCGCCGCAGCCGCGCAGAACGCGTTTCCGCTCAGTGACGGCAATCGCTGGACGTTGCGTGCCGAGGACGGTGGTGGGACGACCGCTGTGTCCGTTCGGCGTAGTCCTTCCGGTCTCGTCCTGGAGGGCTTTCCGGGAATCGGCGACGTCCGCGTGCGAGCCACGGGGGCGGCGATCGAGGTCCGGGATGCCGGCTCGGGAAACTGGGAGCCGTTTCTGCGCCTGGGCGCGCGAGCCGGGACGAAGTACACCGTCAAGCTCTCGGATGCTCCGCTCTGGCGCTCGGTCGTCGTCACGGTGACGTCGCGGCAGGCGGTCGTGCACGACGCGCGCGGCAAGACTCTCCGCGGCTGCGTCAGGCTCACCATCAGCCATCCGAAGGGAATCGCAGACGCGGGAATCGAGGAGCTCGTGTTCGCGCCCGGCGTGGGGCTCGTCAAGGTCGTCGAGATGACGATTGCGGGTCCGCGCGAGAGCGTGCTCGCGGCGGTCCGGCTCGGCGCATAGAACGGCGATGGGCGCCGGCCGGAGCCGACGCCCATCGCTCGATCGTCGAGCCGTGAGGCTCAGTCGTTCTTGCCGACGACCGCCTGGGCCTTCGGCTTCTTGTCATCCTTCTTCGTGTTGCACGCGCTGACCTCGACGTCGTCCACGTACCAGCCGTCGATCGCGCCGCAGCCGTCCATGCCGAAGTCGAAGCGAAGCTGGAACGTGTCGCCTGCCTTCACTCCAACCTTCGTCAGGTCGATCTGCGACTCGCCCCAGCTACCTCCGACCTCACCGCCGTCCGTGCCGGTGAATCCGGGCTCGCCGGCGAGCGGGCTCGTGTTGCCCGCCGCAGCAGTCGCCATCGTTGCGTTGTAGGCGTTGAATGCGAATGCCGACGCCGGCACGAGTTGGTACGCGCCGCCGTTGATACTGATCTTCACATTGCCGCCGTCGAAGCTGAACTCGGTGGCGACGTAGTGCTGGAAGGTCACCCGCGGGCTGAGGATGTCCGCGTTCGGCAGTTTGATCGCAGGGCTCGCCATCCGCATGACGCCGGAGCGGTCGCCCGCAGGGTCGCCGCACTGGCCGTCACGATCCTCCGCGAACGCCGCGGAGCCCGAGCGGCCGCCCGGAAGCGAGGTGTCCTGCACCCAGTTGGTCGGGGGTGCCCAGCCGGGGTAGACGCCCTGGTTCGTGAGCGTCCAGCCACCGAGCCCGCTCTCGAAGTTCTCCTTGTAGAAGGTTGGCGGATTCTTCTGGTTCGCGCAGAGGCTGGGCTTGTCCTGGCTCAGCAATGGCATGAAGTTGCATTGCGTGGGCTCACGACGAAGCTCGACCGCCGCGATCGCTGCGGTGACGGAGCTGCAGTCCGCCGCGGCGATCCGCTCGCTCGAGACACGCGCAGGGCCGGACGTGCTCAGCTCGTTGATCGGCTGACCGACCAGATCGGTGCAGGACGCCTCGAGCGCAACTGCGTGATCCTCGAAGTCGGTCGTCTTCGTCTGGTACACCGACTGGGCGCGCCAGTAGATCGCGGCGGCCTTCGTCAGGCCGATCCTCGTCACCGTCTGACCGTTGTACATGCCGCCGTCCACGAGCAGGGCGTAGGCATGGTTGGGCACACCCGAGTTCGAGTGGACGCCGCCGGCGTCACTCGTGTCGCAGTGGTACTGCGCATCCGAGACCTTGCCCGGGTCGCCGATGCAGGTCGGAGTCCACATATCGCGGATCGCCCCGCCGAAGGCAGTCGCGTCCTCACCGATCAGCCAGCGATAGGAGGCTTCCGGCTGCTGCGAGACGTCCAGCTTCAGGGTCACGTTGACCGTTGTTCCGGCCGCGAGCTGACCCTTGATCAGCGTGCCGTGCTCCTGCGAGATCCCGACCGACGGGATCGTAATTGTCGCGTCGGCGCCGCCCATCCCGGGCAGTCCGGTCGCTGCGTTGTTGGCGACGACCGCTCCGATCCCACCGGCGTTCTGCACGTTCTTGACCTTGACCACGAACGTGCAGCCGCCGCGATCGACGAGCCCGATCCGTCCGGTCATCGAGCCGGCAGGCAGGGCGGTGCAGGCATCCGCGGTCGGGGCGACACCGTCGTTTCCGAGCACCACGTCGCCGGTCGTGCCTGCGGCGGTGAGTGGCGGGCCGAACGAGGCCGGCTGGGCCCCGCAATCGCGTGCGATGGCCGCCGGCGAGTTGATCCGGAGGATCGCCGGCAAGCGCACGAAGCTCGAGCAGGCTCCCACCGTGCGGATACCGCCCGGTGAGTCCGTGCCGGCGCCGTTGATCAGGTCCACCGTCTCACCCCAGATGTCCGAGTACGACTCGTTCAGGGCGCCCGGCTGCCACTGGTAGATCAGGTCGTGCGTGAACTGCGTATAGGCATGGCCCCACTCGTGCGCGACCACGTCGTCTGAGGTGACGCCGTTGCAGTAGTTCGTCGTGATCCCGTTCCAGTTCGCGTTCGGGCAGCGGATCCGAGGGTCGTTGTTGACCGTGTTCATGACGTGCCCGGCACCGTCGTACGAGTCCCGGCCGAACGCGTTGAAGAAGAAGTTGTAGGAATGGCCGCTGTAGTTGACGATATTGAGCTGGTCCGGGGTCAGCGAGCCCGGAAGCGGGTCGCCCTCCTTCCAGACCAGATGATCTTCGGCGAAGATCCCCTCGTAGACGCGCCGGTTGAGCGCGTCGTTCGCTGCCGAATAGCGGTTGACGAGTTTGCCCGCTTGCGCGTGCATGAAGACGACCTCACGGACACTCGAGTCGTTGGCGACCGTGACCTCGTAGACGAGCTGGTTCGAGCCCTCGGCTCCCCTCGGGAGACCCAAGCGGTAGACGTAGAGCTTTGTCGAAGCCGCGTGCAGGTCGCCGGCGTTCAACAGGAGCGGCGCTCCCGTCGTCTCGTTCAAAGGCGGATCGGCGACGACAGTGGCGATTGCACGCGCGCCCGCCTCGGCGGCGCTGAGCCGCGGCGACGTATCGAGCGAGATGTCCGGAACGGCAATGCCGTTGACCGCGGTCAGATTGCCCTTCTCGTCGGTGTGGGCCTTGATCGTGCCGGCCCAGACCGGGACGCCCTTGTAGAACTGTTGATAGGTGACGTGCGTCGCGCCGAGCGCATCCGTCGTGGAGGAGATCTCCTCAAGGGTGGACTCTTTGCCGGCGCCGAGGATGGCGCCGTACTCGCGCAGGAACGCCTTGGCCTTGGCCTTAGCGTTGCCGGAGTTGCCCGGCAGCAGGTCGCCGTTCTGGCCTGCGCGGACGAAGCCGATGTGCTTCGTCGCCTCCTTCGTGCTGAGCGCGACCGAGCCGCGCGCGTTGTCTTTGAGCTTCTGAACGAGCGCGGGATCGGGCCCGTTGCCGCTCGCTACTGTTGCCCCTCCGGTCGCGGCGCCGCTGACAGCCCCTGTCATGAGGCCGAGCAGCACCAGCAACGCGCCCAAGCGGGCAATCCGCCGGAAATCTCTCACGATTGTGTCTCTCCCCTGGTGTGTTCCATCCGGCCGCCCCGGACAGGACGGCCCTACCCAAGCCGAACGAGCCTAGCGCCGATCCGGAGGAATGTGAAGGAAATCGGCGGAGCCGTCCCGCGCGGCTCGTCCTCCTTGCCAAAGCCAGCGCTCGCTCCAAGGTCTTGGGGCCGTAGGCGGTCCCCTTCAGGGGACTTTCGCGCGAAGGGCGTCCGCTGCCGCGGACGCCCTTCTTGCGCTCAAGTACCGTGGATCGAGATCAGAAGCGGGATGATCAGGATCGCGACGATGTTCGCGATCTTGATCATCGGGTTGATCGCCGGTCCTGCGGTGTCCTTGTAGGGGTCGCCGACCGTGTCGCCGGTGACCGACGCCGCGTGCGCGTCGGAGCCCTTGCCGCCGTAGAGGCCGTCCTCGATCAGCTTCTTCGCGTTGTCCCAGGCGCCGCCGCCCGAGGTCATCGCGATCGCCAGGAAGAGGCCGGTCACGATCGTGCCGATCAGGAGGCCGCCGAGCGCCTCGGGGCTGATGATGCCCACGGCGATCGGGATCGCAATCGGGATCAGCGCGGGCAGGAGCATCTTCCGGATCGCCGACCTCGCGACGATGTCGACCGCGCGGCTGTAGTCCGGCCGCTGGGTGCCCTCCATGATCCCAGGCATCTCCGCGAACTGGCGTCGCACCTCGACGACGACCTCGCCGCCGACGCGCCCGACGGCCGTCATCGCGAGCGCCGCGAAGAGGAACGGCATCAGCCCGCCGATGAAGAGGCCCGCGATCACGTACGGGTCGGAGAGGTTGAATGCGATGTCGAGGCCCTCTTCGACGAGCCCGCGGGTGTACTCGTCGAAGAGAACGAGCGCCGCGAGGCCGGCCGAGCCGATCGCATAGCCCTTCGTCACCGCCTTCGTCGTGTTGCCGACGGCGTCGAGAGCATCCGTGATCGTGCGCACCGATTCGTCGAGGTGCGCCATCTCCGCGATCCCGCCGGCGTTGTCGGTGACGGGTCCGAAAGCGTCGAGCGCGACGATCAGCCCGGCCATCGAAAGCTGCGCCATCACCGCGACAGCGATCCCGTACAGACCCTCACGGCCACCGCCGGCGATCTCGAAGGCAGCCACGATCCCGGCTGCGATCACGAGCACCGGCGCGGCCGTCGCGCGCATCCCCACGGCGAGTCCCTCGATGATGTTCGTCGCATGACCAGTCTGCGAGGCCCTCGAGATCGACTTGACCGGATTCCAGCGGCTGCCGGTGTAGAACTCGGTGATCGCGACGAGCGCGAAGGTGATCACGAGGCCGACGAGCGCGGCGCCGTAGAGCTCGGCGAAACCGAAGGGGTTCCCTTCGTCGAAGGCCATCGTCACCGGGATGAAGCCGAGCGCCGAGAGCCCGGTCGCAACGATGACGCTCTTGTAGAGCGCGTTGATGATCGAGCCGTTCGGAGAGACACGGGCGAAATAGACTCCGATCACGGAGGCGAGAATCGAGATCCCGCCGAGCGCGAGCGGGTAGAGAGCCAAGTTCCCGCCGTACTGCGTCCCGAGCAGCATCACGGCGACCGCGGTGACGGCGTAGGTCTCGAAGAGATCGGCTGCCATCCCGGCGCAGTCGCCGACGTTGTCACCCACGTTGTCGGCGATCACGGCCGGGTTGCGCGGGTCGTCTTCCGGGATTCCCGCCTCGATCTTGCCCACGAGGTCGGCGCCGACGTCGGCGGCCTTCGTGAAGATGCCGCCGCCGAGTCGCGCGAAGACAGAGATCAGGGAGCCGCCGAAGGCGAGCCCGATCAGGTCGTCGATCGCCGAGTCCTGGCTGTTGTCGAGGATGCCGGTGAGAATCCCGTAGTAGCCCGCCACCCCGAGCAGGCCGAGACCGACGACGAGGAGGCCCGCCACCGAGCCCGCGCGGAAGGCCACGTTGAAGGCTGGTCGCAGGCCCGACTTGGCGGCTTCTGCGGCGCGCGTGTTGGCGCGCACGGCGACGTTCATCCCGATGAAGCCGGCCGCCGAGGAGAGGAGCGCGCCGATAGCGAAGCCGAGCGCGGTTCCCCAGCCGAGCTGGTTGTAGAACCCGAGCAGCAGAAACGGCACGAGAGCCACCCCGGCGATCGTGATGTACTGCCGGCGCAGGTAGGCCGCGGCGCCCTCCTGCACGGCGCGCGAGATCTCCTGCATCCGCTCCGAGCCCGCCGGCTGGCGTAGCAGCCAGAGCGTGAAATAGATCCCGAAGCCGACCGCGACACCCGCGCAGATCAGCGCGAAGAGCACCGCGTGGTCATTGAAAAAGTCCATCCATCCTCCGTCTGTACCCGTCACAAAGTGAACGCCGAGCTGTCTCGGCGCGGGGAAGTATCTATCACAAGCATCTCCCTTGCAGCCCGGTGATGGCTACCGAGCACCCGGGGCCGCAGGCGGCTTCCTTCAGGGGTCTTCGCGCGCCGACTAGGCTGAGACAGCCTCCGCATAGGCGAGCTGGAGGTTCGCCGTGACCTGCTCGAAGTCCCGCACGAGCTCGTCCGGGAGCGTTCCCCTCAGCACCGGCACGAGCGCGCGCAGCGCCTCGATTCCGAGCCGCACCTGGTCGAGGTCGCGTTGCTCCGGCGCGAGCCGGTGATACGCGAGCGAGGAGATCGTCGAAAGCGATTGGACGAGCAGATCGCCGATCTGGAGCTGCCCGAGCGCTTCGAGGAACTGCTGTTCGGTGACGTTCTCGGGCTCGTCAGCCACGAACCGGGATCCCAACCTGCTCGGCGTAGATCTGCTCCAGGCTCGCGCCCTCCTCGAAGCGAGCGATCTGCCGCTCGGCCGCGTTTCGCTCGGGGATTGCGAGGTACGGCGCGGCGCCGATCTCCTCGGCGACCGGCGCGACCCAGTCGAGCAGGCGCTCGAGCCGCTCCCGTGCGGGCACGACATCGCCGCGTTCGAGGTCGATCAGGTCACCGGAGAGTCCGTAGCGGATCGCCCGCCAGAGGTTCTCCTCGATGAGCCGGTGCGGCTGGTCGACGAGCGGCTCGCCCTCGTCGAGCGCTCGGGCGATCCGGGCGGTGAGCGAAGCCGCGAGCGCGGCGAGCGAGATCGCCTCGGCCGAATCCGGCTGGGCGTCGCAGATCCTGATCTCGACGGTCGGAAATACGAGGTGCGGGCGGACGCTCCACCAGAGCTGGGTGGGCTCGTCGATCGAGCCGGTCGCGTACAGGAAGCGGACGTATTCCTCGTACTCCTGCCACGACGCGAACGCATCGGGGACGCCGCAGCGCGGGAAGAAACGGGTGAAGACCTGGGTGCGCGACGAGTGGAGACCCGTGTTCACACGGTCGTGGAACGGCGAGCTCGCTGAGAGCGCGAGCAGCTCGGGGAGGAAGGCGCGCAAACCGTTGACAACGGCGATCGCGCGATCGGGGCCGCGAATCCCGACGTGGACGTGGAGCCCGAACGTGTTGTTGCGCCAAACGACGTAGCGGAGCAACTCGTCGTTCCGGCGGTAGTGGGGCGTGTCGATGATCCGCTGCTCCTGCCACGGCGCCCACGGGTGAGTGCCGGTCGCGCCGAGCGCGAGCTCCATGGGCTCGACCAGGGCTTGGAGCTGCGCGCGCCGCTCGACGAGCGCGGCCGGGATGTCGGCGAACGTCTCGCAGCGGCCGGTCTTCACCTCGACCTCGGAAGCGATCAGCTCACCGACGAGGTTCGGCTCGAGCGCCGTCCCCTGTGCCGCCGCCTTGACCTCCTCGAAGCGGTTGACGAGATCGAGGCTCGAGGGGTCGAGGAGCGCGAACTCCTCCTCCACCGCGACCGTGAAGTCGGCGCCGTCCTCGAACCCCTCCCGCGCGTCGCGCAGGAGCTCGTCGGACGGGATTCGCCGCTCGTCACTCATTTCTGGCCGGAGGGTAGTGGAACGGTTCCAGCAGCCGCCGCGCCACACCGGCCCAGCTCCAGCGCGCGAGCACAGCTCGGCGGGCGGACTCGACGAGGGCGGCCCGGTCGGCTTCGGGGAGAGAGAGCAACTCGTTCAGCTTGGCGGCGAGCTCGACGGCGTCGCCGGTCGCGAAGCTCGTCAGGTGGCGGAGGTGCGGCGGATACTCCTGCTCCAGTCCTTCCGCGATCTCGGCCAGTCCGGAATGGTGGGCGACGAGCGGCGGCGAGCCGGCGGCGGCGGCTTCGGCGGCAACCATTCCGAACGCCTCCGGGAAGATCGAAGGCACGACCGTCGCGTCGGCCAGCGGCAGCAGGTGGACTAGGTGGCGGTGCTCGAGGGGGCCGGTGAAGAGCACGCGAGGGCCGGCGAGGCGCTCGAGCTCTGCTCGGAAGTCGCCGAAGCCGACGATCACCGCCCGCGCCTCGACCTCGCGCAGCGCCTCGAGCAGGACGTGGACACCCTTGTTGTAGAGGAGCTTGCCGAAATAGACGACCGTGAGATCGTCCACGTCCAGGAAGTCGACGAGCCGCTCCGCGTTGCCCTCGTCGGGCATCCGCTCATTCATGTTGTCCGGATTCGGCGGGTCGCGCCTGGCCTCCGCGACGAGCCCGGCGAGCGCCTCGACCCGCGGTCGCGGCCGCCAGTCGTCGACGTCGACCCCGGGCGGCACCTCGTGCACCCGCTCGACGTGACCGACGACCTCCTCGAGCACGTCGCGAATGTGGGACGAGCCGACGAAGACGGCCTGCGCCTGCTCCAGCGCCTCTCTCCCCCACGCGGCGAGGTCAGGACGGCCACGCAGCGTGTACTCGAGCTCGGAGCCGTGCGCCTTCACGGCGAACGGCGATCCCGTCGCGGCGCCCACCGGCCCGCCGAGCAGGACGTGGTTGCAGAAGACGACGTCTGCGGGGAGGTGCTCGCGCAGCGCCGCGGCATTCGCCTCGACCCAACGCTCGAGCTCCTCGCGCGTGCAGTCCTGGACGAGTCTCACCTCGTAGCCCTCGTAGCGGTCGAGGACGAACACGGGAAGGAGACCGCCGACGTTCGGCCGCACGACCTGCGCCCCGCTGAGATCGTAGAGCTCAGGGCGCGGCTCCTGGCTGAGGACGGTGACGTCGTGGCCGGCGTTCGACCACTCCCGCGCCAGCGCTCGCGTGTAGACGTTCGAGCCGGTGCCGCCGAGCAGGTAGCCGTGCCAGAGGAGGATCTTCATCGGCGCATCCTGCCCCGCCCGCGACCGTTCGCGCGTGACACGTCTGCGAGAGACACGTCCGGGCGTTGACCCCGGACGCGTCCCGACGGGACATGTCCGGTTGGGCGCGTGCGGCTACGTCAGGTGGAAGTACAGCGCGTAGAGCAGCTCGACCGCCGGATTCGAGGCGTGGACGGCGACGTCGGCGGGCACGTCGAGCAGCGCCTCGGAGTAGTTGAAGACGATCTTGATGCCGGCCGAGATAAGGTCGTCGGCGGCGGCCTGCGCTCCTTCGGCGGGAACTGCGATAACGCCGACGATGATGTTGCGGTCCCGCACCGTGTCGGACAACTCGGCGTACGGGGTCACCGCGAGATTGCCGATCGAGCGACCGACCTTGTCCGGATCGGTGTCGAAGACCGCCGCGATGTTGATCCCGTGCTCGGCGAAGATCGGCGAGCTCGCGATCGCCTGACCGAGGCGGCCGGCGCCGATCAGCGCGATGTTGTGCTGACCCTGCGTGCGCAGGATCTTGCGGATCTCGCCGAGGAGCGAATCGATGTTGTAGCCGACCCCGCGCTTCCCGAACTTGCCGAAGCCGGAGAGATCGCGGCGGATCTGGGTGGCGTTGATGTTCGTGTAATCCGAGATCTCCTGCGAGGAAATCCGATCCTTCCCCATCTTCTTCGCCTGCGTCAGCACCTGGAGGTACCGGCTCAGGCGCGCAGCGACACCAACCGTCAGACGTTCCGCCAACTTTCCGTGCTCCCTCGGCTTTGTAACAGGAAGTCACATGATGCCAGCGACCCTCGAAAGGCGATGGAGGGAACCGTCAGCGCAGGCGCTGGCGCAGCACCTCCGGTTGGACGAAGTAGGTGAAGGCCCGCGCGCCGTCGATCTCGATCACCGGGATCGACTCGCGGTACCGGGTTTCGAGCTCCGCGTCGCCGCCGATGTCCACGGAGGCGAAATCCGTTCCGCACACCTCGGCGACGACCTCGAGCGCCCGCGCGCAGAGGTGACAGCCGTCGGCGTGGTAGACGACGACCCTAGGGGTAGAGGCCACGCGTGATCGTCGCCTCGGCGACGCGCTGCACGGCGATCCCGTACGCGGCCATCCGCATGCTCGTTTGATGCTGCTTTCTCGTCTCCCAGGTCTCGCGGAACGCCCGCGTGACGATGTCGTTCAGGCGCGCATTCACCTCGTCTTCCTTCCAGAAGTACTCCTGGAGACCCTGAACCCACTCGAAGTAGGAGACGACGACGCCGCCGGCGTTCGCGAGCACGTCCGGGAGCACGACGATTCCGCGCTCCTCGAGAATCTCGTCGGCCGCAGGCGTGACCGGGCCGTTCGCCCCCTCACAGACGATCCGCGCCTGGATCTGCGAGGCGTTCTCGCTGGTGACCACCTGCTCGAGCGCACACGGCGCGAGCACGTCGCACTCGAGCAGGATCAGCTCCTCGTTCGTGATCGCCTCGACCCCGCGGAACCCGTCGAAGCTGCCGGTCTCCGCCTTGTAGGCGAGCGCCGAGGGAACGTCGAGCCCGGCCGCGTTGTGGATCCCGCCCTGGGAGTCGGAGATCGCGAGCACGCTCGCCCCCTCCTCCGCGAGCATCCGCGCGAGCTGACCGCCGACGTTCCCGGCGCCCTGAACCACCACCCGCAGCCCTTCGATCGAGCGCGACTCCTCCCGCAGCACCTCCTCGATGCAGTAGAGCGCGCCGCGCGCCGTCGCCTCCAAGCGGCCGAGCGAGCCGCCGATCGCGAGTGGCTTGCCGGTGACGACGCCGAGCACCGAATGGCCCTTGTTCATCGAGAACGTGTCGAAGATCCAGGCCATCACGCTGGCATCGGTGCCGACGTCCGGGGCGGGAATGTCCTTCTCGGGGCCGATCTCGTTGATGATCTCGCTGGTAAAACGGCGCGTCATCCGCTCGAGCTCCCGCCGTGAGAGCAGCTTCGGATCGACGACGACCCCGCCTTTGGCGCCACCGAACGGCAAACCCATCAGGGCGCATTTCCAGGTCATCCAGATCGAGAGCGCCTTGACCTCGTCGAGCGTGACAGCGGGGTGGTAGCGGATCCCGCCCTTCGATGGGCCGCGCGCGACGTTGTGGGTGACGCGGTAACCCGTGTAGACGTTGACGCTGCCGTCGTCCATCCGGGTCGGGATCGAGACCTCGACCGACTTCTTGCAGAGCTCGAGGACGCCGATCAGGTTCGGATCGATCCCGAACGTCTCGCCGACGCGGCGCAACTGCTGCCGCGCGATCTCGTAGGGATTCTCGTGCAGGTGCGAGGGCGCTTCCGCGGTGCTCATCGACTGCCTCCCGGGTCGCTCAATGCCGCGCGTGAGTGTACGTCAGCGAATCCGGAAGCGCAGAAAGCGACGCTCGTATGTCCCAGCGGGCGGGATCGCGAGAACTCGGAGCCGGTAGGGGCCGCGCGCGAGCGCCCCGCCGCCGGGCCCGCGACCCGTGAGCCCGAAGGCGTAGCTCCCCGGCAGCACGTCGCGCAGCCGGGCGAGTAGACCCAGCTTCTCCTCTCCGCGCCAGAGCTCGACATCGAGGCGCACGAGCGGCCTGAGCTGCGTCCGGCCGGCTCGGTCGGAGACTCCCCCGGCGCGCACGCTGAGCACGGCCGGAGCGCGGTCGGAGACACGGAAGGTCGTCGTCGAGAGGCGAACCTGTCCGAGCAGAGGCGCGGTCGGCGAGGGAAGCGCGACCGCCCACGGGAGCTCGACTCCTCCGCCCCCGGCGGCGTCGAGGCGGATCGAGCCGGTGACGATCCCCAAATTGCGGGGCAGGAACGCCACGCGCGCGACGAGCGCGACCTTCGCCGACTGTCCGGCGCGAAGCCGAAGTCGATCGGGCTTCGCGCGCACCGAAACGCCCGCGATCCCCTCGACTTCCGCGACGACGGCGATCGTGAGCCGCCTCGTCGACACGTTCTTCACCGTGATCGCGCGCCGCGACCGCCAGCCCGTCTCGTCGGCTGCCCCGAACCCGACTGTGGCGGGGCTCGCCGCCACCTCCGCGGCGGATGCCGCCCCGGGATCCAGGAAGCCGGCGCCCTGCGCTTCCGTGACCGTGGTCGGAAGCGGTACCGCGGTGCCGACGAGCACGCCCTTGAGGGCGGCGGCGTCGAGCTCCGGACGCGACTGCGCGACGAGCGCGGCTGCGCCGCCGGCCAGCCCCGCGGCGGCGCTCGACCCGCTGACGGTCGCGTACCGGGGGCTGCGGTCGTCATTTCGACCCGCGTCGGCCGTGACGAGCGTCACCCCGGGCGCGACGAGCTCGGGTTTCACCCCGCCCCCGAACGCGAGGCCGCGCGAGGAGAACGGAGCGACTCGACCCGCTCGGGTGTTCGACCGCAAACCGGGGGCGCCGAGCGCGACCGAGACGCCGGTTCCTTGCGCCAGCGCTTCACGCGCAGCCCGGGCTACCGGCGCCGGCAGGCCGACCACCGGCACGGCGAGCCGCTCGTCGAGCCCGAGCGCGCCGGCGGGAACCGGCCCGTCGACGAGCAGGGCGGCTGCGCCCGCGATGGTGGCGCGCCTGCCGACGTCGATCGGCTCGGCCGCCCGCGCGAGCAAGGCGGCCCGGCCGGCGACGACGCTGTAGCCGTTCTGATCGAAGAAACGGGAGAGTGGGTTCACACGGGAACCGCTGCGCGCCTCGGCCGCAGGTCGAACGACCTCGAGCGAGAGCGCGCGCTCGGGAGCGACGGAGCCGCCGAGCGGTAGCTCGCGATCGAGGAGCACGCGCAGACCGGCGCGGATCACGACCCGAGCGGTGGGGGTTCTCGGCCGCTCGTCCGCGGCGCCGACCGTGAGGGCCGCCGGGGCGCCGCCCGGGCCGCCGATGCTGCCGTAGCCGGGTCCGGCGGGACCGGCGGTGCCTGCGGCCGCCAAGACGATCGTGTCGAGCGTCGCGGCGCCGGCCACAGCCCGCGCGACCGGCCCGTCCGAGAACGCAGCGAACGGCTCGGCGACACCGACGACGGCGACCCGCGCAGCATCGAGAGCGCTTCCGTCCGCGTCGGGGTCGACCGCCCGCTCGAGCCCGGCGAGTAGCTGATCCGTGCGGCCGTAAACGGAAAAGCCACCCTCGGCGCTCGGCTGCCAGCCCGCAATCCTGATCGGCAGCAGCATCGCCCCGGAGGCGACCCCGCGAATCTCGCCTCGGCCGACCAGCAACCCCGCAGTCTGCGTCGCGTGGCGTTCGACGACAGCTGCGTCCTCAGGGTGTGGCCGCGCGATTCCACGACCATCCGGATCGAGCACGTCGATGCCCTCGAGCAGCCGGTTCCGCAGCGCGGGGTGCGAGATGTCGACGCCGGTGTCGAGCAGCGCGATCGTCACGCCGGAGCCGTCGAAGCCCGGCAGACGAAGGCTCATCCGGCCTTGAGCTACGAGCGGGTCGGCGCGCGGCTGCACGCGAGTGGCGGCCGGGTAGGCGATTCGGACGGGATAGACGCCGACGACCTCCGGGTCGCGCTCGAGCAGGACGAGCGCCCGCACGTCGAGCGCCGCGGAGAACCCGTTGAACGTGCGCGAGTAGACGAACTCGGGGACGATCTGCACACCCTCGCGCGAGAGTCTCGCTCCGATCTGCTTCTGCCCCGCGAGTGCCGCGGCCGTCCACTGACGCATCTGCGCCTCTCCCGCCCGGCCCCCTGCAGCCTTGACCTCGTCTGCGAGGGAGGGGTGGCGGAGGACAACGATCATCCTCTGCCCGACGGCCACCGCACGGCGTTCGCCGTCCACGAAACCGCGCCAACCGGAGGCGCCCGTCTCGATCGGCATCGGCGCGCGCGCTCCTTGGCCACCGCCGGCGGACAGCAGGGCGAGGACCGCGAGACAGGCACCGGCGCCCACGAGGAGCCGGCTCGGACGAAACCGGTCAGGCACGTGAGGCATACGCGTCGAGATCAAGGTACCGAGGATAAGGAAGCGATCTGCCGTAACGACCCGCCGAGGCGATCATCGCCGCGTTGTCGGTGCAGAGAGACAGCGGCGCGAACCGGGCGTTCGGGAGCGCGGCTCGGAGCTCGGAGTTGGCCGCGACCCCGCCGACGACGGCGATCGTCCAATGCCCGCTCTCCTCTGCAGCGGCGAGCGTCCGTTCCGCGAGCGCCCGCACGATCGCGCGCTGGTAGGAGGCGGCGAGGTCGGCGCGCCGTTCCTCGAGCGCGTCGTCCAGGTCGCGTACCGCGTAGCGCAGCGAGGTCTTGACGCCCGAGAAAGAGAAGTCGAGGCCGTCGAGGCGCGCGACCGGAAAGGAGAACGCCGTCGGATCACCCTCGTTCGCGAGCCGGTCGATCGCCGCGCCGCCGGGATAGTCGAGCCCGAGCAGCCGCGCCCCCTTGTCGAACGCCTCGCCGGCGGCGTCGTCGACGGTCGTTCCAAGTACCTCGAAGCCGCCGTACTCGCGGACGTCGAGCAGCAGGGTGTGCCCCCCGCTCGCGAGCAGGCAGAGAAAGGGCGGCTCGACGGGCTCGGGCGCAAGGTAGAGCGAGGCGACGTGACCGTGCAGGTGGTCGACCGGTACGAGCGGCAGACGTCGCGCCCAGGCGAGCGCCTTCGCGGCCGAGAGGCCGACGAGAAGCGCCCCGATGAGACCCGGGCCCTGGGTTACCGCAACGCTCGTGACATCGTCGAGCGTGGCTCCCGCCTCGCCGAGCGCCTCCCGGATCACCGGCGACACGAGCTCGAGATGGCGGCGCGATGCCACCTCCGGGACGACCCCGCCGTAGCGTGCATGCAGGTCGGCCTGCGAGGCGACGACGTTCGACCGAATCTCGCCCTCCACAGTGACCAGGGCGGCGGCCGTCTCGTCGCACGACGTCTCGATCCCGAGGATCACCCGACCTCCTTCTGGCCCTGGACAGGATCTCTCCACATGATCACGGCGTCCTCTCGGTTGTCGGTGTAGTAGCCCCGGCGCACACCGCGGGCGTGGAAGCCCAGATCCTCGTAGAGCTTGATCGCGCCCTCGTTGGAGGCGCGCACCTCGAGCGTGTAGCCGCGCCGCTCGTCGTTGGCGGTCACTTCGAAGAGGCGGACGAGAAGTGTGCGCGCGATCCCGCGCCGACGGCGTGCTGGGGCGACGGCGACGTTCATGACGTGCCAGGCGTCGACATAGCGCGAGATGATCAGGTAGCCGACGAGCTCCTTCGTCTCCGCGGCGAAAGCGCCGAGCGAGAGCGAGGTCGGCTTCGCGAGCTCGCTAGCGAACATCGAGCGCGACCACGGCGTCGGATACGAGGCACGCTCGATCGTCTCGATCGCGGCCAGGTCGCGCAGCGCGAGCTTCCGCAGCTCGACGTTCAGCGCGTCACCGCTTTCGCGTCGGGCTGGCGGACGTACATCGGCTCGAGGAGCTCCGCCGAGACGAAGTCGCGGGCGAGCGCGGCGTGGAAGCGCGCACGAGGCAGATGACGCTCGTCGTCGTCCGCCGGCACCTCTGCGCCGGCGGCCTCGAACAGCTCGCGATAGCGGATCGCGCCGTCCCCGACGAGTATCGCTCCGGGCTCGACGACGAGGTCGGAGGGAGCGAGCACGCGCGGGCCGGCGACGAAGATCTCGCGCCGCTTGGCGTCGATTACGGCGAGCGCTCCGGGCGCCCCGCCTGCGAGTGCCTCGAGCGTCGAGACGCCGGCGGCCGGAACCTCGAGCGCGAGCGCCAGCCCTCGTGCCGCTGCAAGACCGATCCGCGTGCCGGTGAAGCTGCCGGGACCGACGCCGACCGCCAGTGCGTCGAGCTCCGTCGCGTGCGCACCTGCGCGGCGCAGCAGCGCGTCGACGTCCTCGAGCAGCGTCGAGGCGCGCGAGACCCGCTCGCCGAGCACCTCTCCGTCGGCAACGAGCGCGCTCGTCGCGCGGTCAGTCGCGGTGTCGAACGCCAGGATCAGCACGTGCGATTCGTTCTACCAATGCCGCGTCGGAGCCGTCGAGCCGAATCGAGCGTCGCCCCACGTCGAGCTGATCCGGCTCGATGTGCTCGAGCCGGACGTGCAGCCGCACCGGAGGCAGGCCGGAGCCCGCCGCCTCGGGCCACTCGACGAAGACGATCGCCGCCTCGAAATACGGCTCCAGGTCGGCCCATTCGGCGTGCGAGACGCCGGCGAAGCGATAGAGGTCGAGGTGCGAGACGTCCGGGTCGCCCTCGTAGCGATGGCCGATCGTGTACGTCGGGCTCGTCACCGGCGCCGTCACGCCGAGCGCGCGGCACGCTCCGCGGACGAAGGTCGTCTTCCCGGCGCCGAGCTCGCCCGAGACGGTGACGACATCCCCCACTCGCAGCTCCCGCGCGAGCCTGCCCGCGATCGCCTCCGTCGCCTCGGGCGACGAGGAGTGGAGCCGCATCGTCGCGGTCAGAAGAGGCCGAGCTGCACGGTCGGCCCCGGTGCGGGCTCGGCGACGAGCCGCGGCAGTGGCGGACCCTGTGGCTCGGCCCCCCGAAGCTCGCGTCCGAGCAGCTCCGGGATCCGGGCGAAATCCTGCGCGAGCACCGTCTGCATCGATGGCGTGTAGAGCGCGGCGGCCGGGTGGAACAGCGGATAGAGGGTGACGGCGTTGCCGCCGAGCACGACCTGCTGCTCGACGCCGTGGACACGCGTGATCCCGGCCGGCTTCCCCGAAAGCAGTTTCGTCGCAAAGTTTCCGAGGGTCGCCACAAGGGTCGGCCGGACGAGCTCGATCTGACGGAAGAGGTGCGACTCGCAGGCCTCGATCTCCTCCGGGTGCGGGTCGCGGTTGCCCGGCGGCCGGCATTTGATCACGTTCGCGACGTAGACGTCGGTGCGCGAAAGGCCGATTCCGCCGAGCAGCTTCTCGAGCAGCATGCCCGCCTGCCCGACGAACGGGATCCCGCTCTGATCCTCGTGGAAGCCAGGCGCCTCGCCGACGAACATCAGCTCGGCGTGCGGGTCGCCGGAGCCGAAGACGACCTGCGTGCGGTTGGCGGCGAGGGGGCAGCGAGTGCAGCCCAGGGTCTCGTCGCAATAGTCGGCGAGGAGATCGCTCACAGAGAGTGAGTCTACGAGGAGGGGCGGACGGTCTCTAGCAGGAGCCGCAGGAACCGCCGCAGCACCCGCCGCCGCCGCCGCCGCCACTGCTGAACCGCGGCTGCGAGGAGACGCCGGCGACGGCGAAGCTCGACATCTGCTTCAGCACGTTCGCCGCCCCGCACTCGGGGCACGCGACGGCCTGCTCGGCATTGCGGACGAGTTCCTCGAAATGCGACTCGCACTCCATGCACGCGTACTCGTAGATCGGCATGGCCGCAGTCTACCCAGCGTCGAGCTCTTCCTCGGCCTGCTCGCCGTGCTCGACGATGTCGCCGGGGTTGAAGAGAACCTGCTTCAGGACATCCGCCCAGACAGGCTTGCGCCGACCCAGGAACTCGAGGTTCATCGCAAAGTGCTTGAACTCCTCGCCCTGCGCGTTCTCCATGATCGCGCGCGCCTCGTCGTCGCGCTCGACCGCGAGCCGCTGCTCGTACCAGCCGATCGCCTCCGCCTCCTCGATCAGCGAGGCGCAGATCCGTGCGAACGTGCGCGTCTCCTCGGGCAGCTCCTCCGGCGGCTCGTGGTACTGGTCGAACGGCACTATCGCCACTCTAGGGGATGCTCTCGCGTCGGCGGCGAGGTAGAGCGAGTTTCACGCGAGGAAGTCGGCGAGCGCTTGGGCGACCTGGATCGGTTGGTCCTCAGGTGAGAAGTGCCCGGCGTCGGGAATCAGGACGCGGTCGGCGGCGGGTAGGCGTTGCTGGATCTCGGTACTGATGTGGGGATCGAGCCAAGCATCGTGTTCGCCCCAAATGATCCGCGTAGGGACGATTACCCGGTCGAGCAGCGGCTCGAACTCGGCGGTGTCACGCTCGTCGAAGCCGCGAACATTGCGGATCCAGAGTTGGTGACCGCGCTCGCCCTCCCATTGCTCGAAATAGGCGGCGAAGACGGCGGGCTTCATGGGTCGGTAGGTAGCGGTGCGGAGGTGAGCGGCGGTGACCTCGCGAAAGATGTGCGTGGGCATGGTCCGGTAGACGTCGAGATGGGCCTGCAGGTGCCGTGTGGTCGGCGTAATCCATGGCTGGAGCACCACGGCGTTGATCAGAGCGAGGTGACTCGCGGCTGTCTCCTCGAGCAGGTGGGCGCGCAACACTGCAGCGCCGCCGATGTCGTGGCCAACGAGGGCGGGCGTGTCGAGGTCCCAAATCCGGACGAGCTCGGCAAGCACTCGTCCGTGCACGCGGATAGACAGCCGCTGATCCGCGGAACGTTCCGATTGACCGAAGCCAAGCAGGTCGAAGGCGTACACGGCAAACCGGTCTGCGAGGACCGGTACGACGTTGCGCCACAGCACCGAGCGGCTTGGCGTGCCGTGTGTGAGCACGACGGGCGGTCCGTCGCCGTGGACATCCCACGCGATCTCGCCGTGCGTAGTGGTGGCGCGTCGTTTGAGGCTCCAGCCGGCCGGGTCATCGAACATGCCAGGCTCCGTCGCGGTCGCAGACGTCGGCTGGCCCAACACGGTGCGCGCGCTCTGTCCAGCTGCTCATGTCTTGTCGCCGGCTTACCGGCGGACCGATACTAGTACGACGCGGCCGTCCTTCAGGCCGAAAGGGGATCTCGACCAGGCTGACGAAACCGTCGCTGCGCGAGCGCAGTCTCCCGCGTCCTACCATCCGTGGAATGACGTGGGCTGCCAGGACGCTGCCAGGCGATCTCGTGCGCCTCGAGCCGCTCGCGCCCGCGCATGAGGCCGGACTCTGGGAAGCCTCGCGCGATCCCAGGATCTGGCGCTGGCTCAGCATCCTCCAACCGCAGACGCGCGAGCAGATGAACGAGTACGTCGCGGACGCGCTCGCCGGTGCAGCGGCCGGCGCCGAGCTTCCGTTCGCGACCGTCAACCAGAGCGACGGCCGAGTCGTCGGGAGCAGCCGCTTCCTGGCGCTCCGGCCCGAGCACCGCAGCCTCGAGATCGGCTGGACGTGGCTCGATCCGCGGGTCTGGCGCACCGGTGCGAACGTCGAGGCCAAGCTGCTGATGCTCGGCGACGCCTTCGAGCGGCTCGGCTGCCGCCGCGTCGAGTTGAAGACGGACGCGCAGAACGAGCGCTCGCGCACGGCGATGGAGGCGCTGCCGGCCCAGTTCGAGGGCGTGCACCGGCGGCACATGCTCGTGCGCGGCGGCGAGAACCGCGACTCGGCGTGGTACAGCGTGATCGCCGAGGAATGGCCCGACGTACGGGCAAACCTGCTCCGCCGGCTCGATCGCCCCGATTAGCCGCAGACCGCGATGCGCACCGGAGCTAGACTAACGCCGCCCGGTATCCGGATCGCGGAACTGGAGCCACATCGAGATGATCACGAGCGTTCACGTCGTCGGCGCGGGGCGCGTCGGCTCGGCGATTGCCGCCAGGCTCGCCGAGCGCGGCCTCCTCCTGACCGAGCGCGGTCCCGACCTCGTCCTGCTCTGCGTCCCGGATCGCGCGATCGCCGAGGTGGCGGGGACGCTGCGCCCGGGCCCATGGGTCGCCCACGTCAGCGGCGCGACGCCGCTCGTCGCGCTCGCGCCTCACTCGCGCCGTTTCGGGCTGCATCCACTGCAGACGTTCACGCGCTCCCGCGGCGCCGAGCAACTCGACGGCGCATTTGCGGCAGTCACCGCCGAGGACGACGAAGCTCGGGAGCTCGGCTTCTGGCTTGCCCGGACGCTCGGGCTCGAGCCGTTCGCGCTCGTAGACGCGAAGCGCGACGCCTATCACGCGGGTGCAGCGATCGCCGCGAACTATCTCGTGACGCTGAGGCGCGCGGCCGGGTTGCTGCTCGAGTCGGCCGGGGCGCCGCCGGAGGCGCTCGATCCGCTGCTACGCCGGATGATCGAGAACGGTTTCGAGCTGACCGGGCCGATCGCGCGGGGCGACTGGGCCACGATCGAGACGCACGTCGCCGCGATCCGCCGCGAGCGACCGGAGCTCGAGTCGATGTACGTGACGCTCGCCGAGACGACGAAGGCGCTGCTGTGAACGTAGTCGACACGATCGCGGAGCTGCGGGAAGCGCTCGAGTCGGCCCGCCACGGCGGCGGGTCTGTCGGGCTCGTGCCGACGATGGGAGCCTTCCACGAGGGCCACCGCTCGCTCTTCCGCGTCGCGCGCGATGAATGCGACATCGTGGTCGTCAGCCTCTTCGTCAACCCGGCCCAGTTCGAAGAGGACTCGGACCTTGCCGGCTATCCGGGCGATCGCCAGACCGATGAGGCGCTGGCCGAGAACGCCGGGGTCGATGTGCTCTTCGTGCCGTCTGTGGACGAGATCTACCCGCCCGGCTTCCAGACGTGGGTCGAGGTCGAGGAGCTCGGCCGCCAGCTCGAGGGCGTGTACCGGCCGGGCCACTTCCGCGGGGTCGCGACGATCTGCCTCAAGCTCTTCAACCTCGTGCGACCCGAGCGCGCGTACTTCGGGCAGAAGGACGCACAGCAGGTCGCTGTGCTCCGGCGGATGATCCGCGACCTCGATCTCGAGCTGACGTTGCGCGTCCTGCCGACCATCCGCGACGCCGACGGACTCGCTCTCTCGTCGCGCAACTCGCAGTTGACCGCCGAGGATCGCAAGCGCGCGGTCACCCTGCCCCGGGCCCTGGCCACACGGGATCTCGATGCTGCGCGCGCCGCCCTCGCCGGGCTCGACATCGACTACGTGGAGGTCGTCGACCTCGACCCGCCCGTCCTCGCCGCCGCCGTGCGCGTCGGCTCCACCCGCCTGATCGACAACGTCGTCCTCGACAAGGAGATGCCATGACCACTCGTCCTCGGAAGCCCGCTCCGGGCACGCCCGCCCCCGGAAAGCTCGCGCTGACCGAGCTCGCCGAGCTGAAAGCCCGGCGGCAGCCGATCGCGATGATCACCGCCTACGACGCACCCTCGGGCCGGCTCGCCGACGCGGCGGGCGCCGACATCATCCTCGTCGGCGACTCGGCGGCGATGACCGTGCTCGGCCACGACTCGACGGTGCCGGCGACGATGGAGGAGATGATCGTGCTCACTCGCGCGGTCAACCGAGGCGCGCGACGCCCGCTCGTCGTCGCGGACATGCCGTTCGGCTCCTTCCAGGTCTCCGACGAGGACGCGCTGCGGAACGCGATCCGCTTTCTCAAGGAGGCGAGCGCGGACGCCGTCAAGGTGGAGGGCGCCGGACCGACGCTCTCGCGCGTCCAGGCGCTCGTCGGGGCCGGCGTTCCGACGATGGGCCACATCGGCCTGACCCCGCAGTCGGCGACGATGCTCGGTGGGTTCAAGGCGCAGGGTCGGACTGCGGAGAAGGCCCGGCGCCTGGTCGAGGACGCGCTCGCGCTCGAGGCCGCCGGAGTGTTCGCGCTCGTGCTCGAGGCGGTGCCGGCACCCGTCGCGGCGCGGATCACCGAGCTGCTCGCGATCCCCACGATCGGAATCGGCGCCGGCGTCGACTGCGACGGGCAGGTGCTCGTCTGGCACGACCTGCTCGGGCTCTACGCCGGCGGCTCGCCGCGCTTCGTCAAGCAGTACGCCGATCTCGCGACCGAGATCACGAAGGCTGTCTCCGCGTACGTCTCGGACGTGCGCGAGCGCCGTTTCCCCGAAGAGCAGCACACCTACTCGATGCCCGCCGACGAGTTGGCGCTATTCGAGGTAGCGCTCGAAGACAGAAGGAAGGTAGGCGAACGCGGATAGGAAGAGCGCGACGAGCGCCAGCACCCCGAGCGAGCGCCACCAGCTCCAGCCGTGCACGGCGCGCACCCCGACGAGGAGTAGTGCGGCCGACCAGAGCGCGAATCCGAGCTCGAGCCCGTCGAAGACGCGATCGGAGGCCCCGTCGTCCGAGCCGCCGGTGCGGAAGACATCGCCGCCGAGCACCGCGAGCTCGAGCGGCCAGACGAGAAAGAGCGAGAGCGCAAGCGGCGCCGCCGCGAATCCGAGTATGTGTCGCGACCGCCGGTAGGTTCCGAGACTGCCCAGCCCGCGAGCCCCGAGGTAGACCGCGCCGCCAATGATGAAGTAGCCGGCCAAACCGTAGATCCCGCCGGCGATCACGGCCCAGACGGCGATGAGGAGCGAGTCGTACTCGCCGTCGTCGAGCAGTCGCCCGGCCGTCGACGTCGCGAGCACCGCTGCGATCCCGGCGAGGTAGACGAGGGCTAGGATCGGCTCCTGCCGCGCATCGATGTCCTCCTGCTCCTCGTTCCTGAGGGCCACGAAGACCGAACGAGGACTGAGAAAGACGGCCGGCACGCGGAGCCACCACTGCCGGTCGGGACTCATGGTCTGAGCCTAGCGACCCTGCCTTCCGCCAAAGACGGGGTATATCGTCGCCTGGTGGAGCACGACGCCGAGCAGACGGCCCAGCTCAACGCGGCGATGCCGTTCGGCGCGACGCTCGGGCTCGAGATCGTCGCGGCCGATCCGGACGAGGTGAGAGCCCGGCTGGCCTGGGAGGAGAGGCTCTGCACAGCCGGCGGGATCCTCCACGGCGGCGCGCTGATGTCGCTGGCCGACGCGGCCGGCGCCTATCTCGCCTTCCTGAACCTGCCGGACGGCGCCGACGGCACGGCCACGATCGAGTCGAAGACGAACTTCTTCCGCGCCGTCCGCGAGGGCCACGTCCACGCGCGCTCGCGGTTGCTCCACCGCGGCCGGACGACGATCGTCGTCGAGACGGATCTCCACGACGACGCCGAGAAGCACATCGCCCGAGTCACCCAGACGCAGGCGGTGCTTTGACGTGTCCACCACCTGCGCGGCCTGCGGCTCTGCGAACGAATCGAGTCGAAAGTTCTGCGGCGAATGCGGTCACGGGCTCGCGATCTCCTGCCGCGCGTGTGCAAGCCCTAACCCCGCTGGCGCGAAGTTCTGCGGTGAGTGCGGAGAGCCGCTGGATGTCACGGCCTCCGCGAAGACGGCGCAAGAAGGAGCCGGCGGACCCAGTGCGGAGCGGAGACTCGTCTCGGTGCTCTTCGTCGACCTGGTCGGCTTCACGACCGCCTCCGAGGCACGAGACGCGGAGGACACCCGCGAGCTCCTGACCCTCTACTTCGAGCTCGCCCGCACCACAATCGAGCGCTACGGCGGCACCGTCGAGAAGTTCATCGGCGACGCGGTGATGGCGCTCTGGGGTGCGCCCGTGGCGCACGAGGACGACGCCGAGCGGGCCGTCCGGGCGGCGCTCGAGCTCGTCGCCGCCGTACCGGAGCTCCACGGCGAGCTGCAAGCCCGGGCGGGCGTGCTGACGGGCGAGGCCGCCGTCACGCTCGGCGCCCAGGCCCAGGGCATGGTCGCGGGCGATCTCGTCAACACGGCCTCCCGCATCCAGTCGGCAGCGGCGCCGGGGACTGTGCTCGTCGGCGAGACGACGAGGCGGACGAGCGAAGCCGCGATCGCTTACGACGGCGGCGGCCTGCACGAGCTCAAGGGCAAGACGGAGCCGGTTACGCTCTGGCAGGCGCTGCGCGTGGTCGCCGCCCGCGGCGGCGAGGGTCGCGCGACCGGCCTCGAGGCGCCGTTCGTCGGCCGCGAGCGGGAACTGCGGCTCGTGAAGGAGCTCTTCCACGCGACTGCGGAGGAGGGCCGGGCGCACCTGCTCTCGATCGTCGGGATCGCGGGGATCGGCAAGTCGCGGCTGGCGTGGGAGTTCGAGAAGTACCTGGACGGGCTCGTCGGGGAGGCCTGGTGGCACCGGGGCCGCTGCCTTGCCTACGGCGACGGCGTCGCCTACTGGGCGCTCGCCGAGATGATCCGTTGGCGAGCCCGGATCAGGGAGGACGAGCCGGCCGAGGACGCGCTCGCCAAGCTCAACGAGGTCGTCGCCGAGGTCGTGACGGACGCAGACGAGCTGGCGTTCGTCGAGCCTCGGCTGAAGCACCTGCTCGGGCTGACGGAACGGATCGCCCTCGACCGAGAGGACCTCTTTTCCGCCTGGCGGCTCTTCATCGAGCGGATGGCCGACCAGTTCCCGGTGATCCTCGTGTTCGAGGACATCCAATGGGCGGACGCCGCGCTGATCGAGTTCGTCGAGTACCTGCTCGACTGGTCGCGTGGCCATCCGATCTACCTCGTGATGCTCGCGCGACCCGAGGTCTCGGAGCGGCACCCGGGCTGGGGCGCCAATCTGCGCAACTTCACGACTCTCTCGCTCGAGCCGCTGCGCGACGAGGCGATGGACGCGCTCCTACGCGGCCTCGTTCCGGGGCTTCCGGACGAAGCTGCGGGGCGGATCCGCGAGCGCGCCGACGGCGTCCCGCTCTACGCGATCGAGACGGTGCGGATGCTCCTCGACCGCGGCTTGCTCGAGCCGGACGAGGGCGGCTACCGGGCCACCGGCGATCTCAGCGCACTCGACGTGCCGGAGACGCTCCAGGCCCTGATCTCCGCCCGCCTCGACGGACTCGAGCCGGCGGAGCGACGATTGCTCCAGGATGCTGCCGTCCTCGGCAAGACGTTCTCGCCGCGGGGGCTCGCCGCGATCGGAGGCACCGACGAGCAAACACTCCGGCCGGCTCTCGCTGCGCTCGTGCGCAAGGAGACGCTGCAGCTCGACAGTGACCCGCGCTCCCCCGAGCGCGGTCAATACGGATTCGTCCAGGCGCTGATCCAGCGGATCGCCTACGAAACGCTCTCGCGGCGCGATCGCAAAACGAAGCACCTGGCCGCGGCCTCGTACCTGTCGGGAGCCGCCGGGATCGACCCGGACGAGATCGCCGAGGTGATCGCGACCCATCTGCTTGACGCGTATCGAGCGGAACCAAATGACTCCGACGCCGGCGAGATCAAGGCCGATACCCGCGGCTGGCTCGTGCGCGCAGGCGAGCGTGCGGCTGCCCTCGCGGCGACGGACGACGCCCAGCGCTCGTTCGAGGCAGCGGTCGATCTCGCCGACGAGCCGCTGGAGCGTGCCCGCCTGCTCGAGCGGGCCGGGGAGCTCGCACGCGCCGCCGACCGGATCGACATTGCCGAACAACATCTGCGCGCGGCCCTCTTGCTGTGCGACGAGGTCGGCGCCACCCACGACCGGGCTCGAGTTGCCGCCGCGCTCGGGCTTGCCCTCTGGCGCCAGGGGAGTATCGTCGAGGCAGTCGATCTGCTCGAGGAGGCCTTCGCAGTCCTTGTCGGCGACGAGCAGGACGCCGACTTCGCGACGCTGGCAGCACAGCTCGGACGTCTCCACTATTTCGCCGGAAACGGGCAGCTCGCGGCGGAGCGGATCGAGGTGGCGCTCGACATCGGGGAGGAGCTGAAGCTACCCGCCGTACTCTCGTCCGCGCTCAACACCAAGAGCCTCACCGTCCAGCACCATCCGCACGAAGCCGATGCGCTGATCCGACAGGCGCTGCGCGTCGCCCTCGACCACGACCTCGTCTTCGAAGCACTGCGGGCCTACAACAACCTATTCGTGCAGCTCGCAAACCGCGACCGCCTCGAGGAGTCCGAGCCCCTCCTCGAGGAGGCAATGACCCTGGCCCGGCGACGCGGCGATCGCTTCTGGGAGGTGCGGCTCGCCGCGTACCTCTGCGACTTGCACCTCTACCACGGTCGTTGGGACGAGGCGCGCGAGCTCGCCGGGACGCTGCCGCTCGACCGCAGCGCCGGAGAACCCGTCCTGGGCAACACGGTCCTCAGACTTGCGCGAATCGCGATCGACCGGGACGAGCGCGTACGGGCAAGCGAGCTGCTCGACCTGTTTCCGCACGAGACCGATGCGGTAGACCGGCAGCGCCTCGGAGTCGCGTTGGGCCGAAGGCAGCTCGAGGCGCAGCTGGACGGCCGGATCGGTGACGCTTCGGCGTCCATCGTCGAGAGACTCCCGCTCGCGATCGAGTTCCTCGAGGCTGACACCATCGGTGAGCAGCTCCTGGATGCAGCGAACTACGCGAGAGAGACGGGCGATCACACGTCCGCTCTCCAGGCCGCCGCGCTGATCGACGTGCTGCCGCCGAACGTGCACACGCGGATGGTCGACTCCCAGCTCTACCGCCTGCACGCGAACGCCGCCGCCGCGCAGGGCGAGGAGGCGGCTGCGGCCGATGCGTTCGCCGTCGCGCTCGCGAACGCCCGCAACCTCGACTTCGCGTTCTTCCTCGCGCCGGTTCTCTACGACTACGGCGCCTGGCTCGCGTCGTCGGGGCGCCCCGAGGAGGCCGCGCCGCTCCTCGCCGAGGCGCGCGAGCTGTTCGAGGGCATGGGCGCGACCGTCTGGCTGCGTCGGCTCGACGCGCTCGAGCCGACGCCCGTCCGCACCTGAGCACTACGCGTCGGCGAGGAAAGCCGCGTCGAGCGTCTTGCGCGAGACGAGGTCGCCGACGGCCGGCGCGGTTCCGTCGGTCAGCAACCGCTGGGCTTCCTCGGCGAGGGCGCCGTACGCGGCTGCGGCAAGGAGGCTGCCGGTCGAGATCCGGCGGACTCCCATGGACGCCAGCTCGGCGACGGACGGCCCGCCCGGCAGGACGAGCACGTTCACCGGTACCTCGACCGCGCGCACGAGCTCCGCGATCTGCTCCAGATCGGTCAGGCCGGGCGCGTAGACGGCGTCGGCCCCGGCGTCGCGGTAGGCGATCAGGCGCCGGATCGTGTCGTTGAGGTCTTGGACGCCGTGGAGGTGGTTCTCGGCCCGACCCGTGAGCACTATCGGCTCGGAGAGCCGGTGCGCCGCCTCCGCAGCCGCGGCGACCCGCTCGGCCGCGAGCTCGAGCTCCTCGATCCGATCGTTCACCGGGTCGTAGTCCTCGATCGAGCAGCCGGCCGCTCCGGCCACGGCGAGCAACCCAACTGTCTCGGCGACGCCGCCCGGATCGTCGGGAAAGCAGCGCTCGCTGTCGACGTTGAGCGGCAGATCGGTCGCGGCGGCGACGACCGCGACGTGCGCCACGAGCTCGTCGCGCGTCACGTTCTGGTCGAGCCGGCCGAGGGACCAGGCGAATCCCGCGCTCGTCGTCGCCAGCGCCTCGAACCCCGCGGTAGCGAGCAGCCGGGCCGAGCCGACGTCCCACGGATTCGGCATCACGAAGATCCCGTCCCTCGCGTGCAAGGCTCGGAACCGGGACCGGCGCTCGGCGACGGTCGTCACGTCAGGCCGCGACGGCCTCGCCGCGGCGGGCGAGCACCTCGCGCAGATAGAGCCCCGTGAAGGAGCCCTCGACCTCGGCGACGTCCTCGGGGGTGCCGGACGCGATCAGCTCGCCGCCCGCCTCGCCGCCCTCCGGGCCTAGGTCGACCACCCAGTCGGCCTGCTTGATCACGTCGAGGTTGTGCTCGATCACGAGCACCGTGTTGCCCGCATCCACCAATCGTTGCAGCACCTCGAGCAGCTTCTCGATGTCGGCGAAGTGGAGACCCGTGGTCGGCTCGTCGAGGATGTAGAGCGTCGACCCGGTCGCCACCTTGCAGAGCTCCGCGGCCAGCTTGACCCGCTGCGCCTCGCCTCCCGACAGCGTCGTCGCCGGCTGGCCGAGCTTGACGTAGTCGAGGCCGACGTCGTGGAGCGTCTGCAGCCGCCGGCGCAGCTTCGGGATCTTCGTGAAGAAGCCGAGCGCCTCCTCGATCGACATCTCGAGCACGTCGGCGATCGACTTGCCCTTGAAGCGCACCTCGAGCGTCTCCTTGTTGTACCGGTGCCCGTGGCAGGTCTCGCACTGGACGTAGACGTCCGGTAGGAAGTGCATCTCGATCTTGATCGTGCCATCGCCCTTGCAGGTCTCGCAACGTCCGCCGCGCACGTTGAACGAGAAGCGCCCCGGCTTGTAGCCGCGCACTTTGGCCTCGGGCGTCAGCGAGTACAGCTCGCGGATGTGGGTGAACAGGTCGATGTAGGTGGCCGGGTTCGAGCGCGGCGTGCGGCCGATCGGCTTCTGGTCGATGTCGATCACCTTGTCGAAGACCTCGAGCCCCTCGACGTCGTCGTGGGTGCCCGGCTTGACGCGCATTCGGTTGACCCGGTTCGCGGTTGCCTTGAAGACGATCTCGTTGACGAGCGTCGACTTGCCGGAGCCGGAGACCCCGGTCACGCAGACGAACTTGCCGACCGGGAACTCGACGTCGATCCCCTTCAGGTTGTGCATCGCGGCGCCGCGCACGGTGAAGTGGCCGCGATCATCCTCGCGGCGCGGCGGGACGGCGATCCTGCGGGTGCCTGAGAGGAACTGGCCCGTGACCGATTCCTTGTTCGCCATCACGTCCTTAGCCTTGCCCTCGGCGACGACGTAGCCGCCGTGCTCGCCTGCACCCGGGCCCATGTCCACGAGCCAGTCGGCGGTTCGCATCATCTGCTCGTCGTGCTCGACCACGAGCACGGTGTTGCCAAGATCCTTGAGCCGGTTCAGCGTCCCGATCAGCTTGTTGTTGTCGCGCTGGTGCAGGCCGATCGACGGCTCGTCGAGGATGTAGAGGACGCCGACGAGCTGCGAGCCGATCTGGGTCGCGAGCCGCAGGCGCTGGGCCTCCCCGCCGGAGAGCGTCTTCGCGGCCCGATCGAGCTGGAGGTAGCCGACGCCGACGTTGTCGAGGAAGGTCAGGCGCGCGCGGATCTCCTTGACGATCCGGTCGCCGATCAGCTCCTCGGTGGAGGTCAGCCCGAGCTCCTCGAGGAACGCGAGCGAGCGGGTCACGGACATCTTCGTGAACTCGTGGATCGAGCCCCCGCCGATAGTGACTGCGAGCACCTCCGGCTTCAGACGAGCGCCGTGACAGGTCACGCAGGGCCGGAAGCTCATGTACTCCTCGATCCGCTCGCGCGTCGGCGCCGAGTCGGTCTCCTTGTAGCGCCGTTGCAGCGACTCGACGATCCCCTCGAAGGCCATCGTGTACGAGCGCCGCCGGCCCATCCGGTTGCGGTACTGGACGTAAAGCTTGTCGCTGTTCGTGCCGTGGAGGAAGAGATCCTGCTGCTGGCGGGTCAGCTCGCCCCACGGCGTATCGAGGTCGATCTCGTAGCGATCCGCGATCGCCTGGATCACGGATTCGTAGAAGCCACCGTTCCCGACCGACCAAGGTACGAGCGCGCCGTCCCCGATCGAGACGGTCGCGTCGGGCACGATCAGATCCGGATCGATCTCGAGCTGCGAGCCGAGACCCGTGCAGCGCGGGCAGGCGCCGTGTGGTGAGTTGAAGGAGAAGATGCGCGGCTGCAGCTCGGGCAGCGAGACTCCGTGCTCGGGGCAGGCGAACTTCTCGGAGAAGAGCATGCTCTCGCCCTCGATCACGTCCACCGCGACGAGCCCGTCCGCCAGCGCCGCCGCGGTCTCGACCGACTGGGTCAGCCGCTGGCGCAGATCGGGCTTGAGCACCAGCCGGTCGACGACGACCTCGATCGAGTGCTTGAACTTCTTGTCGAGGACGATCTCCTCCTCGAGGAGGAGCGTCTCGCCGTCGACCTTGACCCGCGTGAAGCCGTCGGTCCGGAGCTCCTCGAGCACGTCGCGGAACTCGCCCTTGCGGTCCCGCACGACCGGCGCGTTGACGGTGAACCTCGCGCCATCCGGGAGGGCGAGGATCTGCTCGACGATCTGGTCGAGGCTCTGCCCCGCGATCTGGCGGCCGCAGACCGGGCAGTGCGGCCGGCCCACCCGCGCGTAGAGCAGGCGCAGGTAGTCGTAGATCTCGGTGACTGTGCCGACCGTCGAGCGCGGGTTGCGCGAGGTCGTCTTCTGGTCGATCGAGATCGCCGGCGAGAGCCCTTCGATCGAGTCGACATCGGGCTTCTCCATCATCTGCAGGAACTGGCGCGCATAGGCGGAGAGGCTCTCGACGTAACGGCGCTGGCCCTCCGCGTAGATCGTGTCGAAGGCGAGGCTCGACTTGCCGGAGCCCGAGAGTCCGGTGATGCAGATGAGGGCGTTCCGCGGCAGCCTGACGTCGATGTCCTTCAGGTTGTGCTCGCGAGCCCCGTGGACGATCAGTTCGTCGGTCGCCATGAGCGGGCATTGTAGCCTCGCCGATCGGATCGAACAAGTGTTCGTTTGCTTGACTGTCGCTCGTGCGCCGAGCCGTTCGTCCGAATGCGAGCCAGATCGCCATCGGCGCTGCTTTCCTTGCGGTTACCGTCGCGCTCTTTGTCGTGACCGACGAATGGGAAGCAGCACCGTCGCTCGCGTTCTTCCTCGCCTGGATCGCCGCCCACTTCGTCTACGGCACCCTCAGCGGCTCCTTCTGGACGCTTCCGGTCGCCCTGTTCGGGCCGCCGCTCGCGGTCGCCCTGACCCCGTACGACGGGTACGATACGCCGCTCTGGATTCAGGCCGGATTCGCGGCGGTCTTCTACGGGATCCCGCTCGCGTTCCTCGGCGTGGTCGCGCGCCGGTTGTGGCAGTTGACCCGCCGGCCGGTCGAGGCCGAGCAGGGGTAGGACAACGATCGAGCCGGGGAGATCGGGGTGCGTTACCGGCCGAAGCTCTGAGGGAACACCCCGGCGATGGGCGATACCGCAAAGCGTGCGGCGCTCGCAACTCTCGTCGTCGGCGGGGTCGTGGTGCTGGCGCTCGCATTCTGGAAGATCCGCCTCCTCGTCGCGCTCCTCTTCTTCGCCTTCATCATCGCCGCAGCGATGCGGCCCGGAATCGAGGCACTGCGACGGCGCGGCGTGCCGCGCGGCGCCGGAGTCGCGATCCACTACGTCGGCTTCTTCGCGCTGATAGCAGCCCTGCTCTGGGTCGTCGTCCCCCGCGCCACCCAGCAGGTCTCCAACGCACTCGGCGATCTCCCGAGCTCGCCCGCAGAGCTCGAGACAGAGGCGAACCAGTCGACCGGTGTCCGCCGCGAGATCCTGGAGGGAATCCAGCAGAGGCTCGAGGAGCTGCCCTCGGCGAGCGAACTGGTCGACCCGGCCCTCGAGATCGGCTTTATCGGGTTCGAGATCCTGATCGGGCTCTTCTTCGTCTTCGCGTGCGCCGCGTACTGGATCTTCGAGCGCGAGAAGGCGATAAACCTCGTGACGTCGCTGATCCCGCGCCCGCGGCGGAAGAAGGTGCGCGACACATGGGATCTGATCGATCTCAAGCTAGGCGCGTACGTGCGGGGACAGGCGATCCTGATCGCGGTCGTCGGCACGGTGCTCTCGCTCGTCTTCTGGGCGATCGGCCTGCCGTACTGGCTGCTGATCGGCGTCTTTGCCGGGATCGTCGAGATCGTGCCCGTGATCGGCCCGATCACGGCGGGCGCCGTCGCGATCGGCGCGGGCTTGACCGTGTCGTGGCAACTCGGGCTGGCGGCCGGAGTCACGGTGCTCGTCGTCCGGCTGCTCGAGGACTACATCATCATTCCGCGTGTGCTCGGCGAGGCTGTCGGGCTCTCGCCGCTCCTCGTCCTCTTCTCGATCACGAGCGTGGCACTGCTCTTCGGTGAGTTCGCGGTGCTGCTCGCGATCCCGCTCGCGGCCGTGCTGGCAACCCTGATCGACGTGATCGTGCGCGGCAAGGATCCTGCGGAAGGCGACGTGCCGACGGTGATCTTCTCCCCCTCCGACTCCGAGACCGGCTGACGAGAGCCCGGCGGGCCACGCTCGCGGGCGGGATCCGACCGGCAGGGGGCCGTCAGGCCTTGCGCCACCTACCGAAGATCAGGCCGCCGAGGGTGAACCCAAGGCCGAACGTTCCGATCGCGAAGGCCCCGATCGCGAGCGTCTTGCGTCCGACGGAGAGGCGCTGCCAGCGGCCGAGAGCCTCCTGCTCGTCGCGAGTGAGCGGCTCGCCGCGGCGCTGCTTGCGTAGCGCTCCGCCGGCGCGAAGGCCGAGATAGAGATCGTCGAAGATCTCCGGTGCTTCGTCCGCTGAGCTGTCAGGGGCTCGATCGGTCATTGCGACGAGTGTATAGCCGGGATCGGTGGTTCTCATGCCCCGGTGGGGGTACGCTCGCGCTCGTGCTGACACGCGTCCTCCACATCTCGGACCTGCACTTCGGCCGGAACGTCAACCCCGAGCCAATCGAGGCCCTCGCGCGGTTGATCGCGGACGTGAAGCCGGAGCTCGTGATCGCCTCGGGCGACCTCACCCATCGCGGGCTCCGCTCCCAGCACGATCGCGCCGCCGAGTTCCTGCGGGGTCTCGACCTCCCGCTGCTCGCGGTACCGGGAAATCACGACATCCCGTACACCTTCCCGAAACGGTTCACGAGCCCGTGGGCGGAGTTCGAGCGCCAATGGGAGACGACTCAACCGGTCTACTCCTCCGAAACGGTGGTCGTGGCGGGCCTGAACTCCGTGCGGCCGTGGCGGCACCAATCGGGCAAGGTCCGGCCGGTCCAGGTCGTCCACGCGGCGGAGGTCTTCGAGAAGGCGCCCGCAGCCGCGCTGCGAATCGTCGTTCTCCACCACCATCTGCTTGGGGCGCCCTGGCGCTCGCGCAAGAAGCCCGTCGCGCGGCGAAACGTCGTGCTGGGCAGTTTCGTCAAGGCGGGCGCGGAGCTGATCCTCGCCGGCCACATCCACCAGAGCACGATCGCCGAACGCCGGGAGTTCGAGATCGCGACTCCCGGCGGTGAGCGTGCAGTCGTCGCCTCGATCGCACCCGGCTTCGGCCAGCCGCGACCGAATCGTCGCGGCGAGGCCCGCGGACTCCACGTCTACGAGGCAGCGGCGGAAGCCCTCCGCATTCTCACGTACATCTGGCGCGACGACGGCTGGGGGCTGACCGCCATTCGAACCTTTCCCCGCGGCGACCAGCCACTCGCCTTCGACGCGAGCTGAGCATCCACCGATTCGGATGCTCAGCTCGCGAGTGCCCCCTGAGGGAGCGTCCCAGGACCTAGGCCATTCGCCCTCGGCCTCGCCCGGCCACGGCCCGGTAGATCAGGAGCAGCACGATCGCACCGACGATCGCGGTGAGCCAGGTGCTGATGTCGAAGAACTCGTCGAGCGGGTCGCCGCCGAAGAGCGCAGCCGCCAGGAAACCACCCAGGAGAGCTCCGACGATTCCGATGATCGTGGTGATGATGAAGCCGCCCGGATCGTCCCCGGGGAGAAGCGCCTTCGCAATCGCGCCTGCGATCGCTCCGAGAATGATGAACGCGATGATGCCCAATGGAACCTCCAGTTCGAAGCAGGACGGTGCCAGCTCGCCCCTCGCCACCACCGTCCCCTCGGGACAGGTGCCGCAAACCGTTCTCTTTACTAGAGTCTTTGCACCCGCTTACTAGAGTCTTTGCACCCGCCCCGGAAGAAGGAGAGACCATGCCCGAGCGCCCGACCGAGTCGAATCCCGCTGCGGAACCGAGCGGCTCTGCACCCAACGACCTTGCCGAGCTGAAGAACCGCCTGGCCGAGATCAACGATCTCCGTCGCGCGCAGGAGGTGCTCTTCTGGGATCAGACGGTGATGATGCCCCCCGGCGGCGGACCGGTGCGCGGCGCCCAGTTGACGACGATCGACCGCGTTGCGCACGAACGCTTCGTCACTCCCGAGATCGGCCGTCTGCTCGACGCCCTCGCCTCTCACGAGGCGAGCCTCGACTACGACTCCGACGACGCCTCGCTGATTCGGACGACCCGGCGCGATTGGGAGAAGGCTCGTCGCGTCCCGGCCGACCTCGCGGCCGAGATGGTCGGGGCCGGGGCCGAGGCGCACGACGTGTGGGCCAAGGCGCGGGAGGAGAACGACTTCGCGACCTTCCTCCCCCACCTCGAGCGCGCGGTCGAGCTGAAGCGCCGCTACATCGACTGCTTCGAAGGGTATGACGAGCCCTACGACATCCTGCTCGACGACTTCGAGCCCGGGATGAAGACCGCCGAGGTCCGGACGGTGTTCGACGAGCTCAAGGCCTCACTCGTGCCGCTGATCGCCGAGGTCGCGTCCCCGGACGACGACGACGGCTTCATGCGTGGCCCGTTCCCGATCGATGCCCAGCACGAGATGTCGCTCCGAGTGATCGAGCGGTTCGGCTACGACCCGCAGTTCTTCCGGCTCGATCTCACCGTGCACCCGTTCGCCGCGAGCTCGGGCACCCAGGACATCCGGCTGACGACCCGCTACCAGGAGAACGACCTCACCTCGCTCTTCACCGCGATGCACGAGTGCGGCCACGGCCTGTACGAGCACGGGATCTCGCCGTCACTCGAGCGCACCCCTCTCTGCAGTGGCGTCTCGTCGGCGCTGCACGAGTCGCAGAGCCGGCTATGGGAGAACATCGTCGGCCGCGGCCAACCCTTCTGGAACTACTTCTACCCGCAGGTGCAGGCGGCGTTTCCCGACGTGCTCGGAGACATCGAGCAGGACTCCTTCTACCGCGCGATCAACCGGGTCAAGCCGAGCTACATCCGCGTCGACGCCGACGAGGCGACCTACAACCTCCACGTCATCCTCCGGTTCGAGCTCGAGCAGGAGTTGATCGCCGGCACGATCGCCCTGAAAGATCTGCCGGAGGCCTGGAACGAGCGGTTCGAAGAGTACCTCGGGATCCCGATCCCGAGCGACACTGTCGGTGTGCTCCAGGACGTGCACTGGTCGGGCGGCGGGTTCGGCTACTTCCCAACCTACTCGCTCGGGAACATCGTGTCCGTCCAGATCTGGGACAAGGTCGTCTCCGAGCTTCCCGACCTGCCGGCGCAGTTCGAAGCGGGCGAGTTCGGCGAGCTACACGCGTGGCTGCGCTCCAACCTCTACGTGCTCGGCCGGAAGTTCACTCCGCAGGAGACGCTCGAGCGCGTCGTCGGCGGCCCGATCGACGCGAAGCCGTACGTCCGTTACCTGAGGAAGAAGCTCGGCGCTTTGGCGGCCGCCTAGCGGGCGTCCGGCCCGGTGATGGGCCGCTTCTCCACGAAGCGGCGATAGAGGATCAGCAGCACGACCGCGCCGGCGAGCGCGAAGAGGAACCCCGTGACGAGCTCGCCTCCGGTCATCTCCTCGCCCTCCGGCGGCGTCGGGTCGATCACACCCATCAGCGCCGCCGCAAAGCCGCCGACGATCGAGCCGAGGATCCCGAGCAGAATCGTCCTCCAGATCGAAAGAGCGTCACGCCCCGGAAGCGCGAACCGCGCGAGCGCCCCGACGATCAGGCCGGAGAGGAGGATGCCGATAATCGCGCCGAGCATGGAGCCGGACTACCCGGTGCGCGCGATGCCGAACCGCTGCTGCGACCGATCGCGGGCGCGGGCAGCCTCGAGCTCGCGGTCGCGCGGCGGCGCCGCGGTGACGAGTGAGGCGAGCAGACGTGTCGATGCTGCCGTGACCTCTTCGACGGCGCGAGCGAATGCGGTCTCGTTCGCCTTAGACGGCTTCGTCGTCCCGCTGAGCTTCCGGACGTACTGGAGCGCGGCGGCCTCGATCTCCTCCGTGGTTGCGGGCGGATCGAAGTTGTGGAGCGTGCGAATGTTGCGACACATGGGGCCCCTCCTCGGTCGGTCGGTTACGCGGCGCTCGTGCTCGCGAGCGCCATCAGCTCACGGTTGAGGTCCTTGATCTCGTCACGGAGCTTCGCGGCGTACTCGAAGCGCAGCTCCTCGGCGGCGGCGAACATCTCCTCCTCAAGGGTGATCACGAGCTTCTCCAGCTCCTCGCGGTTCAGGCCCTCCACCTTCGAGCCTCCTGCGCGCCTGCCGCGCGGCACGGTCGGGGAGCCGAGCGAGAGGAACTCGGCGATGTCGGAGACTCCCTTGACGATGTTCTCGGGCGTGATCCCGTGCTCCTCGTTGTACGCGAGCTGTTTGGCGCGGCGCCGCTCGGTCTCGTCGAGCGCGCCCTTGATCGCTTCCGTCAGCTTGTCCGCATAGAGCAGCACCCGCCCGTTGACGTTCCGCGCCGCGCGACCGATCGTCTGGATCAGCGCCGTCTTGCCGCGGAGGAAGCCCTCCTTGTCGGCGTCGAGCACCGCGACCAGCGAGACCTCCGGCAGATCGAGCCCTTCCCGCAGGAGGTTGACGCCGACGAGGACGTCGTAGTCGCCGAGCCGGAGTTCGCGGATGATCTGGATCCGCTCGAGCGTGTCGACCTCCGAGTGGAGGTACCGTGTCTTGACGCCCGCCTCGAGGAGGTAGTCGGTCAGGTCTTCGGACATCTTCTTCGTCAGCGTCGTCACGAGCACCCGCTCGCCGACGTCGGCGCGCTTGCGGATCTCGTTCAGGAGGTCGTCGATCTGGTTCTTCGTCGCGCGCAGCTCGACCTCGGGGTCGACGATCCCGGTCGGCCGGATCAGCTGCTCGGCCACGACGCCCGAGTGACGGAGCTCATAGACGCCCGGGGTCGCGGAGACGAAGACGAGTTGCGGCACCTTCCCGAGGAACTCGTCGAAGCGCAGCGGCCGGTTGTCGAGCGCCGATGGAAGCCGGAAGCCGTGGTCGACGAGCGTCTGCTTGCGCGAGCGGTCTCCCTCGTACATGCCGCCGATCTGCGGAATCGTCTGGTGCGACTCGTCGACGAAGACGACGTAGTCGGAGGGGAAATAGTCGAGCAGGGTGTGCGGCGCCGAGCCGGCTGGCCTCCCGTCGAGGATCCGAGAGTAGTTCTCGATCCCGTTGCAGAAACCGAGCTCGCGCATCATCTCGAGGTCGTACTCGGTGCGCTGGCGGATCCGGTGCGCCTCGAGCAACCGGCCCTGGCTCTCGAAGAGCGTCACCTGCTGCTCCAGCTCGTGCTTGATCTCGTCCTGGGCGCGCTCGATCGTGGGCTTCGAGGTCACGTACTGGGTCGCCGGGAAGATCGTGATCGTGTCGAGCTTGCCGTAGACCTCGCCGGTGAGCGGGTCGAAGTGGCTGATCGCCTCGACCTCGTCGCCGAACATCGAGACGCGGTAGGCGGTCTCGGAGTAGGCGGGCTGGATCTCGAAGACGTCGCCCTTGACCCTGAAGCGGCCCCGGCCGAGCAGCGTGTCGTTGCGGACGTACTGGATGTCGATCAGCTTCCGCAGCATCACGTCGCGGTCGGTCTCCTCGCCGACGGTCAGGAAGACGACGCGCTTCTCGTACTCCTCCGGCGAGCCGAGGCCGTAGATGCACGAGACCGAGGCGACGATCACGGTGTCCCGGCGCGTGAGCAGGTTCGAGGTGGCCGCGTGCCGCAACCGGTCTATGTCGTCGTTGCGCGAGCTGTCCTTCTCGATGTAAAGATCGGCCTGCGGGACATACGCCTCGGGTTGGTAGTAGTCGTAGTAGGAGACGAAGTATTCGACGCTGTTCGTGGGAAAGAACTCGCGGAACTCGTTGCAGAGCTGCGCGGCGAGCGTCTTGTTGTGGGCGATCACGAGCGCCGGCCGCTGGATCTCCTCGATGATCCAGGCCATCGTCGCGGTCTTCCCGGTGCCGGTCGCGCCGAGCAGGGTCTGGTAGCGGCTCCCGGCCTGCAGCGAGCGCGTCAGCTCTGCGATCGCCGTCGGCTGGTCGCCCGTCGGGAGATACGCCGCCGCCGTCTTCAGCTCCGCCATCGAGCCCATCGTACCGAGCGAACACCTGTTCTCCGGCATGCATATCGACGGCCTCGGCTGGTTAGAACCCCATGTCGCGCCCGGACGAGCGTGGGGAAGCATACGCTCGCCCCAGTCGTCTCTCCCGCACTCTCGCCGCCTCGAGCTCCACCCGGCTGGAACGATGATCGTGATCAACGGTGGCGGACTTGCGAGCACGGCCGGCTCCTCGCTGCCGCCGCGGCCCGACCACGCCGGAAGGACGATCAAGTGCGCACCGTAGATCCCGAGGTTGAGTTCGTGGGGGCCGGGTATGACGGCGCCGTGGCGACTGCGACCCAGGCTCCTCCGTACAAGTCCTACGCCTCGCTCGTGGGGACCTTCAGCGCCGGGATGACCGGCGTCGCGACGCTCTCGACCGTGCTCGGGCGGAGACCCGAAAAGCTCGGCGGACTCGACCTCGCGGTGCTCGCAGCAGCGACGTTCAAGGCCTCGCGCACGATCACGGACGACGAGGTGACGAGCTTTCTGCGCGATCCATTCGTCAGGGGCCAGGCGCACGAAGGCGACGAGAAGCCCGTCGAGGACGGCGGACCACGCCAGGCGATCGGCGAGCTCCTGACGTGCTCGCGCTGTATCGGGATGTGGGCCGCCGCCGGCGTCGTCTCGCTGCAGACGGTGGCGCCGCGAACCGGACGGCTGCTGACGTGGTCGCTCGCGGCCGCGGCGGCCAACGATTTCCTCCAGGCGGGCTTCGCCGCGCTGACGAGCAAGGCCAACGAGCTCGAGCAGCGAGCTGACGACGCTTAGCCGGCGCGAGCCTTCTTCCTCACGGCTCCGTCACAGCTCCCAACTACGCTTCACGGCCGATGCGCCGCCGTTTTACCCTCGTCGTCCTCGCACTCGCCTGCGCGCCCGTCGCCTCCGCAGCCGATCTCACGGTCAAGCCCCGCGACTTCTCGCCGGATGAAGCCCGGCTGCGAATCCAGGCTGCCCTACCGAAGCCTGAGCGAGTCGGCCTCCAGCTCGCGACGTTGAGTGGCCGCCCACTCGGCTGGATCGTCGAGCCGCAACGCCGCCGCTTCCTGACCCTTCGCTGGAACGCGCGCCTGCGTGGGATCGGCGTACCCGACGGGAACTACCGGATCCGGCTGGTCGTAGGGCAGCGCGAGCTCGCCTCCTCCCCCCTTCGGATCGACCGGATCGCGCCGAGGGTGACCGAGTTCGACGCCCACACCCGCAGTCGCACTCCGTTCGCGGGCGACAGCGAACGGCTGACGACGATCTCGCCGAACGGCGACGGGCTGCGTGACGCCGCCAAGATCTCCTTCACGCTGAGCGAGCGGGCACGGGTCCGCTTCGAAGTGACGCGGACGGTGAGCGCACCTCAGACGATCTACGAACTGACCGCGAACCTGCGTCCGGGCCGGAAGACGTTCACCTGGCACCCGCCGAAAGCGACCGGCGCGCGCACCTATCTCGTGCGGATCACGACCACCGACGGGGCCGGCAACAGCCGCACCTACGGGGCCGACGACGCCCGCGAGGGTCGGCGGCTGCGCTCGGCGGTCGTCCGCGTGCTCGGGGTCGACGCCGGGTTCATGGGCGAGAGCTACGTCGCCTCGAGCTCGGCTCGCCTCGCGATCGAGACCGACGCGAAGACGCTGACGCTGCAGACGTTCCGCGCAGGCCCGGAGGACGCGCCGACCCACAGCGACACGATCATGAACGGGGTTGCCGTCAACCCGCCGGTCACCGTCCCGTGGAGCGCCCGCCACCGGCGCGCGACCCTCAACTACGCCGTCGGCCCGTGGCCCTCGGGCGTCTATTTCGTCAAGCTGAGCGCGGATGACGGGCGCATCGGCTATGCCCCCTTCGTCGTCCGGCCGACGGTGCTCGGCTCGACCAGCCGCGTCGCCGTCGTGATGCCGACGAACACCTGGCAGGGATACAACTTCCGCGACGCGGACGGCAACGGCTGGGGCGACACGTGGTACGCAAAGGGAGCCCAGAGCACCGCCGAGCTCGGCCGCCCGTTCATCCGCCGCGGCGTCCCGCCGCAGTGGCGCAAGTACGACGTCGGCTTCCTCCGCTGGCTGCACTCGACGGGCAAGCAGCCCGAGCTTCTCACCGAGTCCGACCTGGAGACGATCCGCACCGCCGAGGAGCTGATCCGGCTCTACAACGTCGTCATCTTCCCGGGGCACACGGAGTACGCGACCCGACACGAGTTCGACCTGATCCGCAACTACCGCGACCTCGGCGGCAACCTCGCCTTCCTCTCGGCGAACAACTTCTTCTGGGAGGTACGTCGCGAGGGGCGAGTGCTCCGACGCACGCGACTCTGGCGGGATCAGGGCCGGCCGGAATCGGCCGTACTCGGCGTCCAGTACCGCGCCAACGACGACGGCAGGATCCAGCGGCCGTTCGTCGTGCGCGCCGCCGCAACCGTGCCGTGGTTCTACGATGGCACCGGCCTCGGCGACGGCTCGAGCTTCGGTCAGGAGCTGGGCGGCTACGGGATCGAGATCGACTCCACCACGTCCTCTACCCCGGCCGGGACGATCGTCCTCGCCGAGGTTCCCGACCTCTACGGCCCCGGTCTGACCGCCCAGATGACGTACTACGAGACGCCGCAGGGCGCAAAGGTCTTTTCCGCAGGGACGATCGACTTCGGCGGCACCGCGAGGCTGTCGTCCGTACACCGTATGCTCGAGAACCTGTGGGCGCGTCTGGCTCAGCCATAGCCGTCGAGGTGACGCCGGCCGAAGGCGAGCGCGATCTCGCTGCGCTGCGGCGGCTCTACCCGCTCTACCTTCACGATCTCTCGGCCTTCACCGAGCACTATGTCCTCGACGCGGAAGCGCAGTGGCAGCCCTCGTACCTCGAGGACTGGCTCGGCCGGACAACCTCGCATTCGCTGCTGATCCGCGTCGACGGGCGCCCTGCAGGATTCGCGCTCGTCGCCGAGCGGCCGTTCCCCCACATGCCGCAAGACGTCGATTTCCACTCGCGGAGTTCTTCGTCGCGCAGCCGTACCGGCGTCGCGGTGTCGGACGCGCGGCCGGCGTGGCGGCCCTCAGCGGGTTCAAAGGCTCCTGGAACCTGAGCGTGATCGACCGCAACGTGCCTGCGCTCGCGTTCTGGCGCGCGGTCACCGGCGAACTGACGGGCGGCGACTACGCCGAGGTCGTCGGCGTCGGCGAGCTTTTCCAGCGATTCTCGACGGGCTAGTCGCGCAGCACGCTCACGCTCACGCCTTCGCCTCGACCGCCGGCGGGTGCGCTGTCGCCCTGCGAGCTGCGAACGTCGACGCCGCGATCAGCGCCATCGCGACGGTCTGGACTGCCGCGAACGCAACAAGTACCGGCTGCGGTCCGAATGCGTCCAGCACCGGGCCGACGCCGAAGACCCCGAGCGGCTGAGCGAGGCCGAAGATCATCACGTTCACCGTCATCACGCTCGGCCGCAACGGCGGTGGCACCCGCAACGTCATCATCGAGTGGATCGGCGGGTTGACGATCCCGTTCGCGAGCCCGGAAGGCCGAGCGCGAACGCCGCGAGCGAGGCGGAAGGGTGGATCGTCAGCAGCCACAGCGGCAGAGCCTGGCCGAGGATGCAGGTGCCGACGAGCGTCAGCCCGCGGACTCGACGCCGAACGCGGCGAGCAGCCAGCCGGCGATGCGCGGGTCGGCGTCGAACCGCACGACGACGAGCACCGGCACGCTGACGAAGAAGGCCGTCCAGGCCGTGTCGCCCAGCGCGAAGAGCGGGATCCAGAGGCGCAGGAGCGGCTCCCGAGCGAGGAAGCGGAGTCCGCGTCGCGCCCCGACGTCCTCGTCCACCGGCGGCAGCCGCGCGGGCTTCGGCACGAGCGTAAGCACGAGCACGGCCGAGACCACGTAGGTGCCCGCGTCGACGACGAGCGCCCAGGGCGCCGAGACCGTCGCGATCAGGATCCCGCCGAGGACGGGACCGAGCAGCATCGTGATCCGCGTGGCGCCCTGGAAGAGCGCGTTCGCGCGGCCCACGAGCGATTCGTCCTCGCCGAGCAGCTCGGGGACGATCACCTTCTGCGCGGCGAAGAACGGCCCGGCGAGCGCGCCGAGCAGAAAGGCGAGCACGAGGGCGGGCGAGATCCTCCAGATCGTTGGCGACGCGATCGGAGGCCCAGCTAGCGGAGGCCCAGCTCGGCCGCGTACGCCTCCGCGTACACCTGCTTGAGCTGCTGCACACGATGCACGTAGTGTCGCGTCTCCGCGAACTGGATCTCGACTCCGCGCTTCCGCCAGCCGTCGACGTTCGCCTGCCCCGCGTTGTAGGCCGCGAGCGCGAGCGCCTCGTCGTCATACTTGTCGAGCAGATGGCGCAGATACCACGCGCCGTAGCGGATGTTGAGCTCGGGATCGAGGAGGTCCTCCGGCGTCCAGTTGTCGCCGCCGGTGCGATCGGCGATTCCCTGACCAGTCTCGGGGAGCAGCTGCATCAACCCGACCGCGCCCGAGCTCGAGCGAACGTCTGCATCGAACTTGCTCTCCTGGTAGATCATCGCCGCGAGGAGCTGCGGCTCGAGGCGGTAGTTCTCGGCGTGACCGACGACGATCTCCTCGTAGCGGAGCGGATATCGAGCTCGCTCATACCAGGTCGGCTCGCTCTGGAAGACGTACGCGCCGAAGCCGGCGGCCGCGAGCAGGAGGACGAGGAGGAAGCCGACCTTGCTCACGCAAGTTCTACCGCGGCCTCGGCCGTCAGCTCGGCCATCACGCCGCCGACCCAGGCGTCGAGCTCCTCGAGCGAGCCTGTGTTCACGTACGCATAGTCGGCTCGCTTGGCCTTCTCGGCGTCGGGGAGCAGGCGCTCGTCGCGGTTGTCGCGGCGAACGCGGCGGCGCTGCTCACGCAGTTTCGCGGGCGCCGTGATCACAACCACCTTGTCGAAGCGCTCCTGGCCGCCCGATTCGTAGAGGAGCGGTACCTCCGTGACACAGACCGCCGGCGGCTCGGGGAGCGCGGCGAGCTGCTTGCGCCAGCGCAGGTACTCCGCGACGACGAGAGGGTGGAGCAGCTTCTCGAGAAAGTCGAGCTTGGAGCGGTCGCCGAAGACGATCTCGGCGACACGCGAACGGTCGATCAAACCCTCGTCGTCGAGGATCCCCTCACCCAGCTCGGCCACTATCGCGGCCCGCACGTCGTCGTCGGTGGCGAGCAGGTGATGGACGATCTCGTCGCTCGAGACGGTCGCGGCGCCGTGCTTCTGGAAGGCGAAGAGCGCCTCGCTCTTCCCCGCGCCGATCCCGCCGGTGATGGCGACGGCGAGCGGCCACTGCATCGCGGTCTTAAGCGGTTTCGTCGGGCTCGTCGTCGCCCGCGGCAGCATCGCTGTCGGCGGTCGACTCGCTCGCGAGGTCGGCCTCGGCGGCGGCATCCGATTCCGGTGCCGGTTCGTCAGCCAGCTCGAGTGCGGAATCCTCGGTCTCCTCGAGCTCGGCAGCGGCCTCCGGCTCGTCACTCGCCTCGATCTCAGGCTCATCGGCCGCCTCGGGCTCGGGCTCGGCCTCAGGAGCGTCGGCGGTCGAGGCAGGGAAGACGTCCTCGGAAAGATCCAGGTTCGGCGTGAGGTGCACGGACTCGGCACCGTCGGCGCGCGGGAGCGGCTCGGCACCCTCCTCGACACGCTTCAAGGAGAGAGAAAGACGGCGCCGCTCGGCGTCGACCTCGAGGATCAGCACGTTGACAGCATCGCCCTGCGAGACGACCTCTCGCGGGTTCTCGACGTGATGCTGAGCGAGCTCGGAGATGTGGACGAGGCCCTCGACTCCCGGGAGGATCTCGACGAAGGCGCCGAAGGTGACGACCTTCGTGACACGACCCTCGACGACGTCCTCCTCGTTGTAGTTCTCGAGCACCTGCTGCCACGGATCCGACTGCGTCTGCTTGAGGCCGAGCGAGATCCGCTGGCGGTCGCGGTCGATGTCGAGCACCTTGACCTTGACGTCCTGACCGATCTCGAGCACCTCGGACGGGTGGTTGACGTGGCTCCAGGAGAGCTCGGAGATGTGGATCAGGCCGTCGATGCCGTCGAGGTCGACGAAGGCGCCGAAGTCGACGATGTTGGAGATCGCGCCCTCCACGACCATGCCGGGCTGGAGGCGGTCGAGGATCTGCTGTCGGACCTCCTTGCGCTCCTCCTCGAGGACGGCGCGGCGCGAGAGCACGACGTTGTTGCGCGAGCGGTTGAGCTCGATCACCTTCGAGCGCAGCTCGGTGCCCATGAACTCGTCGAGGTCCTGGACGCGGCGGATGTCGACGAGCGACGCGGGCAGGAAGCCCCGCACTCCCAGGTCGAGGATCAGGCCGCCCTTGACGACCTCGATCACCCGGCCGAGGACGGCCTCGCCGGACTCCGCGGCAGCCTCGATCTTCTTCCATGCGAGCTCGAACCGAGCGCGCTTCTTGGAGAGGATCAGGCGCCCTTCGGCGTCCTCCTTCGTCATCACGAGCGCGTCGATCTCCTCGCCGACCGAGACCTCGTCGGCCGGGTTCACCGAGCGTCGGATCGAGAGCTCGGCGACCGGGATCACACCCTCGGACTTGTAGCCGATGTCGACGAGCACCTCGTCCTTGTCCACGCGCACGACGGTGCCGTGAACGACCTCGCCCTCGTTGATCGTGGGGAAGGTGGACTCGTAATCCGGGACGAGCTCCCCCTCGGGGGAGAGCGTCCAAACACCCTCTTCGAGGCGCGGATCGGTCATCTCAACGGTGTCGTTGGCCATCACGAAACGCGCAGTATAGCCAGGTTCCAGAGCCCCGAACCGAAGCCGAGACGGAACGCGCGAGCGCTTCGGCGGCTAGCCCAAGCTGTCGTGCATACCGACGTAGGCGATCGTCGCACGCCCTTCGTCGGCCCAGGTCAGCTCGAAGTCAATGCCGCCCCGGCCGACCGTGATTTCGACAGGTGAGTGATTCGCCCATTCTTACGACTTCGCCGCGTTCCAGTCGTCGCCGAAGCCGACGTCGACCGCGAGCGGTGGATCGAGCGGATAGGCGCCGCACATCTCGGCGCGCACGAGCTCCCGAACGGCACTCACCTCGGTCTCCGGCACCTCGAGGAGCAACTCGTCGTGGACCTGGAGGACGAGCCGCGCCAAGCGGCCCTCGGCACGTAGCCGGTCGTGGATCCGAATCATCGCGACCTTGATCACGTCGGCGGCGGTGCCCTGCATCACCGAGTTGACCGCGAGCCGCTCCCCGAGGGAGCGCGTCTGCCGGTTCATCGCTCGGATCTCGGGCACAGGCCGCCGCCGCCCGAGGAGCGTCGTCACGTAGCCGTCGCGCTTGGCCTGCTCGATCGTCCGCTCGATGAAGTCCTGCACGTGCGGGAAGCGCGCCAGATACGTGTCGATGTAGGCCTGCGCCTGCTCGCGCGGGATCTCGAGGTTCTCCGAGAGGCCAAAGGACGAGATCCCGTAGATGATCCCGAAGTTGACCATCTTCGCGACATTGCGCTCGTCCTTCGTCAGCGTCGCCTGATCCCTGCCGAGCACCTCCGCGGCGGTGCGTGAGTGGATGTCCTCGTTGCGGGCGAACGACTCCTTGAGCACCGGCTCGCCCGAGACATGCGCGAGGATCCGCAACTCGACCTGGCTGTAGTCGGCCGAGAGGAGGCGATAGCCCTCCTCCGCCACGAACGCTGAGCGGATCTCGCGCCCGAGCTCCGTCCGGATCGGGATCGCCTGCAGGTTCGGCGCCGTCGTCGAGAGGCGGCCGGTGGAAGCGACCGTCTGGTTGAAGGTCGTGTGGAGGCGGCCGTCATCCGCCGAGATCAGCGAGGGCAGCGGCCCGAGGTAGGTGTTGATCAGCTTCGAGAGCTCGCGCCACTCCTCGAGCACAGGGACGATCGCATGGTCGGTCCGGATGGAGCGGAGGACGCGCGTATCGGTCGAGTAGCCGGTCTTGCCTTTGCGGCCCGGCGTCAGCTCGAGCTTCTCGAAGAGGATCCGCGCCACCTGCTGGGTCGAGCCGAGCATGAACTCCTCGTCGGCGAGCTCGTAGGCCCTCGCCTCCAGCTCCTCGAGCCGATCCACGAGCCGCGCGGTGATCTCGCCCATACGGTAGGTGTCGATCTTGACGCCCGCGATCTCCATCGCGGCGAGCACCGCAGTGAGCGGCAGCTCGATCTCGCGATAGAGGTGCTCCGAGCCGCGCTCGCGCACCCTCTCCAGCATCCGGCCGATCAGCCGGCGCGGGGCCTCCGCGCGTCGAACGAGCGCTGCGGTTTCCTCCTCGGCGGCCGGCTCGGGGAGCACCTCGAGCCCGTACTCGGCGCTGAGGTCGTCGAGCGCGTATTCGGCTCGGCCCGGCTCGATCAGGTACGCCGCGATCATGGTGTCGTCGACCGAGCGCACCTTGAGCGACTTCGCGTCGTGGACAACGAGCAAGGCGCCGTCAAGTAACAGACTGGTACTTGGTCTCGTGGCGACAACGACGCCGCTTTCCGTCGCAACCGCGATCCGGTCGTCGTCGGCCGCGTAGCCCTCCCACTCCGCGACCGGCGGCAGCGTCCCCTCGCGCCAGGCCACGGTGGTTCCCTCAAATCGAAGCATGGGCGCCGCAGGCACCGCCTCGTCCAGCTCGTCGACACGGTTCAGAAGGTTGCGGAACTCGAAGCGCCGGAACATCTCGCGTAGCTGCGAGCGGTCGGGCGGGCTGAGCGCGAGCTCGGTCGGCTCCCAATCGAGGTCGAGCTCGCGCCGCATCGTCGCAAGATCCTTCGACGCGCGGGCCTGGTCGGCGTGCTCGGTGATGTTCTTGCGTCGCGCCGGGGAGAGCTCGTCCGCGTGCTCGATCACCGACTCGAGTGAGCCGTACTGCGCTATGAGCTGTCCGGCTGTCTTGTCACCGATTCCGGGGACCCCGGGAATGTTGTCGCTCGGATCGCCCTTGAGCCCGATGAAGTCCGGCACCTGGTCGGGTCGGACGCCGTAGCGCAGCTCGACGCGCTCGGGGGTGTACACGTTGACGTCAGAGACCCCGCGCGGAGTCATCATCAGGCAGATGTTCTCGGAGCAGAGCTGGAAGGCATCGCGGTCCGTTGAGACGACGCACGTCTTCACCCCGGCCGCGTCCGCGCGCGTCGCGAGGGTCGCAATCACGTCGTCGGCCTCCCAGCCCTCGAACTCCAGGTTGACGTACCCGAAGGCCTCGACGATCGGACGGAAGTACGGGAACTGCTCGCGCAGGAGGTCCGGCATCGGCTTGCGGCCTGCCTTGTAGGTCTCGGAGAGCTCGGTCCGGTGCACCGGGCGCGTGTCCCAGGCGACGGCGGCGCCCCGCGGGTGGTAGTCGGTGAGCAGCTTGAAGAGCATGTTGGTGAAGCCGAGCAGGGCGTT
>JBBJLW010000036.1:0-27371 GCA_037720595.1 Gaiellaceae bacterium | reverse complement strand
CCTCGGATGGGCCGCTCTCGTCCGACGACGCTGTGGTCGCCGCAGTGGTGTCCGCAGTGGTGTCCGCGGCCTCGTCGTCGCTCATGCATGCGGTCAGCAGCAACGATGCGAGGACGAGGAGCGTGACGAAGGTAAAGCGACGAAGCATGAAGCCTCCTTGGGGTTCAGGGTTGGGCATCGAAGAGGTCACGGACTCCGTCACCGGCGAGATTCGCGGCGACGGCGATCAGGAACACGGCAATTCCGGGGGCTAGGGGGACGAGGGGGTAGCCGAACAGGTAGTCGACGCCGCGGGCGGCCATCGCCCCGAGCTCCGGCGCAGGCGGTGGCGACCCGAGGCCGAGAAACGACAGGCCGGCGAGCGTCAGGACGAGGATCTGGACGTCCAGGCTCGCCGCGACGATCACGGGCGGCACCGCGCCCGGGAGGAGGTGTCGCAACAGCAGCCTTCGCCGTGAAACACCGCTCAGACGGGCCGCGTCGACGTGCGGCCGAGCAGCAAGCGCCCGGACCTCGCCGCGGACGAGGCGTGCATACCACGGCCACCAGACCAGAGCCACGGCGACGACAGTGTTCCGGAGGCTCGGGCCGAGGGCTGCGACGATCGCGATCGCCATCACGGGTCCGGGCAGCGCCAGCGCGGCGTCGGTGAGGCGCATCAGGAGCGCGTCGACGATCCCGCCGCGAGCGCCGGCGACGAGTCCGATCGCACCGCCGACGACGACGCCGAATGCGATCACGATCGCAGCCGCGGCGAGGCTGGTGCGCATTCCGTACAGCACTCGCGCGAACACGTCTTGTCCGATGTCATCCGTCCCGAGTGGGTGGCTTGCGGAAGGTGGGGCGAACGAGCCGGCGACCGCAACGGTGGGATCTGAGGCGATCAGCGGCGCCAGCAGTGCGAGACCGACGAGAACGGCCATGAGGACGAGGCCGAACTGCTCCGCCCCTGGGAGGCGGCGTGCTGCTGTCAGCCGAAGGTGGTACCTCCGTGCGGGTGCAGCACCGACGGCGTCGATCACGCGACGAACTCCGGAACCGATTCGAGCAGGATCCGGGTGTAGTCGTGGGCGGGAGTCGTGACGACGCGCTCCGTCGGCCCCTCCTCCACGATGCGGCCCTCCGTCATGACGACAATGCGGTCGGAAACGAGGCGTGCGGCCGCGAGATCGTGCGTGACGAAGATCATCGCGAAGCCGAGCTCCCGCCGGAGGCGGCCGAGGAGGTTGAGGACGGACGCCGCCAGCGACGCGTCCAGCGCCGAGATCGGCTCGTCGCAAAGAAGCAGGTCCGGCGGGTCGATCACAGCCCTCGCGAGCGCGACCCGCTGCCGCTGCCCGCCCGAAAGCTGGGAAGGGCGTGCGCCGAGCACTTCTTCGGGGAGGCCGAACCGGCGCAGGACGTGCACGAGCCGCTCGCGGCGCTCCGCTCGGGGGAGCGCGCGGACACGATCCTCGAGGAGCTCGCCGACGCGCAGCCAGGGCGTCAGTGATGCCCCGGCATCCTGAAAGACCATCTGCGGCATCGAGCCGCCCGTGTCGACACGCCCCGAAGTCGGCTGGACGAAGCCCGCAAGCGTGCGCAGGAGCGTGGTCTTGCCGCTGCCGCTCTCGCCGACGAGGGCGACCGATTCCCCCGCGCCGACGCGCAACGTCACCCCCGAAAGGGCCTCGAAGGCGCCGGTGCCCCCAAACAGCGCTCGACTGGCCGGGAACCGGACGACGACGTCCTCCAGGATCGCCGCCCCGCGCGGCTCCAGCTGAGGCGGCCACGTCGGGGTCACCGCCGTTCCGATCGTGCGAGGCCCGGCTTCGAAGTGGCAGGCGGCAGCGCCGGCTCGCCAACTGACCTGGGCGAGGAGCGGTCGGCGTTCGACGCACACCGGCTCTGCAAACGGGCAACGCGCGGCGAAGGAACAGGAGTCCTCCTCGCTACGCGGATCCGGCGGCTCACCCCTGATTGTGGGGAGCTCCACTCGACGGTCGGCCGTGAGCGTGATCCTCGAATTGAGCAGCGAGGCGCTGTAAGGATGAGCCGGATCGGCCAGCACCGCACGCGAGCCGCCCAGCTCGACCACCCGACCGGCGTACAGCACGCAGATCCGGTCGGCAACCGACGACGCGACGCCGAGGTCGTGCGTGATCAGGACGATCGCGCAGCCGACGTCCTCGCGGATACGACGGAAGAGGTCGAGCACCTGTGCCTGGACCGTCACGTCGAGCGCGGTCGTCGGCTCGTCCGCGACGATCAGCTTTGGATTGCCGGCAAGCGCGATCGCGATCATCACCCGCTGCCTCAGGCCGCCGGAGAGCTCGTGCGGGTAGGCGCGCAGCCGCCGGGCCGGATCGCGGATCCCGACGGCGCCGAGCAGCCGTAACGCCTCGTGCTCGGTGCCGGCGGACTCGGCGACCTGACGCCCAACGCGCATGGTCGGATTGAGTGACGTCATCGGATCCTGGAAGACCGCCCCAAGCGCCCGACGCCGAACCCGCCGGGTCATGCCGGTGTCGGCCGCGATCATGTCCACGCCGTCGACGACCACGGACCCGCTGATCTGGGCACTGCTGCCGAGAAGCCCGAGGAGCGAAAGTCCGAGGACTGTCTTGCCCGACCCGGATTCGCCGACGATCGAGACGATCTCCCCGGCCACGATCTCGAGGTCGACCCCTCGGAGCGCGTGAGTGGTCGCGCCGTGCCGCTCGAACCGGACGCGAAGATCGCGAACCTCGGCGACACGGAGGGCGGAAAGCGCGGGCGTCGCCTCGGCCGTTATCGCGCCGCTCCTTCCACAGCCGCCTGCACCGCAGGCCGTGGACGTCCCCGGAAGGCCCCGAAAGCGGCGAGGATCTCAGCCGACTCCCGAAGCGCACCCGTCTGGAGGTACTCCATCGCCGTGAGCGAGGCGTCGTGAGCCTCCTGAGACGAGCCGCCGACGACGTCACGCGCGACCCGCACGTGGTAGTCGTGCTGGTGCGCGTCCACGAAGGTGTAATGGACGCAGACGTCGGTCAGCGCGCCGCAGAGCACGAGGGTCGACGCCCCGAGCCCCTTCAGCAGGATCTCGAGGTCGGTCCCAAAGAAGGCCGAGTAACGCCGCTTGGGGACGAAATACTCGTCCGGCTGCGGTCGCAGGGATTCGACGAGCTCGGTATCGGGATCGTCCTCGACGCAATGGACTCCCTCCGAGCCGTCGAGCTCCCGCCCGAAGTCCGCGAGCGTCCGCGCGTGGCGCTCCTGGATGAAGATCACGGGGATGCCGGCCGAGCGCGCGGCCTCGACGAGCTCGACGGCGCGCTCCACCCGACCGGCGTAGCCGCCCATCTGCGGCACGGCGTAATTCTCGTTGTATCCCGCCCGCTGGTGGTCGATCGAGATCAGCACCGGCTGGCCGATGAGTAGTTCCGTCATGGGTGGTTCTCCTTCCGCTGTTTTCGAGGCTTGGGCGTGCGCGACGAGCGCCCCAGTACTCGCGGCGGCGCCGTCGACATCCGGATTCGAAGCCGCGTCTCGAGCACGATCCGCTGGGGAGCCGCGCCATTTGGCTCGTCGATCCGAGCTAGCAGCAGGCGCATGGCCAGCGCACCCTGCTCCTCCATCGGCCGGTCGATCACGGTTAGTGGCGGGTCGAGGATCTCGGCGAGGTCGAGATCATCGAAGCCCATGAACGACACGTCGCTCGGCACGCGAATCCGCATCGCATGAAGCGCCCGCAGAGCCCCAATCGACATGAGGTTGTTGGCCGCGAAGATCGCCGTCGGTGGTTGCTTCAGCGCGAGCAGGCGTAGGGCGCACTGGTAGCCACCCTCCTGGCGGAAATCGCCGATCTGGATCGTGTCCGGCTTCAGCTCGACCCCGGCGCGCGCCATCTCGTCGACGAATCCCTCGTGGCGGCCCCGTCCGGGCGTCGTGTCGAGTGGGCCGCTGATCAACCCGATCCGCTCGTGCCCGAGCTCGAGCAGATGACGGGCCGCCTGCCGGGCGCCGCCTGCGTTGTCCACGAGCACGCTGTCGAATGCGTCGGTCTTCGCCAGCTCCCGGTCGAGGAACACGACCCGTGGCTGAGCTCGCCGGAGGACGGGAGAGACGTCTGCGGGTTCCGTCGCAGGCGCCAGGATGATCCCGTCGACACGGTCGGCGAGCGCAGCGAGCACCTCCTCCTCGCGGTCCGCGCTCTCCTCCGTGTTGTAGAGAAAGACACTGTATTCGCGGCTCCGGGCGACCGTTTCGGCCCCCTTCACGACGGCTGCAAAGAAGGGATTCGCGATGTCGGGCACGACGACTCCGATCGAATGCGTGACCCCGAGCTTCAACGAACGTGCCGCCGGGCTGGGCCGGAACCGCAGCTCCTCGATCGCGTCGGCGATCGCTAACTCCGCGCGCACCCGGCCCCCGTTCAGGTAACGGGAGATCGTGGTCGTGGAGACACCCGCAAGGCGGGCTACGTCACTTATCGTCGCCATGTGCAATCGATTTCAGCAATCGGTACCACACAAGGCGTGTCAATGCAAGCAATCATGTCCGGCACGCGCCGGCGCGCCCCAGTTCCCAGGGCTGGATCCCCTGCCAGGCAGCGCGGTCCAACTTCCCCTTCCGGCTTCCCGCCACAGCTCGGTGTCAGCGGGCTCCGTACCGAATCCGCTCGCCTAGCCTGGGGCGAACTCGCCTACGGCTTTCTCGCCGTCACGGCGCCGTCCGAACACCAGCCGAACACGTCTACGCCCCCCTTGGCTCCCCTCTGTCCTTCGGAGTCCCCAACTTTGGCTTGTTGGAGCGGCCTGGAGGGACTGGCGGGGACTGCGTGGCCTCCTTGGTCGTCACTCGTAATGAAGGGGTCCGCGGTTCGAGTCCGCGCGTCGGCTTACTCGGATTTGCAGGGATTTCTTCGTGACTGCGACGGCGGAGATCACGAGGCGGGTACGAAACGGGTACATCTTGGACACCTTCACACTTGGTGAACGGGTCGTCGTCGCCGCGATCCTTTGTGACTATTTGCAGGTACATTCGAGGACAGTGCGTGCGAGACCCGTCCGATGGGCGGCCTCCGGAAGTGCTTGCGAGGTGACGCGTGTGCCCGCGTCTCCCGCTGTCTGGCCTCGTCCGGCGTCGAAGAGGTCCGTCCGCGCGCAGCCCAACCACGAATCTAGGCGAGACTGCGAATACTTCCGGGGGCCTGCCCGTGCATCATTCGTGAGAAGATTCTCATCCTGCTCTCACGTGGATCTTCGGTGGGCAGGGAATCATGCGCATCGTGAAGCGTTTGGCTCTGATTGCCTCGGCTGGCCTGGCCCTCGTGTTGGTTGTGGCGGCTCACGCGCTCAGAGAGCCTGAGCCTGATCCCCTCGTTCCCATCGAGTTGCGGCCACCGGTCGCATCCTCCCGCGATGAGCCCGCAGAGCTGCCCGCGACGCCGACGACGACACGTGAACGAAAGACCGGCCGGCCAGGGACGACGCCCCGTCTGGCGCCGACGACTCAACCGCCCTCCCAACAGGAACCGGCGGACGACGACCGGGCAGAGGATCTCCGCCGTTCCCAGGCGCCGCCGCCTCCTCCGTCAAATGGAACCGACGACCCGGACGATGATCCCGATGATGATTCCGACGACGGTGCCCGCGATGACTGAGCAGCGGTTCATGCGCGCTCGCCTAGGAGACAACGACGGCATGCCCTCCTGGCCGGATCTTCCAAGGTGAGCGTTCAGCCGGACGTGGGCGACTCGCCGGCGAGATCGACCGGGGCATCCGTCGCGAACGGCGGAGTCAGCAGGCGCCGTTGGATGCCGCTTGCGGGTACCCGGACGCGGATCCTGGCGGCGTTCGCGGTCCTGACGGCCGTGTCGGCCGCACTGTCGCTCTTCCTGATCCACCAGGTGCTCCTCAACCGCCTGGACGAGGAGGTCGAGCAGCAGCTGACGCAGGAGGTCGCGGAGTTCCGCCGGCTCGTCGGCGGCAGCGACCCGCGGACGGGCGAGCCTTTCAGCACGAACGTACGTCGCATCTTCGACGTCTACTTCTCGCGAAACGTGCCGGACGAAGGCGAGGTGATCCTGTCATCCATCGACCGCCGCCTCTACCGTTCAGCCCGCGCGGGAGGCGCCGAGTACCGGCCGGGCGAGCTGCTCCGCACGATTGCGCTCGAGAGCCCGCTCGGAGAGACGCATCGCGGCACGATCGAAACCTCGACCGGGCAGGCGCGTTACCTCAACGTCCCGGTGGAGGTCGGTGATCGCGTGCTCGCGACCTTCACGGTCGCGAACTTCCCCGCCAACGAGCGACACGAGATCGAAGACGCGATCACCGTCGCCGGCCAGGTCTTCGCCGCGGTGCTCCTGCTGTCGTTCGCTGTGGCCTGGGTCGCAGCCGGACGCGTGCTGGCGCCGCTTCGTGTGCTGCGCGACACGGCACAGTCGATCACCGGGACCGACCTCACCGCGCGCATCGCGGTTCATGGTCGTGACGAGGTCGCTCAGCTTGCACGCACGTTCAACGACATGCTCGACCGCCTCGAGGAGGGCTTCGGCGCGCAGCGGCGCTTCGTGGACGATGCCGGGCACGAGCTGAGAACGCCGATCACGATCGTCCGCGGTCACCTCGAGCTGCTCTCCGACGATCCTCAGGATCGGTGCGAAACGATCGCTCTCGTCACGGACGAGCTCGATCGGATGAGCCGGATCGTCAACGACCTGCTCGTCCTCGCGAAGGCCGAGCAGCCGGACTTCCTCCGTCCAGAGCCGGTCGATGTCGAAGTCCTTACGGGCGACCTGCACACCAAGCTCGCGGCGATCGCGCCGCGCGATTGGCGGGTCGAGAGCACCGGTGCCGGCACAATTCTCGCCGACCGCCAGCGGCTAACGCAGGCGGTCGTCCAGCTCGCAGAGAACGCGACGAAGCAGACTGCCGAGGGTGCGGTGGTCACGATCGGCACCTTCGTGGCCGACGGGGAGGCGCGGATCTGGGTGCGCGACACGGGCCCCGGTATTCCGCTCGAGGAGCAGGCGCGCATCTTCGGACGCTTCTCGCGCGGCTCGACGGGACGGCGCACGGAAGGTGCCGGACTCGGCCTCTCGATCGTCGAGGCGATCGCGCGTGCCCACGGCGGCCGAGTCGAGCTCGTGAGCCACCCCGGCCTGGGCGCGACCTTCACCGTGGTGGTACCCGTTCTGGGACCGGGGCGATCGTCGTGAGCCGCGTCCTCATCGTCGAGGATGAGGCGCGGATCGCGTCGTTCCTGGAAAAGGGGCTGAAGGCGAACGGGTTCGCGACGACGGTCGCCACCGAGGGTCGCGCGGCGTTGCGGCTCGCCCGCACGGGCGGATTCGACCTCGTGATCCTCGATCTCGGCCTCCCCGACGTGGACGGGCTCGAGGTGCTGGATGAGCTGCGCCGCCGCAACCAGCAGGTGCCGGTGATCATCCTGACCGCCCGCCACGGGGTGACCGACACGGTGGCGGGGCTCGAGGGCGGCGCGGACGACTACATCGCCAAGCCGTTCCGCTTCGAGGAACTGCTGGCCCGTGTTCGGGTTCGTCTGCGCGGCGAGCACGCGCCGGAGAACACGGTCCTCGCCGCAGGCGGCGCATCGCTCGACCTGCGGACGCGGCAGGCGATCGTCGACGGCCAGCAGGTTGAGCTGACGGCGCGCGAGTTTGCGCTCGCGGAGATCCTCTTCCGTCATCCGGGGCAGGTGCTCTCCCGCGAGCAACTACTGAGCCACGTCTGGGGCTACGACTACGACCCCGGCTCGAACATCGTCGACGTCTACGTCGGCTACCTGCGCAAGAAGCTCGGCAGGGACAGGATCGTGAGCCTGCGCGGCATGGGCTACCGGCTCGAACACGAGGCCGCAACAGCTGCTGCGGGGGGCCGGATCCTCGTGATCGAGGACGAGGCGCGGATCGCGAATCTCGTCGCCCAGTTCCTCAGACGGGACGGGCACGACGTCGTCGTCGCGGAGGACGGCGAGGTCGGGATCTTCCTCGCGACGACCGAGCGCTTCGATCTCGTGTTGCTGGACCTCGGACTGCCGGGCGCATCCGGACTCGACGTTCTCGCCGAGCTCAAGGACCAACAACCTGACCTGGCGGTCGTCGTGCTCACTGCCCACGACGGCGAGGACGTGCGGCAGCGCTGCGTCGAGTCGGGGGCCGGTTTCCTCGCCAAGCCGCTTGTCCTCGCCGAGCTGCGCGGCATCGTGACCGCGCGCCTGGCGAGGTAGCCCGTCAGCGGTCGTCCCCGTTGACCAGCCCTGCGTGCACGCACTCGGCGAGGTGCTCGAACGCAAACGGCTTCGTCACGTAGCTCAGGATCGGTAGCTCGAGCTGCCGAATCTCCTCCTCGGCGTCGTTGCGCGCGGTCAGGACGATGACAGGTACCTGCCAGCCGTCACCACGGAGCCGCTGAAGCACCTCGATGCCGTCAAGGTCGGGCAGTCCGAGATCGAGGATCACGAGCGCCACGCCGCCGCGCGCGAGCCGCGCAAGCGCTGCTCCGCCCGTACCGACGGTTTCGGCGTTATACCCGCGGGCCTCGAGTCCCTTGCGCACGAACGCGGCGATCCGGGTCTCGTCCTCGACGACGAGGATCGTCACGCCGGTACCCGGATCCAGAACGTCGAGCCGCGGCCGGGATCGCTCTCGACCCCGGCCGAGCCGCCGTGCGCCTCCGCGATGCCGCGCACGATGGCCAGCCCGAGCCCGCTCCCCGGCGCAGCGGTTCGGCCGCGCGAGAACGGCTCGAACACCCGGCGCCGCTCGTCCGCCGTTAGACCTGTGCCGCCGTCTCGAACCTCGAACCGCCAGGCGTCCGCCTCGCGGTCGACGCCGAGCACGACCTGGCCCGCGGCTGGTGCGTGCAGTGCCGCGTTCTGCAGCAAATTCAGGAGTGCCTGCGTCAGCCGCTGCGGATCGGCGTTCACGACCTCCTTCGCGGAGGACGTCCGCTCGACGGCGAGGCGGCCGTTCAAGAGTATCTGGGCCGACGACCGCAGGTCCGCGAGGAAGCGGTCGACGTCGACGTCCTCCAGACGAACGAAGCCGGGATGCTCGGCGCGTGCGAGCGTCGACATGTCCTCGACGAGTCGACTCATCCGATCGAGTTCCGACAGCAGCACCTCGCGTGCCTCGGCAACCTCCTCGGGGGTGGGCGCGGGCTCGAGCACCTCGACATGGCCGCGACAGATCGTGATCGGCGTGCGCAACTCGTGCGACACCTCGCTGAGGAAGCGCCGCTCGCGCAGCAGCGCCCGCTCGACGCGGTCGAGCATGCTGTTCAGCGTCCGGGCGAGCACACCGGTCGCCTCGCCGGGTTCCAGCTCGGGCAGACGACGGTCGAGGTCGCGGCCGGCTGCGATCTCGTCGGCCGCGCAGGCCATCTCGGCCATCCGCTCGCGTTCGCGCATGCTCCAGAGCCAGCCCCGGTAGGCCACGAAGGCGACCCCCAGCGGCGCGAGGAGCAGCGGCAGGCCGAACGGGTCAACCTGCCAGACGATGGCCGTCAGCGCTCCGAGCGCGACGTTTCCAGCCCAGTTGAGCGCCGCGAGCGGGAGCGTGGGCAGGATCACCGAGCCGGTCGGGACGCCCTGGACGAAGGCGAGCACGAGCCCGATCGCGATCGTGTTGACGAGGAAGAAGGCACCCATCGAGATTGCCGCCGCAGCCCATGTGCGCGGCTCGTCCAGCGCGCCCGGGCCGAGCAGGCCGTAGACGAGCGTCGCGGCGGTGATGCCGACGACGAACTGGCCGACGTTGAAGGCGATCTTGACCGGCGACCACCCTCTGAGCGACTCTCCCGCCAACACGCCTGCAGCCACGGCGAGCGTCAGCACTCCCGGCTCGACGAGGAGCAGTCCGGCCGTCCAGACCGCATCGGTCAGGTTGAAGTTGTGCGTCTCGGAGCCCCGCTTGAACGGCAGCTGAAACTGCTCGGAGACGACGACGGCGAGGGCGAGCGCCGCGAATCCCAGCGCCTGCTCGCGCTCCCAGCCGACCACGTCGGCGGCGCGAACGAGAAGTGCCACGCCACCCGCGACCGCGACGACGCCGATCAGCGCGCGCGCCCGGCCTGGAAGGCGTCGATCCTCGGTCACACCGCTACCCCCAGGTGCTCCAGGCCTGCGCCGACCAGGCCTGAGCCACCCAGCCGGCCGATTCCCAGTTCCGAGTCGACCAGGCCTGCGCTTGCCAAACCATGCCGCTCCAGGCCTGCGCCGACCAGGCCTGCGCTTCCCAGACGGCCGACAGGGCGACGAGTGCGCTCCATGGCGACACCGCCCACGTTGCCGCCGACCAGGCCTGCGCCGACCAGGCCTGCGCCACCCACGGGTGTCCGAGAACGTCGTGCTCGCCCGAGATCTGCTGCGGCCGACCGTCACCGTCGGGATCCGCGTAGACACGTGCCGACCCACGGCTGCCCTCGAGGGTGCCGAGCCCGCTCGAGCGCCCGCCCGGGCCGCTCGCGCCCTCGAAGCGCCCCGTAAGGACGGCCTCGACGGCCGCGTCGGCATCGACGAGCCCGGCGCCGCCTCCGGACCTGCGCGCGAGCGGGCCGCCGGCGGTGCCGACGAGGGCCGCGCGTGCCTCCGCCGGCGTCAGGGTCGGATCGGCCTCGAAGAGCAGCGCCGCGAGACCGGAGACGACAGCGGCGGCCTGCGAGCTGCCTGTGCCCTTGAAATAGTGCGCCCCAAGCCGCGCCTGCGGGCGCTGGCGGTCGGCCGTGCTGTCCGGCGCCCGCAAGGACACGATGCTGATCCCCGGCGCAACCAGATCGGGCTTGTCGAGCCCATCACCGGTCGGGCCACGACTGGAGAACTCCGCCACGCGGTCATCGGCCGGGTCGACTGTGCCGGCGAGATCGGCGGCGCCGACGGTGAGCGCGACAGGATCGTCACCCGGCTTGCGCACGGTCCCCGCGCCGGACCCCGAGTTTCCGGCCGAGACGACGACGAGGATGCCCGCGTCCCAGACGCGCTGGACGGCGCGGTTGAGGGGATCGCGGAATGCGCTCTGGCGGGCGTCGGTGCCGAAGGAGAGGTTGAGCACGCGGACGTCGTGCTCGTCCGCATGGGAGACGAGCCACTGGAGCGCCGCGATCACGACCGAGGTATCTGTCGCGCCGTCGGGGCCGGCGACCTTCAGCGCGACGACATCGGCGTCCGGCGCGACGCCGCTGCGGCTGCCGCCTGAGGCTGTCCCGTCGCCCGCGACGATGCCGGCCATGTGCGTGCCATGGCCGAAACGGTCAATGCCATCATGGCCCGGCGTGAAGTCGACCCGCAGCACGACCCGCTGCTCGAGATCCGGTACGCGCGCGACACCTGTGTCGAGCACGGCCACCGCGACGTCGTCACCGTCGAAGCGAGCTCGGAGGGAGGTCAGGCCAATTGCCTCCCCCCAGACCTCGTTCGGCGGAAGCGCGTCGTACTCGGCGAGCGGAATGTCGTCGTCGTCAGGGTCATCTTCCTCGTCATCGTCGCCACCATGCAGCCGTACGCGGGTATCGGGCCAGACGGCGGCCACGGCGGGAGACGCGGTGAGCGTGCCGAGCGCCCGCATCGGAACGCGCGCGGCGAAACCGTCGAGGAGAGGGAGCGCGCGTGTGACCTCCCCGCCGAGACGCCGAACCTGCGCCGCCGCGACCGGTGCGCTGAACGGTTCCGCGCGCACGATGACGGCAACGGGCTCCGGCGAGGCCTGACGTGCGACGGACGACCGTGCGGCTTCGCCTCGGGACGCAGGGAGGGCGAGCGCCGTCACGGCGATGACGCAGCAGAGGGTGCCGTGGGCAATCACCGCCAACCCAAGCTACGACGTCCGAGTAAGAGGACGATGAGCCGCCGATGAGAGTTCGCTCATGAAGCGACCTCGATGAGGAAAGTCTCACGGGCCTCTCACCCAGCGCTTAGAACGGCCGGATACACCACTCGGTTACACGATGGAGTCCATCTGGATACTCACCGACGAGCGCTATCTGCAGCAGCGCATGCCGCAGGCACTCAGAGGCTGGCTCGACGCCGAGCACGTCCGTGCGCGCACGCTCGTCGTGGACAGCGTCGTCGCTTCGGTCGGGGACGGCGACGGCGGCGATCCCTGGGCGGATCTTCGCTCTGGGGACGTCGTCGTCGCCCGCACCCGCGACCGCTTCGCTCTGGCGCTCCTGCGTGCGGCGCAGCGCCCGGGCGTCACCGTGCTGACCACGTGGGAGAGCGTGGCCGCCGTTCGGAACAAGGCCCGTGCCGCACAGACGCTCGCCGCGGAAAGGATCCCGACGCCGAGAACGCTTCTCGCCGCGACTCCGGCGGCGCTCCGGGGCGTGCCGCGCCATCGGTTCCCGCTGCTCTTGAAGCCTCACCTGGGGGACAACGCCCGCGGGATCATGCTCGTCCGCACGCCCGACGAGCTCGACGACCTGGTGTGGACGGACGGGATGGTGCTGGCGCAGGAATACGTCGACGCCGGCGCGGTCGACCTCAAGCTGTACGTCGCCGGTGAGCGCGTCTGGGCCGTGCGGAGGCCCTCGCCGCTCGGGACGGTCTCCACGGACGGCGCTGTGAGCTGCGAACCCGTCGATCCGTCACGGGAGCTCGTCGACCTCGCCCGGGACTGCGCCCGGGCGTTCGGGCTGACGCTGCTCGGCGTCGACGTGCTCGAGACGCCGACGGGGCCGCTCGTCGTTGACGTGAACGACTTCCCGAACTACACCGGTGTCGACGAGGCGCCTGAGTCGATCGGCCGCCTCGTCGCCGGCGCGCTCGGTGTCAGGAGCGCTGCATGAGCTTGCGCGTGGCCTTCCTCGTCGGACACCGGCCCTCCTCGGCGTCGGTGCTCCACGCGATCGCCGCCGGGATGCGAGAGGCGGGAGGCAACGCGAACGTGTACGAGTCGCCCTACGAGCCGGCGCTCCTCCGCGCCGATGTCGTCGCGCTACGGGGGCTCGACCTGGCCACACTTGCCGCCGCGCGGTGGCTCGAGCAGGCCGGTGTCCGCTGCTGCAACACCGTCGCCGCGACGACGCTCGCCGGTGACAAGACGGCCACGGAGCAGGCGCTCCGCGCCGCCGACGTCCCTCGACCGCGAACGGTGACGATGCCGAGGTGGAACGACGTGCGAACGCTCGCGACCGCCATCCCGGTCGTGGTGAAACCGTACGCCGGCTCGCGCGGCGCGGGCGTTGTCGACGGGGACTCCCTACCGGAGCGCGAGCCGTTCCCCGGTCCGTTCGTGGTGCAGGAACGCATCGACGGGGACGGGCTCGACCGCAAGCTCTACGTCGTCGGCGAGACCGTGCGCGGCGTGCTCCGGGCCTGGCCGCCGCGCACACTCGCCGACAAGCGCGGCGCCGCCTTCGTCCCGAGCGACGACGAGCGGGAGCTCGCGTTGCTGACCGGACGCGCGCTCGGACTGGAGCTCTTCGGCGTCGACGTTCTCCACGGTGCCGCCGGCCCCGTCGTCGTCGACGTCAACGCGTTCCCCGGCTACAAGGGCGTGCCCGACGCCGCGTCGCTCCTGCTGGGCTACCTCACGAACGCCAGCGCTCACCGCGAGGTCGCATGCGCGTCGTGATCGTCGGCCCCGGCCGGATCGGCTGCGGCTACCTCGCGCCCGCGTTCAGGGACGCCGGCTGGGAGATCGTGCTGGCCGCGCGGGACGAGGAGACGGCCTCTCGGATCCGGCGGGCAGGCGGCTTCGGCGTCCGGGTAACGACGGTCGACGACACGTCGGCCGTCGGACCCCAGGCAGCGGTGGCCGTCGGCTCGCCGGAGTTCGGAGAGGTCGTGGCGAGCGCCGATCTGGTCTGCACCGCGGTCGGTGTCGGCAAGGTGCCCGAGCTTGCGAGACCACTCGCCCGCGCGCTCTCGGAGCGGCCGTCGTCGCGTCCGCTCGACGTCTGGGTCGCCGAGAACGACGACTGCGCGGGGAGCCTCGCCACGGCTGTCCGCGCGGCTGCCGGGGACCCGCTGCCCCAGATCGGCTTCGCCGGCGCCGTCGCGACAGCCGTCGTCGCGCGCGGCGACTGGCGGCGAGAGGGCCGCCCGCTCTTCGTCGGCGACGGGCCGCGCCGGTTGTACGTCGACCGCCGCCCGCTGCGTACGACCTTCGCCCTACCCGCCGGGGTTGAGGCTACGGATCTCTATCTCGCCCGCCTGCGCGAGAAGCTCTACACGTTCAACGCCGCGCACGCGATCTGCGCCTACCTCGGTTGGCTGCGCGGCCACCAGACGATTGACGAGGCAGTGGTCGACCCGTTCCTAAGGCCGATGGTCGCAGGCTGCCTGCTCGAATCGCGCCGCGCGCTCGTCGCGACGTATCCCCAGCTCGACGGCGACCCGCACGGCGACGCTGTCGAAGCGCTCCACCGCTTTGCCGACCTCGAGCTGGCTGACCCGATCGCGCGCGTCGCACGCGAACCGCTGCGCAAGCTCGCCCCCGGGGACCGGCTGCTCGGGGCGGTCGAGCTCATCCGCGCTGCCACGGGACGCGTCCCGTCGTACTTCTCGCTCGCCGTCGCCGCCGCGCTGCTCTATCGTCACGCAGCCGACGGGCAGGCGCTCGAGCTGGGCGAGCGGCTCCGGCGTGAGGGCTTCGAGCGCGTGCTCGCGGACACCTGCGGCCTCGAGCGGGGCGATCCGTTCGCTGCAGCGGTCGAGCAGCACTACCGCACCTTCGTCTTCACCGACGAGGAGACGCTCTTTCCGCCCGTCTACGCCGGCTACGCGTCGCTCCAGGGCGCGTACTGATCGATGCGGCGCGTCTGCGCCCTGATCGAAGCGGGCTCGACGCGAGGCCGCAACCCGCTTCTGCCGCCGCTCCGAGCGGCGCTCGCGAGGAACCGGATCGAGCTCGTCGCCTGGGATCCGACGGAGCGGCTCGAGCTGCCGCCGCGCGCACCCGACGCCGAACTGTATCTCCTCAAGGGCGATCATCCGGCGATCCTGACCGCCGCCGGCTGCCTCGCCGACCGCGGCGTCCGCTGCCTCAACTCCTTCGGGGCGACGGAGGCGGCAGCGGACAAGGGCCGAATGCTGGCGCGTCTGGCGCGCGCCGGACTGCCGGTGCCGTCGACGAGCGTCGCGGGCGACCGGAACGCGCTCGAGGTCGCGCTCGCGGCCGGACCGCGCTTCGTCAAGCCGGTTCGAGGAGCCCACGGCCACGGCGCTCGTCGGCTCGAGCCGGGCGAGGCCGCCACCGCCGACGGCAGCGGCCCCTGGCTCGTGCAGGAGTTGGTGCCGAACCCCGGTTACGACCTGAAGCTCTACGGCGTGCGCGAGCACGTCGCGGTCCGCCGGGCGCGCTTCGAGCCAGGAGCGATCGACTTTCCGCGCGAGCCCGTCGAACGGCTCGATCCCGCGGTCATCCGGCTCGCCCGCGCCGCCGGCGCGGCCGCCGGGCTCGAGCTCTACGGTGTCGACGTCCTCGAGACGCCCGACGGTCCGGTGGTCGTGGACGTAAACGCCTTCCCCGGCTACCGCACCGTCTCCGAGGCGCCCGCCTGGGTCGCGGCCGTCGTCCTCGACACGATCGCGGCAGCGGCATGAGACTGCGGCCCCTCCGGAACGCCATTCGCGACGGTGACCGCATCGTGCAGGCGGTCATGCTCGAGGGCTTCCTCAATCGTCTCGGCTTCGGCATCGTCACCTTCGCGCTGCCCCTCTACGCGCTGAAGCTCGGTCTGGGCCTGACGGAGATCGGCATCGTCGTCGCTGCCAAGGCGTTCGTGCAGCCGGCCGTCAAGCCGCTAATGGGCTTGCTGATCGACCGGCTCGGCGCCCGCCGCGGGTACCTCGTGGCGGTCTCGTTCCGCTTCGCGAGCGCGCTCGTGCTCCCGTTCGCCTCCTCGATGGGCGCGCTGATCGCGGTGCGAATGCTTCAGGGCGCGGCCTCCGCAGCGCAGGATCCCGCCGCGATCACGGTGATCGCTAAGCGTGGTGACGGCACCCGCCTCGGGCGTCGCTTCGCCGCCACCATGAGTGCACGCGACCTGGGCAAGGTGTCCGCCGGGCTGATCGGCGGCCTGCTGCTCGCCGCGACAGGCTCCTTCCTCGTGCTCTGGATCGCCGTCGCCACGATCGCGGCTCTGCCCGTGTTCGTCGTCTGGCGCTGGGTCCACGACGTCCCGGCCATGCCGGAGGCGACCGAGCCCACCGCGCCGGTGCCCGATCCCGCCGCGGCGCACCGCGTCCTGCACGACCCGCGGCTCCGTCTCATCGCCGCGCTGGGCCTGCTCGCCGGCACGACCGCCAGCATGACGCACGCCCTCTTCCAGGTCTACGCCTCGGAGGTCGCCGGGCTGAGTGCCGCGCAGATCGGCCTGATCACGTCGCTCTCGATCGCCGCGCTGCTCGCGGTCGGCCCGCCGGCCGGCTGGGTCGCCGACCGCTTCGGGAGCGGCGCCCTCTCGAGCGCGCGCGGAATCGCCAACGCCGGCTCGTCGCTGCTCTACCTCGCCTTCCCCGTCTTCGGCGGCATGCTCGCCGGCCGGCTCGTGGACGATGCCGGCAAGGCCGCCTTCCGGCCCACGTGGGGCGCGCTCGTCGGCGCTGCGACGCGCCGGGCCGGCCCGCGTGGCGGCCGCGTCGCCGCCACCCTGGACGCGGCACTCTCACTCGGAGAAGCGCTCGGCCCGCTGCTCGCGGCGGTCCTCTGGGACACCTTCGGCTTCGTCGTCTTCCTCAGCGTCCGCGCCGGGCTCGGGATCGCGACTGAGCTGCTCCTCGGCAGGCGATTGCGTGTGCTCGAGCGGACTGCCCGCGGTGATCTCGAGCCCACGAGAACGCTCGCCGACGAGCAACTCGGCGCCTGGCTCGCACGCAGCGCCCCCGGCGCGCGGCCCGAGGAACTCGCACGCGCCTGGTCGCTGGCCGGTCTCGCCGCTCCGCTTCAGGCCGCGTGGGCGTTGCCGCTCGCCGAGCTCACCCCTGACGATCGCTCCAGGCTGTCCCTCGCCGCCTCGCTCGCCGCCGACCCGGTCGCGCTCGTGCGGGGCGATCTCACCCCGATCGGAGAGCTCGCCGATCGCGAACGGCCAAATCCTCACGTCGCGACAACCGCCTCGTTACCAGGGTGAGCGAATTCTCACCCTCGCCACACGCCGAGCTCATCCACAACAGAAAGCCTTCCGCCGACCGCCACAGACATCTCTGTCCAGCCTTGGCGTGGTAACAGTCTCGTCGTAGCGTGTTTCGTCGTGCACTGGTAGTCATCGGTCGCCAAACTTTGCAACCTCGCGCACGCGCCTGCGGCCCGCCGGCACTTGCGGTGCGGCGGAGGGAGTACGAGTCGGCGTACGGACTCGTATCGCATCCCTAGCGAAGGATGAAGTCTGTGGCTCCGGCGGGTACAAAACGGGTACATCAGATCGGGCACGCGCGGGCACGCGCGCCTACTGCGTGAGCTAAAGAACCGCTCAGTTTCCAGGGAAAACGTGCCCTCACGTGCCCGCGAGTGGACGCGCGTCCCCTACTCGTCCTTCCCTCGTAATGAAGGGGTCCGCGGTTCGAATCCGCGCGTCGGCTTCTCAGGTCGAGGAAATCCCTGCATAACCGGATTCCGTGTTGTCTCGGAAGGCGCGAAAAGCACATCACTGGGAATGAAGGGGTCCGCGGTTCGAATCCGCGCGTCGGCTTCCTTCACGGCGTTCCCGGCGGGCTTGAACCCGCCGTGAACCCGCTATTGCACGCCATGGGTAGAACCTCGTCGTAGAACCGCCCCAAGAGCGTGTGGATCAAGCGGCCAGTCCGCGGCCGAAGTCGTCCGCTTCCCCTTCACGACTTTCCCGACCATCAGGCCGAAGAGCCTAGCCGCCCACTGAACACGAATTCAGCAGCGCGGACCAAGCCAGCCGCCCGTTCCTTCACAACGGCCCGGCGAGTCCGAACGGCGTCCCCTCGGAGTCGCGGCAGATTGCCCAGCGCTCACCCGGGTGGACGACCTCGCCATCGAGCGCGCGCACGAGCTCGAGGGCTGCCGGGAGATCGGGCACGGCGAAGTAGGGGAGCGCGAAGCGGTCGCCGGGCCCCGGTCCGCGCTCGTGCAACCCGAACACGATGCCCGCGTGTTCGGCCTGCCACCCCTGGCCTTCCTCGGGGCGGCGCTCCTCGAGCGCCGTCCCCAGCAGTTTCTCCCAGAAGCGCCGCGCCCGCTCAGGCTCGTCGGCAGGAAGCTCAAGCAGGAATGGCGGCGCCACCGTTCAGACCGTACCGAGAAGGACCCAGAGATGCTGTGGGTGGCGTAGCTCGGTTCCCGCTGCAAGAGAGCTGATTCCGGGGGGCGCGGGGCTCGAGTTGTAACGCCGACCGGCCGCTCGTTCCGCTCCGAGTAGCGTACGGCCGAGCATGGCCACCAACGTCTACGTCGACGCCTTCAACCTCTACTCCGGCAGCTTGAAGGGACGCCGTGCCGCTGGCTCGACCTCGGCGCCTTCTGCGCTCGTCTGCTGCCGACGGATCGGATCAACCGCATCCGCTACTTCACCGCCACCGTCAGTGCCCGGCTCGACAACCCGGACGCGCGGAGGTTGAAGGGTCCTCTCACTCGTGTCGAACGGTGCCCGCGTTCCCGGCCATCGTTCGAGAGCGCTCTGTGGTCGAGTCGCGGGTCGCCTCGCGTCAGACAGCCTCGTCTCGGAGCGAGCGCTGCCCGCAGGCAGCTGACCGCGGGCCAAGAAGGTGGAAGTGCCGCCTGTTGTCGGTCAGGAGAGCCGTCGGCGCGAGGAGCAGGGTCAGCGCTGCCGTCGGCGCATCAGCAGTGTGCAGAGGGCATCCGAGGAGCGGCCGGGCTGGCTCGCGTCCGCTCCGCTGACGCTTCCAATTTCCGGCGGCGGACTCTACTCGTCCTTCCTCGACGGGCTTTCGCGCGTTCCGTGCGCGGGTGCTGCTGCGCTCAAGAGTGGGCGCGCGTCCGCTCGTCGGCCTAGCGCTAGCGATCCTTGAAGCGTGCTGCTTCGTCGGAGCCGGCGGTGGCGTCGCCGGCGCTGTAGGAATGAGCGCCGGCGCCCGCTAGCGTGCCGCGATCGACGATCAGGTATTCCTCGCGGATCGGACGATCATCAAACCAGCACTCCAGGATCTCGCGCACTCCGGCCGCATAGCGGGCTTGCGCGGACAGAGACGACCCCGACACGTGTGGCGTCATCCCGTGGTTGGGCATCGACCGCCAGGGATGATCCCTGGGAGCCGGCTGCGGGAACCAGACGTCTCCGGCATACCCTGCGAGCTGGCCGCTTTCCAGCGCCCGCGCGATCGCATCGCGGTCGCAGATCTTGCCGCGGGCGGTGTTGACGATGTACGCGCCGCGCTTCATCTTGGCGATCAGGGCGTCGTCGAAGAGGTGCTCGGTCTCTGGATGGAGGGGCGCGTTGATCGTGACCACGTCGCAGACACGCACCATCGACTCGGCGTCCGGGTGGTAGGTCACGCCGAGCTCGCGCTCGACCTCCTCCGGGAGTCGGTGTCGATCGGTGTAGTGCAGTCCCACCTCAAACGGCTTCAGCCGCCTGAGTACAGCGGAACCGATCCGGCCGGCGGCGATTGTCCCGACTTGCATTCCCTCGAGGTCGTACGACCTGGCGACGCAGTCGGCGATGTTCCAGCCGCCCTTGACGACCCACTGATACGACGGGATGTAGTTGCGCACCAGCGACAGGATCATCATCACCACATGCTCGGACACGCTGATGCTGTTGGAATAGGTGATCTCGGCGACGGTGATCCCACGCTCGATCGCCGCTTCCAGATCAACGTGGTCCGAGCCGATCCCTGCCGTGACAGCCAGCTTCAGCCCCGGCGCCTTCGCGATCCTCTCAGCCGTCAGGTAGGCAGGCCAGAACGGCTGCGAGATGACGATCGCAGCCTCCGGGAGCTCTCGCTCGAAGACCGAGTCCGGCCCGTCCTTGTCCGACGTGACAACAAACGCGTGGCCGCGCTCCTCGAGGAACCGCCGCAGCCCAAGCTCCCCGGAAACGCTGCCCAGTAGCTCACCCGGCTCGAAGTCGAGCCGCTCGGGGGTCGGCGTCGTCTGACCGTCGTCGTAGCGCTCGATCCTGGGAATCGCGTCTCGAGCGTACGAGCTCGGATACCCGTCCACAGGATCCTCGTACAGGACACAGAGAACCTTCGCCACCTCTGCCTCACCTTCCTCGCCTCGCGCCCTGGCATCGCCCGCTGATTCTATACCTCTCCGTGAGCGCAGTTCGGGAGGTTGGACGACGATTGCGGGAACGATCCGCTTCGTGACAGCCATCGCCGGAGGGGGGACGCGGCCGAAGGACGCTATCTCGGAGTCGCGCCCGATCTGACGTCGGCGAATGGGGAGCCTGCTGTCGAACTCAACTGGCGTGCCTTCTGCGCTCGCTAAGTCAGTATCTGCGCCGTCTGTCGCTTGTTTTGTAGATCTGGCGTCCGCAATGTCGGCACGCCGTGGGCGGTGGAAAGAAGCCGAGCCGCTTCCGGCAGTGCGGGCACTTCATCTTCCGCGTGAAGATTTGCCTGAGCGCCCCCGCAGCCATCAAGTCACCGCGGCTGAGGTTGTTGGATGGTAGACGTCGCCGCCGGGAAGCGTGCGCGTGTGGGCGACCCCGGCCCCCCAGCGGAGCAGGCGGGCGAGGCGCTCGAGCGTGAGCGCGCCCGGCGCCGGCTCCGCTGGCGACGCGAGCGCGTCGGCCGCGGCGACCTCGAGCTCGGGCGGGTCGGGCGGAAGCGGCTCCAGCCTCTGGTACTCCTTGGACGGGTTCGGCCGGTTCATTCTCGCAATCGAGGACGTGCGCCGTGTGCGGCGCACTTCTCGCGTACGAGTGCTTCGTGCCCTCGTAATAGCGGCGCGCGGCCTCCCCGCCGGTCAGGCCTTCACGCGCTTTTTCTTGCTCCGCTCGATCCTCGCGACACCCGCCGAGGGAGCGAAGATGCTCGTGCGCCCGTCGTCCCAGCGGACGCGGAAGCGCGGCGGATCGTGGGCCAGGACCTCCACGATGACGCCCGCCCGACCCGACTGAGCGGCCCGCTCCGACTCGACGACGATCCTGTCTCCCACGCCCGCGTCCATAGTCCAACCCTCCTGCGATTCGATCTCGACAACCCAAGACTAGCGCGGGTCGCCCCGTCTTGATCACCAAATCCGCGTCCGCAGAACAAGCGATCGAGGCCGCCCTTCACGCGCCGGTCAGGTGGCCGACGCAAGCGCCTGGCTCGGCGAACGGCTCGAGCCAATCCGCTTCGACGCCAGTCCCGAGCTCCGCGAGCGCTCCCCTGATGAGGCCGAGATGGACCGGACAGACGACGGTCTGGTAGGTCGTCGCCACCTCCTGGAAGGGGCAGCGTTTCAGCACGATCTCTTGCCCGCTGTTGGCTTGCCTGAACTCGGCCTTGAAGCCGTACTGCTCGTGGAGACGGACGACCTCGTCGAGTGTCTCCTGCTTCGAGATCGAGGTAAAAGGGGCCGGTTTGGGGACGAGGTGTGCGCCCCACGCCTGTCCAGCCTCCTCGGCGCGAGCGCTGGGGTCGCGCTCTGAGCCAGCGAGGTAGCTGGCGAGGATCTGGGCAAGGAGGCGGTAGCTGGCGCGCGCAGGTTCGTCGGGCGGCTCGGCCACAGCCTCGTAGAGGACGCGCGGCCGTCCCGGTTGGGTGCGCTCCTCGCGTCTAGCCGACACGAGGCCTGCCTCGGCAAGGGCGCGAAGGTGCAAACGGACGGTGTTTAAATGCAAACCGACGCGCGTTCCGAGTTCACGGGCGTCGAGAGGCGCCTCAGCCTCCTCCAAGAGTTCGAGGATCCGCACACGGCTTGGCTCGCTCAGTGCGCGATGGAGCGTCGCACGCTGCTGCTGTGCCGCTGCCTGGCTCGTCGTCTTTGTCACGATTTGGATTGTACCCCGCTATCGTGGTCTAACTGATATCTGATCGTTTCTACAGTATAATAGTGTCAAATTGAGCCGAACGGCGCGGACGGCCTAGTGGCGCCCGTGCCCTCTGCCAGTAGACTGGAGGCGCGTCGAAGTGGCAACGAAGTCAGAGACGCAGGTCGTCGCCGAGATCGGGAACGACTACAAGTACGGCTTCTCGAACTCGGACGAGGCGGAGAACTATTTCTTCAAGTCGGGTCGCGGGATCTCGCACGAGGTCGTCGAGGCGATCGCCGAGCACAAGCAGGAGCCGGACTGGATGCGGAAGTTCCGGCACAAGTCGCTCGACTACTTCTTCGCCCGCCCGCTGCCGACCTGGGGCGGCAATGTCGCCGAGATCGACTTCGAGAACATCTACTACTACATCAAGCCGACCGAGAAGCAGGCCTCGAAATGGGAGGACCTGCCGGCGGACATCCTCGACACCTGGGACAAGCTCGGGATCCCGGAGGCGGAGAAGAAGTACCTGGCCGGGGTCGGGGCCCAGTACGAGTCCGAGGTCGTCTACCACAAGCTGCAGGCCGACCTGGAGGCGAAGGGTGTCATCTTTCTGGACATGGACTCGGCGCTGCGTGAGCACGAGGACGTGGTCAAGCAGTACATGGGGACGATCATCCCGCAGAACGACAACAAGTTCGCGGCGCTGAACTCGGCCGTCTGGTCGGGCGGCTCCTTCATCTACGTGCCGCCCGGGGTCAAGATCGAGCTGCCGCTCCAGGCCTATTTCCGGATCAACGCGGAGAACATGGGCCAGTTCGAGCGGACGCTGATCATCGTCGACGAAGACGCCTACGTGCACTACGTCGAGGGATGCACGGCGCCGATCTACTCGTCCGACTCGCTCCACTCCGCGGTCGTCGAGATCGTGGTCCGCCCGCGTGGGCGCTGCCGCTACACGACGATCCAGAACTGGTCGAACAACGTCTTCAACCTCGTCACCAAGCGCGCGATCGCCTACGAGGACGCGACGATGGAGTGGGTGGACGGGAACCTCGGCTCGAAGCTGACGATGAAGTATCCGGCGATCTGGCTGATGGGCCCGCGCGCCCACGGGGAGGTGCTCTCGATCGCGTTCGCGGGCAAGGGCCAGCACCAGGACGCGGGCGGCAAGGTCGTCCACGTCGCGCCCAAGACCACGTCCGTGATCACCTCCAAGTCGATCTCGAAGAACGGCGGCCGGGCCGGTTATCGCGGACTGCTCGAGGTCGCGAAGGGCGCCGTCGGGGCGAAGTCAAAGGTGGTCTGCGATGCGCTGATCCTCGACGAGGAGTCGCGCTCCGACACCTACCCGTACATCCAGGTGGACGAGAGCGAGGTCGATCTCGGCCACGAGGCGACCGTCTCCAAGATCGGGGAGGAGCAGCTCTTCTACCTGATGAGCCGCGGCCTGACCGAGTCCGAGGCCTCGGCGATGATCGTCTCCGGCTTCGTCGAGCCGATCACCAAGGAGCTCCCGCTCGAGTACGCCGTCGAGATGAACCGGCTGATCCAGCTCCAGATGGAAGGGTCGGTTGGCTAAGGCCGCGGAGGCCGCCGAGGCGGCGATCGCAGGGGCCCGGCTCGACGCGCGCACGTTCCGCGCGGACTTTCCGATCTTCGAGCAGCGCTTCCACGGAAAGCCGCTCGCCTACCTCGACTCCGCGGTGACCGCGCAGAAGCCGCGGCAGGTGCTCGACGCGCACCGCGAGTTCTACGAGACGTCGTACACCAACGTCCATCGCGGCGTCTACCTGCTCGCCGAGCGGGCGACCGAGCGCTTCGAGGGCGCCCGCGAGACGGTGCGGGTCTTCATCAACGCGGCCTCCACGCGCGAGATCGTCTTCACGCGCAGCGCGACCGAGGCGCTAAACCTCGTCGCCTACGCCTGGGGCCTCGACAACCTCGGCCCGGGCGACCTCGTCGTTGCGACCGAGCTCGAGCACCACTCGAACTTCGTCCCCTGGCAGCAGATCGCGAAGCGTACCGGCGCGACGTTCCGCCCGATCCCCGTCGACGGCAGTGGCGAGCTCCAGCTCGACGCGCTCGACGCGATCGCGAAGCAGGGCCGCGTCAAGGTCGTCGCCAACAATCTCGTCTCGAACGCTCTCGGGACGATCAACCCGGTCGAGACGCTCGCCGCCTGGGCGCACGAGCAGGGCGCGATCATGGTCGTGGACGCGGCGCAGGCCGCGCCGCACCGGCGCATCGACGTCCAGAAGCTCGGTTGCGACTTCCTCGCCTTCTCCTCGCACAAGCTCTGCGGCCCGACCGGCGTCGGCGTGCTCTGGGGCCGCGCCGAGCTGCTCGAGCGGATGTCGCCCTTCAACTTCGGCGGCGAGATGATCCGCAAGGTCACAGTCGAGGAGACGACCTGGAACGAGCTTCCGTACAAGTTCGAGGCCGGAACGCCTCCGATCGGCGAGGCGGTCGGGATGGGCGCCGCGATCGACTACCTAACCGCGATCGGCATCCAGGCAATCGAGCAGCACGAGCACTCCCTCACCACCTACGCGCTCGAGCGCCTGGCCGAGCTGCCGTGGGTGCGCGTCTTCGGGCCGCCGGCGGCGCGGCGCGCGGGGATCATCTCGTTCAACGTCGAGGGCGTCCATCCGCACGACGTCGCCCAGATCCTCGACTGGGAGGGCGTCGCGATCCGCGCCGGACACCACTGCTGCCAGCCGCTGATGGACCGGCTCGGCGTCGCCGCCACGAACCGCGCGAGCTTCTACCTCTACACGATCCCCGAGGAGATCGACCGCCTCATCGAGGGCCTACATAAGGTCAAGAAGACGCTCGGAGACGGCGTGCATTCGGCGAGCCCGAGTGCTCGCTCGAGGCCATCTTCCCCGAGGACGCCCCGCCGGACAACTGGGAACCGTTCGTGAAGATCAACTACGCGTACGCCGACGCGGACCAGATCAACGCCCTCGTCGGCGGATACGCCCGCGAGCACGATGTTCAGAACTCGCCGCTCGCAGTACGCTAGCGGCAAGGAGGCTCTCCAGAGCTTGCTGACATGTCGCGTGCGCCAAGGTCCCGCCCTCGACCATCTCCATGTGCTGACGTCAGCGAGGTGAACATGAAGGAAAGGACAGAGCCGACAATCGCGCCGGAAGACATCCGTGCGGCTCTCTCCCAGATCAAGGACCCGGACCTGGGTCGGGACATCGTCACGCTCGGCTTCGTTAAGGACCTTCAAATCGACGGCGAGAACGTTTCCTTCGCCATCGAGCTCACCACTCCAGCCTGTCCCGTCCGCGACCAGATGAAGGAGGACGCGCATCGGGCGGTCCTCTCGATCCCGGGCGTCACGAACGTCGAGGTCGAGATGACCTCGAAGGTGCGCGGCACCCAGTCGGAGCAGAAGGACGCGCTCATCCCGCTGGTCAAGAACGTCGTTCCCGTCGCGAGCGGGAAGGGCGGCGTCGGGAAGTCCACGGTGAGCGCGAATCTCGCGATCGCGCTGGCGAAGCTGGGAGCCAGGGTGGGTTTGATGGACGCAGATGTCTACGGGCCGAGTATTCCCACCATCATGGGCGCCACCACTCCGCCCACAGCGCAGAACGGAGCGATCGTTCCCGTGCTCCGCTACGGCGTCAAGATCGTGTCGATGGGCTTCTTCGTGCCGAAGGGAGAGGCGACCATCTGGCGGGGACCCATGCTTGCCAAGGTGATCGACAAGTTCCTCGGCGGCGTTGAGTGGGGCGAGCTCGACTACCTGCTCGTCGATCTGCCTCCGGGTACCGGGGATGTCCAGTTGAGCCTCTGCCAGAAGATCCCCCTCACCGGCGCGGCGGTCGTCTCGACCCCGCAAGATCTCGCCTTCAACGTGGCCGAAAAGGCCATCTTCATGTTCACCAAGCTACGCACTCCGGTCCTTGGGTTGGTCGAGAACATGAGCGGCTTCGAGTGCCGGCACTGCGGCCACCGTGAGGAGATCTTCGGCAGCGGCGGCGCCCGGCGATTCGCGGCGGCGAGTGGGATCCCCTTCCTGGGCGAGATCCCCCTCTCTACGGATATCCGCACGTCCTCGGACGAGGGAAACCCCATCGTCCAGTCCATGCCCGAGTCATCGAGCGCCCGCGCCTTCCTTCGGGTCGCCGAGAACCTCGCGGCGCAGGTCAGCACCCTCACCATGGGTGGAGTCTCCGCCGATCGACCGGAGATCGCGGAGATGACGCAGCCATCCGAGACCGAGGTGCGGATTCTCTGGCAAGACGGGCACGAGAGCATCTACACCGGCTATGCCCTGCGCGTGGGCTGTAGGTGCGCACTCTGCGTCGACGAGATCTCGGGGAACAAGCGGCTTCGCGAGGAATCGATCAGCAAGGATGTCCGGCCGCTCTCGATCGACCCGGTGGGCCGGTATGCGATCCGCTTCGACTGGAGCGACGGGCACTCGACCGGCATCTACACGTTCGAGCATCTGCGCGAGCTATGCCCCTGCCCGATCTGCGACGCCGAAGCACGAGCACGATAGAAGCCCTTGGGAGCCGGGAATCCGACTTCCAAACCGCCTCGGCGGGCCTTCTGGCCGCGTCCGTCGAACGCACTCGAGACGACGGTGACCTGGAAGTGGCCGCCGCCGGTGCGGTCGTCCAGGGCGCTGTCGGCGCCGGGGAAGGCATGTGCGAGGAGCGTGCGGATCGTGTCGGTCGCCACGGCAATGATGGTAACGAAGGGCTCTCGGATCGGATGGGCTCCCGGATCGCTTTCCCCACGTCGTTCCCGGAGCGCGCGCCGCTTGCTGGGGGCCGGGGGAAACCGTGAAACGCCACCCTGCACTCGTCCCGCTGTCGGAGGAGCACCACCAGGAGCTCGCGCACGCGAGGCGCTTGCTCCGGGCGGCCGGCGCCGGGCCCGAGGAGCGGCTCGCGGTGGCGAGCGCGTACCTCGACGCGTTCTTCACGGAGACGGTCGAGCACTTCCGGCGCGAGGAGGAGATCCTGTTCCCGCTGTACGTCCGCCACGCCGGCTCGACCCCCGTGCTCGAGCGAATCCTGCGCGAGCACATGGAGCTGCACGGGCTCGTGCGCGCGCTCCGAGCCGAGGCGGCCGCAGGCGACATCCCGCCGGAAGCGCTGAGGACGCTCGGCGACCTCCTGCACGACCACGTGCGCCTGGAGGAGCGCGAGCTGTTCGAGGAGATCGAGCGCATCGTGCCGGCGGCGGAACTCGAGGGAGTGAGGCTTTAAGCCGAAGCTCCGTCGCCATTGCTTGCCACCCGAAGCGCGACCTCTTCGATCACGATCGAGAGCGAGTTCTCGCCGTGGCCGGTGCAGGCCTGCGGCGCTTACCGAGGATGCGGTCGAACCTCTCGCGCGCGGCATGGAGGCGCGTGCGCGCGTCCTCGTTCTCGAGCTCTCCTCGACTTCCACGTCTTTCGAGGCCAATGACGTCTAACCGTCCGCAGGCGCGGCTTCCCCTCAATCATCACACAGACGGCGTACTTGCCGGTTCGACTGCTGGTAGATCCCACGCTCGACACGGACGTGCTCCCAACGCTTCGAA
>JBBJLW010000058.1:0-9636 GCA_037720595.1 Gaiellaceae bacterium | reverse complement strand
GGATCGCGGGACCAGGCGTTCTGGCTGCCTCCGGACATGCGGCGAGGATCGCGACGCAGATGGCGCCGGGCTCGATCTCCGGCGCGAGTCGCGAGCCCCACTTCGTCCCACGCGGTGTCGGGCCGAGGCGTACCTGCTGCACGAGCGGCGCATGACAGTCGTTCCGAGGAGCGGGCCGACGGTCGCGCCCACGTTGAGCACGCCTGCGACCTAGCCTGGGCCGCGGCCGAGCTGCGATGGGACGTACGTGAGCACGAAGCGGGGTTACGACGCCGGCCTGCGCTCCGCCGCGTCGCCGACAAAGCCACGCCCCGGGGTCGTCGTGCACGGGTACGATCGCACGCGAAAGCAGTTCTTTTTCGCCGGCGTCCTTCCCCTTTCGAACAACCTTGGGGACCAGGATCTGCATGTCTTTAGTGGACTCCCAGGTTCCGACTTCACGCTTCGTTTGCTGGAAGTCGGGCCCGACGATGCGTGGGCTCGCATTCGTGTCGGGGGACCCAACTACTGGCGGAACTTCGGCGTCGACGTAACCGTCGAACAAGAACTGGGCAACCCCGAGTACACCGCCTGGCGAGAGGTCGAAGTGAGGCCATGCGTCTTCGCCCCTACCGGGACGCACAGCTACCGGTACCGGACCGCCCACCAGACCTACACCGTAGACGCCATGTCGTTCGGCTACGAGACCCCCCACTACAACTGGAAGGTCGACGAGGCGATCCTGCAGGAACCCGGAGGGTCCATCACCCTCGACGTCCAAACCTCCGTTCCCGATCCGCTGCAGGGCTGGCAGCCCCGCACGCAGTCCCTGACCTTCGACTACACCCTCAGCGACGCACATCTCGAGCTCATCCAGCCCTCGGGTGATCCGGTCGCACAAGGCAAGTTCACGGTAGGGCTCGACGTGACCGTCGGCGAGTCGTCGCAGGAGGTGCTTAAGAACAACTATCCGCGCAGGTCGGTCACAACCACCCTGCGGTACGACGCAGTCAAGATCGAATGGGACGAGTCCTACCAGCAGAAGCTGGATCACTGCGAGAACGTCATCGACGAGGTCGACCGCAAACGAATACCGGTGCCCATCCCCCATCGGCCGGGCGGTCGACCGGATGACGATCTTCCGAACATTCTCGACGTTGTCGCATCGACAATCGAGGTCAACCCGGTGCTCGCGAACGCTCTGATCGAACAGATCAGCCGCACCGCGAAGATCCCGACTCTCGAAGTCATCGCGAGGCTGCAGTCCCACCGGTGACCCGGCCGGCAAGCTGGCCGGCGAGATTGCCGGTGCAATCATCACGATCAAGTCGACGGAATCCCTGCCAAGCGATTGACTATTGTCCAAGGGAGCTGATGCGTATCCGGTTCGTTCCGTCTGGCTTGATTCCTAGCTTGGCGAGGTGGCGCGTCCCTCGTACCCGCTGAGCATCTTGGAGTTCCAGGAGCGCTTCGCGACCGAGGAGGCGTGCCGCGAATACCTGTTCGCCTCGCGCTGGCCGGACGGATTCGTCTGCCCGGCATGCGGGTTCGCTCGCGCCGGCGAGATGCACCGGCGTCGGCTGCTGTGGCAGTGCAAGGAATGTGGCCAACAGACCTCCGCGACGGCGGGGACGGTGATGCACGCCACACGGATGCCGTTGCGTACGTGGTTTTGGGCGGCCTATCTGGTCGCCACGCACCATCCGGGGATCTCGGCCAAGCAATTGCAGCGGCTCACGTATGCCTGCCAATCAGCCCGCTGCGCGGGAGTCATGGTCCTCCACAGCCACGTGGCGGCTCGGATGCCGTTGTCGGCCGCGAAGACGGCGGCCATGAGGGGCTCTCGACGGCATTCCTCTTCGCTTAACTCTACGCAGGGCTGATTGCTGTCCATATCCTTTTCCTCACAGTCGAGTTGCAGTAGTAGGCGGAGCGAGCCGTGCGGCTCGTCTTAACCCTGTAGGCGCCCCGCTCTACTCAGCCGGGGTATCCCTGCAGCGGCCAAATCCGGGTCGAACTTCGCCGAACTCGGCCGATCTTGGACCTCACGGCGGCAGCTTCGGGGGCGCCAAATGGCGTTATTCCGGGACCCAGGCCGGTCCAAGAGGAGGATCGAGCGGTGATAATCCCTCGTGTGCAGCGAAATTCGTCCGTAGCACTCGATCGCAGCTGCGGATGCGCCAGACCGTGAGGTTGGTGACAGCGTTCCTCGGGTTCCCGGGGGCCCCCTGGCAGAGGGAAGCCCGTTCGGCACCCTTCTTCGCACCCTAGCGACCGGCACACGGTGAGCGCAACGATCCCCAGCCTCGGTGGCTCGTAGAGACCATCCTGCGGCGCCTTTTCCGGCCTGCTCGATCGACTGACTACCCCGCGCGACCGCCTGATGCTCGCGGTTCAACCACCATCTCTGTGCGACCGGCGGATAGCCCCCGAGTCGGCCCGCGTCCGGCGCGTGACTCCCGACCTCTCGACCCGCTTCTGCACCTGGTGGCGACTGAGTCCGAGGCGCTGCTCAATCGTGAGCCCCTCCTCGGTGTAGAGGCGTCGAACCTCGTCCAGCTCGGCATCGGGGATGCGCGGAGCTCCTCCCCCACGGGAACGGACCGGTACCCCGCGTCGCCGCAGGATGTCGGCAGCCGTATTCATGTTCATGTGCATCCGCTCGCCAGGCGCTTCGGACGCGACTTCAGCGATGTCAGGGTCCACACGAGAGCCGAGGCCGTCCGCTCGGCGGAGGCCCGCTCGCACACGAGCTCGCCCACGTCGTTCAGCAACGCGATGCCACGAGCCGGCTCCCGACGATCAGCGGGCCCGGCGACGAATCCGAACGAGCGGCCGAGCGTGCGTCGCGCGATGCCTCGCCGCGCCTGTCCCGAGCGGCGGCCGTGCCAGCGATTCAGCGCCAGCCGGTCGGGACCCCGGATGCCCCCACAGGGCTGCCGGACAAGCCGGCCGGCGATCGAGCCACCGAGAAGGAGATCGAGGACTCGTTGACCGACTTCCTCACACGCGTCCTGAACGCGCAACCCGGCCGCTCCCTCCGTCCCTCACCCGTCATCTGGCACGCGCTCATGATCCTCGCCGGGCCCGGCGCTCGCCTCCCGATCTCGCCAAGCAGCCCCTCGACGACGCGACAAAGAGGGCCCTTCATGGCGCGATCGACAACGCGATCCAGCAGAAGGCGGCCACGCCCGTCCAGGAGAGCCCGAAGGACCAGCACGTCCGCGAGCAGCCACCCGCCGGAGGGCCTCCCGCAACGACGGTCGAGGGTGAAGAGCTCACCCCGGGCCCGAAGATCAACACGCCTGGGACGCCGTCCCCGTACAAGGCGGAGCAGCCAATGCCGGAGCGCTGGGGGGAAGCGACGCGGGTGATCGCAAGCCTGGACGACGCCGCTCTCATCCCGCAGTCCGCTCGCGGCAAGCCGCTCGCCAACTCCTTCAACAAAGCCAGGGACTTCGCGCGCGAGCTGGCGGGCCGGCTCGACGCCGCCCAGAGCGCGAAACGCTTCTCGGTCGACATCCTGATCAACTCGGCTTACTCTGAAGCAGAGGATCTCCAGAGCGTCTTCGACACGATCAGCGGCATCGCCGTGCGGCTCGCCAACAGCCTGCCGCACCACTCGAGCGCGGTCGTCCAGGTGATCGTGGTCGTCGAAGGTCGTCCGATGGTTCGCCGCGTGATCAAGCTGCACTGAGCGGACACGGCTGGGGCCAGGCGTCAGCTCATGGCGCGAACGGCTTCGACCGCAGGTCCACGACATCGCCATTCGCGGGGCCCGTGACCAGCGCCAGCGGCACGTAGCTACGCCGCACCCCGTTGGGCGGGCGCGACAGCGGCAAGCCCGCGTCGTCCCTCGGCCACTCGAACTCGGCCCCCACGCGCGCGGGAACGACCCAGTAGTCCCCACCGCGGTAGTTGCCCCCGGCGAAGCTGACGGAGATCCCGTCTTCGAGCGCGATCTGGCCGGCCGCCACCTCGAGCGCGTTTCCGGCACCGCCGGGAACCAGGTTCCCGGCACCGTCCGCCCGGGTCGGCGGCTGCTGGTCCCACCGCCGCAGGAGCGGGTGCAGCTTCGGGTCGGACCCGAACTCGCGCTCGGGCGCCGCGTCCAACGTGACCACCAGGTCGACGGGATCGATGTGGATGACCTTGAGCAGCGCAAGGGGCTCCCCGTTGAGCACGCTCGCGTCGTCGACGCACTCGACCCAATCACCGAGATCGAGTGAGTAGCGGTCGTCGCGACCGAGGTTTGCCACGGTGACCACCTTCCCCTTGGCCCCGCCGGTCACCGGGAAGACGACCGAGCCGTTGTCCCGCGACCACTTAAATGACGCGACCGTAGCGCCGGCGGCACCGTCGTTCAGGGCTCCTCCGGCATGGATCTCGACGCGGTAGAGCTGGTTCTCGAGACCGCGGTAGCCGGCCTCCGGCGCCAGCGCACAGAGCTCGTCCTCCTTGCCGGCGGCGACGTGCACGGTCAGCGTGCCCGCGGGCTCGCCGAGCAGCTCCGGCTCCACCTTGGCCTCCCAGTGCTTCAGCGCGGTGGCGACCGTCTTGGGGACGTTGGCCCCGGTCAGCTGCTCGCCGTGCCGGGCCTGCCAGACCACCTTGGTCCGGGCCGAGGAATCGGGGCCACCTGCACCCAGCGCGACATCGCGGATCGCGGGCTCCTCAACGAAGGTGACGAGCCGCTCCCAGACCTCGCCGTAGACGTAGTACGGGTACTTGTCGGGGAGCTTGTGCTCGCGAGGGGTGAACCGTGCGTCGGGCTGGTCGTAGAAGCGCGCCGGGGCGGGATTCTCGACCAGGACTCCCTCGACGTAGCAGCGGCCGGCGCCGATCGTCAGATCCTCCACGTCGGCGCCGTCGAGCACCAAGGCGACCTCGAAGCCCGCGTTGTCAGCCGGCCACGCGTGGCGTCCGAGCAGGTCCGTCACGAGCGTGCGCAGGTAGTGCTGAAGGATCGCGGTGTGCTCGTTGTGATCGGCCTCCACGCTGATACGGCCCTGCAGCGCGACGACCGCGGAGAACCTGTCGGCCTGGTCGAACCTCACGCGTGAGAAGTGTCCGTGCATCGGTGCTCCTTCTAGCTGGCGAACAGGATCCTGGCGGTCATTCCCGCCGGGGTGAAGTCGTCCAGCGCGCGGCGTACCGCGTCCTCGCGCTGGGGTTGGAAGAGGTCGTGGTAGACGCCGATCTCCCCGCCGTCGTCCGCGCCGCGCCCGATCGCGCACCGGTCTCGAACCGGCCCGACTGCTCAAGCAGATCCCAGAGTCGGCGGGCGTGGTGCGCAACGGAGTCCGACAGCCGCGGTGATATCTCGACTATGCCAACCAGCCGCTCCCCAACGAAAAGTCCGAAGTCGATGACCATCCCGCCGACACCAGGGCGGTGCTCACGTAGGACGTGCGGCCCCGAACCTTCGTCCTTGGCCCGACTCACCTCCCATCCCGCCGCCCCCAGCAGCGCCTCTACCCGAGCCTCTGCGCTATTCCATTCGGGTGAGGGCATGGCTAGCCCACGGGTTCGTGCGAGATGAGCGCCTCTACGGCGTCCAACTCGCGCTCGACCGCCCCCGAGAGGTCGTCACGGCTTCGGTCACCGAGCTCGGCGGCCACCGCCGCGAAAGCCTCGATGGCCGCCGTGGCGTCCTCGACTATCTGCTGGGCGATGACCTCGGGCGGCGGCAGCAGCGCCGGATCGGAGAAGGACTCATCGCGGACGCCGGCCCAGATGTCGAGGTTGAGACCGGGGCGCTCGGCGAGCTCCTCGTAGCTCCAGCGCTTGAAGCACTCTGACTTCTCGCGCTTCTCTCGCTCGCCGGGCCGGTAGGCGGCGACAAAGTCATCGAGGTCCTCGCGCTTGAGGCTCCGTGTTTTGAGGGTGAAGCGCTGATTGGTGCGGAGGTCGTAGACCCAGAGCTGGCGCGTCCAAGGTGTCGAGGAGGCAGCCTTACGCGTAAAGAAGAGGACGTTGGCCTTGACGCCCTGCGCATAGAAGATGCCGGTCGGCAGGCGCAGCAGGGTGTGGACGTCGCACTCGGCGAGCAGGCGCCGGCGCACGATCTCGCCCGCACCGCCCTCGAACAGCACGTTGTCCGGCACAACAACGGCGGCCTCGCCGTCTATCCTGAGCATCGAACGGATGTGCTGAACGAAGTTCAGCTGCTTGTTGGAGGTAGTCGCCCAGAAGTCCTCACGCGCGATCGTCTCCGCGCTTGAACTCGAGCGCCCGTCCTCGCCGATCATCATGATTGAGCTCTTCTTGCCGAAGGGAGGATTGGCGAGCACCATGTCAACCTTCTCCGAAGGCTGCGTAAGCAGGGCGTCGCGGACCTCAATCGGCGGGGTGGCGTCGATTGCGGCGCCACCAATCCCGTGCAGAAAGAGGTTCATCGCGCACAGACGAGCGGTGTTGTCGACGATCTCGATGCCCTGGAAGGTCTGGTCGCGCAGGAAGCGCTTCTCGTCGCGATCGAGCTGATGTTTGTGGGAGATGTGGTCGTGGGCGGCGAGCAGGAAGCCGCCGGTGCCGCAGGCCGGGTCGCCGATCGTCTGGCCGGGCCGCGGGCGCATCACGTCGACCATCGCGTTGATCAGCGCGCGCGGCGTGAAGTACTGGCCGGCGCCCGACTTCGTGTCGGCGGCGTTCTTCTCGAGCAGGCCCTCGTAGGCGTCGCCCTTGACGTCGGCGTCGACTCCAGTCCAGGTCTCCGAGTCGATCAGGTCGACGATTAGACGTCGCAGCTTCGACGGATCCTGGATCCTGTTCTGAGCCTTGCGGAAGATAAGGCCGAGCAACCGCGGTTCCTCGCCGAGGCGCTGCAGCGTGGCGATGTAGTGGGCCTCGAGCTCGGGCCCTGACTTGCTGGTCAGCGACGGCCAGTCATAGCCAGCAGGTAGGCGCGAGGGCTCCGAGCGCGGCGGCTCTGTGCGCTCGTGGGCCATCTTGAGGAACAGCAGGTAGGTGAGCTGCTCGACGTAGTCGCCGTAGGAGAGGCCGTCGTCGCGCAGCAGCTGGCAGTAGTTCCAGAGCTTCGCGACGAGCTGACGAGAGTGGTCGCTCATGGGCTGCTTCATGATTAGCTCTCCATGCGGACCAAACCGCGCTTTTTCTGCTGCTTGCCCCGTCGTTTAGGGCGCTCGGCTCGGCGCTCGTCCTCCCGCTCGGATCGCTCGGCTTTGACGCGCGCCAGCAGCGCGCTTGCCGGCTCGTCAGAAGGGTCTTGGGGCACAAGGCGACCACTGAACGCCTCTCTCAACAGAGAGCGCGTGAGCGAGGCGGATTGGACGTCTGCCACCTCGAGCGAGCCACGTAGAGCGCCGCTCGTAGAGAAGATGCGTTCTACCTCGTCCCGGATCCGGCGCTGGACGCTTCTTGGCGGCAGCGGAATGGTCAATGCGCGAAGCTTCGATCCGTTTATGTTCGCTTGGCCGACCTGCTGAGTGACGTTCTCGCGTACCCAAGCGCGTCCGTAAGCGGAGTTCAAGTAGTAGGTGAGGAACTCAGGCTCGAGTTCGGGGATAACGCGCACGCGAATCAGGTACGAGGCAAAGGAGCACGGATCCGGCAAACCCCGTGCCACCGCTGCCTTCCCGACCAGCTCGGGACTATTCGTACGATTGAACAAGATGTCCCCGTCTCGCAGGAGGAGGCCGGGGAACTCTGAATGGTCGGCGGGGAGGTACTTCAACTTGGAGAAGCTAAGCGACCCTTCGACAATGTTGCCCATGCGGAGAACGGGAACGCCCGGACCATCAGGGCTGGCTTTAGCGGAGCTCCCGTACTGAACGCCGATTGAGAGTTTATCGACACTCGCCCATGTCCACCCGAGCGGCAGCTTGACGTCCGCAGGAGGTCTAGTAGGGGGGGAGGGGTCGGAGTATCGTCCCAACCCCTCGCGCTGCCAACGCACTTGGCGCTGAGTCAGAGCCTCGCTGAGGAGCTCGCTCCCAGCAGCGTCGGCGAAGTCGTTGGGCACAAGCCTTCCCGAAACGGCAGCCGCGAGTACAGACTCTGCGTGGCGCGGCAACTTAGCCAAGGCACCCCGAAGATCAGCGACGCCGCGTGCCAGAAAGGTCATCTGTGACTCGAGCGCCTCGGCGATGCGGCGCTGCTCGGGGAGAGGCGGGAGCGGTAGCAGAAGGTCTGCCACGGTTCTCGATGAGAGATGCTTGACGGTGACCGAGGACGTCGAGTCGTTTGTCGCCTGCAGATAGCCGCCAAGGGCGTACAGAACGAAGCGCTTCAGGATCTTGTCGCTGTCAAAGATGAGTCGGCAGACGCGCTGGTTCAGCAGTGCAGGGGACCCGCTCCATAGGCTGTGATTGAAGTCTCCGTCCATGCCGATAACTAGGTCGCCGGGCTGGACGACGTACTCCGCCTCATAGGGACCGTCGTACCAGGTATCTGTCGCGCCTCGGACGACATCGCGGATGCGCAGGAGGGGCACGCCTTGGCCCCCACTGTTGAAGTGCTCAGAACGGAACGCAGCGCCGTTCTGAACCGTTACCACGTCACCAAGCCGTACCCGTTCCCAGCTCTCGTGCTTGCCCAGCAGCCCATTGCTGTTGCGCTCGATGAGCTCGGTGATCGGTGTACTGAACGACACCCTTACGCCGCCGTCAGCTGCTCGTTCAGCTCGTCGATCAGCGGCCGGAGATTCGAGCCGAAGAGCTCGTAGGCGGCCGTGATCCCGCCCTCCTCCGCGAAGGGCAGGAGGTCCGTAGTCCTCGGCCGGGTCGAAGCTCATGCTGGCCGCGATGTGGTCGCGGACCATCTCGAGCCAGCGCAACTGCTCGGGCGTGAAGCTGCGGCCGTCGGCTTCCTGCTCGCGCAGCCAGATCTCGAAGCGCAGGGCGACCACCTCAGAGTGGGGGATGAGCTCGTCATCCTGCTCCAGTGTGTAGCGGACGAGCCGGACCAAATCGGCGTCGAGCTTGCCGCCGTGGCCCCTCACACGGTCCTGCTCGAGTCGCTCATAGGCGCCCCAGACGCGCTCGGGCGTGAGGTTGAGGGGTGGCCGGCGGATCGCCGTGGCGAGCTCCTTGATCTCAGCAAGGGTGGGGCGCCGGCGGTAGGGCTCCGAGTAGAGGGCCTTGAGGGCGGTGTATTCGTCGTGGTTCTCCTCGATGAACCGCCGCCAGGTCGAGACCACGTCCTCGGCTGCGTCCTTGCCGCCGACGAAGCCGGCCTCGAGCAGCTGGTCGGCGCCGCCGATGTGGATGTACTGGTCGACCTCGGCTTGGAGCTCCTCGATCTTCTGGCGGACCGGACCGCGGCGCAGCTCGGCAACCGCCACCTTCACGAGCTCCTCGCGCGCCGCCTTGATCTCCTCCTCGCTCGGGTCCTCTGAGCTCGTGGTCTCCTGAGCCACCTCGAGCTGGCGCTCGGGGTCGGCGGCCTCGCGCACTGCCTGGGCGATCTCGAGCATGTTCCGCCCACCTGTGGCCTTCGCGAACTCAGCTCGCTCAGTCGCACTCAGCTTCCTGCTCAGGCGCACGAGGCGCACGGCGACCGAGGTCAAGGCGTTGTCGTCGGCGATGTCCATGCCGACGTCGCGCAGGAGGTCCTGGAACGGACGGCTGGGGTCGGCGTTCTGAGGGTTGACGTCCTTGAGCGCAACGTCTTCGTCGGTGATCCCGACGCAGTCGA
>JBBJLW010000057.1:0-9702 GCA_037720595.1 Gaiellaceae bacterium | reverse complement strand
AACGCGGCACCGGCGGCGACCTGGGCGACCTGACCGTGCGCTGCGAGTGCGGGGGTTCGCGGCCGCTGCGCGAGGCGGCCGAGCCGGGACCGTTGGGGCCGTGCTACGGCGACCGGCCGTGGCTGGGCTCTCATGCGAGCGAGACCTGTGGCCTGCAGAGCCGGCTGCTGATCCGCACCGCCGCGAACGCCTACTTCCCGCAGGTGCTGAGCGCGCTCTCGCTTCCCGAGGCGGGGTCGGCGGTGCGGACGGCGGTGGAGCAGGTCTGGAGCCTGCTTCAGGCTGTGGATGGCCCGACGACGCTCGCCGCGTTTCGCAAGGCCCCAGATGTGGCGACCGCGCTGGCCGGCCACTCCGACCAGGTCGTCCTCGAGGCGATCGAGCGCATCCGCTCCGGCGGCGCCGGCGAGCGGCCGGTCAAGGAGGTCGAGCTCGACGCGCTGCTCGCGGCCCCCGACGGCTACGGCGACGACGTTCCGGTCGACCCCAACTTCCACGCGCGCGGGCTGCCGGAGGCCGTCTGGCGTCGATCCGATCTCACCGCCGGGATCGAGCGCGTGGTCCAGCTGCACCGGCTGCGCGAAGTGCTCGCGCTGGTGGGCTTCACGCGCTTCGAGGCCGTGATGCCCGACATCAACGGGGAGTACGACACGGACGTGGAGCGAGCGGCACTAGCGCTGGCCCCGAGCTGGTACCCGGCGGTCGAGAACCGTGGCGAGGGCGTCTTCCTCGCGCTGGATGCGAGCGCCGTGGACGCCTGGCTCGGGCACGACCCGGTGATTCAGCGCCTCGGCTCCCTCGCCGAAGGCCACCGCCGCTGGGCCGAGCGCCGCAAGCTGGACCGACCGTTCCCCGGCGGCCCGTACGTGCTGCTGCACACCCTCTCGCACCTGCTGATGCAGGCCCTCGCCTTGACCTGCGGCTACCCCGCCAGCTCGATCCGCGAGCGCGTCTACATCGACTCCGCCGGCAAGCGCTACGGCCTGATGCTCTACACGGCGAGCCCCGACGCCGAGGGAACGCTCGGCGGGCTCGTGCAGCAGGCGCGGCACATTGACGCCCACCTGTGCGTGGCACTGCGAGCCGGAGCACTCTGCTCCAACGACCCCGTCTGTGCCCAGCACTCGCCCGAGGAGGGCATGGAGGGTCGCTGGCTCCACGGCGCGGCTTGCCACGGTTGTGCGCTGGTGGCCGAGACCTCGTGCGAGATGCGCAACGACCTGCTCGACCGCGCGCTGGTCGTGCCCACCCTGGCCGTTCCAGACGCGGCGTATTTCTCCGCGGTGGCGTGAGCCTCGAGCCGCTGCTCGGCCTGCCCGCGCACCGGCGCGAGCGGCTGCTCACCGCACTGCGCAGTGGGGTGGTGGCGCCGCCCTATCGGGTGGTTGCCCTGCGCTCGGTGCTCGGGGGCGGCGAGGGTGCCGATCAGGTCTGCGAAGCGCTCGATGCCCTGGAGTCGCGCGGGCTGTCTCCAGCGGCCGTCCTTCTCGCGCTGGAGGCCGCGGACGCCGCGCTGAGCTCGGTGGACCGCCCGGAGCTCGTGTGGTCGGGACCGGAGGTGCCCGGCGTGCATGCCCGCGACACCCGGCGCGTGTTCGAGGAGCTGGTTGATCGCGCGCAGCACTCGGTCTGGGTGAGTGCGTACGCCTTCTACGACGGGCCAAGAGCGTTCAAGCACATCGCTCGGCGGATGGAGGCGGTTCCCCAGCTCCAGGTAACCCTGTTGCTGAACATCCAACGCCGGGCGAACGACAGCTCGGCCCCCGCTGAACTGGTCAAGCGCTTCGCCGACAGGTTCTGGAAGAGGGACTGGCCAGGCGAGCGTCGTCCGGTCGTCGTCTATGACCCCCGTTCGCTGGAGCCGGCAGGGGCCGAGGGCGTGCTGCATGCCAAGGCGCTGGTGGTGGATGACTCGGCAGCGTTCGTCACCTCGGCCAACCTCACCGAGGCCGCGTTTGACCGCAACCTCGAGCTGGGTGTGCTCTCGCGCGACCGCACGTTGGCAGCCGGACTGGCCCGCCACTTCCGGCTCCTGATCGACCAGGAGCGGCTGCTGGCCCTACCGTCGTCGTAGGGCCTTGTGGCTGTCGGTGAGATGGCCGTGGGGCAGCTCCAGCGAATCGGAGGCGCGGGATGCCGCGGCCGACTATGTCCGGAACCGAGTCTCAGCCGCTCACCTCGGGTCCTACAAAGTCCACCACGTACGCCGTCTGTAACGTCTTCGCCATCTCCCCTAACCTCGTCTGACGAGGGAGGACCGGATGGCAGAGTTGATGCAGGTCCGTCATGCTGCTCGCACCCTCGGTGTGAGCGAGAACACATCCGCCGCTGGGAGCAACGAGGTTTCCTGCATGCCAAAGTTGTCGAGCGGCGTAAGCGGTTTTCGCCCCGGAAGACATTGAGGGTGCCCGCGAGCGGATGTACGAGGGTCTTCCGCCGCTGCGCGAGTCCGACGACCTCGTTTCGGTCGAGGCGAGGCCGATCGACTGATCGCCGCGCGAGCCGTCGTCCACCGCCGGTAGCGTCGGCGTTCGCGGACACGTGGCCGACGGCACTCACAGACCCGCAGACGACGAGTAAGGATTCCCAGCTGGTCGCGCGTGCCCTTGTCCAGCGAGCACGGTCGCCGTCCGTCGCGGATCGTCGCCATCCGCGCCCGCCGTCGTTACGAACTGCACGTTGATCGTCGCCGAGCGACGGCGCCCGGGGGGCGTCAGCGCCGTGCCGAACATCGCGTCCGCCGAGCGATCGCTCGGAGCGATCCGGTTCGCACCTGAGGGACGACGCGTTGACAGCTGTCGTCCGACGGCGAGTAGGCGACGAACAGCATGTGCGCGTCAGCAGCATCGCCTGGACGATCCCAGCAAGCGCGACGCCCTCGCCTTCGAAGCGCGGGTAGTCGTGGGGGACAGCACGATCGACGCCGGCCGGCTCGCGCAGCCATGCAGCTTCAACTGCCACGGCCGCGCGTCCGCGGGGGCATCCCAGGGGAGAACGCGAGGATCTGCACAAACCGCCGATCATGCCGATTCGAACAGCGTCTCGTACTTGGTCGTTACGGCCTCGGCGATAGGAAGCGATGTCACGTTCGACCCTGCTGTCGCCGAGGGGTACCTGTCAGAAGAGCATCCGATCCCGCATCACCGCCCCGGCCGGCACCAGGGCGTTCCCGATCTTCCAGACCAACGACAACAACGAGTCCGATCTGCTCCTTGCGCGCGGCACGAGGTTCCGCGTCCTGTCGGCCGAGGCCGCGACGAACGAAGCGCCGATGCGGCTGCACTTGGAGATCCTGCCGTGACGAGCACCCTCGGGCAACGCCTCACGTGGACGGATGGCGACCTGCGCATCTCCCAGTGCGCGCTGTGTCGTCACAAGGGCCGCGACGCGACGTGCTCGGCGCTTCCCGGCGGCATCCCTGCCGCGGTCTTGCGCAACGAGGTCTCGCACGCCGATCCGATCGACGGAGACAGCGGGGTCCGGCTCGAGCCGATCGAGATCGCCGCGGCACTCTTCGAGCACGTCACCGAGCTGACGTGGCCTGGCCACAGCGTCAGCCACGACGCCCTTGAGGTGCTCATCGCCCGCGCACACGCCCGTGGCGGGCTGGACGTCGCACTCGCTGACGCGCTTCTACGTGCCGAGCTCCTGATCCCGCGAGGACCGGGCGATGCCGAAAACTCGCTCTCCCTCGCCACGATCGGCGACGCGCAGGGCGACGCCCACGTTCCGCTGTTCACGTCGATCCCCCGCCTCGAGGCCTTCTGCGGCGCCGGCACGCCGCGTGTCCGCCTCACGCTGGAGAACTTCCCGGACGGGTTCGGCGCCATCCCCATCGTCCTCAACCCTGGCAGCGGCGTCGAGCTCGCTTTCGATCCCTCAGCGGTCCGAGAACTCGGCGCGACGTGACAGCCGACGATCTCGTTCGGTCGATCTGCGACCAGAATGTGGCCGTCTACCGGGCGAGCCCGATCCGCCTGCGCGAAGACGTCGGTCAGGAAGCAGAGATCGGCCATGACTACCGCGGGCGCATCGTCTACGAGCTACTCCAGAACGCCGACGATGCGATGGCCGACAACCCGGGCACGCACGACGCGATCTTCGTTCGCCTGACTGACACCGACCTCTGGGTCGGCAACTCCGGACGACCACTCGACGACGACGACGTCCGCGGCCTATGCGGGATCGGAGCCAGCAGCAAGGGCGGAGCCGTCAACCGCAAGCGCGCCTCAATCGGCCACAAGGGCATGGGGTTCAAATCGGTCTTGGAGATCACCGACGCGCCCGAAGTCATCTCCGAGACCTACGCGTTTCGCCTGGGTCGACATCTCGCAACTGAACCAGTGACCGCCCTCATGCGCGAGATCGGCGAGCCGGTACCTGCGCGCGTGCCCGCGATGCGCTTTCCGGCCACACTCGATGACCTGCCCGCCGAGTGGAAGCAGGCGCAATCAGCCGGTGTCCGGACGCTGTTCCGCTTCCCACTGCGAACGGATCTCGGGCCAGACCAGCGCAGCAAGCTCGCCGACCGACTCATCGATCTCCCGGTGACGGCGATCTTGTTCCTCAAGCACCTCGGACGCATCGATGTCGAGGTCGATACCGAGGATCGGACCGAGACATTCCGCTGGACGATCACCCGCACCGTCGCCGACACTTGCGATTGGGCGCCCGTTGCCGGCCTCTCGAGGACCGGGCTGTACCGCGTCGACGTCGACGCCGACCACGCAGACGATCGGTCCTTCCTGGTCGCCCACGACGACGACCTAGAGATCGGCGACCATCGCGGGGGCCTCGACGAGTACGCCTGGAGCGGCGTCGAGCTCAGTGAGGTCTCGGTGGCGGTTCGGCTCCACGACCAGCGGCCAGTCGAGGTCGAGCAGGCCGCCCGGGTCCTGCATGTCTTCCTGCCAACGGGCGAGACCTGCCCGTACCCGATCGTGATCAACGGGGCGTTCAGCGCTGACCTGTCACGGCAGGAAGTCCGTGTCTCGTCCGATCCGGACGACTACAACGGGTGGCTGCTTGCAGAGGCATCTCGCGTCTTCGCCCATGGCCTCGTCCCTGCGCTTCTCGACCTCGGCGCGACAGACCCCGAAGTGCTCAGCCTCCTCAACCGTGGCGCGGCCGAGCCAGGTGACGCGGCCGCCACGCGAACGGGTCAGGTCCTGGTTGATGCGATGCGTGATGCGTTTGCGGACGCCGCCTTGGTCCCGACGCCGCCCGGCACTCGGCTATCCCTGGCCGAGATCGTCGTACCGCCGCTCGCCGATGACTCCGCAGCCGGAAGCATGTTCCGCTCCCTGTTGGCCGATGACGCGAGCTTCGACGACCGGGTCTTCCCGGAACCCGAGCTCTGCGCGGGACGATCCGCGTTCGTGCTGGTCGATCATGGGGCCGCCGCGCTAAACGTGTCAGCGGCACCTGGCCTGCTCGCAGATGCGGACCTTTCGGACGTCGACCTCGGGTTGCACGAGTCCGAGCTCGTCTTCGTCGACCCAGTGCTGCACACGCTCGAACGCATGTGGAGCGGCCTGTTGCCATATGAGCGCGGGGAGTTTGAGACTGCGGTGCGCGAGGCCGAGCTGTTCCCGACCGATGGCGATGCGGCCGGCGAGCTACGGCGCGTTTCCGTGGCCGAACGTGACTGCTTCTATCCGCCCAGGGCGCTGAGTGGAGCCATCCCACTTGAAGGGCTCTGTTTCCTCTCTCGCGACCTCTGTTGGGGCGATCTCGTGCCCAAGCAGCGTCAGGAGCTCCTGCATAGCCAGCTGGCTGTCTGGCAGGCGCTCTTCGGCGTACGCGAGTTCAAGTTCCCAGACGTGATGCGCAGCAGCATCCTTCCAGCTCTGACCCTGCCCGACGAGGGCGGCCGCCCGCAGGAGTGGGACTCTCTGCGCCGCACCGAGGTTGTGGCCGCGGTCTGCCAGCTCTCCGGCCGGACCCCGAACCCGAGCGCGCCGTTGCCCTATGAGCGTCTCGGCCCGAACCGCGCGCTGTTCAACCTGGCGCGCCTTCCCGTTCCGTGCCGCGCGGACGCGTCAGGGGAGCTGAGCTGGCAGCCGGCATACCGCGTGTACTTCGGCAAGGACTGGATCGCTGATGCCTCGGTGGAAGTCATCACCGACGCCATCACGACCACGGGACAAGCGCCGCCCGAAGTGCCGTTCCTCGCAAGCCCCGCGCTGCTCGTTCCGCTGCTCGAACGCTACGAGCACCTGCGCAAGACCGCGGAGGAGCAAGACGACGCAGACGGCGAAGAGGACGACGAGGTCGACATCGACGAGGACGAGGAGCAAGCCCTAGACACCGACCATCGGGAACGGTGGATCTCCTTTCTCACCTGGCTCGGTGTCAACCACGCCCTACGCCCCGTCCACTTCTTCGACGTTGAGGACCGCCAGTCGGGCTGGCTGACGACCAAGGACCTCAGCCGACCGACGGGCTGGGCGTTCAAGACGCTAGACGCAGATGTTTGGTTGGCCTACGCCACGACCGTGCGCGCTGACCCGAAGCTCGGCCGCGCCACCGAAGACGCAACGCCCTACTTCTACGAGCTGCACGACCTGGAGTTCCTCGCCCAAGTCCTGGGCGCCGTTGCTAACGACGCCGATTGCACCAGCGCGCAGGCTCTGCTCACACATCTCGTCGAGAACTGGGCCCAGCTTCAGCGCTTCAGCAAGATCACGATCGCCGCCGTTCCGTCAGACAAGGCTCCCAGCATGCGCTCCAAGCCGCCGCGGGCGCAGGACGACGAGCTTGTCAGCCTCGGGGACAACCTCTGGCTACACCGTCTCCGACGCCGCCAGTTTCTGCCCACCACGCACGGGCCCAAGAGCCCCGCCGCCACATGGATGTCGACCCGTGAGCTCGACCGCCGCTTCACCTCGCGGCGTGGCAACCTCGACGCAGGCCAGCTTCTGCCGATCCTTGAGATCGCGGGCGAGTTCGCCATCCGAGCGCGTCCGATCTGCTCGCTGTTGGGTGTTCGCGACGAGATCACGTCCTCGAGCTTCGGCCCCGACGACGCGCGCACGGTCCTCGATCGCCTGGCAACGCTCTTAGGACATGGTGCCGCTGACCACGCACGTGATCCCGATCGCGCCACCGTGCGCGAGATCGTCCGCCCGGCGTACCGTAACCTCCTCGAGCTGCTTCCCGGTAGCGAGGCCGATGCGCGTTTCCCGCCCAGCGTGCTCTCAGGCGCACCCCTGCTCCAGGAAGACGGCCATGGGAGCTATCGCTTCGCGGCCAGCGCAGACACTCTCTGGGCAGAGCGCAACGGCACGCGAGAGCGGCTGGGCAACCCGTCCGATCTTTGGACGTTCGTCCTCGATGCCAGTCCCGGGCCACGCGTGCCGCTGACCCGACTGTTCGACGTGCGCGTCCTCGAAGAGCAGTTGCACTGGGAGCCCGAGCCGGGCGAAATGGCGCTCGACGACACCGAGCTCGCGAGCTTCCGCGCCGGACTACAGCAGCTCGCTCCGTTCATCCTCGCGCGCCTGAGCGCCGAGCGCTCAACCGAGGCCCTCCAGGCACGAGATGCCACCTTGCTGCGTCGCGTCCTCGCGGGCCTGGTCCCGGTGCAGGAGCTCCACGTCGGATGCAAGCTCGATGACCGCGCGCTCGCCGGACTCGCCGAGCGATCGGCCTTCGTGGAAACGAGTTCAGAAGCGGCCGCCACCCGGGCCTTCGTCACCTGGGATGAGCACGGCTGGCCTCCGTCGGCCGACGGAGCCGAAGCTCTCGCGACGGCCTTTGCCGAAGCGTTCGGTGCAAGCCACTTCGAAGCATTCCTCGCCCTCATCCGTGCGCCGGATGAAGCCGCCCGGCGCCGACTGCTCGCCCTGGCCGGTGCCACGTCGGACCTCGAGGCGTTCGTCTCCGCAATCACCGACGCTGACCAACTCGAGCCCGAGGAAGAGACAACGCCCGACGGCGATCTCGCGCTACCCAAGGAGCTCAGCGGCGACGCCGAGGAGAAGCCGGCCGAGCAGCCCGAGCCGGGAGCGGACGGGGGTGCTGTGGAAATGACCCCGCTGTATGCGGCGACCGATCTGCTGATCGCCGGGACGCCGATCACCGTGACCGGAGATGAGGCGACGAACGGCAAGCCCCGGTCAACACGACGGTCGGCGGCGCAGACCAAGGCGGGCGCGACGACCGGGTACGGAGGCCGTACGGATCTCAGCGCACTGGACGCCCTCGGCATGTTCGTCGCGATGACCTACGAAGTGAATCGGCTCTTCTCGGACGTGCCGACGGCGTGCATCTTCGATCCCGGCGTGAAGGCCGATCAGCCCGACGCCTGCGTGTTCGACATCTCCAGCCCCGCGCTGATCGCGGCGGCTCGCCATCACTCGACGGCCTTCGACCAGGCGATGCACCAGCTCACCGCGAACGGAGTCCACCCGCAGCAGCCCGGCTGCGACATCCTGACCCTCCGTCCTGGCTCATCGAAGCCGATCGATCGCCTGATCGAGCTCAAGTCATCGGGGCAACACGCCCGAACGCAAGGGATGACCTGGAACGAGTGGAAGACCGCGCAGAACGATCAGGTGCGCTCGCACTTCTACCTCTACCTCGTCGCGAACCTTCGCAGCGACCTCCCCGACGCGCGCCCGTTCCTTCGCGCCGTCCGCGATCCGTACGCGACCATCCGCGCGCAGGAGCAGGTCGATCACTCCACGACGAGGCGCGTGGTGTTGCGTGTCGCCGAGTTCGAGCAGGCCGAGCATCTCGAGTTCAGCGTGGCAGCGAGTGACGGCAATGCCGTGGCGCGGTGATCGTCCGTTGCACGGCGCGGCTGCTCAAGCTGCTGGACCCTGGCGAGGGGGCCGACGTCGCGCCGCCCCAGATGATTGGTACGCCAATCTCATCTGGATCGACCGGCGCAAGTGCCTGCTTGTCGTTCACGCCGACACGCTGGTCTCGGTCTTCGTCGGGGACGTCCGCAAGCCGCAGCTCTCCAAGTTCGGCCACTACCTCGCTGGCACCGTGGCGACGGTTGGGGGATGAGGGGCTCGCGTCGGACTGCCTGGGACCGCTTGATCCCGAGCTCGAGGGCAGCCTGCTGTCCTTGCTCTTCGAGACCGACGAGCTTCGCGGCATCCGAGAGTTCGCCATCTTCTGAGCGGCGACCGGGAGGTCAGATCTCGATGGCTGTCACCGACCCGTACCGTGGCTCGTTGCTGACTCCTCGCGTCGGCGCCTGATCGAAGGACCCCCCTTTGCTCCACATCCACCGAGCCGAACGCGCCGACGCCCTGGTCGCCGCCCTTCGCGGGCTCTTGCACGAACCTCCGGCGGACCCCTTCGCGCCCGAGCTCATTGCCGTCCCCACCCGCGGCATGGAGCGCTGGCTCACCCAGCGCATGTCGGCCCACCTCGGCGCGACGCCCGGGCGGGCCGACGGGGTGTGCGCCAACGTCGAGTTCCCATCGCCCCGGAGGCTGGTGGGCGACGCCGTCATGGTGGCGTCAGGGCTCGAGGGGGATAGGGACCCGTGGCTTCCGGAGCGCGCCGTTTGGCCCTTGCTCGATGTCGTCGACGAAGCCCTGCCCGAAGCTTGGCTGGCGAGTCTTGCCGCCCACCTGAACGGGACTACGGACGAGCCTGACCCAGATCGTCGCGCGCGCCGTTTCACCGGCGTCCGCCACCTCGCCGACCTGTTCGACCGCTACGCCCTGCACCGCCCGGAGA
>JBBJLW010000035.1:0-27800 GCA_037720595.1 Gaiellaceae bacterium | reverse complement strand
TGATCTCTTCCGGGATCGTCGCGCGCATCTGGTCGAGGATGTCGTAGATCTCCTCGCGGTCGATCCTCACCTGGTCGGTGAGGGGCACGGCCTTCGCGTTGTGCACGAGGTCGTCGAGCTTGTCGATGAGAACGAGAACGTCCATTGATCTCCAGAGTTTACTCTCGTGGATTTTCCGGCGCGCCGGGTCTGCCGTTCGGAAACTTCTCCGCAAGCCGGCGCGCCACGGGTTCCGGCACCAGCTCGTCCACCTTTCCTCCGAAAGCGGCGATCTCCTTTACCCCGCTCGACGAGACGAAGCTGACCTGCGGACTCGCCATCACGTACACCGTCTCGATCTCGGGCGCGAGGTGCCGGTTGAGCTGGTTCATCTGGAACTCCCACTCGAAGTCCGAGATCACGCGCAAGCCCTTGACGATCACCTTCGCCTGCCAGCGGCGCGCGAAATCGACGACCAGCTCGGAAAAGACGTCGACCTCGACGTTCGGCAGGTCGGCAAGCGCCTCCCGCAGGAACCCGACGCGCTCGTCGAGGGTGAACATCGGTGTCTTGTGGCGCGGAGCTCCCACGACGCCGACGACGATCCGGTCGAAGATCGCGGCCGAGCGCTCGATCACGTCGACGTGGCCGAGCGTGACCGGATCGTACGTCCCTGGATAGATCGCCGTAATCACCGCTCGCGCCCCTGGCCGGCGCCGCCTCGCATCCCTCGCACCGCGAGAAACGCGCCGGGAACGCGATCGGGACGTCGGCTGTCGATAAGACCGCTCATGGGTGCTCGAAGAGAGTGAGCCGCGCGGAACCGTACCGCCGGGAGGTGCGAAGCGCGAGCGGCAGTATCGGCTCGGTTCGCGAGTCCGTCTCCACGACGAGCAGGCCGTCGGGAGCGAGTACGCGGCAGAGTTGCTCCGCCAGCCTCGACTCGAGCTCGGCCCACTGCTCGTAGGGAGGGTCGACGAGGACGAGGTCGTAGGAGCGCGTCTCTCCTCGGAGCGTCGACACCGCATCTGCGCAGGCGACGCGCGCGCCGGTGAAGCCCAGTTTCACCAGGTTCTCGGAGATGACGCGGCAGGCGGCGCGGTCCGACTCGACGAAAGTGGCGCTCGCCGCTCCGCGCGACAGTGCCTCGAGCCCCAGCGCACCCGAGCCGGCGTAGAGGTCGAGTACCGTCGCCCCGTCTAGAGGGCCGATCAGGTTGAAGGCGGCCTCGCGGACGCGATCGCCGGTCGGCCGCGTCGCGAGCCCAGGAGGGGCCGCGATCCGGGCGCCTTTCCGGCTGCCGGCGACGATTCTCACGAGTGGTATGCTGGCATACCCATGAAGCGGACGACGATCAAGATCAGCGAGGAACTTGACACAAAGTTGCGACACATCGCAGCCCAACGCAATGGCACGCTCTCGGAGGTGATTCGCGAAGCGCTCGACCTGTATGCGAACGGCGGCCGGCCCGGTCGCCGGTTCTTGTCCGCCGGGGCCGGCGCGAGTGACGGTAGCGGCATCGCCTCTCGGATCGAGGAGATCCTCGCCGAAGAATGGAGCGATCCACGGCGGTCGTAGTCGACTCGGGGCCACTCGTCTCGTTCATCGATCGCCGAGACCCAGACCACGAACGCTGCCTGGCGCTCTTCGAAAGGTTTCGGGGCCTGGTCGTGGTGCCGATCCTGACCGTCGCCGAGGTGTCCCATCTCGTCGGCCGACGCCTGCACGTGGATGCCGAGCTCAGCTTCCTCGCGGACATCGTCATCGGGAACTTCACTGTCGAGTCCGTCCATCCGTCCGACTGGCTGCGGATCGCCGAGCTCGTCGAGCAGTACGGCGACCTACCTCTCGGCACTGTCGGTGCGTCGGTCGTCGCGGCGGCCGAGCGGCTTGGCGTCTCAACTATCGCGACCCTCGATCGCCGCCACTTCTCGGTCGTCCGCCCGGCACACGTCGAGGCGTTCGAGCTCGTGCCCTAGAAGCTTGATGTGAAATTCGGGCGCCTGTGAGGATGAGCCAGACCAAGCGGTTTCGCCGGATCGGGCGCGGCACGTAGTGAAACCGCGCCGTGCTGGCACACCAGCCGTGCGTGCCTGAGTTTCACATCAAGCCTCTAGCTTTCCCCGAGGTGCACCGCCGCGCCGAGGAGCGCGTCGACCTCGGCGGCCATCGTCTCCGCGGGCAGCGTGCGCGCCGCTTTGCGAGCGGCCTCGAGCAGCCCAATGTCCTTCGTGATCCGCGCGAAGTGGAGATCGGAGAGTCCCGCCTGGCGGGCGCCGAGAAGCTGGCCACCGCCGCGAATCTCGAGGTCGCGCTCGGCGAGCTCGAAACCATCCGTCGAGGCGACTAGCGCCGTCAGCCGCTCGGTTGCCGACTCCGTCAACTCCTCCTTCGCCCGCGAGATGAGCAGGCAGAAGGACTGCTCGGTGCCACGGCCGACGCGGCCCCGTAGCTGATGCAACTGCGCGAGCCCGAAGCGGTCAGCCTCCTGGACGATCATGATCGTCGCGTTCGGAACGTCGACGCCCACCTCGATCACTGTCGTCGCGACGAGCACGTCGAGCGCGCGCGCCCTGAAGCTCGTCATCAGCTCGCGGCGCGCAGCCGGCTTCAGCCGCCCGTGCATACAGCCGACCCGGAAGCCCTTCAGCTCGCCGCCACGCAATTGCTCGGCTTCCTGCTCGGCCGCGCGCGCGTCGCTCGTTGCCGACTCCTCGATCAACGGACAGACGATGTACGCCTGCCGGCCTTCCGCGAGGTGCGCACGAAGCCTCGTATATGCCTCCGAGCTGCGCTCGTCCGTCACCCAAGCCGTCACGACCGGCTTGCGCGAAGCGGGCGGCTTCGCGATCTCGCTCACCGCCAAGTCGCCGTAGACGGTGAGTGCGAGCGTGCGCGGGATCGGCGTCGCGGTCATGTGCAGGACGTGTGGAGAGCGACCCTCCGCGAGCGCCGAGCGCTGCTCGACCCCGAAGCGGTGCTGCTCGTCGACGACTGCGACGGCGAGGTCGGCGAAGTCGACCTCGCGCTGGATCAACGCATGCGTGCCGACGGCGAGCTGCGCCTCGCCCGAGGCGATCCTGGCCCGTGTCGCGGCGTGCTCCTTCGCCGGTAGCGCGCTCGTCAGCAGGACACACGCGACGCCGAGCTCGGCGCAGATCCCTTCGAGGGTGAGGAAGTGCTGCTCGGCGAGCGTTTCGGTCGGCGCCATCAGCGCGCCCTGCCGGCCGGCCTCGACGGCGCGTAGGAGCGCGTAGAGCGCGACGACTGTCTTGCCCGAGCCGACGTCGCCCTGCAACAGCCGCTGCATCGGGGTCGTCCGGGCGAGGTCGGCGTCGATCTCGGCGATCGCCGCCTCCTGGTGCTCGGTGAGCGTAAACGGGAGCGCGGCGCGATAGCGCGCGATCAATCCGCCCGGCTCGGGCAGGGCCACCGCGACCGCTTGCTCCCGCTCCGCGGCCTGCCGCGCGAGCGCGAGCTGGAGGACGAGCAGCTCGTCGAACGCGAGCCGGCGCCTCCCCGCTTCCGCCTCGTCGAGCGAGCGCGGCATGTGCAGCGCCACGAGCGCGTCCGCCCTCAGCGGCAGCGCGCGTGCTCCCTTGACGGAGGCCGGCAACGGGTCGGGACGATCTCGAGCATGGGCGAGCGCGGCCGCGACGAGCTCGCGCAGCTTCGCCGCGGAGATCTCCTCGCTCGCCGGATAGACCGGTGCGTAATCGGCTGTCGCGCCGCCGCCGTTCAAGTCGTAGGAACGCACCAGGAAGCCGTACCGGTTCGTCGTTCCGCGCAGCCGCACCCGGGTGCCCGCCACGAGCTTCTCCTGCAGCCACGGCTGGTTGAACCAGGTGGCAGTCACCTGACCGGAGCCGTCCGCGATCTGAGCGGTCAGGATCCGCAGCCTGCCGCGCCCGTGGCGCGAGGAGGTCTTCAGCACCTCGCCCTCGATCAGCACCTCTTCCTCCCCGAACAGGTCGGCGATTCGCCGCTCCGGCGCCGGCTCCTCGTAGCGGCGCGGGCGATGGGAGAGCAAATCTCCGATCCGCTCGAGGCCGAGCTTCGCAAGTCGCTTCTTCAGCGCCGGGCCGACACCCGGTAGCGTCTCGACCGGCGCTTCGAGCCGCTCGGCCCGGAAGCGACCGCGGGTCGGCTGCCAGCCGCCTTCGGGCGGGTCCAGGGCGGCGAAACCGGGCGGAAGCCGGCGCATGGGTCGAGTATCGCAGCGGGTCCGGCTGGACTCAGTCCTGGAACCAGAAGAAGCCAATCGTTCCGGGACCGGCGTGGGTGCCGACGACGGCGCCGAGCGACGTCACGAGCTCGATCTGGGCCTGCGGACGGGCCTCGAGCACGAGCGCCTGGAGCTGCGCAACGGCCTCGTCGGCCTCGGCGTGGGCGATCCCGACGTGGAGATCGCCCTCCTCGGTCGTCGCGGCCTCGAAGCGGCGGCGGAACTCCTGGAGCGCCTTCTGGCGTCCGCGGCCTCGGACGCGCGTGAGCGGCACGACCTCGCCGTTCGCGATGGTCAGGATCGGCTTCACGTTGAGCAGGCTGCCGGCGAGCGCCTTCGCCCGTCCGATTCGACCCCCCTTCACCAGAAACTCGAGTGTGTCGACGGTGAACAGCAGGCCGGAGCGCTGCGCGTAGCTCCCTGCGAGCGCCTCGATCTCCGCATCCGTCGTCCCCTCCTCGAGCAGCCGGTGGATCCCGAGCGCCAGCATCGAGATCCCGACGGAGACCGACTCGGAGTCGATCACGCGGATCCGATCGCCGCCGACCCCTTGGGAGGCAGCCTCCTGAGCCGCGAGCGTCGCGCTGCCGTGGGTGCCCGAGAGCCGCGAGGAGATGTGCAGCGAGTAGACGCGCTCGTAGGCGGACAGCTCCTCGTAGGTCGTCAGGAAGTCCTGCGGCGTCGGCTGGGAGGTCGTCGGAGTCGCAGCCTCCGTGCGCAGCCGCGCGTAGAACGTGTGCGGGTCGAGCTCGACGAAATCCCGCAAGCTCTCGGCGCCGAAGTTGACGTAGAGCGGGACGACGCGCATGTTCGGATACCGCTCCTGCGCGCTCGGAAAGTCCGCCGTCGAGTCCATTACGATCGCTGTGTTCTCGTTCGTCAGCGTCATCCGACGGGCCTCGTCGTGGGTTCGCCGGCCGCCCGGATCGCGCCGATGATCTCGTCGAGCGGCTGATCCTTGCGGAGGCAGGTGACGGCGCCTGCCTCTGCGAGCGCCTCGAGCTCGCGCGGGCTGGCCGACGCCGTCAGGCACACGACCGCAACCTCGGGACGCTTCGCTCGGAGCGCCGCCGTGGCCTCGACGCCGTCCATCCCGGGTAGGCGAAAATCCATCACGACGACATCGGGATCGAGCGCCTCGCATGCCGCGACGACCGCCGTGCCATCGGTGACCGCGCCGACGATCTCGAGGCCCACCTCGAGACCGAGCAGGAGCTCGAGCGCGTTGCGGAAGACATCGTTGTCCTCCACGAGCAGGATCCTGATCGGCGCGGTCACGGAGTCCACCTATTCGGCCGCGAGCAGGAGCGGATAGTGCGGCTGACCGCCCGGTTGGACATCCAGCTCCACGTCGGGATGACATTCCTCGAGTCGGCGCAGGATCCCTGCGAGCTCCGGCTCGTCGGCGCCGGTGAGGATCGTCAGGACCTCGCGACCGGATCCGAGCAGCCGCTCCACGACGGCGAAGGCGACCTCGTCGAAGTCGGGCGACGATGCCACCGCTTCGCCTCCGGCAAGACCGAGATACGAGCCTTTCCGCACGACGACGCCGTCGAGCTCGACGTCGCGCGAGGCGATCGTGACCTCACCGGTCGCCACCTGCTCGAGCGCCTCGAGCATCGCGGTCTCGTTCTCGGCGGCGCTCAGAGACGGGAGATAGCGAACCATTGCCGCGAGCCCGGCCTGAACGGAGCGGGATGGAATCACGCGCACGGGTTTCGTCGTCAGTTTCGCCGCCTGCTCCGCCGAGAGGATCACATTCGAGTTGTTCGGGAGGACGAGCACTTCGGTTGCGGGCGTCGCCTCGATCGCCTTGACGATGTCCTCGGTGGACGGATTCATCGTCTGCCCGCCCTCGATCACGCGCGTCGCGCCGTAGCTTTCGAAGAGCCGCCGGTTGCCGGCACCGGGAACGACCGCGACGACGCCCGACTCGAGGATCAGACCGAGATCCGGTCCACCGTCGGGCACCGACTCGAGCAACCGCTCGGAGCGCTCCTCGGTCTGCGTGTGCATGTTGGCGATCTCGACGCCCTCGATCGTGCCGACGGCGGTCGCGAGCGCGAGCGCCCTACCCGGCTCGTCGGTATGGACGTGGATCTTCAGAGCCGTGGGATCGCCGACGACGAGCAGCGAGTCGCCGAGCAGCTCGAGCTGCGCCTCGAGCGCGTCCGCGTCGAGCTCCACGCCTTCGACCACGAAGACGGTGCAGTAGCGGAACAGCGACAGCTCTTGGTGGATCGCCTCGATCCCGGCCTCGTGCCCAGCCTCGGCGGGCGCCTCCGGCACGGGCTCCCCCGCGAGCGCTGCCGAGATCCCGCGCACGATCTCGAGCAGACCGGCGCCGCCGGCGTCGACGACCCCCGCCTCGCGCAGCACCGCGAGCTGCTCCGGCGTCCGCGCAAGAGCCTCTTCGCCCCGCACGACGAGCACGCGAAAGAGCTCGAGCGGCGAGAGCGCCGCGTGCCGTGGGTTCTCGCTCTCCTCGGCGAGCTCGCGGATCACGGAGAGCATGGTTCCCTCGACCGGCCGGCGAACCGCCCGATAGGCCGCGTCGCTCGCGCCGCGAAAGGCGCGTCGGATCCGAGTGGCGTCGATCGCACCCGGCTCTCCGAGCACCTCGGCTGCGCCGCGCAGGATCTGGGAGAAGATCACGCCCGAATTCCCGCGCGCGCCCATGAGAGCGGCACGCGTCAGCTCCTTGGCAACGGCGGCGCGGTCGGCGGCTGTCGAGGCCTCGAGCGACTCCACGATCGCGCGCGCGGTCAGCGTCAGGTTCGTGCCGGTGTCGCCGTCCGGGACGGGATAGACGTTCAGGTCGTCGATGCGACGCCGGTTCGCCTCGAGCGTCGCGAGCGATCCTCGTGCCAGCTCCCTGGCTCTTTCGAGCTCTGTCATGCGGACCGCCGCACGTCTTGGATGTGGACCTCGACCGCTGCGACGGTGAGGCCCGTCAGCCGCTCGACCTCGTAGGCGACGCGCGAGCGAACCGTGGCCGCCACCTCGGCGAGGTTCAGCCCGTACTCGACGATCACGTACAGGTCGAGCGCGAGCCCGCCGTCACGCGTGGAGACCTCGATCCCCTGGGTCAGCCGGTCGCGCGTGAGCAGGCGCTTCAGCCCCTTGCCCGCCATCCCGACGACGCCGTAGCACTCGGCCGCCGTGTGCCCCACGATCTGCGCGATCGCATCGCTCGCGATCGTGACCCGCCCGAGACCGGACTGGCCGGTGAGATGTCCGCGTTCCACGCCGCGACGTTAGACGAGAACGTGGCGAGGAAGGTTGCTTGTCGAGCGCGATCCGAGCGGGAGCTAGACGGCCTTCTGCACCTTGCCGGCCTTGAGGCAGCGGGTGCACACGTACGCGCGCGTCTTCACGCCCTCGACGAAGATCCGGATCTTCTGCAGGTTCGAGTCGAAGCGACGGCGCGTCGCGACCATCGAGTGGCTCCGGTTGTTCCCGAACGAGGGCTTCTTGCCGCAGACTGAGCAGACCTTGGACATCGGCGGGGAAGGGTAGCACCCCAAGCAACAGACCGTTACCTGGCTCGCTGGCCTCCGGCGTGTCGCTGCGCACACCCGGCCGGAGGGGTTAGGGCGCTAGCCCAGACCCGCAGAGCCGGGTGCGCGCAGCAGCGCGAGCGACCGGTGGTCAGCGGGCTGCCGCTGCGCGGAGTTGGGAGAAAACGTCCGCCATTTCCAGGGCGGTGCGCACGGCCTCGGCGCCCTTCGCGACGCGATCGTCAGCCTGGGCTGCCTCTTCCAGCGTGAGGACGCCGAAGGACACGGGCACGCCAGTCTCGAGCGCCGCGAGCTGGAGTCCACTCGCCGCCTCGCCGGCAACGAGGTCGAAGTGGGGCGTGTCGCCGCGGATCACGCAGCCGAGAGCGACGATGCAGGCGTACCGACGCGTCTTCGCGAGCGCCATCGCCGCAAGCGGGAGCTCGAATGCCCCCGGCACGGGCATCACGGTGATCGACTCGCGAGCCACGCCGGCCTCGTCGAGCTCCGCCAGCGCACCCTCGAGCAGCCTGCGGGTGACGGCGCCGTTGAAGCGACTGACCACGATCCCGACCGAGCGCCGGGCGCCGTTCGGCGCGCCTTCGAGGACCCCATAGCCACCCGGCACGGCGAACTCGCCGGAGGCGTGCTCGCTCACGTTGGTCGCCTCCACCTTCCCCTCCGCCTCGGCGTCGACCTCCTCGTCCACGCCTCGGAGCGCAGGCGCCTCCGGCCACGCCTCGCGTTCGCCGAGCTCCGCTCCCGCAGTTCCGCTCGCCGGCGGCTCCGACGAGCCGCCACCTCCGCTCTCCGGCGGCTCCGTTGAGCCTACGCCGCTGATCCCGGGCGGCTCCGACGAGCCTACGCCGCTGAGCACCGGCGGCTCCGTCGAGCCTACGCCGCTGAACTCTGCTCCGGCACCGGCCAAGCCGGCACCTCCGCTCTCCGGCGACTCCGACGAGCCTACGCCGCTCATGCCTCCGCCCCTTCGAACGGCTCGCGGTCGAAGCGAAGATCCTGATGGTGGAGCTTGTGTCCGAGCTTGTCGCGCTTGGAGTCGAGGTAGGTGCGGTTCTCGGCGTTCGGCGGCACCTCGATTGGCACCTGCTCGACGACCTCGAGCCCGAAGCCGGCGATACCCGAGATCTTCTTCGGGTTGTTCGTGAGCACGCGAATCGTGGTCAGGCCCAGGTCGCTGAGGATCTGCGAGCCGATCCCGTACTCGCGCTGATCTGCCGCGAAGCCGAGGCGGAGGTTCGCCTCGACCGTGTCGAGCCCCTGCTCCTGCAGCTCGTACGCCCTGAGTTTGTTCAGCAGCCCGATCCCCCGGCCTTCCTGCGAGAGGTAGAGCAGAACGCCCTTGCCCTCGGCCTCGATCCGGGCGAGCGCGAGCTCGAGCTGCTCGCCGCAATCGCAGCGCAGCGAGTGGAAGACGTCGCCCGTGAGGCACTCGGAGTGGACGCGCACGAGCACGTTCTCGACGCCGGCGACCTCGCCCTTGACGAGCGCGATGTGGTTCTTGCCGGTCAAAGTCTCGCGGAACGCGACCGCGGTGAACTCGCCTCGCGTAGTCGGCATCCGGACAGTCGTCGTCCGCTCGACGAGCTGCTCGTGACGGCGTCGGTACTCGATCAGGTCGGCGACGGTGACCATCTTCAGCCCGTGCCGCTCGCAGTACGGGATCAGGTCGGTCACGCGGGCCATCGAGCCGTCGTCCTTCATGATCTCGCAGACGACGCCGGCTGGATTCAGGCCTGCGAGCCGCGCCAGATCGACCGCTGCCTCGGTCTGGCCGGAGCGCTGGAGCACGCCGCCGTCCCGAGCGCGCAGAGGGAAGACGTGGCCCGGCTGGACGAGGTCGGCGGGCTTCGCGGTTGGGTCGATCGCGACCTGGATCGTGTGCGAGCGGTCGTGCGCCGAGATCCCGGTCGAGACACCCTCACGCGCCTCGACAGAGACGGTGAAGGCCGTTCCGAACGGGGTCTCGTTCTGCTCGGTCATCTGGCGCAGCCCGAGCTCGTCGCAGCGCTCCTCCGTCAGACAGAGGCAGACGAGGCCGCGCGCGTGCGTGACCATGAAGTTGACCGCCTCGGGCGTCGTGAACTGGGCCGCGATCGTGAGGTCGCCCTCGTTCTCGCGATCCTCGTCGTCCACCACGACCACGAACTTGCCCTGGCGGATGTCCTCGATCGCCTCCTCGATCGTGGCGAACGGGGTGCGCTGGAGTGGGATCGTGGTCACGCCCGGATCGTAGCGGGCAGGAGTTTCTCGACGTACTTGGCGAGCACGTCCGCCTCGAGGTTGACCGCGTCGCCGGGAGCGAGCCGGCCGAGCGTCGTCACCTCGAGCGTGTGCGGGATCAAGGCGATCTCGAAGCCGGTGTCGGTCAGCTCGGCGATCGTCAAAGAGACGCCCTCGACCGTGATCGAGCCCTTCTCGACGCAATAGCGCAGCAGCTCGGCGGGCGCGTCGATTGCAATCCGTGCCCCGTCGCCCTCCGTCGCGACCGAGCTGATCGCGCCGATCCCGTCGACATGTCCCTGGACGTAGTGGCCGCCGAGCGGCTCCCCGGCTCGGAGCGCGGGCTCGAGGTTGACAGTCGAGCCCGTCCGGAGCTTTCCGAGCGAGCTCCGGCGCATCGTCTCCGGGATTGCGTCGAAGGAGAGACGTCCCCCGGACGCGGCGACCACGGTGAGGCAGACGCCACTTACCGAGACGGAGTCGCCGAGCCTGACGCCGGCCGCCGTCGTGGGCGCGTCGAGCTCCAGTCGGACGCCTTCTTCCCCGCCGGACACCGCCGCCACCGTGCCGAGCTCGCGCACGATTCCGGTGAACACGCGCTCAGGTTACTCGGCGGGGCCAGAACACGGTCACGAGCAGGATCGCCCCGAGCGCGGAGCCGGCGAGCGAGAGCCCGAGATCGCCCACCGTGTCCGTATACGCGGTCCGATACTCGTCCGGGTTGTCTCGGATGAACGCGAAGTACTCGCCGATCTCCCAGAGGATGTGCGTCACGGCGCCGAATCCGAGCGCGAGCCCGAAGGTGACCGGGCGCTCGAGGCGCGAGCGGAACAGGATCTGGCCGAAACCGAGGACCAGGAGCAGCCAGTTGACAAGGTGGTTCGCATCGTCCCACCAGCCGAGCGAGTCGTAGAGGTCGAGTGCGTTTCCGGCGGTGTCGATCAGAAAGGGCAGCACGATCAGGATGTCGAGCGCGTACGGATAGCGGCTGCGGCGAGCCCAGAAGAACCACGCGATCGGGACGATCAGCGCGGCGATCGGATAGGTCAGCGCGCGACCGCCGAAGGCCTTTCCCTCGAAGCGCTCGAGCCCGGAGAAGACACCGAAGAGCAGGAGCGCGACGAGGGCGCCCTTGACTACGAGGTCGAGCGCAAGGAGGCGCCGGTCGCTCATGGTTCTCTCAAGTACGCCTCGACGAGGAGGTCGCCACCGATGGGTGTCGCGCTCAGCCGGGTCAGGGAAAGCGGCACGTCGAGCCGATCGAGCAGCCCCGGCCCGGCACCGGCGAGGGTCGGCGCCACAAAGAGCAGAAGCTTGTCTACGAGCCCCGCGCGGAGGAAGGCGCCGGCGAGCGTCGGCCCGCCCTCGAGCAGGAGCGACTGGACGCCCTCGGCGGCGAGCGCGGCCAGCTCCTCCTCGATCGGCCCGGAACGGAGCTCGAGCTCCGAGCCTTCCGGACGCGGGCCGAGGCCGAACGCGAGCCGGCGTGGCTGCCGCAGCGCCGGGACGTCCCGCGCGTCGAGCCGCGGATTCTCGAGCCGGACGGTGCCCATCCCGACGGCGACGGCATCCGAGGCGGCGCGCAACTCGTGGACGACGAGGCGCGACTCCTCGCCGGAGACCCAGCGCGAGCCCGGCACGGCGACGCGGCTGTCGAGCGTGACGGCGGCCTTGTAGGTGACGAAGGGGCGGGCGCTCGCGATCCAGGTGCGCCAGGCCTCGTTCTGGCGACGGGCCTCCCAGGAATCGGTCAGCTCCGCAACGATCCCGGCCGCTCGCAGCCGCTCCAATCCGCCGGCGGCCGTCGGGTTCGGATCGCGCGAGCCCGCGACCACCTTCGCCACGCCCGCCGCGAGGATCGCGTCCACGCACGGCGGCGTCGAGCCATGATGGGCGCAGGGCTCCATGCTCACGTAGAGCGTCGCGCCGCGGGCCCGCTCGCCGGCTTCCGCCAGCGCGACGATCTCGCCATGGCGGCCGTGCCGCTCGGTTGCGCCTTCCCCGACGATCCTGCCGTCTCCCACGAGAACGGCTCCGATCGTCGGCTTCGGATACGCCCGTCCGGCTGCGGCGGCGGCGATCTCGATCGCTCGCTCGAGGCTCATCCGAGCGCTTGGACGAGCCGCCGGTACGCCTGCGCCAGATCCGGGCTCGCGAAGATTCCGCTGCCGACGACGAGCAGGTCTGCGCCGGCGGCGCGCACGGTCCACGCGTTGTCCTGATTGACGCCACCGTCGACCTGGACTGCGCAGTCCACGAGCGAGCGCAAACGCGCGATGCGCGGATACGCGTCCTCCAGCAGCTCCTGGCCGGAATAGCCGGGCACGATCGACATGCAGAGGCAGAGATCCGCGCCCAGATTCGCCGCCGCGGCAGCCTGCTCGACTTCGGTCTCGGGATTGAAGGCGATCCCGACGCCGAGCCCGTGCTCGCGAGCGTCGGCGATCACCGCGCCTGCGTCGTCGACCGCCTCCACGTGGAAGGTGACGCTGTCGCCGCCGGACGCGGCGAGCTCCGCAAAATGGTGGGCGGGATTCGCGACCATCAGGTGGCAGTCGATCACGCCGCCCCGCTCGTGGATCAGCGGCGCGATCGAGCGGAGCACAACCGGCCCGATCGTCACCGGCGGGACGAAATGGCCGTCACCGACATCGAAGTGGAAGATGCGGGCGCCCGCGTCCAGGAGCTCCGTGATCTGGTCGCCGAGATTCGCGAAGTCGGCCGCGTAGAGCGACGGCTCGACCTCGACCGTCCGCATCCAGTCGCGCCACGCCACGCGTGGATCCTAGACCCGTAGTCGGCCGATGAAGAAGCCGCTCGTGTCGTGAAGGTGAGGGTAGGTCTGCAGGAACTCAGGGCGGCGGGGATGGCGGTACTGCGGCCACTCCTCGATCGGCTCGACCCGGAGACCCGACGCGTCGACGACGCCCTCCGACTCGTCCGCGTTGATCGTGCAGACGGAGTAGAGGACGGTGCCACCCGGTCGCACGCGCTCGGCGGCGCTGAGCAGGAGCTCGAGCTGCAGCTCGGGAAGCGGTTGCGAACGCCAGCGCAGGTCGGGACGGGCGGCGAGGACTCCGAGCCCCGAGCAGGGAGCATCGACGAGCGCGCGGTCGAACCCGGTGAGGTCGGCGGGAAGCGCGCGGCCGTCGGCGTGGACGACGCGTACGTTCTCCGCGCCGAGCCGGCGCGCGTTCTCGAGAAGCTCGCCGGCTCGCGCCTCGTTCGCCTCGACCGCGACGACCTCGCCGGCAAGCATCGTCGCCTTGCCGCCCGGTGCGGCGCAGAGGTCGAGACCGCGTTCCCCGTCCCGCGCGCCCACGCAGAGACCGGCGAGCTGGGAGCCGAGGCTCTGCGGCCAGATCTCGCCGCGAGCGAACGCGCCGGCGTCGAGCCTTTCGACGCAGTATGCGCCCGGAATGTCCGTTTCGGCCCCGTCCGGGGGCTGGCCCCGGACGTGTCTCACAACGACAGGAGGCGCCTCATTTTGGGCGCGCATCAGAGCGAGCGCGTCCGTCTCGCCGAGGTCGCGGCGCCAGATATCCCAGATCCAGTCGGGGTACGAATGCTTGAGCGGCCCCTCCGGGAGCGAATCGACGAGCAGCCGGATCCCGTCGGCGACGCGGCGCAGCACGGCGTTCGTGAACGGAACCGCGCGCTCGAGCCGGGCCCGGCGAACGAGCTCGACCGATTCGTTGACGGCCGCGTAGCGCGGAACGCCGTCGAGGTAGCCGAGTTGGTAGGCGCCCAGCCGAAGGGCTGCCCGGACCGGCGGGTCGAGCTTTCGGACCGGCCGCTTGCCCAGAGTCTCGATCGCGTGATCGAGCGTGCGCACCCGTTGGACGGCGCCGTAGGCAAGCCGGCGCGCCAGCGCGACGTCCCGCTCCTCGAGGCCCTCGGAGGCGGAACGAAGCGCACGGTCGGCGTAGGCGTCGTCCTCGAAGACCCGGCGCAGCACCTCGTAGGCCGCTCTCCGGGCGGGCGCGACGCTCAACGGAGCCCGCGAGCGAACTCGTCGTAGCTCATCCGACGCTTGCCTTCGGGCTGAACCTCGACCGGCACGAGCTTTCCGACCTCGAGGCGCGCGCGCCAGATCGTGACGCGGCGGCCGTGGAGCTCGCCGCGGGCGCCGATGTGCGGTGACAGTGCGCGGATCCGCCGCCACGCGTCGAGCGGATCGGAGAGATCGAGCTCTCGGTCAGCCGCTGTGATCTTGTCGGCGTAGGTCACCCCCACCTCGGACTGCGGCGTGAACGAAGGTTCGCCAAGCGCCTCGTCGACGAGAGCTTCGGCAACCGGAGCCGCATGGAGATAGACGTCTCCTGCATTCCACTCGGGCGAGAGCCAGATTTCCTTCATCGCCGCAATCGGCCCTGCGTCGAGTGCCTCCACGGTCTGATGCACCGTCACGCCAGTCTCCTCGTCGCCGGCGAGGATCGCGCGTTCCACCGGCGCGGCGCCTCGCCAGCGGGGGAGGAGAGAAGGATGAACGTTCAGCCAGAGACCACGATCGAGCAGCGCCGCCGGGATCAGCAGTCCATACGCGACGACCACTGTGGCCTCAGCCGGAAGCTCGGTCTCGCTCGTGAGTCGGGCGGGTTGAAGGACAGGGATCCCCAGCCGCTCGGCGGTCACCTTCGCAGCCGGCGGCGTCAGCATCCGCCCGCGGCCCGCCGGCTTGTCAGGCCGGGTCAGGAGCGCGACGACTTCGTGGCGTGCGGCGAGCCGCTCGAACACGTCCGCGCCGAACGGCGCCGTGGCCGCGACAACGATCCTCATCCTCCTGAGGCTACTGAGTCGACGCTAGAAGGATGGACGATGGCGCAGTGTGCCGAGTGCACCACGCCGCGACTCGGCGTCCGTCCGCTCGATGATCAGAACGCCGTCGAGGTGGTCGAGCTCGTGCTGCACGATCCGGGCGGGAAGCTCCTCGAGCTCGAGCCGCAGCGGTTTCCCTTCGAGGTCGAGACCCTGCAGCGTCACGGTGAGGTGCCGCGCGACGGGCACGTGCACGCCCTGCAGGGAGAGGCAGCCCTCGTCGGCGAGCTCGGTCTCGCCGGAACGATCTACGATCTCCGGGTTGACGACGGGAGTCGCCTCTTCTTCGTCACGCGGCTGGAAGACGAAGAGCCGCTGGAGGACGCCGACCTGCGTCGCGGCGAGTCCGACACCGCGGGCGTCGCGCATGAGCTCGGTCATCCGGTCGGCGAGGCGGACGAGGTTCTCGTCGAAGCGGTCGACCTCGTTCGCGCGCAACCGCAGCACCGCATCGGGGTACTGCCGGATCTGGGCGAGCGCCACGAGGCGCCTCGCCTCGACCTGGGCGTCGAGCTCCTCGTCGACTTCGTCGTGCTCGCGCTCGTCGTCGGGCTCGTGGTCCATCTCCGCAGAGGCCATCGGCCGAGTGTAACGCCGCCACTTCTGCGTTCCGTCACTCGGTCGGGGGATGCCGGTCCGAGCCGGCAACGCGTCAGAGCGACTGCGGATCGACGTCGACGACCGCATTGACGCCGGCGCGACGCATTGCGGGCGCTGCCGCGGCGAGCAGGCTTGCCACCCGCGTCGCCAGCGCTCGCGGCCGGTCGGTCTTCGCGAGCAGCCGGCCGCGGTGCTTGCCGCGGAGACGCAGCAGGGGCCCAGGTCCGAGCAGTTCTGCGCCGTGCAGCTCCGCGTTGGCGAGGCCGTCCCGCAGCTCGCGGAGCAGTCGGTCCGGCCCGGCCGGATCGGCTCCCGAGGCGACGATCGAGACCAGATGGCCGAACGGCGGGTAGCCGAGCTCGCGGCGGCGCTCGAGCTCCTCGGCGAGGAAACCTGCGACATCGTGACGGGCGGCGAAGACGAGCGGGCTGGCGTCGGGTTGGAAGGTCTGGACGATCACGCGCCCCGGCGCGTCCCGGCCGCTGCGGCCTGCGAGCTGGGTCACGAGCTGGAACGTGCGTTCCTCCGACCGGAAATCCGGAAGCCCGAGTCCCGTGTCCGCGTCGACGACAGCGGCGAGAGTGACCCCGGGAAAGTGATGACCCTTGGCGACCATCTGGGTTCCGATCAGGACGACACGATCGGCGGCGACGAACCGCTCGAGCGCTTCCTGGAGCGCACCGCGCTTGGCGGCCGTGTCGGCATCGAGACGGATCCGCTCGAGTTCCGGGAGGTGCTTCTCGAGCTCGCGCTCGAGTCGCTGCGTGCCGGCGCCGATCCGGGCGAGCTCGATCGAGCCGCAGGCGGGGCAGCTCTCCGGCTCGGCCTCCGAGTAGCCGCAGTGGTGGCAGTAGAGACGGCCGTTTCCGTGGACGGTGAGCGAGACGTCGCACTGGCCGCACCGTCGCGAGGCGCCACAGGCGCGGCAGTGCAGCGCCGGGACGAGCCCGCGCCGGTTCAGAAGGAGAATGGCCTTGCCGCCGCGCTCCGAGATCGTCCCGAGCGCCGCGAGGAGCGGCGCCGAGAGCGGGTAGCCGGCCTCGCGACGCAGGTCGACGATCTTCACCGTCGGCATCGGCGCGCCGAGTCGAGCCCCGAGCTCGATTCGCTCGAGCCGCTCCCAGCTCTCCGGTCGCGGGGTGGCGCTCCCGTAGACGGCGACGGCGCCCTCGAGCGTGGCTCGCTTCGCCGCCACCGTGCGCGCGTCGTAGCGAGGATCCGACTCCTGCTTGTACGACGAGTCGTGCTCCTCGTCGATGCAGATCAGGCCGAGTCGCGGCACGGGTGCGAAGACGGCCGAGCGCGCGCCGACGACGATCGGCGCCTCGCCTGCGACCACCCGCTCGCGCTCGTCGCGGCGCTCGGCGTCGGTGAGCGCCGAGTGGAAGACCGCGATCCGGTCGCCGAAACGGGCCCGGAAGCGGCCGAGCGTCTGCGGCGTCAGGGCGATCTCCGGGACGAGGACGATCGCACCGCGGCCACGCTCGAGCGCTGCGGCGCAGGCTTGGAGATAGACCTCGGTCTTGCCGCTGCCGGTCGCGCCGGCGAGGAGGAAGTGGCCGCCGTCGCCGTCGAGCGCCTCGACGAGCCGCCCCACTGCGCGCCGTTGCGGATCGGTCAGCTCGGCCGGCTCGGCCTCCCCCGTCATTCCCTTCCCCCCCGCGCGCCGTTCTCCGCGCCTCTTGCGCAGCGTCGGGGCGACGAGCTCGAGGGCTCGCGCGGGCGTCGAGCCGTAGTAGTCCGCGACCCAGAGCGCGAGATCGACGAGCGCCGCCGGCAACTCGTAGAGCACCCGCTCGATCGGCGCGACGATGACGCCGGGAGGTGCCTCGACACCCGTCTCGGTCACGACGCCGCGCTGCGCCGCCCGGCCGAAGCGAACGGCGACAACGGCGCCCTTGCCGACCCCTTCCGGCACCTCGTAGGTGAACGCGCGAGCCACCGATCGCGACAAGACGAGCGGATAGACCGAGGCGAGCGGCACCGACCGAGGCTAGCGACGCCCTCGGTCGTGTCTCGAACGGACATGCCGAGGCGAGGCGCGAGCACGCGGTGTAAGGTTGGCCTTACATGGCCTGTGGGATGATTTGCCTCCACGGCGTCTCGAAGAGCTACGGCGGCGTCCGGGCCGTTCACGAGGCGCAGCTCTGCGTCGAGCGAGGCGAGTTCGTCGCGCTCCTCGGGCCGTCCGGCTGCGGCAAGACGACGCTGCTCCGTCTGATCGCCGGCTTCGAGGCGCCGGACGCCGGCGAGATCAGGCTCCACGACACGACGGTGGCCACAGTTGGACACTGGACACCCCCGGAGCGACGCCGTGTCGGGATGGTGTTCCAGGACTACGCGCTCTTCCCTCACCTCACCGTCGCCGAGAACGTCGGCTTCGGTCTGCGGCGCAAGGAACGCGCGACCCGCGTCCCGATCGTGCTCGCACTCGTCGATCTCTGCGGCCTCGGCAGCCGGTATCCGCACGAGCTCTCCGGCGGGCAGCAGCAGCGGGTCGCGCTCGCCCGCGCGCTCGCGCCCGGCCCCGAGCTCGTGCTGCTCGACGAGCCGTGGTCGAACATCGACCCGCACCTCAGAGCATCGATGCGGGACGAGCTGGCGCGGATCCTCCGCGCGATCAACGTCACCGTCGTGCTCGTCACCCACGATCGCGAGGAGGCGTTCTCGCTCGCCGACCGGATCGCCCTGATGCGCGACGGGACCGTCGTCCAGGAGGGAACGCCCGAGCAGATCTATCTCGAGCCGGCGACGCGCTGGGCGGCCGAGTTCGTCGGGGCCGGCAACTTCCTTCCGGGCCGACTCTCCGACGGGATCGTCGCGACGCACGTCGGTCGCTTCGCCGCGCTGAATCCGAACGGCGCTACCGACGTCGAGGTCCTGATCCGACCGGAGCTGCTCGAGCTCGAGCCGGATCCGGCGGGCATGGGTGAGGTGATCGGCCGTGAGTTCCGCGGCCACGACGTCTTCTATCGCGTCCTGATGGACGGGGTCGAGCTGGTCTCGCAGCGACCCTCGAACGAGCTCGTGGCGCTCGGCGAGCGCGTCAACGTGAGGCCGCACGCCTCGCGCGTCACTGTCTTCTCGTAGCTTGTAAGGTCTACCTTACTCATCAAGTAAGGCGACTTTTACAGGAGAGAGATGAAGAAGCTCGTGATGCTGTTGACCGCGCTCGCGCTGGCGGGTTGTGGTGGGAACGATGAGGGTGCCGGCGACACGCTGACGGTCTATTCGGGTCGCGAGGAAGAGCTCGTCGCACCGCTCTTCGAGCGCTTCGAGGCAGCGACCGGGATCGAAGTCGAGGTACGCTACGGCGACAGCGCCGAGCTTGCGGCCACGATCGCGGAGGAAGGCGACAACTCTCCCGCGGACGTCTTCTTCGCGCAGGATCCGGGCTCGCTGGGCGCGGTCGAGACGCAGCTCGCGGAGTTACCGGAGGACGTACTCGAACGGGTCGACGGACGCTTCCGCGACAAGGACGGCCACTGGGTCGGCACCTCTGGGCGCGCGCGCGTGATCGTCTACAACACGGACGAGCTCTCCGAGGCCGAGGTCCCGAACTCGGTCTTCGACCTGACCGACCCGAAGTGGAATGGCAAGATCGGCCTGGCCCCGACGAACGCATCCTTCCAGGCGTTCGTGACGGCGATGAGGCTCGACGAGGGCGACGAGCGCACGAAGCAGTGGCTCGAGGACCTGAAGGCGAACGACCCCAAGTTCTACGAGAAGAACACGCCGGTCGTCGAGGCAGCCGCGTCCGGCGAGATCCAGCTCGGGCTCGTCAACCACTACTACCTCTACCTCGTCAAGGAGGAGCAGCCCGACGCGCCGATCGAGAACAAGTATCTCCCCGGTGCCGATCCTGGGGCACTCGTCAGCGTCGCCGGGGCCGGCATCCTCGACGGCGCGGAGCACTCAGACGCTGCGGAGCGGTTCGTCGAGTTCCTCCTCGAGGACGAGCAGCAGCGCTTCTACACCGACGAGGCCGAGGAAGCGGAGATCCCGCTCGTCGAGGGGATCGCGCCCAAGGAGGGCGTGCCGACGCTCGACGAGCTCTCGGGTCGCGGCCCCGACGTCGATCTCTCGTCGTTCGGCGAGGAGCTCGAGAAGACGCTCGAGCTCCTGAACGACACCGGCTACACCTCGTGAGCCGCTCCCGATGAGCAGGGCGGGGGCAGGACGGCGGAGAGCACCGCTCTCCCTCGTCCTGCTCGCGCTCGTCACCGTCGCGCTGCTCCTCCTCCCGCTCGCGTACCTCGTTCTGCGAGCGACCGAGAGCAGCAGCGGCTGGCGGCTCCTCTGGCGACGGAACACTCTCGAGCTCGTCTGGAGCACCGGCGCCCTAGTCGCCGGCGTCACAGCAGCGTCCGTGGCGATCGGGGTCTCGCTCGCCTGGCTGACGGTCCGTACCGACCTCCCCGGCCGCCGCATCTGGGCGGTCGCCGCCGCGCTGCCGCTCGTCATCCCGAGCTACGTCGCCGCGTTCTGCCTCCTCGGGGCGTTCGGGCCGCGCGGGCTCCTGCAACAGCTGCTCGGGGTCGAGCGCCTGCCCGAGATCTACGGCTACTGGGGCGCGCTGCTCGCCCTCACGCTCTCGACCTACCCCTACGTGCTGCTGCTGACCTCCGCCGCGCTGCGCGGTCTCGACCCGTCGCTCGAAGAGGCCGCGCGCGGCCTTGGACGTCCCGGGCTGGACGTCTTCCGCCGGGTCACGCTACCGGCGTTGAGACCGTCGATCGGCGCGGGCGCGCTGCTCGTCGCGCTCTACGCCCTCTCCGACTTCGGCGTCGTCTCGCTGATGCGCTACGACGCCCTGACGCGCGCCATCTATCTCCAGTACCGCTCGCTCTTCGACCGGACGCCTGCGGCCGTGCTCGCGCTCGTGCTCGTCGCGTTGACCGCGATGGTGCTGGTGGCGGAGGGACGTTCACGCCGCCGGACGAGCCGGAGCTCCCCCGGGGTTGCGCGACAGGCGCGGCTGCACCGACTCGGCCGGTGGAGGATCGCGGCGCTCGTCTACTGCTCGACCGTCGTCGGCGCGTTTCTGGTCGTGCCGGCTCTGGTGCTCGGGTATTGGCTCGCCCGCGGCCTCGATCGCGCGGAGGTTCCTCTCCGCGAGGCTCTCAACTCCCTTTCGGCTTCGGCTCTCGCGGCCGGCGCCGCCGCGATCGCAGCGCTCCCGGTCGCGCTACTCGTCCATCGCTACCCGAGCCGCAGCACCCGGCTGCTCGAGCGGCTCTCCTTCGCCGGCAACGCGCTTCCGGGGATCGTGATCGCCCTCTCGCTCGTCTTCTTCGCCGCCAACTACGCAAGCCCGATCTACCAGACGCTCGCGCTGCTCGTCTTCGCATACGTCGTCCGGTTCCTGCCGCAGGCGCTCGCCGGCGTCGAGTCCTCGCTCGCCTCCGTCGGCCCTCGGGTCGAGGAGGCGGCGCGCTCGCTCGGCCGGGGGCCGCTGCGAGCGGCGCTCACCGTCACCGTCCCCCTCGTCCGCTCGGGGATCTTCGCCGGCGCCGCGCTGGTCTTCCTCTCCGCGATGAAGGAGCTGCCGGCAACGCTGCTCCTGCGCCCGATCGGCTTCGAGACGCTCGCGACGGAGATCTGGAGATTCACCTCCGTCGGCGCTTACTCGCGGGCGGCGCCGCCCGCGCTGCTCCTGATAGCGGTGTCCGCGCCCTTCGTCTATCTCCTCTCGACGCGGCACCGGCCCGACGCAACCGAGCACGGCTAAGGTGGAGCGATGGCCGGCCACTCCGTAGACGAGTACCTCGAGACGATCTATTTCCTCGCGTTTCCGATCGGCGAGTACCGGCCCGATCCAGGAAGCTCCGCGGCGATCGCCTCGCGCGTCGCGGACATGCTCGGCGTCTCCCGCGCGTCCGCCGGCGAGATGCTGAAGCGCCTCGAAGCCGACGGGCTCGTCGAGCGCGGCGAGCAGAAGGAGGCAATCCTGACGGAGACGGGGATCGAGCGCGCCGAGCGCGTCGTGCGCAAGCATCGCCTGATCGAGCGGATGCTCACCGACTTCATGGGCTACACGGCGGCCGAGGCGCACGTCCACGCCGACGAGCTCGGCGACACGTTCAGCGACGACATGGTTCAGCGGATCGAGGAAAAGCTCGGCTTTCCCGAGCGGTGTCCGCACGGCTGGCCGGTCGATCCGGCGTTCGAGCAGCGCGAGAACAAGGAGCTCGCCCCGCTAGCCGACGTCGGACTCGGCACCCCGGCGGAGATCGTCCGCCTCGCCGAGCACGACGGCGATCTCCTGCACTGGTTCTACGAGGAGGGCTTCGTCCCGGGCGCGAAGGTCGAGCTGCGCGAGGCGCAGCCTGCCGCGGGCCAGTTCAAGATCTCGCTTTCCGGCGTCGAGCGCGCGATCGGCGAGAAGGCCGCAGCCGGCCTGTACGTCAAGCTCGTCTGATTTGTGGCGCGCGCGAAGACCCCTGAAGGGGCCGCTTCGCGGCCCGAGAACGTCCTTAAAACGCTCGCTAGCTCAACCTCGCCGGCAGCTTGCGGGCGTCCAGGTGGGTGATCGCCTCGATCGGCCAAACGTCGAACATCATTCGCACACGACCTGGTGCTCTTTCCCGCTGTGGCCCAGGAAGAGCCGCTGGCGGTTCGATCTAGCCGATCTGGAGGAAGGCGCCGACCTCGACGTCGTTCCGATCGGAGGCGTCTCCCCAGAGCAGGAAGCTCTCGAGCGGCTCGAGATTCTCCCGTACCTCGCGCGGCAGATCCTGCTCGGCGAAGCCGGCGATGTCGTCGGCGAGGTCGACGATCCGGCGCAGGTCGAGATAGGCGAAGACCTCGTCGCTCTCGCCCATGTCAGCCGCCTCCGTCGCATCCTTGAACGCGTCGTCGTCGGCGAGCGAGGGACCTCCCTCGGCCAGTGCCTCGATTCCCGCACGGGCAGTCGTCACGGCCACGTGACCGCCGTTCGCGCCGTAGAGGATCGAAACCGGACCGACCCGTACCTCTCTGGCCTCGGTCCCGGAAACCGTCGTGCGCTGGAGCTTTCCGCCGAAATCGGTCGCTTTCTCGGCCAGTCGGTCGAGCACGTCGAGGCTCTTGGCGTCGTCCTCGGGATCGAGCAGGAGCGTGATCTCGGGGATCAGCGCGGCGGGACGGAGGTAGAGGCCGAGGCCGCCCGCGAAGAGGTCGAGGATCTCGTCATAGCGCACGCCGAGCTCGTCCTCGACGTCCGGGATCCCGCCCGATTCGAGGGCACAGCGCAACTGCTCGGACAACCCGAGACCTGCGGTGTCGAAGGCCGGTGAGCCGAGGTAGGCGTAGGCGCCGGACGGAACCTCGGCGAGCAGCGAGTCTCCGGTGACCCCCTGCTTGGCGCCCTCGCTCTTCGCGGCGAAACGCATGCGCAGGCCGTCGTCGGCAGCCGTCATCGTGCCGACCGCATAGCGAAGCGTGCCCTGCTGGGCGGGGATATCGCAGTCGTCCGGCAGCGACTCGCGCATCGCCGCGTTGATTGGGGCGCCGTTCGCGAAGAAGGTCACGAGTGCGTCCTCCTCGACCCGGTCCTGGGCCTCGCCGAACCAGTCTGCGTCCGCGAGCTTGTCGCCGGCGGCGGCGAAACGATCGAGCGTCGCGGTGTTCTCGGCGATCGCCGTCCAGCCCTCGATCTCTCGCGTCACCGTGTCGTCGTCCGACTCTTCCAGGAGCTGCGTCAGCTTCGCCTTGTCGCGCGGCTTGGTGAGCGCGACCACATTGTCGCCGCCGTTCTCGAAATCGAGCACGACGATGTAGGTCTCGTCGCCGAATGCGGGCAGCAGCTCGTCGTCGAGGTCGACCCCCTCGTCGGCGAGGCCCTTGCGCAACTCGGTGAGCAGTCGCGCCTTGCCGGGGAACTTGCTCAAGAGGTCGTCGGCCTGCTGCCACTGGTCGGAATCCGGATCCGTCTCCAGCGCGATCAGAACCGGGGCGCTTGCGGGAACGACCCCGGCGACGTCGGCTGCGGCCGAGCCGGAGGTGTTCGTGCTCCCCCCGCAGCCGGCAAAAGCCGCCGAAAAGAGGGCGAGAAGCGCGATCAGGCTGCTGCGCATCATTCTCACTCTAGTCACTCCTGGGTCGGAACTCGGCTCATCAGTCCGGCGACGAGCTCGTCGAGCGACGTGCCTTCGAGCACGCTACAGACACCTTCGGTTATCGGGGTGTCGATCTTGAGCCGATGTGAGAGATCGCGCAGCACCGGCGCCGTCGTGAGGCCCTCGACGACCATCCCGATCTCGCGCACCGCCTCCCCCGGATCGGCCCCCTGCGCGATCAGTTCCCCTGCGCGGCGGTTGCGGCCCGACTTCGCCCAGCACGTGACGACGAGGTCGCCCATACCGGCAAGCCCCGCGAACGTCTCGGGCCGGCCGCCGGCCGCTTCCGCGAGACGACCCATCTCCGCGAGGCCGCGCGCGACCAGGGCAGCCTTGGCGTTGTCGCCGAGGCCGAGACCGTCCGCGCCCCCTGCGGCGAGCGCGATCACGTTCTTGGCCGCGGCGCAGAGCTCGACGCCGACGATGTCCTCGTTCACGTAGACGCGGAAGGTGACCGAGTTGATCGCCTCCTGGAGCTCAAGCGAAAGCTGACGGTCGTCGCTCGCGATCACGGCGGCGGCGGGCAGATCGCGCGCGACCTCCTCGGCGATATTCGGCCCCGACAGGATCGCAACCGGACGCCCCCGGACGAGGGTCGAGAGCCGCTCGCCCGTCGCGGGGTCGAGCCCCTTGGTCAGCGAGAGGACGGGCGCCGTGCCGGGAAGCTCTGACACGACGCTCGCGTAAGCGGCGCTCGGAACGGCGAGCACGACGAGCTCCGCCGACCGAAACGGTGCCTCGTCGATCGTCGTCGCGCTCACACCCGAGAGATCGGCGTGCGTGAGGTAGCGCGGATTGCGGCCGGTCGCCGCAATCGCGCGGGCCTGCTCGACGTCGCGGCAGGCGAGCGAGACCTCGTGGTCGTTGTGTGCGAGCGCGCGCGAGAACGCCGTTCCCCACGACCCGCCACCGACGACGACGATCCTCACGGCAGCGCTTCCACCGCTTGTGTTGTTCCAACACAAGCGGCTTCGGCGGCACGTTCCTCGAGAAACGCCTCGCGCAAGCGGCGCATCGAGGCGCGAAGCGCTTGTGTTGTAACAACACAAGCGCTGTCTTGGGCCGAGCTCACGAGCGTTTGACGAAGTCGATCGACACCGGCACGCCGCCGAGGCTAAACCGTTTCCGCAGCTCGTTCTCGATCCAGTAGGCGTAGTCGCGCGTGACGAGCCCCGGGTCGTTCACGTGGATGCGGATCCGCGGCGGGCGCGAGGAGACCTGCGCGCCGTAGAGCAGGTTCAAGCGGCGGCCGCGCTGCGACGGCGACTGGCGCGCCTCGCGCAACTCGGCGAGGGCGTTGTTCAGCGCGGGCGTCGGAATCCGGCCGGCGTGCTTCTCGAAAAGCGCGACCACGTGGTCGAGCAGACGATCGAGTCCGCGTCCGGTCTTCGCCGAGACGGCGATCACCGGCGGCCGCTGACGCAGCCGCGACTCGATCCGCGGCTTCACGTCCTCGAGCGTGACCTCGTTCACATCCCACTTCGAGAGCACGACGAGCGACGAGCAGCCCGCCTTCCGCGCGACGTCGGCGACAAAGAGATCCTGCTCGACGATCCCCTCGCTCGCGTCGATCAGGATCAGCGCGACGTCCGCTCGCTCGGCCGCCTCGAGCGCGCGCAGCTCCGAGTAGTAATCGATCCCCTGCCGTTGCTTGCGCTTGCGACGCAGCCCGGCGGTGTCGACGAGCAGGAACTGGCGCTCGTCGCGGACGAGGAGCGTGTCGATCGCATCCCGCGTCGTCCCGGGCACGTCAGAGACGATCACCCGATCGCGCCCGACGAGCGCATTCAGAAGTGACGACTTGCCAACGTTGGGCCGACCGAGGATCGCGACTCGAATCGTCTCCTCCCCGATCGGGGCTCGACCCTCCCCGGGCAGCTTCGCGACGACCTCGTCGAGGAGATCGCCGGTGCCGAGACCGTGCAGCGCCGAGAGCGGCCAGGGATCGCCGAGTCCGAGCCGATGGAACTCGGCCGCCTGGAAGTCCTTGCGTGGATCGTCGATCTTGTTTGCGAGCACGAACACCGGCTTCTTCGAGGCGCGCAGCGTCACGGCGAGCTCCTCGTCGCCGGGCGTGATCCCGTGCCGCGCGTCGACGACGAAGAGGATCAGGTCGGCTTCCAGGATCGCCGCGCGCGCCTGCTTCGCGATCTCGGGGCTGAAGACGTCCGTCGCCAGGTCGTCCACGCCGCCCGTGTCGATCAGGAGGAAATGGACGCCGTTCCACTCGCAGACGAGCTCCTTGCGGTCTCGCGTCACGCCGGGGGTCTCGTGGACGACGGCCTGGCGGCTCTCGGTGAGCCTGTTGATCAGCGTCGACTTGCCCACGTTCGGGAAGCCGACGATCGCGACCGTCCCCGCAATGTCTGTGCTGAGCTGCTCTCCTGGCGGCTCCGGCACCGGCAAAGCCCGCGCCTCCGCCATCGATCGCTTCCTGCTCATGCCGGCGGCACCGCCCCACGCGGCCGGCCGAGCGCATGGATCTCGACAAGCCAGTCGTGGAGCCGGTGGATCCGTCGCTCGATCTCCGCCGACGCCTCGCGGTAGCCCTTCCCACCCTTCGGGAGCCCCTCGAAGCGCAGGGGCTCTCCCCACGCGACCGAGACGGGATGCCAGTTGCCGAGCCGCCATTCGTGCGAGCCGTGGATCGCGGCCGGGACGACCGGGACGTCCTCCTGGAGGGCGACCATCGCCGCGCCCGGCTGCACGGGCCCGGGAATCCCCGTGATCTGCCGCGTTCCTTCTGCGAAGAGCCCCAGCGCGTGGCCGTCGCGCACGACCTCGCGCATCAGACGTACCGCCTCTCGGTCCGACTCGCCGCGGCGGACGGAGATCGTGCCGAAGCTGCGGATCAACTGGCCGAGCCCGGGCACACGATGCGCCTCGGCCTTCGCGAGGAAGTGGACGGTTCGCGGCGAGACGGTGCCCATCACCGGCGGGTCGATCCAGTGGAAATGGTTGAACGCGAGCACGACGCCGCCCGTGCGAGGCACCCGCTCGACGCCGTAGTTGCGGAGCGGCACGACGAGCCGGGTGAGCGGCTGGGGTGACGCGGCCGATCGCCCAGACAGCGTCGACGCGATTCATGATCGGCTGCTCATGCCGGGGCGGCGTGCGTGCGAACGAGTTGCTCGATCCGCGCGACGACGTCTTCCACGGCGAGCTCGGACGTGTCGATCTCGATCGCGTCCTCCGCCGGACGCATGTTGACCGCGTCCTTCTCGTCTCGCAGGCGGAGATCGGTGGCGAGCGCGTGGGCCGCGATCTCCGGCTGCTCCGCGGCACGGCGGCGGGCGCGGATCGCAGGGTCGGCGACGAGGTAGACCTTCACCTGGGCTTGCGGCGCCACCACCGTGCCGATGTCGCGGCCCTCGATCACCACGTCGCCCTCCTCCCCCAGCGTGCGCTGCCGCGCGCGCATCACCTCCCGCACCGCGATGTGGCGCGCGACAACCGGGACCAGCTTGTCGATCCGAGGCTTGCGGATCGAGGTCGTGACGTCGGCGCCGTCGATGAAGACTCGCCCCGCCTCGTCGAACTCGACCGGATAGTCGCGCGCGAGCTGCGCGAGCTCGTCGGCCTGGTCGAGCGCGAGCCCGCGTCGCTGCGCAAGCCACGTCAGGGCGCGGTACATCGCCCCGGTGTCCAGGTAGCGGAACACGAGCCGCTCTGCCAGCAGGCGCGCAACCGTGCTCTTGCCGGCCCCCGCGGGGCCGTCGATGGCGATGATCATCGTCTCAAGGACTCCAGGAGGTCGAAGAAGCCGGGGAAGGATACAGCGACCGATTCGGCGCCCTCGACCTCGACCCCCTCCCGCGAGACGAGACCGGCGATCGCCGCAACCATCGCGATCCGGTGGTCGCCCCGCGAGTCCATCGAGCCGCCGCGCAGGCGAGTGGGCACACCGCGGACGACGAAGCCGTCCTCGGTCGCCTTGATGTGGGCGCCGAGGCGCCGCAGCCCGTCAACCACGGCCTCGATCCGGTCGGTCTCCTTCGCCCGCAACTCGGCAGCGCCGCGCAGGACGCTGTCGCCGTGCGCGTGCACGGCGAGGAGCGCGAAGAGGGGGAGCTCGTCGACGAGCAGCGGCACCTCCTGCGCGTCCACCTCCGTTCCCACGAGCTCCGACGAGCGGACGTCGAGATCGCCGCCGGCCTCGCCGCCGATCCGCCGGCGGTTGAAGACCGTGACGCGGCCGCCCATCCGTTCGAGTACGCCGAGCAGTCCGATCCGCCGCGGGTTCAGGTTGACGCCGTGCACGGTCAGCTCGGAGCCTGCGAGCAGCGTGGTCGCCGTGATGAGCGGCGCCGCGGCCGAGAAGTCGCCCGGCACCTCGAG
>JBBJLW010000012.1:0-97811 GCA_037720595.1 Gaiellaceae bacterium | reverse complement strand
TCTCTGGGTGCTCGCCGCAGCCGGTGTGGTCGGTTTTGGCGGCAATGAGATCGCGGCCCAGGTGCGCCTGCACGCCGGTCAGCGGCTGGCGAGCGCGGCGATGACAGCCGACGGAAACCATGCCCGCATCGACGGCTTCGTCTCCCTTGGGGTGCTCTCAAGCGCGCTCGTCGTCGCGCTCGGTCCTCAGATCGCAGACCCGATCATCGGCTTGGCGATCACACTCGTAATCCGGCTTACAGGCCTGCTACGGAAAAAGCCCTGGTAACGGGGCTTTTTTATGCTGGCATTTCGCCGGGAAATCGTCAGGGTTGCCGGACAGCGGCCTGCGGCAGTTTCCGTGGAACCGCTCGGCGCGGGCGCCCGCCCGTCGATGAACTCCTTGATCGGACGACGACCCGACGTGTTGCGAAAGTCGCGCCAGCGGCGCCTCGGCTGGCCGCTTACGACTCAGAGGATGCTGAGTGCAGCGGATGCTCCTCGACCCATCGCAGACGCTAGCGAGTGAGCGCCTCCTCCACGGCCCGCGCTGTGAGCACGCGGCAGAGGTGCCGACGGAAGTCTGCGCTGGCCGAGGTGTCGCTCGGCGGGTCTGAGCCCTCGTCGGCCTTCGCCGCCGCCGCGGCCACTCCGTCTCGCGACACGCCCGCGAGCGCCTCCTCGGCCGCCGCCGCACGGAGCGGGGTCTCGCCCATGTTCGTCAGCCCGATCCGCGCGCTACCGATCGTTCCGTTTCCGGATTCGACGACTACAGCGACGCCGACCGTGGCCCAGTCGAGGGCCCGTCGCCGAAACTTGATGTACGACCAACCCGCATCGCCCAGCTTCGGCACGCGCACCTCGACGATCACCTCGTTCTCCTCGAGCGCCGTCTCGTAGAAGCCCTTGAAGAAGTCGGCCGCCGCCACGGTGCGCCGTCCGCCAGGCCCCTGCACGACGATGTCCGCGTCCACGGTGAGCGCGATCGTCGGCAGGTCGGCGGCCGAGTCGCCGTGTGCGAGCGAGCCGCCGATCGTGCCCCGGTGCCGCACCTGGCTGTCGCCGACCAGGCCGGCGGCGTATCCGAGCAGCGGGCAGTACTCCCGCACGAGCGGGTCGTGCTCGAGGTCGTGATGGCGGGTCAGCGCACCGATCGCCAGGTGGTCGCCGTCGTCCGTGACACTCGCGAGGCCGGAGATGCGGCCGATGTCGACGAGCGTCGCCGGACGGGCGAGCCGGAACTTCATGAACGGGAGGAGGCTGTGACCGCCCGCCAGCAGCTTCGCGTCGTCCTTGCTTCCGAGCAGCTCGATCGCGTGCTCGACGGAATCGGCGACCTCGTATTCGAACTGTGCGGGAATCATGCCTGCGCCTCCTGGATCGCGCGCCAGACTCGCTCGGCGGTCGCCGGACGCTCGATGTTCCGTACGCCGAGGTGCGCGAGCGCGTCGACGACGGAGTTGATGACGGCTGGCGGGGCCGCGATCGTGCCGGCCTCGCCGATGCCCTTGACGCCCAGCGGGTTCGTGGGGCTCGGGGTGACCCTGTCGTGGATCTCGAACGAGGGGATCTCGGGCGCCCCGGGCACGAGGTAGTTCGTCATCGTCCCGGTCGTCAGGTTGCCCTCCTCGTCGTAGATCGCCTCTTCGTAGAGCGCCTCCGCGATCCCCTGGGCGACGCCGCCGTGCACCTGGCCCTGCACGAGCATCGGGTTGAGCTGCACACCGCAGTCGTCGACAGCGATGTAGCGCACGATCTCGACCGCGCCGGTATCCTGGTCGACCTCGACGACGCAGCAGTGTGCACCGTTCGGCCAGCTGAAGTTCGGCGGGTCGTAGAGGTGCGTGGCCGTCAGCCCGGGCTCCATCCCTTCCGGCAGGTTGTGCGCCGTCCAGGAGTTGAAGCCGAGCGCCTTGATGTTGGCCGTGCGGTCGGTGCCCTTGACCGTGAAGTTGCCGTCCTCGAACTCGAGATCGGTCTCCGCGCACTCGAGCTCGTGCGCGGCGAGCGTCCGGGCCTTGGCGATGATCTTCTCGCCGGCCTTGAAGAGGGCCACGCCGCCGACCGAGACGCCGCGGCTGCCGTAGGTGTCCATCCCGAACGGCACCATCCCGGTGTCGCCGTGCAGCACGTCGATGTCGTCGTAGTCGAGCCCGAGCTGGTCGGCGACCACCTGCGCGAAGGCCGTCGCCGAGCCCTGCCCGTGCGGCGAGACTCCCGTCAGCACCCGCACCGTGCCCGTGGGCATGAACTCGATCGTCGCCGCGTCCCAGCCGCCGGCGATGTAGTTCAGCGCGGCGAGCACGCGCGATGGGGCGAGGCCGCACATCTCGATCCAGGTCGAGAAGCCGACGCCGAGCAGCTTCCGCTCGCCGCGCTCGCGCCGCGAGCGCTGCTCTGCACGGATCCCCTCGTAGTCCAGGACCTCGAGGCACTTGTCGAGCGTGCCGTGGTAGTCCGCCGAGTCCACCGTAAGGCCGCTCGCGATCGTGTAGTTCGGGAATTTGTCGGTTGCGATGAAGTTCCGCCGACGCAGCTCGACGGGATCCATCTCGAGCTCGCGGGCGAGCGCGTCCATCGCCCGCTCGATCGCATAGGTCGCCTCCGGCCGCCCCGCGCCGCGGTAGGCGTCGGTGAACGTGGCGTTCGTGAACACGTTCGTGTACTGGAAGTCGTAGCCCTCGCACTCGTAGCAGCCGTGGTAGAGCCACGCGCCGAGCATCGGTATCCCCGGGGTGATCAGGCGCATGTACGCACCCATGGATGCTTTGAGGTTGACGCGGACGGCCTTGAGGTCTCCCTCGCGGGTCGCCGCCAACTCGATCTCCTGCACCATCTCGCGTCCGTGCAACGTCGCGACGTAGTTCTCCGAGCGTTCCTCGATCCACTTCACCGGACGGTTCAGCTTCTGCGCCAGCGCCAGGCAGATCGCGTCCTCGGGGTAGGCCTCGAGCTTCGAGCCGAAGCCGCCGCCGACGTCCGGCGCGATGACGCGGAGCTTTGCCTCGGGGATGCCACAGGTGATCGCGAGCGTGGTGCGGAGGATGTGCGGGATCTGGGTCGCCGTGATGACCGTGTACTCGCCCATCGCGACGTTCGGGTCGACCACGACGCCGCGCGGCTCCATCGCGTTCGGGATCAGGCGGGCGAGGTAGTACTCCTCCTTAATCTTGACGAGGTCGGGATCCTCGAAGAAGGGGGCGGACGGCCCTAGGCGCGGGGCAGGCGAGTCGCGCTCCATGATCCACGAGCCCGCGTCGTTCGTTCCGAACTCCTCGTGCACGATCGGCGCGCCCGGCTCGAGGGCCGCCTTGATGTCGGTCACCGCCGGCAGCGGCTCCCAGTCGACCTCGACCAGCTCGAGCGCGTCCTTGGCGATCGCGCGGCTCTCCGCGACGACGACCGCGACCGGATCGCCGACGTAGCGCGCCTTGTCCTTCGTCAGCGGATGGTGTGGCGGGTTCTTGACCTCGGCGTTGATCGGCCAGGCCATCACGAGCGGCGCGGCGAACTCGAGGTCGGCGCCCGTGTACGCCGCGACGATCCCCTCGAGCTCGAGCGCCTTCGAGACGTCGATCGAGCCGATCCGGGCGTGGGCGAACGGGCTGCGGACGATGCCGACCCAGAGCATTCCGGGCAGCGTGATGTTGTCGACGTAGCCGCCCTGGCCGGTCACGAGCTCGGGATCCTCCTTGCGGAGCTGACTCGTGCCGACGAACTTGGCGGGCCGCTCGACTGTCGCCATCGCTAGACCCCCGCCCCCGCCACGGCCTGAACGGCCTTGACGATGTTGTGATAGCCGGTGCACCTGCAGAGGTTTCCTTCGAGCCCGTGGCGGATCTCGTCCTCGCTCGGGCTCGGGTGCTCCTCGAGGAAGCTCGTGGCCGCCATGATCATCCCGGGTGTGCAGTAGCCGCACTGCAGCGCGTGGTTGTCGCGGAACGCCTGTTGCATCGGGTGCAGCGCGCCGTCGCTCGCCAGGCCCTCGATCGTCGTCACCTCGCGGCCGTCGGCCTGGACTGCGAGCACCGTGCAGGACTTGACGGACTGGCCGTCGAGATGCACCGTGCAGGCGCCGCACGAGCTCGTGTCGCAGCCGATGTTCGTGCCCGTCAGTCCCAGCTGCTCCCGCAGCGCGTAGACGAGCAGTTGGCGAGGCTCGACCTCGAGCTCCTCGCGGGCGCCGTTGACGGTGATGGCGATGCGTCTCATGGCGAGCCTTTCTCTCGTGGGCGGCGGCGGAGCACGCGCGCGAGCGAGCCGCGCAACGCTGTGAACAGGAGGGAGAGCCCGGCGATCGGTCGCTGCGCCGGAGCCGGTGCAGGCGCGGCTGCGGGGATTCCCGGAGCAGCGGCGGGTCCGAGCCGGGTTCGCAGGCACTCGGCGAACTCGTCCAGCAGGCGCGAGGAGACGACCTGGATCACCGAAGCGCGCCCAAGTTGCGCCGCCTGGCCCGAGAAGCGGATGTCCGAGTCGAGCGTCACCGTCGTGCCGCCGTCGCCGCGGCCGACCAGATGCGCGTCGACCGAGGCGTTGGCACCGCCCTTGCCGCGCGTGTCTCGGCCCTTGACGGCGAGGCGCACCGTGCCGGCCGACGGGTCGTGCTCGACGATCCGCACGTCGTTCAGGAAATCGAGCCCGACGGGGCCGAGCTTCACCGCCATCGTCGTCTTCCAGATCCCGTCGTCGCCGACCTCGACGAGCGTGGCGCCCGGCAGGCACGGCACGACCCGCTCGGCGTCCAGCAGTAACTCCAGAGTCGCTCGAGGCGATGCCGGAACGTCGAACTCGTGCCGCAGCTTCATGCGCGAGGTGACGCTACACCCTCGCGCCGCCTCCATGCGCTATTACCTGGACGAAAGTTCATCTAGGCTCCTCGTGTGACCTTCGCGAGCCCGGAGGAGCTCGAGTCCGCCCTTCGCGCCGAGTCCTACCTGGCCGACCGGAGTCTCGCCGTCTCGCTCTACCTGGCGCTTGCGATGCGCCGTCCGGTGCTGCTCGAGGGCGAGCCCGGTGTCGGCAAGACCGAGGTCGCTCGGACGCTCGCCCGGGTGCTTGGCGTCGAGCTGATCCGGCTGCAGTGCTACGAGGGGATCGACGCCAGTCAGGCGCTTTACGAGTGGGACTACGCCCGCCAGTTGCTGCACGCTCGTCTGCTGCAGTCGGGCGACGTCGACCCCGATGCCACCGTCGACGAGCTCTACGGACCCCGGTTCCTGCAGGAGCGGCCGCTGCTTGCCGCCGTGCGCGCAGGCTCTCGGGCGGTGCTGCTGATCGACGAGCTCGACCGCGCCGACGACGAGTTCGAGGCGTTCCTGTTGGAGGCGCTCTCGGACTCCGCGGTGACGATCCCGGAGCTCGGCAGGGTCGGTTCGGCGGACGGCAGCCGGCCCGCCGTTGTGATCACCTCGAACCGCACCCGCGAGCTGCACGACGCGCTCAAGCGTCGCTGCCTCTACCACTGGATCGACTACCCGGATCCTGAGCGGGAGGCTGCGATCATCCGTCTGCGGGTGCCGGTGGCGGGCGATCGCCTGGCGCTTTCGGTCGCGGCCGCCGTGGCGCGCCTGCGCGGTATGGATCTCGTCAAGCCGCCGGGCGCTGCCGAGGCGATCGACTGGGCGGAGGCGCTCTCGGTGCTCTCACTCGACGAGGTGACCGAGGACGGCGCGCGCGCCACGCTCGGCTGGGCGATCAAGAACCGCGAGGATCTGCAGACGGTGGAGACACGCATCCCCGAGTTGCTGGGGTGAGTGAGCGGCAGTTGAGCGCGGTCGATTGGGTGGTGGCCTTCGGCCGCGCGCTGCGAGAGGCCGACCTACCGGTCGGCACGGATCGCATTCTCGCCTTCCGAGAGGCCGCCGAGCTCGTCCCGGACGGCGAGCTCTACTGGGCCGGACGCGCGACGCTCGTCGGCCGGCGCGACGAGCTGCCCGTCTACGATCGGGTCTATCGCGACTTTTTCGGCGGCCGGCCGGAAGCGCACGCGCCGGCGCGCCCCGGGGGGCGTCTACACATCGCCGGGGCCGCCCTGCCGGGCAGGCGCTCCGTCGACGGGAACGGGGAGCCCGAGGCCGGGCTCGCGAGCGACGCGGAGCTCTTACGGCGCAAGAGCTTCTCCCGCTGCTCAGCGGCGGAGCTTGCAGAGCTCGCGAAGCTGATGGCCAGGCTGAGGCTCGACGCACCCGAACGGCGCACGCAGCGCCGCGGGCCAACCCGGTCGGGTGCCCTCGACGTGCGCCGGACGCTGCGCCGGGCGCTGCGCACCGGAGGCGAGCCCGCCGAGCTTCGGTGGCGCGACCGCCGCCGCCGTCGCCGGCGGCTGGTGCTGCTGCTCGACGTCTCGGGCTCGATGACCGCGTACTCACGGGCGCTCGTCGTCTTCGCGCATGCAGCGATTCGCAGCGACCAGCGGTTCGAGGCGTTCTCGTTCGGTACCCGGCTGACGCGGCTCACGCGCCCGCTTGCCACGGCACGCCCAGACGAGGCCCTTCGCCGGGCGGCGGCCCGGAGCGCCGACTGGGACGGGGGCACCCGTATCGGTGCCTCCCTGAAGGCGTTCCTGGACGGGTTCGGACACCACGGGCTGGCTCGTGGCGCGGTCGTCATGATCTGCTCGGACGGCCTGGAGGTGGGGGAGCCCGAGCTGCTCGCCACGCAGATGGCGCGCCTCAACAGGCTGGCGCATCGTGTCGTGTGGCTGAACCCGCTCAAGGAGAATCCGGACTACGCGCCGCTCACCGCCGGCATGAAGGCGGCGCTGCCGCAGGTCGACTTGTTCGCGAGCGGTCACAACCTGGCGAGCCTGGCGGAGATCGCGGACACGGTCGCTCGCCTCCGCTGACCGCTCGCGCAAAGTCAACGCGCGAGCCGTGGAGCCTTCAGACGAGAGGATGGATGGTCTCCGGTGGTCGTCGACGATCGAAGGTGTTGCCGTAGGCGAGGCTCGCGCCGCCGAAGTCGCCTGGGAAGCCGAGTGGATCGGTCTTGAGCAGCGGAGCGTCCGGAGCAGCGACGGTACATCAGACTGACATTCGCGGGAGGTGACGAGCACCCTACTTGACGCGCCAAGGGAGTGATCGGTGATGCAGCAGGGACAGGTTTTCGAGTTGAAGAGGCGGAGTGCCGACGGCAGCCCGGTGTGGGCATATCGGCACCGGACCGGTGGTTCGGCTTCGCGACGCATGCAGCGGGGCGGCTTCGCCTCCGAGCGTGACGCAGCGGACGCGCTCGAGCGGGCGCTCGAACGGCTGCGACGAGAAAACGGCCTCGGCAGCGCGCTGACGCTGCAGGAGTTCATCGATGAGTACCTCGCCCAACACGAAGCGGAGCCGGAGACGATCGACAAGTTGCGCTGGCTGCTTGCGAAGTCGCTGCGCGTGTTTGGCAGGCGCCGCCTCGGCGAGCTTCGCTCGCAAGAGATCGCGGCCTGGCGAATGACGATCGCACCGGGCCACCGCTTCGAAGCGACCCAGGCGCTGCGGCAGGTGCTCGCACGCGCAGTCGTCTGGGGAATGATCGACGTCAACTCGGCCAAGCAAGGAGTCGAGAACCCACAACGGCGGCGCACCGAGAAGCGCCCGTTCGAGTCGTGGGAGCAACTCGAGGAGCTCGCCGCGCGAATTGGGCCACGCTATGGGCCGACCGTGATCTTTGCGGCCGCAACCGGCCTACGCCCCGGCGAGTGGATCGCGCTCGAGCAACGCGACATCGACCGCCAGGCAAGAGTCGTCTACGTCCGTCGCGCACTCAGAAACGGCCGGCTCAAGAGTACGAAGACCGAGGGAAGCGTCCGTGCGGTGCCGCTGCAGGCGATCGCGCTCGCAGCGCTCGACCAGCTTCAAGCCGATCCCGGCTGTGAGCTTTTGTTCCCATCGCCGCGTGGCGGCTACTTCGACCTGCACAACTTCCGCAACCGCTACTGGAAACCCGCGCAGGCCGCAGCCGGGATCGAGCCGCCGCGTCGCGTCTACGATCTGCGGCACACCTTCGCGACCTTCGCGCTCCGTGCCGGCATCTCAACCTTCGACCTCTCCCGTTACATGGGCGCCAGCCTGACGATGATCGACCGCCACTACGGCCACCTCGCCCGAGACGGACGGGAGCACGCAATAAGGCTCCTCGACAGCTACAGCAGAGCCGAAGCGATCGACGTCCAAGCGATGGACGTCCGTTGGACGCCGCATCCGTCGATCGCCGCCCGCCACGACAACAGAAACGGCCGTTAGCGGGGAAAAACCAGAAGCCCTCTGACGGACTCGAACCGTCGACCCCCTCCTTACCATCTGACGGCGAGACGTGACCGGGCGTGGACGCGCGTGGTCGGGCTGATGTTCGCACCACGTTCTCATGCTCGCCGGGGTGACGAGTACAACCTGGCAGACAGCCCGCCGCCTCGTCCGGTGGAGCCTGAAACGGCTACGGCTCGGGCGCGAGCCCGAGCTGACCCAATAGTTCCATCTGGTCGAAGGACTATCGGTGGCCCTTCACCCGTCCGTCCTCCACCCGCGGCATCGCAACCGTGGATCCGCACGCTCTTTCCGTTGGCCGGATGCTTGAACTGTCCGGCATCGGCAACGGCCCTTACGCCATAGGGCTCCATAGAAGCTCCATTCCGTGTGTGCCTGGATCCCTGCCAGGATTTCTTTCGTCGCGGCTTCTGTCACCATCGTTGCGATGCGGCCGGTGTCCGAGATCGTCGGCAGGGAGGTGGAGCTCGCCTCCGTCAACGCCTTCATCGGCGGAGCGGAGGATGGGCCTGCTGCGCTCGTGGTCGAGGGCGACGCGGGCATCGGGAAGTCGACGCTGTGGCTGGCCGGCGTCGAGCATGCATGTTCGCGGGGGCTGCGCGTCCTTCAGGCTCGACCGGTGGAGGCCGAGCGAGGCCTTGCCTATGTGGGGGTGGGCGATCTGTTCGAGGACGTCCTCGAACAGATCCTGCCGGCGCTACCTGTGCCGAGGCGGCGCGCGCTCGAGGTCGCGCTCCTCCTCGGGGATGCGGATGCAGACGCCGTCGATCCGCGAGCGGTTGGAATCGCGATCCGGACGGCGCTGGAGCTGCTCGCCGCCGACGGGCCGCTTCTCGTCGCGATCGACGACCTCCAGTGGTTCGATGCCTCGTCGACGAGCGCGCTGGCGTTCGCGCTGCGAAGACTCGCGGCTAGTCACGTCCGGCTGCTGCTCGCCCGGCGGCTCGTGGATGGAGCGGCTCGGTCGGGACTCGAGAACGCGCTTGGTGTCGAGCGCGCCCAGCCGCTGCCGGTGGGGCCTCTCAGCGTCGGAGCGGTTCATCGGTTGCTGCGCGACCGGCTCGAGAGGCCGTTCGCGCGCCAAACTCTGCTCCGCATTCACGAGCGCTCTGGCGGCAATCCGTTCTTTGCGCTCGAGTTGGCGCGCGTTCTCGGTGCGGACGTAGATCCGCTTCAGCCGCTGCCAGTTCCCGAAACGCTAGAGGAGCTCGTGCGCGCGCGGATCTCCAGCCTCCCCGCGGTCACTCGCGAGGCGCTCGCGCTCGTGTCCGCCCTAGGCACGACATCTGCGTCTCTGCTCGAGCGTGCCGGGGTGGCGCCAGATGCGCTCGAACCGGCGGAAGCTGCGCACGTGATCGAGCGTGAGAACGGGACGATCCGATTCACTCACCCGCTTCTTTCCTCGGTTCTCTACCGGGACCTGGGCCGGGAGCAGCGGCGGGTTCACGGACGGATTGCCGGGATTGTCGACGACCCGCTCCTTCACGCCCGCCACCTCGCGCTGTCAACCGAGACGCCAGATGCCGGCGTCGCCTCCGTGCTCGACGACGCCGCCGCGCTTGCAGCCGATCGCGCCGCAGTTGCCGTCGCGGCCGAGCTTGCCGAGCAGGCGCTCCGGCTGACGCCGCCGGATCGGCGTGACGAGCGCCGCCGACGAGCGCTCGCCGCCGCGCGTGCGCACCTCACTGCGGGGGAGTGGACGCGGGCGCGAAAGATCGCCGCCGATCTGCTGGCGGAGAAAGAGACCGGGCCGCTGCGCGCCGAGGCCCTCCTCCTCCTCGCCGAGTTCGAGCACGATGACCTCTCCGTTCCAGTCCTCGCGGAAGCGCTGCGCGAGGCGTCGTCGCACCCGGCGCTCCAGGCGCGCATCCACATCCGCCTCGCCTGGGCGGAACGCTTCAGGAAGGGGTTCGCGGCGGCACTCGAGGGCACCCGTGTGGCGCTCGAGCTTGCCGATCGTCTCGACGATGACGTCCTCCGTTTCGAGGCTCTCGTGCACCTCCACACGCTGGGCGGCATCGTGGGCGACTCCGAGACGCCGGAATACGCGGCGCGCGCGCGCGATCTCGCGACCGCAGCTGGCGACGCGCGCCTGCTTCGGGAGGCGAACCTCCTCGGGGCATTCAGCTCCGGCGATACCACCGCGCAACGCGCCAAGCTCGAGCAGGCGTATCGAGACTGGCACGAGCGCGACGAGCTCTTCAGCGCACACGTGCTCTGGACTCTCTCGTGGGTCGAGTTGTGGGGCGGGCGCTGGGCACTCGCGGCTGAATACGCGGCCCGCGCCCGCGAAGTCAGCGTCCAGTACGGGGTCGAGAGGAATCAGGATTACATCCCGATCACGTGGGTCGCCGTCCATCGAGGGCAGCTCGAGCTTGCACAGCAGGAGTCGGAGCGAGCCCTGAAGCTCTGCGAGGAGCAGATCGGGTTCAATCCGCCCCTGCTCCAGGCCGTCCCGGGACTCGTCGCACTCTGGCGCGGAGACGCGGCGACGGCCGTCGAGCTGCTCGGCAAGGCTGACCGGCAGGCGAGAGCACTCGGGTGGGGCGCACCGGATGCGCGGCCGTGGACGGCCGACTACGCGGAGGCGCTCCTCGAGCTAGGCCGAATCGACGAGGCGGAACGAGTGATCGATGTCTGGGAAACGGATGCGGCGAGGCTCGGCGCGGAACGGGTGCTCGCACAGGTAACCCGCTGCCGCGGGCTCGTGGCTGCAGCCCGCGGGACTGTCGACGAGGCAGTGTCGTTCCTCGAGCAGGCGGTTGTGCGGCAGGACGAGGTCGGCGATGCGTTCGGACGCGCTCGCGCGCTGCTCGCGCTCGGCACAGTCCTCAGGCGCGCGCGGCAGAAGCGCCCGGCCCGAGAGGCGATCGAAGCCGCGCTCGGCGGCTTCGCGCAACTCGGAGCAGCCAGTTGGGTCGAGAAGGCCCGTGCCGAGCTGGGGCGCATCGGCGGGCGCACACGGGAGGAAGGATTGACGGCGGCCGAGCGGCGCGTCGCCGTCCTGGTCGCCGCCGGCCGGACGAATCGCGAGGTTGCCGCCCAGCTGTTTCTCGGCGAGCGGACCGTCGCCGGCCACCTGACGCGCGTCTACGCCAAGCTGGGCGTACGCTCGCGCACCGAGCTCGCACGCCGGTTTCACTGACAAACACCGCGTCCGCGCGGGGCAAAGTCAAGACGTTCTTACCTTTCCTCGCTGTTCCGCGAGCCCTAGCGTCGAGCTTGTGCCGAGCTACCTGGTGGAGACCTATCTCGCTCGCGGCCACGCTGGAGAGCGCGCCGCCCGCGAGTTGCGGGCACGCTCGGCCGCGGAGGAGTTGACGGAGGGGCGCATGCGCGTCCGCTTCGACCGCTCGATCTACGTTCCCGAGGACGAGATCTGCTTCTTCGTCTTCGACGCTCCCTCGGGTCGGGACGCCGCGCTCGCCGCGCAGCGGGCGGAGCTCGACCCGATCCGCATCGTTGAGGCGATCTCGTCCCGAAAGGAGGATCTACGCAGCAAGAGGTCTGGCACGCGCACGACCACCCACCACGAAGGAAGGGGAACAAGATGAAGAAGATCAGCACGGTACTGCTCGTACTCGCGACGGCGCTCGCGCTCGCTTCGGCGGCATCCGCTCACAACCGAGCACACATCATCCTGCCGAACGGAGAGTGCATGATCGTCGGCTCGGAGAAGTCCGTGACCCTCCCGGACGGAACGCTACTGGATCTCCGTCCAACCACTCCCGCGGACGAGTTCGGGACGGCCTTCGCGGCTGACGAGGGCAATTCCCGCTTGCAAAAGGGACCCTGCCCGACGTAACCCGTCGGTGAGTCGGAGCGGGAGGCACGCGACGCGTCCCGCTCCGACCGCGGTCGTCGAGAGTCTTCGGGTTCGATCACGCTGCTTCCGCTGGCCAACCTCTATTCGTGGTCTCTTCAACCCGACGCGAGTTACGAGCCGCGCGCAGAACGCGAGCGGCGGGTAGAGCAAGTCAACTCGGTTGGCCGCGAGAGCTCGGCGCGAAGCGACCGCGCGCCGAGCACTGACTGACCAGCCTGGCTGTCCCGGACGAGCCCGCGCATGCCCGCGTGTCCCGAATCGAAGTCGCACGGAGATGACCGCTTTGCGGCGCGTTTGCGAGCCACGTTCGCACGACGTTCGCACGCTTACAGAAGGGGCCATTCGTATCGCGAAAAACCCCTGCAAATCACGCCCTCTGACGGACTCGAACCGTCGACCCCCTCCTTACCATTCAGGTTCTGGGACGGGAAGCGGGGGCACACACGGGCATTCGCGGCCACGAAAATCCCGCAAACCGACGGGATCAGACAGCGAGACGTGACCCGCGTGTGGACGCGCGTGGTCGGGCTGATGTTCCCTCCATGTTCCCTCGCGTGTGGACCACGGCCAGACCGAAGCGTGCCGGTCGCGACCGCGTATTACCGATCGAGTCAAAGCCGCTTGCCGGAGACCGGTCACGATGATGGCAGTGTGACGGCCGGCGCGCCACGGAGCGAGAGCCCGGCTCAGGCGAGAGCACGCCCACCCAAGCGAGCGTCACGTGGCTGGCAGCTGGCGGTTCCCGTGGAAGACCGCTTCGACGTTGTTCCCGTCCGGGTCAATGACGAACGCTGCGTAATACCCGGCGTGGTAATGCGGGCGAAGACCCGGCGCGCCGTTGTCGCGGCCGCCGGCTTCGACAGCGGCGCGGTGGAACTTGTCGACGGTGGCTCGATCGGCTGCGGCGAAGGCCACATGAACGGGAGCGGCCGGGGGTTCCCCTTCCTCGATCCAGAAATCTCCACCGCCCTCGATGGCGAACCCAGGCCCCCGCGAGCTCTCCACTACCGTCACTCCGAACGGCTCGAGGGCCTGCTCGTAGAAGGTGCGGCTGCGTCTCTCGTCACGTACTCGCAGGGCCAAGTGGTCGATCAGGGGAAGCGTCACGGGCAGCGACACGCCTCTATCTTAGAGCGCGACCTCCGGGGAACATTCCTGAACTGTGAGTGTGTGGGTGTCCCGTCTGGGGCGTTTGTCAGGTTGGCGTCGGTGCTCTTCGTTTGTGACTCGATTCTCGAATGACCCCGCGTGTGGGTGTCTTTCCAGTGATGTGTCCGAGCGGAGAGTCCGGTGTCGGCCTGGCGCCCGCTTGCTGGCCTGATCAGAAGCCTGTCCGCGTTGTGAGCGCGTGACCCGTCACAGTCCTGCCGCCTGCGAGCCGAGCCCGTCGACCGGCGACTCTCCAATCTACGCAGCGAGCCGGTATTCGTGGAGGAGCCCGCCCAGCAGCTCACGACGGCGGATCCGATCGAGCTCGGCCAGATCGGCGACCGGTTGCTCCTCGTCCGGCGGCGGCGCGGGGCCTGGGGCCGCTTGCCGAGTGCGCGGTGCGGGCGGTGCTAGTTGTAATGCGCCGCGTATTCGCACAGGACGGCGTCGAGGTGGCGGCGGCCGACGATCAGCAGCCGATCGAGGCACTCGCGCCGCACAGTCCCGACCCAGCGCTCGGCGTGTGCTCGTGCCTTCGGCGCCCGCACTGGGGCTTTGATCACCCGGATGCCATCGGAGCCGAGAACCTCGTCGAAGTCTCGCGTGAACTGCCGGCCCGCGGCTGGGCGAGCACGCACCACGACCGATAACCGCGATCGACGTACCGCACCGCGCGCACCGCATACCCAGCCGCCTCGAGATCGGCACGAGGATCGAGCGAACGAAGCCCGGCGAGCAGACCCGCTGAGCGCTCAGCGCGCCACTCGAGCGGCGCGAACAACGCACGCCCAAGCAGCGATCGCGGGCTCGCCGGGGTCACGACCACCAGGCGGCCCCGGCGCGTCAAGACCCGCGCCGCCTCGGACAGAAGCTCCCGCCGGTTCGCGGACGGGATCAGGTGCAACAGGTAGGCCATCGTCACGAGATCGAAGCTGTCGTCCTCGAACGGAAGGTCGCGCGCTTCGCCGCACAGAAGCTGCCAGCGGAGCGGAAGCCGAGGCGCGTGCGCGAGCATCTCCTGCGAACTGTCGACGCCGACTGCGAACTCCGGTGGCTCGGCAGCCTGCGCCAACCGCTCCAGCATCCCGGCCGTCCCGGTGCCGAGGTCGAGCACCCGATCGAGGCGCTGGGGCGCCGCCAGCGCAATCGCCTGGGCGAGCGCCGGCTGCTCCAGCATCATCTGCCAGCGGTACAGCGGGGCGACCCGGCTCCAGCGCGCTTTATCCACGGTACCTATTCGATCAAGGAGCTGGCGCGGCCGTTGGGCGCGGCGCACCCCGCGCCTACGAAACTCGATTCTTCGTTCAGCGGACGCCTGCGGTCACGCCCTCGGCGGAAGCCGAGCAACCCGCGCGATCCGCCCTGGGCAACGAGGGGATAACGAGCGCTCCGGAAACACATGCGAGGGGAGTGATCGGCGATGCAGCAGGGTCAGGTCTTCAAGTTGAAGAGGCGGGGTGTCGACGGCGGCTCCATCTGGGCGTATAGGTACCGGACGGGCGGCTCGGGTTCGCGGCGCCTGCAGCGCGGGGGCTTCGCTTCCGAGCGTGCCGCGGCGGACGCTCTGGAGCGTAAGCTCGAACGCATCCGGCGTGAGACGGGCCTCGGTAGCTCGCTGACGCTGGAAGCTCGTCGAGGAGTACCTCGCCCAACACGACGCAGAGCCCGAGACGATCGACAAGCTGCACTGGCTTCTCGCCAAGTCGCTGCGCGCCTTCGGTGGGCGCCGACTCTGCGAGCTTCGCTCGCAGGAGATCGCGGCCTGACGGATGACGATCTCGCCCGGCCACCGGTTCGAGGCGACGCAGGCGCTGCGGCAGGTGCTCGCACGCGCGGTCGTCTGGGGAATGATCGACGTCAACCCGGCCAAGCAGGGAGTCGAAAACCCGCAACGCCGTCGCACAGAGAAACGCCCGTTCGAGTCCTGGCGTCAACTCGAGGAACTCGCTGCTCGGCTCGGGCCGCGTTACGGGCCGACCGTGATCTTCGCGGCTGCGACCGGCCTTCGCCCCGGGGAGTGGATGGCGCTCGAGCGGCGCGACATCGACCGCCGAACACGTGTCGTCTACGTCCGTCGCGCACTCAGGAACGGCCGGCTCAAGAGCACGAAGACCGAAGGGAGCATACGCGCGGTGCCGCTGCAGTCGATCGCACTCGCAGCGCTCGACCAGCTTCAAGCCGATCGCGGGAGTGAGCTGCTGTTCCCAGCGCCCCGCGGCGGCTACTTCGACCTGCACAACTTCCGCAACCGCTACTGGAAACCCGCACAGGCCGCGGCCGGGATCGAGCCGTCACGGCGCGTTACGATCTGAGGCACACCTTCGCTACCTTCGCGCTCCGTGCCGGCATCTCAACCTTCGACCTCTCCCGCTACATGGGCGCCAGCCTGACCATGATCGACCGCCATTACGGCCACCTCGCCCGCGACGGACGCGAGCACGCAATCCGGCTCCTCGACAGCTACAGCACAGCCGAAGCGACCGACGTCCAAGCTATGGACGTCCGATGGACGCCGCAGCCCTCGGTCATCGCCGGTCGAGACAACACAAACAACGCCTGAGCAGGAGGAACCCCGAAGCCCTCTGACGGACTCGAACCGTCGACCCCCTCCTTACCATTCAGGTTCTGGGACGGGAAGCGGGGGCACACACGGGCATTCGCGGCCACGAAAATCCCGCAAACCGACGGGATCAGACAGCGAGACGTGACCCGCGTGTGGACGCGCGTGGTCGGGCTGATGTTCCCTCCATGTTCCCTCGCGTGTGGACCACGGCCAGACCGAAGCGTGCCGGTCGCGACCGCGTATTACCGATCGAGTCAAAGCCGCTTGCCGGAGACCGGTCACGATGATGGCAGTGTGACGGCTGGCGCGTCACGGAGCGAGAGCTCGGCTCAGGCGATAGCACGCTCGCCCAGGCGAGCGAGGCGCTTCAGTGGAGGGCGGTGGGCGAGCCGTCGACGTCCATACCGTCGCGTCTCACGCGCGCAAGGAGTGCAAACGCGAGCGCCCCGGTGAGGATCGTCAACCCCGGCCCGCCCGGGATGTGGCCCGTCAACGCGCCGCCCGTGACCATGCACGCAAGCGTCGCGACCGCCGCACCGGCACCGGTAAGCGAGCCCGCGCGCTCACGAACGAGCAGCCCGACTCCCACCGCGACTACGACAAAGCCGATCCCCTCGAGGAGAAAGCCGACGCCGCCGACGACGTCGTTCGGAACCGCGTAGTCGCCGAAAATCCCCACACAGAGAACGACGAGCCCGACGAGGATGACCCGTCTGCCGCCCCGTACCGGCCGGGCAAGTACGGCGAGGGATGCCGTTACCAGGACGAGCGCAAGAAAATAGGCGACCCCATACCGGTCGTAAACCCCCTTGGAGTCGCCGCCCAGCAATCCGTGCTCGAACAGCCAGGGTACGACATCCTCCGGAAGAAATCCCGCCCCGCCCGAGCCGTATGCTTCCTCGTAGGCAACCGCGAACGGCACGGTCAACGCGAGTCCGGCAAGCGCGCCGAATACGACGCCCACCCGTGCAGATACGGGCCCGCCGCGGTTCGACACCACGCCCCTCTCTCACCTGGGAAGTAGGGAGCGACTCTGTCAGATCGCGCCCCGCAAATACCACCGCGTCGCAACACACCGCTCGCCGGAGGCGTACCGCGCCGATGTGAGATTCCCCGCCGACTGGAGCTGGTCTGGGCCATCCGATCCGACTACCAGGAGGTTGTGCTCAACGCGGCCCGCCCTCGGCGGGCCAGCCCGACCGGAGCCCACCTTCCGCGACCTCCACCCAGCGCACGTCGTCCTCGGTCACCCAAGCGCCAGGGGCGACGCTGAGCGTAAAGCACGAGGGGGGCGGGTCGACGTCTGAGTCCCCTCACTTGGCGGGGAGGGGACGCCGCCGGCACTGCGATGACCTCCGTTCGAGTTCGGCAACTGCGCCACGACGCTGCTGATTCTCCGTGCCACCCATCTGCTGCAGCGCGGCGCCGCTCGCTCACCGCGGCCACCTTGGTGGCGGCGCTGATCTACGCGATGCACAACCTGTTCCGCGCCGGTCGCTTCTATCGTTACCTGGGTGACGGCGGGGGCGGCCAGCAGTCGCGCAAGCCAAGCAGGCCCCGCACCGTCGTCGCGAACTGCGCGAGATGCTGCTCGCGCCGGCGCCCTGGGCCGGACACGCACACACGCCGTCACCTGCGCCTTATGCACATCGGGCGCCGCCGGACGCTCCATCAGACACCTCAGCAGTCGATCACTACCGTCGCAAGGGGCCTCGAAGAACTAGCGAGTCCGACAGGCGTACTCATGGCAACAGTCCGGAGCTGCGGGAAGACCCACACACCAAACTAGGCTCGGGCTGAGGAGCACCAAGAAGAGATGGGTGTCGCGGCGTGCGCTCTTATCTCGCGGCGTGTCCCTTCCCAAGCCGCCTCGCTTACGAGCTGGAAGAACCGCCTGGCTGGCCCGCGGCTCCCCGAGGCGTGTGCGGGCGACCCGAGCGCGAGAACATCGACGCTGCTCGGCGGAATAGCCACGGCTGAGCGCGCACCCGTGCGACGCGGCCGCGCCGAACCTGATCGGCGAGCGCGAACCGTCGAGCCTCGCGGTCTAGATCAGCCTGTCGTTCGCGTCCGAGGATTCGGAATTGCTCATCCATTGCTCCCGACTGTAGGCCGCTCTACCGCGCCAAACATCGGGAGGGCTTCCCTATTTTGGGGCGAGGATCTCCCTATCTTCGAGACCAAGTCGGACCGCTTCCTCGGCCGCAGCAACCCGGTTGGGAACGCCAAGCTTTCTGAGGATTGCCGACACGTGGTGATCCACCGTTTTCGGCGACACGACCAGGCGCTCGGCGATGTCGACGTTGCGTAGGCCCTGGCCGAGGAGAGCAAGCACTTCGAGCTCACGCCTGGTCAGGCCAGCAGGATTGAGTTGAGTGCGCGGTCGTGGCCCGCGTGGGATCGTGCGAACGCCGATCGCGCGAAGCCGTTCCACGACCAAGCTCGCCGCAGGTCGGGCACCTAACGACTGGAAGATTTCAAGAGCCCTGCGGAGATCGTCCTCGTCCTCGCTGTCGGCGAGCGCAAGTGCTTGTTGGTATGGACAACCGATTGCTTCCCATGCTGAAGCGGCGGCACAGTATCGACCGGCGAAGTGGAGCGCATACGGTTCAGCCGCGCCCTCCGGCAATTGGTCGAGCGCGCCGCCCCTCCACGCCCAGAAACCAAGCTCGCCCCGCCACCACGGGTCACTCACCCGCTCCGCTCCCAGGGCCAGCATGCTTTCTGCTTCGTCGCGTGCGAGCACAGTGTTCCCTTCGAGCCAGGCAGCCTCGACTCGGCCCGCTTGCAACGCGCACAACTGTTCGCGCTCTCCCTGGGGACCGGCTAATTCGAGCGCTTCGTCGAGGAGGGACCAAGGATCGGGATCGCCTCGGCGGGCGCGGAGTCGACCCAGCACCGTGAGCGCCTTCAGCCGGATGACGCTCGCCGTACGCCGCTCGCTCAGGAGCGCGTTGGCTAGCGCGGTTGCCTCCTGCCAGCGTCCACGTTCAAAGTCCACCTCGGCGAGATCACTATCGAGGCGGCGGCGGTAAAGGTTGAGGTCGACGTCGTGCTTGGCCAGGTATTCGATCGCCTCGTCGCGATATCGGTCGACCAGGTCGAAGCGCCTCAGATCCCTGGCGGCCTCGACAAGATTGATGATGGCCCGCGCGGCGTCTTCTCCCAGTTCCGCGGCCTTCGCCCGGCGGAAGCTTTCTTCCAGCTTCGCCCAGCCCGGTTCCTTCCCGAGATAGATCTCGGCAATCCCGAGGGTCGCGAGCGCATGAATCGCCACCGGCTCGTCCTCGAAGCGCTCGGCAAGTTCCAGGGCTCGCTCACTCCATGACAACACGACGAGCTCATCGCGGATGCCGACGAGGTAGCGCTGGGCAAGGGTCGCATATGCGCGAGCAAGTTCGGGAGGCGGCGCGGAGACCGACTCGAGAAGCTCCACAGCACGCTCTGCGATCTCGATGGCGCGCTCGGCGTCACCTGAGAACCAGGTGACGAGGGACAGCGCCCGGAGACAGTTGCCTTCGGCGCGAACGTCCCTCAGTCGACGCCAGCAGTCCAACGCATCCTGCTGAGACGCCAGCGCACTGTCGACGTCGTCGATGACCAAGGACTCGCGAGCGTGGCACTCGAGGAGCTCGGCCCGCGAGCGTTCATCGAGCTCGGAAGCGAACCGGAGACCGGCTGCGTAATGCGCGGCCGCCTCGCGATGAGCGCCTAGGCCCACGGCGCGCTCTGCCGCTTTCGGAGCCAGCTCGAGCACGGCCGCTGCCTCTCCGGCTTCGACAGCATGGTGAGCAAGTCGACCGGGCTCTACCGCCCCGGCCTGGCGGAGCGCTGCGAGCACCCGGCCGTGCAGTGCCACGAGCTCCGATACACCCAACCCTTCGCGGACGGCCCGCTCGGCGAGCTCATGCCGAAAACGAACGAGGTTGCCGTCGAGCTGCAGCATTCCGCGCTCGAGGCATTCCTCGATCGCAGCAACATCACCGTCGGCGATCTCTCGGAGAAGCGCCGGCTCGCATGCCTGGCCGAGCACGGACGCGCCGCGCAGAATCTGCTGCCCAGCGACGGACAGCCTGACGAGACGAGCGAATACGGCATCGCGGACCGTTGCCGGCATCTCGCCCTGTCCGGCGGCGGCGACCTCTGTTACGAAGAACGGGTTCCCGGCAGTCGCGCCGTGAAGGGCGACGGCATCCATGCCTTTGCCCTCTATAAGGACTCCGACGGCATCGACGGATAACGCCGGCACTTCGATTTCGGCGCCGACGGCGGACGAAATGTCACCGAGAGCGAGTCGCAATGGATGCTCGTTACCCACCTCCTCGTCGCGATACGTGCCGATGAGGAGAACGGGCAGGTCGCGAATCCGCCGCCCGACGACGCGCAGCAGGTCCAGTGTCGCCTCGTCTGCCCAGTGCAGATCATCGAACACGACCACACGCGGCGAATCGCGGGGCTGTCGCAGCAGTGCCAGGAAGGCATCGAAGACTCGATTCCGGTCCACCGCGTCGAGCGCTTCTCGCAAGGGGCCGTTGACCTTGTTCGCGATGTCGACCAGAGGAGCGAAGGGCCGAGCCGGAACGACGGCATCGCACGAGCCCCACAGCACAGCAACATCACCTGCCGAATCCGTGCAGAAGGCTTCGACGAGAGCGGTCTTGCCGATGCCGGCCTCGCCACTGATGAGGATGAGATGACCTCGTCCATGCCGGCTCTCAACCAGCAGGTCGCGTAACTGAACGAGCAACGGTCCGCGCTCCAGGAGCGTCATCGATTGATCGTACTTCGGTTCGGCGGTCACCAAGGCTCGGCGACACCGAAGCGGAGTTCAACTGGCGAATGGAGCTAGGCGGGCTCGAACCGGCGACCTCCTGGGTGCGATCCAGGCGCTCGATCGTGTCGGCAACGCTGGCCCGCACCGGCCGGGTACAAAACGGGTACGTCAGCTCGGGCACGAGCGGGCACTCTCAGGCGAGAGCACGCTCGCCCACGCTGCGATGATCTCGCCTGTGATCCAGACGGAGACCGGTACGCTTTCAGCGACCATCCCGATTCGCCACCTTCGAGGACTGAGAGCCCGAGCATGAACGACGAAGAGCAGGTCCCTCAAGCAAGAACCCCAGCGGCACCGGCGGACGCTGGAGAAACTCCAGTTGAGAAGCTCGAGGCCCTGGGAGTTCGCGGAATCCTCTGGCAACTTGCCCGGGATGGCCAGATCATCGACGTGCGTTGCGAGATGCCCCAGTGCTACTGCTTCCGGGGTCGTAGGTACTTCGAGCCGATATCGCCGGGTGCCGATTGGATGCCGACGGCCGACCACTATCCGAGACTCAAGATGCATGGAGGTCGCCTCACCCCCGATAACGTCCGGCTCGCGCATCGGCTCTGCAACCAACGTGACTACATATGGCGGAAGAAGATCAACGCGATGCTCGGGAAGCGGATGCCGCTGGGGGAGATCGCCGAGAACCTGAACGTGGAGAAGGTTCCAACGATTCACGGCACGAACAGATGGACAGCTGCATCTGTTCGGAAGGCATTCGTTTCCTAGAAGCGCCTTTGGATGTCAATGATGTCAGCCCCCACGGGGCGGGCTGAGATCACGCGAGCCTCCGGCCAACCCAGCCCCTACCGGCGGGGCTTGAAGCACGAACACGAAGGACGCGACCAGGCGTCCACTCGTAAACCAACGCGTAAGGCGCGGCGGCATCTCTAGGACGGCACAAGCAGCATGAAGGACTGCGAGACCGATCCTCGTCAGGGTGCACTCCGGAACACTGGCACACCGCAGCGCGTTATTCTCCCGCTTTCCTGGTATTTGTGGGCGTGACACTTTAGCGTGAGAGCTGTGCGGACACCCGTCTGCGACCTAACGCGCATCGAGCACCCGCTCGTACAAGCGCCGATCGGGTGCTGGCCGCGGCTCGCGGCAGCGGTCTCGAATGCCGGCGCCCTCGGCATGCTCGCGCTTACCTGGGTCGCCGATGCTGCCGCGACCGTCCGGGAAACAGCGGCGCTAACGAGCAGTCCGTTTGGTGGCAACGTCGTGCTCGCCTGGGACCAGCATGCGCGGCTCGAAAACGCGCTCGAGGCCGGGCTGCGGATCGTCTCGCTCACGTGGGGCGACCCTGGGCCGTACGTTGACCGCGTGCACGCTGCCGGCGGGCTCGTTCTACACACGGTCGGAAGCGCCGAGGAGGCGAAGCGGGCGGTCGCGGCCGGTGTCGACATCGTCGTCGCGCAGGGCTGGGAGGCAGGCGGCCACGTTTGGGGCCGCGTCGCCACGCTGCCGCTCGTGCCGGCCGTCGTCGACGCTGTCGCACCCGTGCCTGTGCTCGCCGCGGGCGGCATCGGCGACGCGCGCGGCGTCGCGGCCGCGCTCGCGCTCGGCGCACAAGCGGCGTGGGTGGGGACGCGCTTCCTGCTCGCCGAGGAGACGCCGGTGCACGAGGAATACCGACGCCGGCTCGTCGCGGCGGTCGAGACGGATGCGGAGTGGTATGCCGACCTCTACGACGTCGGCTGGCCGAACGCACCACATCGCGCGCTCCGGAACGCAACCGCCGACGCCTGGGAGGCCGCCGGCCGCCCCGAGCCGGGCAGTCGACCCGGCGAGGGTGAACCGATCGCCGCCCACCCCTCGGGCGAGCCGATCGTGCGCTACGCCAGCGAGATGCCGCCCGAGGGCGCGACGGGTGACGTCGAGGCGCTCTCACTCTGGGCCGGGCAGAGCGTGGCGCTCGCGACGCGCACGCAGTCCGCGGCCGAGATCGTCGCCGAGCTCGTCTCGCGCATCTAGGAACGTCGCCTCGAAGCGAGGCGGTCGGGAGGACATTTACGAACTCTGGCACACGGAAGCGTTCGCTACCCGGCACCCGTGCCCCTCATGGTGCAGTGACGGTCACGGCGCGTCGTGAGCGCAAGGCTTACGCGAGTAGTTCCGCGCGGACGTCGTCGTCGCAGTGGGCCTCGGGACCGTAAGTCCAGGTTTCGAGTTCGGGTACGCGATCGAAGATCTCGAGGGCTCGGGCGCGGCGCGAGGCAGCGTCTGGGCCGACCGACATCAGTGCCGCGGCGGAGAGCCGCTCGGCATCGTGCAGCCGCTCCCAGAACTCGTCGTGCTGTTCCGCGTACACGTCTGCTGCGAGCGGCCAGTCGTTGTCCGCGGTCAGCGCGTCCCGGAGCAGGCGGACGTCGCGTAGCGTGCGCGAGAGACCGCTTCCCCAGGACGGGTCGCTCGCGCCCGCAGCATCACCGACAAGGACGACACCGTCCCGATACGGCCGTTCGACCCACCGGTGGGCGCCATCGAACGTGGCGAGCGGCCCCTGCGGTTGCGCATCGACCAGCCATTCACGCGGCACACCCGCGTCGCGCAAATACCCGAAAGCGGCCTCGACGTCGCGGTCACCCGAGAGCCTGCTGGGGATCGCGTCGATGTGATGGAAGAAGTAGAGCCGGTAGAGGTCGGATGCGATCCTGGTGACTGCGGCAATCTGTCCGGCGGCTTGGCCGATGAACATGTTGACCGCGTCCCCTGTGTCCATCTCGCCGCGCACCAGCAGCCCCGCCGCCAGCAGCTCGTCCGGGTCGGCGTGCCGTTCGAACCCACCCAAGCGCACAACCTGCGAGTCGCGGCCGTTCGCACCGACAACCAGACGTGCTGTGACCGTTCTCACGACGCCATCGACCATGACCTCCGCCGCGGGTGGGCCACCGGGCGTCAGCGATACCAATCTCGACGGACGCCAGACCGTCGCCCCCGCGACTGCAGCCTCCTCGATCAGGGCCTCCTGCATCACCGGGTGATGGAACGCAAGCGACGGCTCGAAATGCGGTGCGGCCGCCGGCAGATCGAGCGGCGCACCAACATCCTCGACGTGGTATGTCAGATACCGAACATCGATGGCGCACCGTTCCTGCAACAACTCAAATAGACCAAGCCGCTTCGCCTCGACCGTCCCCCACGTAGCCATCACCTCCCGCCATCACCTCCCCCCGGACACGGTCCCGGAAGACCCGCTCGCGCTCAACCAGCAGAACTTCCACGCCCTCCCTCGCCAACGTGATCGCCAACGAGGAACCAGCAAGCCCTCCGCCGACCACAAGTACCTCGAAACTCGGACCCTGTCCCACAGCGACCAGCCTACCCCCGCGCCAGCGGACGCTCCAATGCCCGGGTGAGCCAGACCGGGTTTCGCGGGGACCTTGCGCCGTGCGGGGACGCCCTCTCGAGCTGAGAGGTGGTCTCGATGAGACTCCTCGATCCGGTCAGCGATCGAGGAGGTTCCGGTGATCCAGCACGGCCAGGTTTTCAAGTTGAAGACGAGAGGCGCGGACGGGCAGCCGCTATGGGCGTACCGGTACCGGCTGGAAGGCCGCAGTTCGGAGAGGCCGCAGGTCGGCGGCTTCGCGAGTAGAGCGGAGGCGGAGAAAGCACTTCGCAAGGTTCTCGATCGCCTCGGTCCGGGTGGGGGTAGGGCGACGATCACGCTGGGAGAGTTCGTCGACGAATACCTGGAGATGCACGAGGCCGCGCCGGTGACGATCGCGAAGCTGCGCTGGCTGCTCGGGAAGGCCACCAGCGTGCTCGGCGGGAAGCGACTCGCGGAGCTCTCTCCCAAGGACGTGTACGCGTGGAGGCTGACGGTTCCCGAGGGCCACCGCTATGAGGCGACGCAGGCGCTTCGTCAGGTCCTGAACCGTGCCGTCGCCTGGGGTCTGGTCGACTACAACCCGGCCAAACTCGGTGTTCGGAACCCGCAGCGGCGTGCGCAAGAGAAGCGGCCGTTCGAGTCCTGGCAGCAAGTCGAAGCGGTCGCCGCGCAGCTCGGCCCGGTATACGCGCCGATGGTCATCTTCGCGGCTGCGACCGGGCTGCGACCGTCCGAGGTCTTTGGGCTCGAGCAACGCGACGTCGACCGTGCGGCCGGCGTCGTCTACGTGCGGCGTGCGTACGCGAACGGCCGGCACACGAAGACCCGTCTGAGCACGCGTGCGGTTCCGTTGCAGGCGAAGGCGCTCTTGGCGCTCGACCGGCTTCCCGCCTCGGAGAACCCGATTCTCTTTCCGAACGCGCGTGGCGGGCGGATCGACTTTCGCGTCTTCGGCCGCAAGCATTGGAAGCCGGCGCAGCTCGCGGCCGGCATCAGGCCGCTGCGCGGCCTGTACGACCTCCGGCACACCTACGCGACGTTCGCGCTCCGCGCCGGCATCCCGGTGTTCGCGGTCTCCCGCTTCATGGGCTCGAGCATCGCGATGATCGACCGCCACTACGGCCACCTCGCCCACGACAGCCGCGAACACGCCGTCTCGCTCCTCGACGCGCTCGCCTTCGAGCGGGCCGTGGACGCTGCGTTGACGTCGCACCGAGCGACGGCAACGGCAGTCCGCAAGCCTGTTTCGAGCGCTCACGCGCGACGATCGCGCCGCGGCGTGGACGCTCGGTGGACGCCGCACCTCGTTTCCGTCGCCTCACCAGACGACGAAAGGAGCTGATCAGCAGGAACTTCCTGAAGCCCTCTTGCGGACTCGAACCGCAGACCCCCTCCTTACCATCACGGGCATTCGCGGCCACGAAAATCCCGCAAACCGACGGGATCAGACAGCGAGACGTGACCCGCGTGTGGACGCGCGTGGTCGGGCTGATGTTCCCTCCATGTTCCCTCGCGTGTGGACCACGGCCAGACCGAAGCGTGCCGGTCGCGACCGCGTATTACCGATCGAGTCAAAGCCGCTGCCGGAGACCGGTCACGATGATGGCAGTGTGACGGCCGGCGCGTCACGGAGCGAGAGCTCGGCTCAGGCGAGAGCACGCTCGCCCACCCGACCAGCATGGCCCCGTGAGAGAATCCGGACGTGCCGGAGGGGCTGTTTGCGACACGTGCTGCGCGGGAGGACGACCGAGTCCCGTTAGCACGGCTGTTCGCAGCGGTGGCCGAGGAGCGAGACGGGACCGCGGCCGAGCCGCCCATCGATATCGACCGTCGCGCAGCGGCGTTCAAGCTCGACGCAACGATAGTTGCCATCGCCGCTGACGAGGTCGTCGGCGGGCTCTGGGTCGATGGACCTTACTTCGGCTACGGCGAGATCGCGATGTTGGTCGCACGGGAGTGGCGAGGACGCGGGGTCGGATCGGCGCTCATCGCCGACTCGATCGCCTGGGCGCGCGGTCGCGGCCTGCACAAGCTGTCGCTCAGCGTATTTCCACACAACGAAGCAGCGATCGCGGTCTATCGGAAGTTCGGATTCCTCGAAGAGGGACGGCGCCGCAAGCAGCTCAAACGAGCGAACGGCGCACTTTGGGATCTAGTCGACATGGGGTTGCTGCTCACGCCCGAGTGACGATCGCGATCGGCTCGGGCCCGGCTCGGCTCAGGGTGCCTTGCCTAACACTGGCGCAGCCCAAGATCCGATTCGGCGCCGTCGGCCAATGACGGCTGTGCCATCTGCGGCGTCGGCAGGGGCTAGGCGTGCCCGAGATAGAGAACGGCCGACGTCACGATTGCGGTTGTTCGGAAGCCGATCGACTCGTTGAGATGCCGCATGACCGCATTCTCCTCTGCGTTCGAAGTCGAGACGACGTCGACCTCGGGATGGTCGGCGCGAAGCCGCCGGAGCGATTCAAGTTTCACGGCCCGCGCGAGACCTAGTCCGCGTCGGGCTGCAACTGTTCCTGTGTCGTCGGTAAAGCCCAACGTTGAGGACCGCGAGACGCGGAGCTCGGTGAACGCACCGATCCCGCCCTGCTCATCCACGGCGACGGTCAGGCGCATCTCACGCTCCCGCCGCGCGAGCGACTCCTCCGACGCGCGCACCTTTTCGGCGGTCCAGGTGGGGAAGTCCATCCCTTCGGGGGATGGCGCATCGTCCATCGCTGCCCGCGCGCGTACGTAGGCGCCAAGATGCTCGTCCGGCACGCGGCGGAGCCAGGTGACGAGCCGGAATCCTTCCGGGAGGCGTGGCTCCGGCAGCTCGGCCCCAGGCAGGTCGAGCAGTGAGCGAACGACCCGCTGCTCGTCCACCGCGCCGACGGAAGCGGCGAAGGCGGTGCCGGCGGCGGTCGTGTGGTGGCCACGCAGCGCCTCGACGCCGAGCTCGCGGCAGCGTTCAACGACCCGGTCGAGAAGCGCCGTACCGATTCCCTGCCGCCGTCGCTCTGGCTCGATGAGCAAGTGGAGGAACGCCGCGCTCGGTCCGTGCACATAGAGCGAGCCGCCGCCCCCGTCGGCGAGCCAGTGGCAACTCGTGTGCGTCGTCGGCTGGTGCCGGTAGAAGGCGATCGCTTCCTCCGCACCGCGAAGAGGTTCTCCTGGCTCCAGCTCGTCGTGGCAGACAGCCTCGAGTGCGCGTGGAAGCGCGCAAGCACCTCATCTGGCGCCGCCCTTGCCTCCACCTCCTGGACGTCTACCGGCGCCCGGTCAGGCCCTGCCGCTGCCACGCTCACAGGATGGCACAACAAAGAGAAGAGATGGGGGCAGTGGCCGCGCGTGAGGGACATCCTCGGACCGGGGAACATTCCTGAACTGGCGCACCCCATGGCGTTGGGCGCGGTTTAGCGGGCGTCGTCAGCGCGGTATCGCATCACGACCAGCTCGAAGGGCTTCGGATTCGGCGGGAAGCTGACGCCAGCGGCCTGGTAGTGCTCAATGCCGTCGAGGATGTCTTCCTGGATAAGACCGTGGCGCTCGTAGAACCTGACGGCGCCGTCGTTTCCCTTCACAACAAGTAGGACGTAACTGGCGGGCTGGAGGCGTCCGTGCAACGCTTCGACGAGCGCGGCGCCAACTCCCTGGCTGCGGAAACGCTGGTCGATGTAGATCCGGTGGAGCTCGGGCTCTTCACCGAACGAGTCGTAATGCAGATAGCCAGCAACGGTGCCGTCGATCTCGCCGACCAGGAACACTGCGCCTTCGTCATCTGTACACCTTGAAATGCAGTCAGCGACCGCCGTCGGCTCGTAGGTCTGTGTCGCGACGGCGTCGACGACGACAGCGTCGACAAGCCCTTCGAATTGCACAGGCATCGATGCCCGGCCAATCGAAGACACGGCTTCGGCGTCGCCCCGCGTCGCGTCGCGAACAACAAGCATCGCCACAACGCTATGCCAGATCCACTACCAACGCTAGTTCTCGCGGATTCCAGAAGCTGTCCTTCGCTACCTGAGGATCGTTATCCCTTCAAATCGCTTGTTACCGCTTCCGCCGGCCAACCTTGAGCCCGCCGTGAACCCGCCATTTCACGGCAGCTCGGCGCAGACCTGGACGCGCGGGTGGCGCGAGTAGGAGTTCACCTCGGGCCGCCGCCCGCCGCAAGCGCCGGAGGACCGCGAAGATGGCGGTACCACAGTGCGTTATTGATCTCCTACGCAGCCCAACAGGTCGGCGATCGCAGTCGACGGTCGTCCCCAGTTGGACATGAGGCTCCGGGTGCGCGCAAGATGCCGAGAGGATGCTCGACGCGCCGAGAGAGTTGATCGGACGAGACGATGAGCTCGCGATCCTCGCCGACTTCGTGGCGGGCGTCGACCGGTTACCGGGTGCTCTCGTCCTCGAGGGCGAGGCTGGGATCGGCAAGACGGCGCTCTGGGCGGCGGGCGTCGAAGCCGCCGAGGCTGCCGGCTACACCGTTCTCGCAGCGCGGCCTGCCGAGGTCGAGACGAAGATCGCTCACACGGTCCTCCGCGATTTGCTCGGGCCGTCGTTCGCGGAGGTCTCGCCGCAACTGCCGGCTCCGCAGCGGCAGGCGCTCGAAGCAGCGCTCCTCCTCTCTGATGTCGGGGTCGGGGCCGATCGCGGTGCGATCGGTGTGGCGACGCTGTCCGTGCTGCGTGCGCTCGCTTCCGGCCGGCCAGTCGTTGTTGCGCTCGACGACGCGCAGTGGATCGATGCGCCGTCTACGTCCGCCCTGGTCTTCGCTGTGCGTCGGCTGGACGAGTTGCCGGTTGCGCTGCTTCTTGCCGTCAGGTCGGCGGACCTCGAAGCCGAGCTCCCAGCGCTCGTGGCCGCGCTCCCTGACGAACGGGTGCGCCGAGCGCGAGTTGGGCCGCTGAGCCTCGGAGCGCTCCACTCGCTGATCCGGCTGCGCCTCGGGATGACGTTCCCGCGGCCCGTGCTGGGGCGGTTGCACCAAACCTCAGGCGGCAACCCGTTCTACGCGCTCGAGCTCGCCCGCGCGCTCGGACGGCGCGGCGGCAGCGGGCGTCTGGGCAGCGAGCTTCCCGTGCCCCGATCGTTGCGCGCGCTCGTCGAGGAACGGCTCGCGGCGCTGCCTGCAGAAACCCGCGAGCTGCTTGTCCACGCAGCCGCGCTCGCGCAGCCCTCGGTGCTGCTGCTCGAGGCCGCGCTCGACGCCGACGCCGACCTTCGGCCGGCTGTCGAGGCGCAGGTGGTCGAGCTCGACAGCGAGCGCATCGCGTTTGCCCACCCGCTGTTCGCGTCCGTGCTCCTCTCAGCTCTCTCCGCTCGCGAGCGGCGGCGAGTGCACGGCCGGCTCGCCGAAGTTGTTCGTGATCAGGAGGCGAGGGCGCGCCATCTCGCCCTCGCCGCCGACCGGCCGGACATCGCAGTGGCCGAGGCCCTCGACCGAGCTGGGGGCCTGGCCCGTTCTCGAGGCGCACCGGAGGCCGCGGCTGAGCTCCTCGAGCAGGCTTGTCGTCTGACCCCCGCTGATCGCGCCGAGGATCGGCGGCGGCGGATCGTCCGCGCAGCACAGTTTCACCTTGAAGCGGGCGCGACGACTCGAGCCGAGGAGCTGCTTGAGGAGGCCGTTGCCACATCGCCCTCCGGGCCGGTCCGCGGCGAGGCGCTTCTGCGCCTTTCCTGGGTGCGCGAACACAAGGACGGCTCGGCGACGGTCGACCTGCTGACGGAGGCGCTCCAAGAGGCGAAAGGAGAGGCGCGTCTCAGCTCCGAGGTCGAGGACGCTCTCGCCTGGCAGAGACACATGTCGGGCGACCTGGAAGCAGCAGCAAAGCATGCCTGCTCTGCTTCCGACCTCGCCGAGGGTCTTGGTGACTCGTCGATTCTCGCGCGTGCGCTTGCGAATGTCGCTCTGCTCGAGTTCCTGCTGGGTCGGGGCGTCGATCGAGCGCTCCTCGATCGAGCACTCGCTCTCGAGGCAGAGAGCGTCAGCCTTCGCATCATCGGCCAGCCGAGCTGGCTGCTCGCGATGCTTCAGGTGTGGACAGGCGAGTTCGACGCGGCCCGGATGAACTTGAACGCGCTGCACCGCCGCGCCACGGATGCGGGCGACGAGAACGCCGTACCGTTCATTCTCAATCTTCAGAGCCGGCTCGCCTGGGCCGAGGGCGACTGGACTCGTGCCGAGGGCTTCGTCGAAGAGGCGATCGCCGCGGCGCTCCGGAACGCCCAGGAGTCGGAGCGCGCTTTTGTGCTGGCCACGAAAGCGCTCCTCGCTGCGTATGGAGGACGCGTCGACGTCGCCAGAGAGATCATCCAGGAAGGGCTTGCGCTCGCCGCCCAGACCCGACAGCTTCCCGCCGAGTTCGAGTTCCGAGCGATCTCGGGCTTCCTCGAGCTCTCGCTCCGCGACTTCGAAGCCGCCGAAGCCCAGTTCGGGCCTCTTCGCCGCGACCTCGCCGCTGCAGGCTTCGGCGAGCCGGCCGTGATCGCCCTTCGCTTTCATCAGAACGAGATCGAAGCGCTCGTCGGGCTTGGTCGACTCGACGAAGCGGCCGAGCTCGTCGAGGAGCTCGAGGAGCGTGGGCGCCGGCTCGATCGCCCCTGGGCTCTCGCCACGGCCGGCCGCGGCCGAGCGCTGCTCTGCAACGCGCGCGGCGACCTGCAAGGAGCGCTCGCCGCTGCCGACGAAGCCGTTCACACGCATGCGCGGCTTGCCGAGCCCTTCGAGCTCGCCCGAACCCTGCTCGCGCTTGGGATCGTGCAGCGGCGGCTGCGCCGCAACCGGGCGGCGCGGGAGACGCTCCGCTCGGCGTTCGGCCGCTTCGAGGCACTCGGGGCGCCGCTCTGGGCAGACAGAGCCCGAGCCGAGCTTGCCCGGGTCGGCGGCCACGTTGGCTCCCCCGGCACCCTCACCCCGGCCGAGGGGCGGATTGCCGCTCTCGTGGCCCAGGGCCGGAGTAACAAGGAGGTCGCCTCGGAGCTCTACATCAGCGTGCACACGGTCGAGGCGGCGCTCACTCGTGCGTACTCGAAGCTCGGCGTCCGCTCACGTACGCAACTCGCCCGCGAGCTCGCGAGCAGGGGCGACGGCGGCAAGATGTAGAGGTTTCCAGGTTTCGGCGGACCGGGCGGCCTGCGAGCGTCCCTGGCATGCCGAGCTACCTGGTCGAGTCCTATCTTTCGCGGAAGCGAGCAGCCGAACTCGCGACGACGACGAACCGGGCCCGCCAGGCCGCCGAGGCGATGTGCGGAGAAGGGATTCCCGTTCGCCACGTGCGAGCCACGTTCCTCGCCGAGGACGAAGTCTGTCTTCACCTCTTCGAGGCCCCCTCGGCCGAAGCGGCGGGAGAAGCGAGCAGGCGCGCGGCTATCGCCTACGAGCGGATCGTGGAGGCGATCGAGTGACCTGCCTCGGCCACCCTCACTCTCCACCGTTTCATGGCAGCTCGGACCTGTGCGGTCTCGAGGACGACGAGCCCCGGCTGTTCCTCCCGGACGTGCCCGACGATCTTGGCCTCGGCGCCAAGCTCGTACCGCCGACGCAACGGGTGCCTCCTGAGCCTCCGGGCTCGCGTCCCGGATATACCGAAGCTAAACCACCGACTGGGAGCGTGATTCCCACGGGTCGCGCCGTGCGACCCCAGATCAGACTGTTCGTGCTCGACCACCAACTCAGGAGGAAGACTTTGATGCGTAAGTTCATCATGGCTGTGGCCGTGTTCGCCGCGTTGGCCGTCGTTGGCCCTGCGGGCGCAGCGACGTGGCAGGTGTTTCTCGGCGAGCAGACCAAGCCGCCTGCCGGCACCCCGAAGGGGACGACGCTCTTCGCGTTCTTTCCCGCGGTGCTCCAAGTTAACGCCGGCGACAAGGTGACGTTCACGAGCCGGGGATTCCACACGGCCAGTTACCTAGGCGGCTCCAAGCCCGCGCCGCTGTTCATTCCCGATCCGACGAAAGGAACCTACGACGGGATCAACGATTCCGCAGGGACTGCGTTCTTCTTCAACGGGCTCGCGAAGCTGATCTACAACGTCAGCATGTTTGGGCCTGGCGGCGGGACGACGGTGCCCGGCAAGGGGCTCGTGTCAAGCGGCGTGATCGTTCCCGGCCCGAACGGGAAGCCGGTCAGCAAGACGTTCACGTTCACGAAGACCGGGACGTTCAAGATGCTCTGCTTGATTCACCCGGGGATGTCGGCGAACGTGGTCGTCAAGGCGGCCGGAGCACCAGTGCTGCCCGCCGCTGCGGTCAAGGCGAAAGCGGGGGCGGAGACGGCAGCGGCGTGGGCGAAGGCGTCCAAGCTCGCCGCAACAAAGGTTCCAGCGAAGACGGTCTACGCGGGCGTGGGTGGCAAGACGACGCTGCTTGCGTTCCTGCCGAAGAAGCTCACCGTCAAGGCGGGTACGACGGTCAACTTCGTCAACAAGTCGCCGTCGGAGCTGCACAACATGGCGTTCGGTCCGAAGAAGTACATCGAGGCGCTGATGAAGAAGGTCGATCTCTTCCCGTTCCGTCCGGGCGCACCGAATCAGGCGCCCCCGTTCCTCAGCTACGGCTCCGACCCGCCCGGGGTGTACGCCTACGACGGTACGAACCACGGCAACGGCTTCCTCGCAACGTTCTTGATCGACAATCAGCCTGGTTCGCCGCCCAAGGGCCTTCCCGGCTCGAGTCGGATCACGTTCACGAAGGCGGGTACGTTCCACTACTTCTGTCTGATTCATGGGCCTGACATGGGCGGGGATATCGTGGTCACCCCGTGAGGTTGCATCGCCGGCGAGGGCTGGGCGCGCTCGCGCTCCTAGCCCTCGCCGGGCTTCTCCTGCTCGGGGGAGCGTTCGCCGCGGCCAAACCCCGGCCTATCGTCCTCGAGTATTGGATCGCGGCGGTGCCGGTGACCTGGAACGTGGTCCCGAACGGCCGCAACGCGATCGAGGGGGAGACCTTTACCCGTGCCGAAACAACGTTTCGAACGATCGTCTACCGCCGCTATACGAAGGACTGGGAACGGCCGATGCGCGATGACCCGAAGGTGGTGGGCGACAACGACGGGATCCCAGGGCCGCTAATTCGGGCTCGCGTCGGGGAGCGGATCCTGGTTCACTTCAAGAACCTCGATAACGAGTTCGAGCGGCCCCACTCGATGCACTTCCACGGCGTCAGCTACAACGTCGGCTCGGACGGTGCCTACCTGCCGGGGTTCTCCGGCCCCGGTGCGAACGTCAAGCCAGGCGCGTCCTTTACGTACCGGCTCGAGGCCGGACCGCAGTCCCGGGGAATTTGGCCCTACCACGACCATTCGCCGTCGATGGACGATTCGATTCACGGCGGCATGTACGGCGCGCTCTCGATCCTCGGTCCGAAGCAGAAGCCGCCGGATCGGGAGTTCGTCGTCTACTTCGGCTCGACGCTCGACTTCAACACGATCAACGGCAAGGCGTTCGTCGGAAACACGCCGGTCTTCCGGGCGAAGCTCGGCGAGGTCGTCCAGTGGGATGTGCTGGCGATCGGAGACGATCACCACACCTTCCACGTCCACGGTCACCGCTGGTTGTCGCCGGCCGGCGTACCCGAGGACACACGGACGATCGGACCCGCCGAGAGCTTTGCTGTCCGCTTCAAGGAGGACGCCCGCGGCACGTGGTTCTATCATTGCCACGTTGAAAGCCACATGGCGAACGGGATGATCGCGTTCTACCGGGTCGGAAGCCGATGATCCGAATCAGCCTGGCGGCGGCGGCCGGTGCCGCCGTCCTCCTCTCGGTTGCAGCGCACGCCGCCGGCGGCGGGCCGGAGGTGACGATGCCCGGCACGTTCTACGCACCCGGCGAGCTCGACGTGCTCGTAGCCCAAACCGTCACCTGGCGCAACACCGACTCGAAGAGCCACACGGTCACGGCCGACGCCGATGCGTTCGACTCCGGTTCTCTGCCGCCAGGATCGACCTTCTCCCGCACGTTCGATTCTCCGGGAGCCTTCACCTACCACTGCAGGATTCACCGCTCGATGCGGGGTGTCGTTCGCGTCTTCGCACTGATCCTCACCGGGCCCCCTCGCGCCCTGCCACCGGCTTGGGCCGTGTCGCTTCGGGGTGTCTCTCCCACAGCCGGCGGCACGGTGATCCTCGAACGAGTTCGCGGCGGCGCCGTCACACCGACGGCGCAGACCTCGGCTGCGCCCGACGGGTCCTTCGCATTCACCCTGCGTCCCTCGCAGCCGGCCGCATACCAGGCCCGAGCCGGAGATGCGCGAAGCGCCGTCCTGCACGTGAGCGTGAAACCCAATGTCGCCGTCGCCGTCTCCGGCTCGCGCCTCACCGTCTCGACGACCCCGAAACGATCCGGCAGCATCGCCCTCCTCCAGTCCTACGACCGCGACCGCTTCGACTGGATCACCGTAGCCAGGGCGAAACTCGACGCAGCGTCCCGCGCGACGCTCGGCTTACCGCAAGCATCTGGACACACGCGCGTGGTGGTGCGCGGCCGCGACGGCTGGGCCGACGGCATCAGCCGGACACTCCTCACGCACTGACTGATCCCAGCCGAGCTGCGCGCGCTGATGCACGGCCGCCCGCGCCGATCGCAGCCGTCCGGTTCCCGAGGGCCACCGCTACGAGGCGACGCAGGCGCTTCGTCAGGTCCTGAACCGTGCCGTCGCCTGGGGTCTGGTCGACTACAACCCGGCCAAACTCGGTGTTCGGAACCCGCAGCGGCGTGCGCAAGAGAAGCGGCCGTTCGAGTCCTGGCAGCAAGTCGAAGCGGTCGCCGCGCAGCTCGGCCCGGTATACGCGCCGATGGTCATCTTCGCGGCTGCGACCGGGCTGCGACCGTCCGAGGTCTTTGGGCTCGAGCAACGCGACGTCGACCGTGCGGCCGGCGTCGTCTACGTGCGGCGTGCGTACGCGAACGGCCGGCACACGAAGACCCGTCTGAGCACGCGTGCGGTTCCGTTGCAGGCGAAGGCGCTCTTGGCGCTCGACCGGCTTCCCGCCTCGGAGAACCCGATTCTCTTTCCGAACGCGCGTGGCGGGCGGATCGACTTTCGCGTCTTCGGCCGCAAGCATTGGAAGCCGGCGCAGCTCGCGGCCGGCATCAGGCCGCTGCGCGGCCTGTACGACCTCCGGCACACCTACGCGACGTTCGCGCTCCGCGCCGGCATCCCGGTGTTCGCGGTCTCCCGCTTCATGGGCTCGAGCATCGCGATGATCGACCGCCACTACGGCCACCTCGCCCACGACAGCCGCGAACACGCCGTCTCGCTCCTCGACGCGCTCGCCTTCGAGCGGGCCGTGGACGCTGCGTTGACGTCGCACCGAGCGACGGCAACGGCAGTCCGCAAGCCTGTTTCGAGCGCTCACGCGCGACGATCGCGCCGCGGCGTGGACGCTCGGTGGACGCCGCACCTCGTTTCCGTCGCCTCACCAGACGACGAAAGGAGCTGATCAGCAGGAACTTCCTGAAGCCCTCTTGCGGACTCGAACCGCAGACCCCCTCCTTACCAGGCGCGACTTCGGAAGGGCGCTTCGCGTCGTACTTTCCCTGCAGTTGGGCGAGTTGGTGGCGACAGCCAAGTTGTTCTCGAAGCGCCTTCACTCGACCAGGCGGACCCCAAACCTGTCCCCAGAACCTGTCCCCGACGACACACGCGACATGAACACTCCATGCCGCAGCTCGGTAGTGGCAGCCGGCGGTTGCGCAACCATCAGGTGTCAGTCCGCGTCGGAGGGCGCTTCTAGGCGGCCGAGTAGCGAGGCGAGTTGGTCGAGGTCGGCGCCGGCGAGCCGGTAGCGGTTGCTTCGACCGTGGGCTGATGAGTTCACCAGCCCAGCCTTGCGAAGTTTGTTCAGGTGATAGGAGACGAGCGACTGGCTCAACCCCGTCACCTGCTCGAGTTCGCGGACAGAGCATTCGCTGTCGGCAAGCCAGAGCACGATCAACAGGCGCTCCTCGTTTGCGAGGGCGCGGAGTACCGGAGTCCACGATTCCGCGAGGCGTTTGCAGTGTTCGAGCTCCGAGAGATCGGCTCGCGTGCTCATCAAAGGAGGATGCTATCACTAAGAATACTTGATACGTTCTCTGCGTCGCCGTGATCCCGATCGAGCTCACAGCGGCGGAGCGCGCTCTGCTGATCAGGCGCGTCAAGCTGATCTCGTGGCTGAGCCTTGCGTGGATGACGGCCGAGGGCGCAATCGGGGTCACCGCCGGCATCGTCGCGAACTCCGTCGCGCTGATCGGTGTACGGCCTCGACAGCACGATCGAAGGGATTGCGAGCGTGGTCATCATCTGGCGCTTCACCGGGCATCGCATCCAGTCCGAAGATGCCGAGCGCCGCGCACAGCAGGTCGTGGCCGCGACCTTCTTCCTCCCCGCGCCGTACATCATCGTCGCCGCTATCCAGCACCTCGCTACCGGCGACCGGGCCAGGGCGACCTGGGTCGGGATCGGTCTCGCGATCGTCAGCATCTTGCTCATGCCTCTGTTCGGGCGCGCCAAGAAGCGGCTCGGCAACGCGCTCGCATCCAACGCAACTGCCGGTGAGGGAACCCAGAACATCCTCTGCGCGCATATGTCGCTTGCCATTCTGGTCGGGCTCGGTGCGAACGCGCTCGCCGGCTGGTGGTGGGCGGACCCGTTCGTCGCTCTTGTCGTTGCAATCGTCGCGCTCCAGGCCGGGGTGCGCACCTGGCGCGGCGAGGCCTGCGACGCCGCCTGCTGATCAGCCGGCCGTCGATCGAGATCGCCACCGGAGACTTGACACGTATCGACACTCTTCGATAGATTCATGTTCGTCGATACGAATTGGGGGTGATGACGATGTTCAGGTTGTTCAAGAGGACGAGGGAGTTGGCGGTCGAGTTCTGCGAGCGCTGCAGCTCCGTCTGCACGGCGGCGGATCGTCGGGAGGCGTTCTTGGCGCGGTCGCGCGAGAAGGCGATCGCCTATGGCGGGCGGGTCCTGTGAGCGCAACGCTCGAAGCCGTTGCGTGTTGCGCGCCCTTGTCGGCGCCGACGCTGAGCGAGGAGGAGGCGACCGGGACTGCCGAGCTGTTCAAGGCGCTCGGTGATCCGGCGCGGGTGCGGATCGTGAACCTGATCGCGACCGCGGGCGACGCGGTCTGTGCGTGTGACTTCAACCAGGTTCTCGGCTTGGCACAGCCGACGGTGTCGCATCACCTGAAGAAGTTGACGGATGCCGGTCTGCTCGAGCGGGAGCAGCGTGGCAAGTGGGCCTACTTTTCGCTGAAGCGCGACGCCGTCGAGAAGCTCGCGGCGGTCGCCGACCTGAAGGGAGCGTGTTGCTGATGTCGACCATCGCGGATGAGCTGCGTGAAGAGGTGCGGCGGCGCTACGCCGAGTCGGCCCGTGCAGTCGTGGAGAACTCAGGCGGGTGTGGAGGCGGTTCGTGTTGCGTCGATGGTGAGAGCGATGCCGCGAAGTTCGGCGAGGCGCTTTACGACGCCGAGCAGCGTGGCGTGCTCCCGGAGGCGGCGACGCTCGCGTCGCTGGGCTGCGGTAACCCGACGGCCGTTGCCGACTTGCGGGAAGGCGAGACAGTTCTCGATCTCGGCTCCGGCGGCGGGATCGATGTGATCCTGTCGGCGAAGCGCGTCGGGCCGACCGGGACCGCGTATGGGCTCGACATGACCGACGAGATGCTCGCGCTCGCCCAGCAGAACGCGGTCGAGGCGGGAGCGACGAATGTGCATTTCCTGAAGGGGATCATCGAGCAGATCCCGCTGCCGGCAAGTTCGGTCGACGTTGTGATCTCGAACTGCGTGATCAACCTGTCGACCGACAAGCCGACCGTTCTGACGGAGATCCAGCGCGTGTTGAAGCCCGGCGGCCGGATCGGGGTCAGCGACGTCGTCGCCGAAGACCGGCTCTCGGCAGCCGAGCGTGCTGAGCGCGGCAGCTTCGTCGGCTGCATCGCCGGCGCGCTCTCGAAAGACGAGTACGAGGCAGGCCTGGAAGCGGCCGGATTCGAGCAGATCTCGGTCGAGTTCACCCACCAGGTCGCAGACGGCATGCACGGAGCGATCGTCAAGGCGGTGAAGACGAGCGAGCCGGAGAAGCGCGGCCTGCCGGTGTTCGAGTCGGCAGCGAAGGCAGGGTGCTGCTGATGACGCTCAAGACGCACGAGACCACGGTGAGCGACCTCCGGCCCGAGCACTGGCCGGAGGTCGCGCAGATCTACGCCGACGGTATAGCCACCGGCAACGCGACCTTCGAGACCGACGTGGCGAGCTGGGAGGTCTGGGACTCATCCCACCTGGTCGACCACCGCTTCGTCGCACTGCGCGACCGCACGCCTGTCGGCTGGGCTGCCGTCGTTCCCGTCTCGGATCGCTGTGTCCACGGCGGCGTCGTCGAGAACAGCGTCTACGTCGCCGAAAGCGTTCGCGGCCAGGGCGTCGGACGCTTGCTGCTTGAGCAGCTCATTGCCTCAACCGAGGGGGCCGGTATCTGGACGATCCAGACCGGGATCTTCCCGGAGAACGAGGCGAGCGTGCGACTGCACGAGCGGGTCGGCTTCGAGGTCGTGGGCCGCCGCAAGCGGCTTGGCAAGTTGAACGGGGTCTGGCGCGACGTGCTGCTGCTGGAACGCCGAAGCGACGTCGTCGACTAGCGCGCCGAGGTGACAACTTGGTGAAGTCGCTTGCGCCCTCGGCACTGACTCATCAAGATCGCGGTATGCATCGTCCGGCCACCTCGTGCTGCACGCCGCTCGCCGGGCGCTCGCTCGATGACGCCGCCGCGGTCGAGCTCGAGTCGCTGCTGGCGGCGATTGCCGACCGGCACCGGCTGAAGATCCTGAACATGCTCGCCTGCGCCGAAGGCGCTGCGATCTGTGTCTGCGAGTTCACGGCCGCGCTCGAGCTGGCGCAGCCGAATGTCAGCTACCACTTGCGCCAGCTCGTCGAGGCCGGCGTCATCACGCGCGAGCGTCGTGGCCGCTACTCCTACTACTCACTCGTCGACGGGGCGCTCAACCACATCGCCGCTCTGGTCGCCGAGTCTGGCGAGAAGGCGGCTGCAGCGTGAACCGCGACCTTCTGCGTGCTCTCGTCGCGGAGGCGATCGGCACCTTCGCACTCGTCTTCGCAGGTGCCGGCGCGATCATGGTCGACGACAAGACGCATGCGCTCGGTCATGTCGGAGTGGCGATCGCATTCGGCCTGGTGATCATGGTGATGATCTATGCGGTCGGCCACATCTCCGGCGCACACTTCAACCCGGCGGTCTCGTTCGCGTTCGCCCTCAGCAGGCACTTCCCTTGGCCGCGCCTTGCCGGCTACTGGGCCGCACAAACGGCGGGAGCGCTGGTCGCCGCATTGATCCTGCGCGGCTCGCTCGGCGAGCGTGCCCATGTCGGCGCGACGCTTCCCGCGGGCTCGCAGGGCCAGGCATTTCTCTGGGAGGTCGTGCTCACGTTCTTCCTGATGTTCGTGATCATGGCCGTCGCCACCGACACACGCGCCGTCGGCGAGGCGGCGGCGATCGCGATCGGCGGCACCGTCGGCCTGGACGCAATGTTCGGCGGTCCTATTTCGGGTGCTTCGATGAACCCAGCACGCTCACTCGGACCGGCGCTCGTCTCCGGCGACCTCCACGCACTCTGGCTGTACATCATCGCCCCGCTACTCGGCGCGGCACTGGGTGCACTCGCGTACCAGTTCCTGCGGGGCGAGCAGACACGGCCCGCAGAACTCCACGACATCGAAGCAAAGGAGAAAGCAGCCTGATGAACGTGCTCTTCGTCTGCGTCGCAAACAGCGGCCGCAGCGTCATGGCCGAACGGCTGTTCCGCGAACGCGCACGCGCCCGGCACAACTCGCGCTCCGCGGGAAGTGAACCGGGCACGGCGCCGCATCCGCAGGTGGTCGAGGCGCTGCGCGAGCTCGGCATCGATGCCAGCGACCACGTGCCACGCAAACTCGACGCCGAGGCGCTCGAGTGGGCGAACGTGGCCGTCGCCACCTGCAGCGAGGAGGTCTGCCCGGTCACGCCCGGCCTTCGCCGCCTGAACTGGCACCTACCCGACCCGAAGAGCCTCTCGGTCGAACAGATCAGGCCGATCCGAGACGAGATCAAACGGCTCGTCGCCCAGCTTGTCGACGAGCTCGACAAGAACGTAACCGCTGCGTAGGAGGAAGCCGCGATGAAGTACGTCCTTTTTGTTTGCACCCACAACGCCGGCCGCTCGCAGATCGCGCAGGCGTTCTTCGAGCGCTACGCCTCCGAAGACCTGCGCGCGGAATCCGCCGGGCAAGAACCCGCTGCCGCAATCTGGCCGAACGTGATCGAGGCGATGCACGAAGTCGGCATCGACATCTCCGACCGCAAGCCAAAGAAGATCGACGTCGAGATGCAGCTGCACGCCGACAAAGGGATCACCCTCAACTGCCAAGGAAGTTGCCCGTATCTGATCGGCGCCGTCGAGGACTGGGAGATAGACGATCCCGCCGGTCAACCGCTCGAAAAGGTACGCGAGATCCGCGACGAGATCGAGCGGCGCGTGCGCGACCTGGTCGAACAACGAGCCGACGAGATCCGCGCCGACCGCAGCGGACACCAGCGCCGGCTCGCGCAGATGCTCCCCCGCCTGGTTGAGGAGTTCGGAGACACGAAGGCGGCGGAGGAGATCCGTGCCTGCGCCGATGCGATCCTGAGCGACTTTGACGATGCGCCAGTCCGGTCGTTCGTGTTGACCATCGCGGAGCGCCGCGTGCGCGACTGCCTGCGCGAGGACAAGTGCGCCGCGCTCCAACCCGTCTAAAAATCCGGACATCACCGAGCAACCCGCAGTCGGTTGCAAAAGCTCCGCCGCGAGAGAATCCTCCCGCGTAAGTCGAAGCGCGGACCAAGATCCACCCTGTCCTTTCTATTGCGCCTGTATCTCACGCGCGGGTGAACCGCTCGGCCCGTGGAGCCCACGAATAGCCCCAAGAGCTGTCCCCAGCTTTTCGCAATGCCCCTATCGAGCGAGCAAAACGCCGGATTTCCAGCAACTCTCTGAGTTGGTTCCGACCTGTTCCGACCATCGATCCCCTCCGTGCCAAGGAGGGGCTCTAGCGTTTCTGGGAAGACAACAGAAAAGATGCCATTTGCAGCTGATTCGCTCTTCTGAAAGAGCCCTCTAACGGACTCGAACCGTTGACCCCCTCCTTACCATTCAGGTTCCGAGGAGGGAAGCGCGGGCACGCGCGGGTCTGCGAAGGCACGAAAGCCGCGCAAGCCAAGGGAATCTGCGGACGGCAGGTGACCCGCGCGTGGACGCCCGTGGCCGCGCTGATGTTCGCACGTCGTTCGCACGGCCTGAGCGCCCGCGCTTGTCGAGCGCTGGACGCAACGGGCGTCTAGGCGTCGAACCGCTGGTCGATCGAGACCTCGTAGATGTCCACGCTCTGTCGCTTGCCGCCGCTATCGCCCGGCGACATCGCGTCGAACAGGGCATCGACACCCCGGACGTCCTCCTCCGTGTCGCAGAACGCGACCATTGCGGAGCTTCCCTTCTCCGAGTCAGTGAGGACGAGCGTCCTCTTGATCGACTTGAGCAGCCGCTCGACCTCGTCGCGCTCGAACCGACCCTTCACCTGCTCGGCCATCTGGTCGATCGCCTCGTCGGTCAGGCCGCTCTCCATCTGCGTCCGCATCCGTCGATCTCCTGTTGCCAGCGTTGCGGGGTCAGAGCCTTCGAAGCGGGTGACGCGGGCGTACATTAGGCCCACCTTCCCGTCTCGAAACCAAGCGAGGGGCCATCGTATGCGCGGCTGTGGGCCCGCCGTGATGGCGCGGCGCGGGTCACGTCCTCATCCGGTGTCGGAGGTAGACCGTGCTGTTTCCGAATCGACGTCGTCCAGGAGTGTAAGCGGTAGGCGGACTTCGTCGGGATCAAGCGACGAGCGGCGCTCTGCGATGCCGACGCGGGGGTCGGCCAGCCTTCCCCCACAAACGGAACGCTGGATGGGTTGCCATCGTCGCGGCGCGAGTCGCGTACGGGTTCTACTTGCGAAACGGCCTATACGTGTGCCAGCCAAACCGTGCCTTCAAGCGACCGGATCTCACCCACTTGGCTTTCTACGCAGATAAGGCGATTCAGCCAGAGGTCTCTGCGCGTGCCACTTCCCCGGAATACTCCCCGAAGTAGCGCGAGATCGCGTCAAGCGAGAACGGCGCAACATCGTGTATGTCACGTCAGCTCGAACGCGCGCCCCCCGAAGTCGCGGCAGGACGTGGCTTAGCCAGCGGCTGGACTGGGCAATGGGAGAGGAGACCGATGCGACGACGAGGAGGCAACGATGGCTGAAGAAACTGTGACGGGCCGAGGAAGCGGCGGGGACGGCGGCAAGAAGTCGCCTCTCGCTACCGAGCACGGGACGACGACGATCAACGATCTGGTGGTGACGAAGATCGCCGCCATCGCCGCGCGGGAGACGAGTGGCGTCTACGACCTCGGAGGCGGCGCGGCCCGCGCGCTCGGTTCGATGACCGAGCGGGTCGGCGTCTCGATGTCCGACGAACGCTCACGCGGGGTCTCCGTCGAGGTCGGCGAGCGCGAGGCAGCGGTGGACCTCACGATCGTCGTGGAGTACGGCGAGTCGATCCCGAAGGTGTCGGACGCGGTGCGCGAGAACGTGATCAAGCGGCTCGAGGGCATCACGGGGCTCTCGGTCGCGGAGGTCAATATTGTCGTGAACGACCTTCACTTCCCGGGCGACGACCAGCCCGAGGAGTCGCGCGTCAGCTAGGGGGCGGAGCCGATGACGGCGCCTTCGAGCGCTTCCCGGTCGGAGTTGGCCGCTCCCTCGGAGCGGGTGCTGCTCGCCCGGCTCGCACTGGACGCGGCGCTGGGCGTGCCTGGGGTCGTCTCCGCGGATGCGGGACGGTTCGGGACGCGCGTGACGGCGGACCGCGAGGAGCGGCTTTCCGGTGTGCTTGCGACGGCTCTCGCCGACGGCGGCTACGCCGTCGAGCTCTATCTCGTCAGCGAGGCCGTCCCGCTGCACCCGCTCGCCGATCGGATCCGCGAGCGGGTCGAACGTGCCGCCGCGTCGGCGGGTCTGGCCGCCGCGCTCAGGTACGTCGACATCGCGATCGAGGACGTCGTGACGCCGGACGAAACGGGCATGAAGTGACGCTCCTGCGCGTGCTCGCGCGCCTCGTCGTGCTGGTGCTGCTCGTCGCGCTCTCCCTCGTCGGGTTCGCGGTCGCCGTCTTCTCCATCCAGGGCGGCGACAGGCCACTGAGCCTGCCGGGGCTCGCCGAGCAGGTGCTCCTGCCGGAGGCCGAGGACGGGGTCGGCGACTACCTCGGCCGACTCGAGGCGCCGGGGCCGCTCGCGAAGCGCTCCACTCTCGCCGGGGCCGGTGCCGTGCTCGCCGGCGCGCTGCTCCTGCTCGGCGTGCTCGCGCCGCGCCGTGAGCGCCTGGTGGTCTTCGGCAAGGGGGAACGCGGCAGGCTCGCGGCGCGTCGGCGGCCGCTCGCGGGTGCGGCGGAGGCGCTCGCGGGGCAGGTGCGCGGGGTCACCGAGGCGAAGGCGCGGGTACGGCCGCCAGGGCGCGTGCGGGGTGGGCAGCTGCGAGTGAGGGTTTCGCACCCACGGAATCAGCAGGACCGCGAGGTCGAGCAGCGCGTGCACGGTGCGCTGGCGCCGCTCGTCGCGTCCGCCGCGGTGAAGCCGCGGGTGGAGGCGCGAACCGGCAAGCACGGGGCGAGGGCGAGGGTCGAGTGACGATCCGCCAGCGCCTGCGCAGCCGCGACTCGCCACTGGCCATCCTCGGGCTGCTGCTGCTCGTGCCGGTCGCGCTCGCGCTGATCTGGTACGGCGCGATGCTGGTGGCGCTGGCGTTCAAGGTGGATCCGGAGACGGTGAACACGATCAGCGGCTATCGCGACGTCTACGACTTCCTGGCGGGGCTCGTGCCGGCCGACTTCACGAGCACGGTGCGCCTGATCACCGGGCTGGGCGGCCTGGCTGCGTTCCTGCTCTTCGGCCTCCTTGCCCTGAAGCAGGTGCCGCGGCCGTATCTCGCGCGCGGCCCGCTGACGCTCGCCGGGGACGAGCGCGGCACGTTGACGGTGGAGCCGCGGGCGGTCGAGCGGGCGGCGGAGGTCGCCGCCTGCGCCCATCCGTCCGTCACCGACGCCACCGGCCGGTACGTCGAGAACGGCATCGAGCTGGAGATCGACGTGAAGCGAGCAGGTGACCTGCCGGACACCCTGCGCGAGGTTCAGCAGCGTGTCGGGGAGGCTCTGCGACAGCATGACCTGCCCGATGGTCCGGTCAGCGTGACGCTCGCCGGTTTCGACAGAGGACGAAGGGAGCTCGAATGATGACGTCAAGCCAGTTCGCAGCGGCACTCGGATTCGCCTTCGTGGCGGTCTGGATCGCCATGGGGTTCGGGTCGGCGGTGCTCTGCCTCGCCGGCGCCGCCGTCTTCTATGCCGTCGTGCTCCTCGTGCGCGGCGACGTCGACCTCGCCGAGGTGCAGAGCCGGCTCGGCGGCCGCGGCGGGAGAGCGTCCACGCAGCGCTGAGGACGCACAAACATGCGGGACGGGAGTCACCGCACCGGACCATGCGCGACGAGGGCGAGTTGACCGTGGGCGAGCTGGTGGCGCGCCTGGACGAGGCGCAGCCAAAGGTCTCCAACCATCTGGCCTGCCTGCGCTGGTGCGGCTTCGTCGCAACCCGCCGCGAGCACCGCGCCGTCTACAACCGCACAGCCGACGAGCGGGTCATCGCGATGCTCGACCTCGCCCAGCGCTGCTCGCCGAGAACGAGGAGCACGTCGTCGCCTGCTGCCGGATCGAGGAGCGCTGACGGCGACGTCGCGCTCCAGGAAGCGTCTGCGCTGAAGCTGTTGCCGCGCTCGTCACCAAGGAGCAGGGCTGTGAGCGCTTGTCTGCGCCGCCGCGCCAACGCGCACCTCGCGACGATCAAGGAGTTCCTCTCCGGCTCGATGCGTCGTGTTCAGTAGGCGCGGCTCGCCGATGCAGCGCGCCCAGGCATGCCCGCGGGTGCCCGCACGTTCCCAGACCGGGGCCGCTTGGCGATCATCCACCCGCAGCACCTGACTCATCTCTGGGTGCTCGCCGCAGCCGGTGTGGTCGGTTTTGGCGGCAATGAGATCGCGTGTGGGTGCCGATAACTCGATCGCGATCGTGTCCCTCGTCGTTGAGTCCTGATTTGGGCTGGGTTGATCGGTAGGGTCAGCGATAGTGGCGGGTCGTTCTCGGAGCGTGGCGGTGTCGGTCTTGTACTGGTCGCTGCGGCGTCTGTTGGAGCTGGCCGTTCTGCGGTTTCGCTCGCAGCGGGAGAAGGAGATCGAGATCCTGCTTCTGCGCCACCAGCTGCTCGTGCTCCAGCGTCAGGTCGCTCGTCCCGAGCTCACTCCGGCTGACCGAGCGGTGCTGGCGGCGTTCAGCCGAGTGCTGCCACGGCAGGCGTGGAAGAGATCGTTCTTCGTGACGCCCGCGACGCTCCTGCGCTGGCACCGCGAACTCGTCGCGCGTCGGTGGACGTATCCGTCTCGGCGTCCGGGTCGGCCCGCGACGACGCTCGAGGTGCGGAAACTCGTCGTGCAGCTCGCACGCGAGAACCCAAGCTGGGGATACCGGCGGATTCAGGGCGAGCTGGTCGGGCTCGGCATCAAGCTCGCCGCCAGTACGGTCTGGATGATTCTCAAGAACGCGGGGATCGAGCCGGCTCCGAAACGTCTTGAGACGAGCTGGAGTGATTTCCTGCGCCAGCAGGCGGCGAGCATCCTCGAGTGCGACTTCCTTACCGTCGACAGCCTCTTCTTGAAGCGCTTCTACGTCTTGTTCTTCATCGAGCTTGCGACCCGTCGCGTCCACATCGCCGGGATCACAACCAACCCGGACGGGCCGTGGGTGACCCAGCAGGCGCGCAACCTGCTGATGCAGCTCGACGACGAAGGCGTACGCCCGCGGTTCCTGATCCGCGATCGTGACAGCAAGTTCACGCGAGACTTCGACGAGGTTTTCGGCTCCGAGGGCATTCGCGTGATCAAAGCCCCAGCGCGGGCGCCGAAGGCACGAGCACACGCCGAGCGCTGGGTCGGGACTGTGCGGCGCGAGTGCCTCGATCGGCTGCTGATCGTCGGCCGCCGCCACCTCGACGCCGTCCTGTGCGAATACGCGGCGCATTACAACTAGCACCGCCCGCACCGCGCACTCGGCAAGCGGCCCCAGGCCCCGCGCCGCCGCCGGACGAGGAGCAACCGGTCGCCGATCTGGCCGAGCTCGATCGGATCCGCCGTCGTGAGCTGCTGGGCGGGCTCCTCCACGAATACCGGCTCGCTGCGTAGATTGGAGAGTCGCCGGTCGACGGGCTGGGCTCGCGAACGGTGATCGTACGCTGCACGGGAAAGCTCCTCAACCTGCTCGGCAAGCGCACTGTCACGTTCGTCGACGCGCCGCCAAGCGACGACGACTGGTACGCGAACCTCCTCTGGATCGACCGGCGCAAGTGCCTGCTCATCGTGCATGCCGGCACGCTCTTCCCAATCTTCGTCCCTGACATCCGTATCAGCGACGTGCGTCCGATCCGACCTCGCATCGTCGACCTGCTGATCGCGGCGCTGCTCGAAGAGCAGCTACCCGTCGACGCGCTCGGCCGCCTCGCCCCGGAGGACGTTCGCCTCGCGAAGACGGCGAGCCGACACGTCCTCGGCGTCATGAACGAGATGGCGCTCGAGTGCGGCTGGCACGTCGACCAGGCTGGCGGCCTCTGGAACATCAACGCCGACGAACTCAATCGCCACCTGCGCCGGAGCCTGCACACCAAAGACGGCCAGTACCGGGTGCCGCTCGAACTCGTGCACGAACGGCTCCAGCGCGGCTAATTCCTGACCACGCGCCTCCGCAGGCTGCACACGCAAATCACGCGGCTACAACGAGTCGGATTGCCGGCACCCACAGGGTGAGCGCGACGTCGTCGCGTTCGCCGATGCCCCGGACGCCTTTCGACGGGCGCTCAGGGATGTCGCCGGCCGTTACAACACGGCGATCAGCGACCGCGAGCTCGACGGGCTGCTCCGCGAACTGACCGATCTCTTGGACACGGGAGTCCTGTGGCTGCGTCCGGCCGCCGACGGAACCACCGACCACGCGAGGGTCAAGGGCGTGCTGGGCACGTTGATCGCCAGTCGGTGGGATCGGCAGGGGAGTCAGCCTGGAACGCGCCGGATGGTACTCAGCCTCGACGAGCCCGCCGCGCGACACTGGCTACACCTCAGCAAGGACCCGAAGCGCGCAGACCTGCTCGGAATCGAGTTGCGCGAGGACGGCACCGTGCGCATCGACGTGCTCGAGGTAAAGGCGGTCGACGCCTCTTCGCAGGAGTACCATTTTGCCGGCGAGCAGATCTCCGGTCCGGCCGTCGCCCAGGAGTTATCCACCCGCCGGCTCCTCGACGAGGTGTTCAGCGTTGAGCGCGAGCACGAACTCATCACCACGCCGGCTCGCTGCGAGCTCCTTCGGGCCAACGCCTTCCGGGAACTGACAAAGTCACGCTACGGCGCGGACGAGCGCCAAGCTAGTCAGCCGCGGAGTAGTCGTCCTTGAAATCGAGGATCAAGACGGGTAGGTGCTCTGCGTCGGCGAGGTCCCGCAGCTGCCTTCGTAACGCAGCGGCCGCCTGCCATGTCTATTCGTCGCCTCCGGCGTCGAGGACGTGTGGTCCCAGCGGAGTGACGCGGGCGGTCATGTGCGGGTAAAACGGCAGCGATCGCAGAAGCGCGTCGAGGACGTCGGCGTCCTGCGCCCGCCAAATGCCGACGTTGGCTGGGCGATCAGCGACCCGCCAGATGCGCTCGATCGATCCGGCGGCACGGAGTGCCTCGCCTCTTGCTCGTTCTGCGGTGAACAGGTGTTCTCGTTCCGCAGGCTCCATCGCCGGAAGGGCGATGTCGAGTTCGACCAGGAACTGCATCTAGGTCCCTTTCTGCTGGTTCTCGAGCGCGTCGGCGAGCGCGTGGAGGGTCTCGAGCGCGTCGTCCCGGCGTTGGTCGGGCCAATCGGCGAGCAGGGTCTCGAATCGTGCTCCAAGGGTGTGGATGAACCGTTGCACGAGTTGCTGGCCATCGGGGCTGAGCTCGACGAGCCGGACGCGGCCGTCGGTCTCGGTGGCACGCCGGTGGATGAGCCCGCGGCCGGCGGCGCGGTCGACGAGGTGGCTGACGTTCGAGCGGTCGCAGCGCAGGAGCTCCGCGACGTGCCCGACCGCCGCCGGTCGCTGGACGGCGCAGAGCAACTGGGCCTGCTGAGCGGTCAGCCCGACCTCCCGGCTGACCTGCATGTAGACGTCGTCCACGACCATCATCAGCCGCACCAGCCCGCGCGAGATGTGCGCGGCCCCCTCGATCTCCCTCGCGTCGCTCATTGCAGGCAGCCTAGCGAAAAGTTGACGGCATCACCCATATTCGTGATACCGTCACGGAACTGCATGATGGTGTCATGCAAAACCGAGGGAGGTCTCCGATGAGCAGCATCGAGCACACGAGTGAGGAAGCGCGAAAGGGCACGGTGAGTCGCGGCAGCGGTCGGCGGCGGGCGCGGCTGGTGGCGGTGGGTGCGGCGATCGTGGCGGCCTTGGCCGCCTGGTTCGTCGTGGAGGTTGTCTTCGGGCTGGATCTGCGCCGGCCCGCCGCGAGCGTGGGGGCGCAGGCCGAGGACATCGATGCGGTCCATGTCGTCTTCGCGGCGGCGGTCGGCTCGCTTGCGGGCTGGGCGCTGCTGGCGGTGCTGGAGCGGCTGACGGCTCGCCCGCGCCGGGTGTGGACTGTGATCGCCGTGGTCGCCCTCGTGGTGTCGCTCGGCGGCCCGCTGAGCGGTAGTGGCATCACCACGTCGAACCGGCTGGCGCTGGTGCTGATGCATGTCGTCGTCGCCGCTCTGGTGATCCCCGCCCTGGCCCGGACCGCGAGGGCGCCGCGATGAGCGCCCACGAGGACCCGACGACCGAGCGCGACGCGGTGCGCGTGCTCGGCATCGCCGGAAGCCTGCGCGCGGCGTCCTACAACCGTCGTCTGCTTGAGCTCGCGGTCGCTCGGGCGCCGCACGGAGCGCGCGTCCGCGTCTGGGGCGGGCTGAAGTCGATCCCGCCGTTCGACGAGGACGACGAGGCGTCGCCGGCGGGCGTGGTGCTCGAGCTGCGCGAGACGATCGCGGCCTCCGACGCGCTGCTGGTGGTGACCCCCGAGTACAACGGGTCGCTGCCCGGACAGCTCAAGAACATGCTCGACTGGGCGTCGAGACCGCGGGTGGGGGCCGTGCTGCGTGAGAAGACCGTGGCGGTGATCGGGGCCAGCCCGTCGCCGTCGGGCGGGCGCTCCGCCCAGGCCGATGCACGGCGCGTCCTCACGCGAGCCGGCGCACTGGTGATCGATTCCGAGCTGGTCGTGCCCTCGGCCCACGCGCGCCTCGATGCCGGCGACCGGCTCGGGAACGAGGAGTTGGCGCTCGCGGTGCGGGAGGTGCTGCTCGAACTCAGGCGCGCGGTGCGGTCACGTCGGTAGAAGTGGTGTAACGGCGCCCGTGTAGGCCGGGGAGAGTTGTTCCGGCCACCGCGGGCTCCAGACTCGTCGGTTCATCCACGAATCGATGAGAGGAGCACCACGACTGGGAGACGCGGGTGGGCGAGATTCGAGCTCGCGATCCCGCGCAAGCGCTCCGGCGCGGCCTACTTCCCGTCGTTCCTGGAGCCGCGCCGCCGCTCCGAGCAGGCGATCGTCGCGGTCGTCTTGGAGGCATACGTGAACGGCGTCTCGACCAGGAAGGCGGCTCCAGCAGGTCGCGGCCGAGCAGCGCGAACGCGGCTTCGGCCTCCCGATTGTGTTCGGCCTCGAGAAGAGCGGCTTCTTCAACGATCACGCGATGGCGATCACGCGCCGTGTGCCCGAGGGCAGACTCATGACGCTGGACGAGGACTACGTCGAGCGGTACATCACGTTCCGAGGGAGCCCGCACGGCAAAGACACCTACTACGGCCGACACTTCTTCTACCGATCTGTGACCGGGCAGATGTACACGCTGACCGTGCCGCCCCTTGCGAGCGTGGGCCTGCAACCGCACGAGACGCTCGACCTCAACGACTACCCAACCCTCCGATCGACGTGTCGGCTCCTCGACGGGCTGGGCACCCGGCTCTACGAGAACGCGACGATCCCCGTCACGCTCGCGCACCAGTACGCCGCCTACCCGCTGTCGAACGCCGGTCGGGTCCTGAAGCTCCACGCCGAAAAGCACCTGGAAAGGCTCACCGCAGTCGGCTGACGTGTCGCCGCGATCCCTAAGCCGTTCCGATCCTGACCGGTAGCGGGCAACTCGCCCGCCGCTGCGATCCTCCGACGTTCCACGCCTCCCCGCGAGCCGAGCAGCACAGCCGACCCGCGTGCCGACGACTGGTCGGTTGTTGTGCCCTCGTGCTCGCGCCGCGAGTGCCGGGAGGGTGCGATCCAGTGCAGCGAGTACAGGTCATGGCGCCCGACGTCGATTGCGCGCGATCCGCACACACTTGTCCCCAAGAGTTGTCCCCAACTGAGAGGAGCGAAAGTACGCTGGAGTCATGCCATATCAGGAAGATGCGTCTTTGCAGGTCTTTCTGTAAAAGCCCTCTGACGGACTCGAACCGTCGACCCCCTCCTTACCATGGAGGTGCTCTACCAACTGAGCTAAGAGGGCAGAGGTGACACACTAGCGGCTCGTCTGCGCGCGTCGAATCGCCGCTGCGCGCGGCGATGGTCCGGCGCGTGCGAAAGTGGGGGCGGGAGGATTCGAACCTCCGTAGGCTGAGCCGACGGGTTTACAGCCCGTTCCCTTTGGCCGCTCGGGCACACCCCCAGGTGGGGCGGGATTGTAGCTCTACGTCGTCTCGGCGGGGAACGCGAGCTCTGCCGGCTCGACGACCTCGTCGAGGGTGAGGAAGACCTGCGCCAGCTCGGGGTCGAAATCGGTGCCCGCCTTCGCGTGGATCTCCTCGCGGGCGGCTTCCACTCCGAGCGCCTCGCGGTAGGGCTGGTCGTGCATGATCGCGTCGAATGCGTCGACGATCGCGAAGATCCGCGCCGGCAGTGGGATCTCGTGGCCCCGCAGTCCCCGCGGGTAGCCGCTTCCGTTCCACCGCTCGTGATGGCAAGCGATCACCTCCCGCGCGACGCCGCTCAGGGCCGTCACGGGCGCGACGATGCGCTCGCCGAGCCACGGGTGCTCGCGGATCTCGTCGACCTCGGTCGGGCTCAGCGGGCCAGGCTTGATCAGGGTCGAGCTCGGGATCCCGATCATCCCGATGTCGTGGAGCCGGAAGCCGAACGCGAGCTGAGGATCGAGCAGGAGCTCCGGGGCCACCTTCGCGGTGAGCGCCAGCGCGAGCCGGGTCACGCGCTCCGTGTGGGCGCAGGTCTCACCGAACTCGCCGCGACGGTAGTCATGCAGCTCGAGCGCGCGCGAGAGGGCTTCGACAGTCGCCGCCCCGTCGGTGACGGCCTCGGCCTGGAGCGTCATGGGTGTCGTCTCTGTTTCAGCCACAGTAAGCGAGGCCGCGCACGGTGCGGTCCCCGAGGGAGCATCGACCTTGAACAAGTTTGAGTCACTCCCCCATTAGGGGGTACGCGTCGGACGGCGTCGCCCTGCGACGCGTGGCGGCTACCCCTTTTGGGGGTGCCGGTGTAAACTGCCAACACCGATCCTTCGGTCATGCGGCGGAGTACGACTTTATCGCGAGGCATTGCCCTGCGTAGACGACCTACCAATCTCAGAGACGAGTCAGGGATCGCGCTCGTGATGGCGCTCGGGATCATGCTCGTCCTGACGATTGTGCTCACGACCGTGATCACCTTCACGGCGTCAGGGGCTCGCGACTCGAAGCGCGTGAACGCCGGCCAGAAGGCGACCGCCCTCGCCGAGGCAGGGTTGGGCAATGCGCTCGCCGTGCTCAACCAGAATTATCCGTGCGTGGAATGCTACCCGGGCGTCACGACCCTGCTCACGCCCGCGCGAACCACCACCTACACTACGGGCTCGGTCGACTGGTCGGGCGTCATCGCGCCCGCGCCGATCGGCTCCGGCTGGAGTTACCAGTGGAACCTCACGTCCAGGGGACGTGTGACCAACCCCACGGGACCGAGTGCCTCGCCAGTCGTACGAACGGTAAGGGCAGTGGTTCCGATCATAATCCCGACGGTCACGGAGATCGGGGACAATAACCCGCTCAACTTCATCTACTCCAAGCTCGATCTCACGTTCCCGCAGTCCGTCGATGTCGCGTCACCTATCTACGCGACGAGGGATCTTTACCTGCAGAACTCCTCCGCGATCAGCGAGTTCATCGGGAACGATCCGTCCTCGCCGAATCGTGCGGCCGTCGGCGGGGTCATGCACGGAGAACAGAATGCGAACAGGTTTGGCCATGTGAACTGCGGTGGACCAACTGAGCCTGCGTGCATTCTGAAACCCCCCAACTGTGGTGCTCCGTCCCCTGTACCAGCGTGCCCCCCTGCCAACAACACGTACAGCCTTGGCGAGATCTACGTCGTGGGCGGGTGTAAGACGAGGGCCTACGACAACTACAGCGCGATCCATTCCTGCCGCTACGGAGACATCACCTTCGCCCAGCCCAAGATCGACCAGCTCTGGGGAGTCACGACGGGCAGCGTCATCCCGCCGGACTTCCTCGACTACACCCCGCAGTTGACGTGCTGCTATCCGTACCCCAACAACGCCCTTCTCGCGCCCGCCGCGGGGCCGGGCGTCTACAGCAACATGGGACGGCTCTACGAGACTGCTCACCTCGGACCCCGGTCGCCGTGCACCACCGGCAGCGTTCCGTTCACCTTCGACGGAGCGGGCGGCCCGGACAACCTGATCAACAACAGCGCGACGCCGACCGGAACTCCGGCGATCAATCTGACCCCGCGCGGGGTGGGTGCGGCATCCGTCTGGTCGTACGAGTGCAGGTCCGCCCAGGGCATCCTCAAATGGGACAACCAGAACAAGAAACTGACCGTAGAGGGCACCGTCTTCATCGACGGAAGCGCGACCATCGACAGCCCGCCGAACGCGCAGGCTACGGTCGCCGGGCAGGGCGCGCTCATCCTCACCGGCACGTTCATGATGAAGAACTCGCTGATGTGCGTGAAGACGGTCGGTAGCGGCATGGGCACCGTCTGCGACGGAACGGCGGGTGCCTGGGATCCCGATCTCAGCTCATTCATTGTGGTCGCGGACGGTGACGGCGGCTACGACACCACGCAGAACCAGGGCAACACTGTCTTGAGCGGCGACGGGATCGTCCTGAAGACGTCGAAATTCCAGGGCGGTCTAATCGCGAACAAGGACATCGAGGTCGCGACGACCTCGGAGATGCAAGGTCCGATGATCAGCGTCTACAACGATGTGACCGCGGGTCAGACAGGTCTGCTCACCTTCCCGCCTCTGAACTTCGCGCCGTCGGGTGGCAACAGCGCGATCGGGCCCGTCCCCACCGCGCAGATCCTGCCTCCCCGGCAGTTCGGCGGCGGCTGAGATGGATGAACGCTCTCTCAAGCCCGACCCCGCCGATGTCGATGTGAGACGCGTGGAGTTGAACCAGGTTCTGCACGGCGCCGTCGACCGCGGAGCGAGCGATATCCATTTCAAGATCGGACAACCGCCCGTGATCCGCTTCGACGGCCAGCTCGGGGTGTTGGAAGGCTGGCAGTCGCTTGACAGCGATGAGCTCGAGGAAGTCCTTCAGGAGGTGGGCGCATCGACTCCTGCGAGGCTCGCCGCCTTTGAGGAAACGGGCGAGCTCGACGTCGCCTACCAGCGGCCCGGCCTGCCGCGCTTCCGCGTCAACGCTTTCCGGCAACGCGGCGAGATCTCGTTCGCCATGCGCGTGATCCCGAGCGAAGTTCCGAGCTTCGCGGCTCTCCGGCTCCCGCCCGGCGTCGAGCGTCTCGCCGAGGAGCAGCGCGGACTCGTGCTCGTGACCGGCGCGACGGGCGCCGGCAAGACGACGACGCTCGCGGCGGTGATCGGTCATATCAATCGCTCGCGCCGGCAGCACATCGTCACGATCGAGGATCCGATCGAGATCCTCCATACCGACGCCGGCTGCATCGTCAACCAGCGCGAGGTCGGCCTCGACACCCAATCGTTCCACGAAGCGCTTCGCCGCGTGCTCCGTCAGGATCCAGACATCATCCTGATCGGCGAGCTGCGCGACGCCGAGACCGCCGAGACCGCCCTTCAGGCGGCCGAGTCGGGCCACCTCGTGCTCTCGACGATGCACACGGTCGACGCCTCGGAGACCGTCGGCCGGCTCGTCGAGTTCTTCCCGGCGATCAAGCAGCCGCAGGTGCGCTCGATCCTCGCCGGCGTCCTCAAGGGCGTCGTCAGCCAGCGCCTCCTCCCGCGGGTCGGCGGCGGCCGCGTCGCGGCGGTCGAGGTGATGATCTCGAACAGCCGGATCGCGGAACTGATCCGCGAGAACAAGCCCGAGTACATCTCCGAGGCGATTGCCGACGGCTCCTTCTTCCAGATGCAAACGCTGTCCAACGCCCTGATCGCCCTCGTGCTCACCGGCGACGTCGACCGCGAGACGGCTGCGAACGCGGCCCCCAACCGCCACGACTTCCTGATCGCGCTCGATCACGCCTTGAAGGAACAGACGGTGGATGACGCCGCTCGAGCACAGGCCGAGTTCGACGAAGCAAATGAGCCGACGCCGACCGACCCGGCAACCGGGGCGTCAAACGAGGTCAACGCCCTCCGCATCGCATGATCGGGCAGCGCACGACCGGACGAGGGCTGTCACGGCGCCGAAGCGAGCTGCGCACCGTGCTGCACCGAACCCGCATCAGAGCCGCCGACTCGGCTGGCGTGACGATCTCGGAGATGCTGGTGGTCCTGGCGATCCTCGGGATCGTCCTCGCCGGAATGACGACACTCTTCCTGTCGGCTTCGAACACTCAACAGGATCAATCGAACCGCTACCAGGCGCAGCAGACTGCCCGGAATGCGCTCGATGCGTTGCGACGAGAGCTCCGCTGCGCGTCGTCGGCCGCGATCCCCTCAGCCGCCGAGCTCAGGATCACGCTCCCAGGCTATTGCCAGAAGCCTGTTGCGGCAACAGCGGCGGATTTCACCTGGTGCGCGGTGGGCGTTGCTGCGCCGTACGTGCTGTGGAGGGATGCCGGTAACGCCTGCTCCGGAACTGGAACAAAGAAGGCCGAGTCTCTCGCTTCGAGTTCCGTTTTTTCATACAACCGGGCCTTGACCGGGCCGGATCAGAACACGCCAGTCCCCGGATCGACGGTCACGGACGGATTCTTCAAAGCGCAGACCACCTACGCGTACGCGGTCACCGCCGTTACCGGCGCCGGGGAGCTCTCCGGAGAGATCGCAAAGGTGACGCTCGGGGCCATTACGCCGAACGTGATCAACCTCTCCTGGATCTCGTACCCGGCTGCTTCGTCGTTCAAGATTTACGGCCGCGATGACGGGACATCGACGAACGAGGGCTTGCGGCTGATCGGGACTGCGGCCGCTGGCTCGACATCGTTTTCCGACCTCGGCTGTGCGACGCCAGGTGCGGGATGCTCCCCGGCCGTGGTCGTAAGCAGTTCGCTGCCGTCGCCGCCGCTAGCCACTATCAGTCTCTCGCTCGCGATCGACCTCACGACCGCGGACGGGAAACAGCGCTTCAGACTCCGAGACGACGTTGTTCTCCGGAACAGCGGCCGGTATTGAGCGTGTACCCCGCGCTCGCAGCCGTCGCGCTGGTACCCGGACTCGCGCTCGGGAGCTTTCTCAACGTTGTCGTCGCCCGGGTGCCGCTCGGCCGCTCGATCGCCAGCCCCGGCTCGGCTTGCATGAGCTGTGAGCGGCCCCTCGCCTGGTACGACAACATTCCACTCCTCTCCTACGCGCTCCTGCGGGGCCGCTGCCGCTCGTGCGGGACGACCATCCCGTGGAAATACCCGCTCGTCGAGCTCGCGACGGCGCTGCTCGTGGCGGCCTGCGTCTTCGTCTTCGGGTTCACCTGGGACGCCGCCGTGGCTTCGCTCTTCTGCGCAGTCCTCGTCGCCGTATCCGTCACCGACCTCGAGCGCCGGATCATCCCGAACAAGATCGTCCTTCCCGCATCCGCGATCGTTCTTATCGCGCAGACGGTGCTCGATCCATCGGTGGAGTGGGCGCTCGGCGGCCTCGGCGCCGCGGCGTTCCTGCTTGTCGCCGCGCTCGCCTACCCGGCTGGGATGGGGATGGGCGACGTCAAGCTCGCGCTTCTCCTCGGCGTCATGCTGGGTCGCGTTGTTCCCGTCGCGCTGATGCTCGGGATGCTGACCGCCCTCGTGCCTGCGATCGTCCTGCTCGTCCGTCACGGCCAGGCGGGACGGAAGATGGGCATCCCGTTTGGGCCGTTCCTGGCTCTCGGCGGTGTGGCCGGGCTCTTTGCAGGGAAATCGCTCCTCGACTCGTACCTGAGCCTGCTCTAATGAAGTTACCGGGCATGAACTACGACAACCACCCAGAGCTGCGCCTCGTCAACGAGGAGGACGGCGCCGCCTCGCCGTCCGACGAGGACGTGGCGCGCGGGCACAGCGAGCTCGTCTCGGAGGTAATCGGCGAGATGGGCCTGCTGGAGCCCGACAAGCTCGAGCAGGTCCGCACGCGGGCCGTCGGGGGAACGTTCTCGCAGGCCCTCATCGACGAAGGCTTCGCGAGCGCGCTTGGGGTCGCGCGGGCGCTCGCCGAGCAATACCACTTGCCGCTCGTCGACCTGGCGGTCGCCGGCATCGATACCGAGGCGTCGAAGACGATCGCGCTGCCTGTGCTCGAGCGCGTTTGCGCGATTCCCTTCGCCAGCGACGGCGCAACGCTCAAGCTCGCGATCACCGATCCGCAGAACGTGCGCGGGCTCGACGAGTTGCGCCTCGCGACGCGTCGCCCCATCGAGTTCTACGTCGCGGCGAAAAACGACGTGCTGACCGAGTTGCGCCGCCTGTCCCGGGCTGCAGAGGCGCAGAACGCCGCCTTCGTCAGCGAGGCGGCGGCCGAGGCCGACGCCGACGCCGACGCCGACGATCTCGAGGCCGACGACGGGATCTCCGACGCGCCGCTCGTGCGGCTCGTCAACTCGATCATCTTCCAGGCGGCCGAGGATGGGGCGAGCGACATTCACGTCGAGCCGCAGGAGCACGACCTCGTCGTCCGGTTCCGGATCGACGGCGTCCTCCACGTCGCCCAACGGATCCCGAAGCGGCTCACTGCGGGCGTAACGACGCGGTTGAAGGTGCTCTCGAAGCTCGACATCGCCGAGCGGCGCAAGCCGCAGGACGGCCGGATCACGCTCACTGCGGCCGCAGCCGGGCGGCTGCTCGACATCCGCGTCGCAACCCTGCCCACCGTAGAGGGCGAGACGGTGACGATGCGCCTCCTCGACAAGTCGCGCGAGGTGCCGACGCTCGAGTCGCTCGGCCTCTCCGAGGCGATGCGTGAGCAGGTCTCCGCAATTCTCGCGAGGCCGACCGGTGCGATGCTCGTCACGGGCCCAACCGGCTCGGGCAAGTCTACGACGCTCTACGCTGCGCTCGCGGCGACGAGCCGACCCGAGATCAACATAATCACCGTCGAGGACCCGGTCGAGTACAGGCTCGCCGGGATCAAGCAGGTGCAGACCAACCCGCGCGCAGGGCTCACGTTCGCGACGGCGCTGCGGTCGATTCTCCGCTCCGATCCCGACGTGGTCATGGTCGGCGAGATCCGCGACGGCGAGACTGCGCGGATCTCGATCGAGGCTGCGCTCACCGGCCACCTCGTGCTCTCGACGCTGCACACGAATGACGCGCCCTCGGCGCTGACGCGGCTGAACGAGATGGGAGTCGAGCCGTTCATCACCGGGGCCGCGGTCTCGGCCGTGCTCGCCCAGAGGCTCGCCCGGAAGCTCTGCGTCCATTGCGCCACCTCCTACGAGCCGAGCCTCGACGAGCTCCGCGCCCTGCATGTCGACGACGAGCTGGTGGCCGCCCTGGTCGGTTCCACCTTCCGGCGCAAGGCCGGTTGCGCCCGGTGCGGAAACACCGGCTACAAGGGTCGGATCGGCGTCTTTCAGTTCCTCGAGATGACCGGAGAGCTCGAGCGGCTCGCGTCCGAGAAGGCGCCGCGGGAAGAGATCGACCGCGCCGCGCGGAACGACGGAATGCGCTCGCTCTGGCACGACGGGGTCGCCAAGGTAGCCGCAGGAATCACTACAGTCGAAGAGCTCGCGCGCGTCTGCACCGCCTGACCGGCGGGCGCTCGCCGAGGCCGAGTCTGGAACGGCTTCGCGGTTTCGGGGTGATGTCCACGCGATCGCGCTCCCGCGGTTCCTGCGCCCGCTCTTTCCAGGCTCTCTGTCCGGCGAACTTCCGGAACAAAGAGCCCAGAATCACCCGGACGGGGGTGGGACTGAGAGGGAGGACGCCGATAGTGAGTCGTATGGAAACTGCGGCTTCTCTCAGTGATGCACCCACGGCGACGTGGCAGGTCCAGCGTGACGGGACCCCCTTCGCGAGCGTGGTGACCCGCTCCGACGGTGCCGGCATCGTCGTCGCCACACAGGTCTTCGGCGAGGCGAGCGACGCCGAGCGGATCCGGCCCTACCGGTTCCCCGATCTCGAGGGGGCCGACGCGTTCGTGCGCGATCTCGTCGCCTCGTTCTCGTATCTCGGCTGCCAGGTCGCCCGCGCCTAGGCGCGGGCGACAAGCAAGAGCAGCACGGCGACCGAAAGTACAAGAAGCCTCAGAGATCTGCCCTCATATCGCGCCGAAATACCCCTATCGGGGGTGTCCACATCCCCCGCGATGGGCGATACCTCAGGAGTCCGATCCACCACCAGGCCAGAGCGGCCAAGAAGACAGGAGAATTGCATGAGTAAGTTGCGGCAGCGGCTCGCGCGTGAGGAAGGCTTCACGCTGATCGAGCTGCTCGTAGTCATCGTGATCATCGGGATCCTGCTGGCGATCGCAGTCCCGTCGTACCTCGGCTTCAAGGAGCGCGCCAACCAGAAGGCCTCGGCGGCCAACGTGCGTTCGGCGATCCCGTCGGCGGAGGCGTACTTCTCCGACTGTGGCACGTATCTCGACAAAAGCCCATGCGACGACAACCAGGCCCACACCTTTGACCTGACTGCTGTCACCGGTTTGAAGGCCCAGTACGACAGCGGCATGAAGCTTGGCTCAGACGCGACTCCGCCTGTAGGCGGCACCTTCAGCGCGGATAAGACCTACTGCCTGTGGAACACCGTCGGCGGGAAGACGGCGAGCGTTCTCGGGCCCGGCGGAACCGTGAAGCAGAATTCGGCTGTCCCCACCGGAGCCACCGCAGCGACCTGCGCCCTGGCAGCTCCGTAACCTGGGGAACTGCGCGAGGGCGTGATTTTTCGAGGAGGGGCGCGGTACCAACCGCGTCCCTCCTCGAAACGCAGACGTTGGTGTGCGCGCAGCTGCGGCTAAGGCTTCAGTGCCTGTCCGCCGAGGGTCCTATTTCAGACTGGCCCCGGGGATCGAAATTCAACCGAACGTCATCATCTAAAGCTCGTACTGTTGAGTGCCGAAAGGGAACGTAACTGTGGCGAACGAACTCCATTCCATCGACGAGCTGCTGGCGGTGATGGTCGAGCGCAACGCGTCCGACCTCCACCTCGCGGCCGGCTCGCCGCCGGTGATCCGCGTCAACGGCCGCCTCGAGCGCGTGCCGGAGTTCGACAAGCTGCTCCCCGAGGATACCCAGACGCTCGTCTACCGGATCCTCTCAACCGAGCAACAGAAGCTCCTCGAAACCCGCCGCCAGCTCGACTTCTCCTACTCGATCCCAGGCCTCGCGCGGTTCCGCGTCAACGCCTACTTCCAGCGCACGAGTGTCGGCGCCGCCTTCCGGCTCATCCCTCAGGTGATCAAGTCGCTCGAGCAGCTCGGGATGCCGCCGCGCCTCTACGAGTTCTCCGACAAACCACGTGGACTCATCCTCGTCACCGGCCCCACCGGCTCGGGTAAGTCGACGACACTCGCCTCACTTCTCGATCGGATCAACGAGACCCGGCACGAGCACATCCTCACGATCGAGGATCCGATCGAGTTTCTCCACTGGCACCGGAGTTGCATCGTCAACCAGCGCGAGATCGGCCCCGACGCCACCTCGTTCGCTGACGCTCTGCGCTCGGCGCTCCGCCAGGATCCCGATGTCATCCTCGTCGGCGAGATGCGCGACCTGGAGACGATCGGGACTGCGCTGACCGCGGCCGAGACCGGCCACCTCGTCTTTGCGACCCTGCACACCCAGAGCGCACCGCAGACGATCGACCGGATCATCGACGTCTTCCCGGCCGAGCAGCAGGATCAGGTACGGGTGCAGCTCGCCGGTACCCTTCAGGGGATCGTCACCCAAAACCTCGTTCCCACCGCCGACGGCGCTGGCCGGACCGCGGCGCTCGAGATTCTGATCCCTGACGACGCCGTGCGGAACCTGATCCGCCAGGCGAAGGTCGAGCAGATCTACTCGGTCATGCAGACGGGCTCCTCGCGCGGCATGTTGACGATGGAGCAGTCCCTCGCAGATCTGGCGCTGCGCCGGGTGATCACGTCCGATGTCGCCTTCTCGCGTTCCACGCGCCCCGAGCAGCTCCGCGGCCTGCTCGAGCGCGGCGGCTACACCGATTTCTCGACTCCGAACCCCCAGACCAACAACGGCCTCCTACTGACGACTGAGGTATAGGCAAATGGTCGATCTGAAGAAGGAGATCAAGCTCTCCGACCTCGTCCCGCGGCGCAAGTCGAAGTCCGGGGCGAAGCTGACGAACGCCGGCGCCGGTCGTACGCGCCGTCCCTCCAAGCGAGAGCTCGTCGGCCTCAAGATAGGCGCGTCGCAAGTGGCGGCGGCGAGGATCATGAACAACGGCTCCGCCAATCTCCTTCAGCTCGCGCGGGGACCCCTCGACCGCGGCGTCGTGGTGGGGGGCGAGGTGAGGGACGTCCCTGCACTGGCGCAGGCCCTCGACAGCTTCTTCGAGGAGCACAAGCTGCCGCGTCGTGGCATCCGACTGGGGCTCGCCACCAACCGCATCGGCGTGCGGGCCTTCGACATCGACGGAATCGCCGATGAGCGGCAGCTCGCGAACGCGATCCGCTTTCGCGCGCACGAAGCCGTCTCGATCCCGATCGACGAGGCCGTGCTCGACTACCACATCGTCAACGAGACGCTCGACGACACCGGCGCCGTCTCGCGCCGCATCCTCCTGGCGGCCGCCTACCGCGAGTCGATCGACCGTTACGTCGAAGCGGCCCAGGCTGCGAAGATCGAGCTCTACGGGATCGACCTGGAGGCGTTCGCGCTGCTGCGGGCCGTCGGCGCGATGTCGTCGGCTTCGGACGAGCCGGCGCGAGCCGTCGTGGCCGTCTCATTGGGGCACGACCGCTCGACGCTCGCGATCTCCGACGGCGCAATCTGCGAGTTCACGCGGGTGCTCGAGTGGGGCGGCGGCAAGCTCGAAACGGCGATCGCTCTCGAACTCGGCGTCACGTCCGACGAGGCCTTCGAGCTGAAGCTCGCCGCCTCGCTGGAGCCTGACGGGGTCGGTGAGACCCAGGATCCACGGATGCGTGCCGTGCGCGCAGCGATCGGACGTGAGCTCGAGAAGCTCGCCCGCGAGCTCGTCGCCTCGCTCCAGTTCTACCAGAGTCAGCCGAGCTCGCTTGCAATCTCCGAGATCCTCGTCTCGGGCGGCACGAGCAGGCTTTCGGGGCTGCCCGAGGAACTCGAGCGGCTGACGCGGGTCGCAGTCCGTCGCGTCAACCCGCTCGCCCAGGTGCGGGGGGCAGGCGACCTGCAGGCGCGGGACGACCTCGCCTCGCTTACAATCGCGATCGGATTGGGGGTCGAGGCCTGATGCGCGCAGTCAATCTGCTTCCGGAGGAGCTACGGCCTGGGAACCGGTGGGTCGCGATCGGCCGCGGAGCATCGGCTCGTCGCGTCCTCGGCGGCTCCGGGATCGCGGCCGGTGTCCTCGCGCTCGCCTTCGCGGGGCTCTTCATCCAGCAGCGGGGCGTGGTGGACGACCGGCGGACGGCGCTCCAGAGTGTCGAGACGCGGCTGATCGCCGCCCAGGCGCGCGCCGCAGCGGTGGAGCAGGCGCGGGCTGCGAGCCAGGCACGGCTCGCAGCGTTCCGCACGGTCGTGTCCCAGCGGGTCGCCTGGGAGGACGTGCTCCGCGATCTCGCGCGCGTGCTGCCTTCGAACGTCTTCCTGCAGAACCTGCAGGCGACATCTCCGACGCTCACTGCGGTCGCGGTCGGTACTCCTACCGCCGGCGCTGCGGGGGCGACGCCGACCGGCTTCATTATTTCTGGCTTCGCCGACTCCCAGGTAAGGGTCGCGCAGGTGCTAGACCGACTGGCCCTGCTTCCCTGGTTGACGGATGTGACTCTTCAGTCCAGCACTCGTGGCGCCGGCACGACGAGCTCGCGGGTGCAGTTCTCGGTCGCGGCGACTCTCAGCTCGACCGGAGGTCGATGATGATCGACCGCCTCAACGGACGGGCGGCGGTGGGAATCGCCGCCGTTGGTCTTCTGCTCGTCGTGCTCGTCGGCTGGTTCGGAGTGGTCTCGCCCCAGTGGTCGAAGGCGGCCGAGCTCTCGGTGCAGATCGATGACGCGGAACTGGAGCTCGCGGCCACGCAGGCTCTCATCGACGGCCCGATCCTGCGCTTGAGCACGGCGCAGTTGACGACACTCCGGAAAGCGATTCCGGATGAGCTCCAGATGTCGGAGATCCTCCGGCAGCTTTCACGCGCCTCTGCGGGGTCCTCGGTGCGGATCCTTGGGATCACACCTGCGGGTCTCGTGGCCTCGGGAGGCGCCGAGGTCGTGCCGATTACCGTCGCGGTCGAGGGGCGCTACTTCGGGATCCAGAAGTTCCTGCGCCTCCTGCGAACTCGTGCCGACCTCAAGCAGGACAAGGTGCGAGCCGCGGGGCGGCTCTTTGGCGTCGACGCGATCCAGTTCGCGGGCGGGGGCACTGCGGAAGGCGGCAGCAGTCTCATCCAGGCGTCGCTCACGGTGACAGCCTTCGTCTTCCGCGGGACGGTTGCGGCTCCGGGAGCAACCACCCCGGATGGAACCCTGTCCGGCGTCGCGGCCGAGCCGGCCTCAGAGGGTTCGACGCGGTGAGCAAGCCGGTCGGCACGAGGGTTCAGAAGCGGCTCGCCAAGGCCCAGGCCGCAAAGGAAAAGCGGCAGAAGGTGATTGCCTTCGGTGGCCTCGGCGTCCTCGCGATCCTCCTGGTGATTCAGGGGCCACGGCTGCTCGACCTCATCGGTGGCTCGAACGACTCGGCGGCGGCGGGCGCCCCGCTCGTCCCCGCCGATGCCACGAACCCGAAAAAGTCAACGACATCGCCCAGAGCTCTCCGTTTCCTCAAGGGCAGCGGCTCCGATCCTTTCGCCAGCCGCTCGCTGGCCAACAACGATCCCAAGCCAGGCGCCGTTTCGGCCCCGGCAGGAAGCCACGATCCGTTCCAGCCGAACGCCCGTGCCTCCGCGTCCAGTCCAGTCGCGGCGCCCGCGACGGCGCCAGCGCCCGCTCCATCACCGCTCCCGAAGCAGATCGTCCTGGGTACTCCCACGCCGGGCGCCGTCGGCCGGCACGGCTGGATCGTCGTGATCGCCTCCATCCAGACTCGCGTCGGGCGCGCCTATGCTGAAAAGTTTGCCCTACGTGCCCGCCGCAACGGCCTTGGGTCCGTCTCGGTCTTGAACTCGTCGACGCGGAAACCGCTGCGTGCCGGGTACTTCGTTGTCTACACCGGCCCCTTCGCCACGCTCTCAGCGGTGCAGCGCTCGGCCGCTCACGTGCATGCATTCGGCTTCAGGACGGCTTATGTCCGCGAGATACTGCGGTACTAGGATTGCTGGAATGTCGACTCGCGTCCGTGCAGAAGCAGGAATGGGGCTCGTCGAGCTGCTCATCGCATTGACGATCATGACGATCGGCATCTTCGCGCTCGTGGCCGGGTTCAGCTCCGGGATCGAGACGAATAGACGGGCAAGCAAGTCCTCGACCGCCGGAACGCTCGCCGATCAGCAGATGGAGGCCTACAGGAGTAGCTCCTATGCGTCGATCGCCGCAGTCGGCGCGACGAAAACCGGAGCTGACAGTCGTACGTACTGGCTCGAGTCATTCGTCACCCCGGCACGTGTCTGCGGAGACGGCTCGCTCGACAGTAGCGGCACGCCGTGTGGGGGCGCACCCGTCGGGCGGGAAGTGAAAACCGTGACGATCAAGGTGCACGACGGCTCGACGAGCGCTGCGCCAGTTCTGATCACCGCGACCTCGACATTCGATCGATCCACAGGCTGATCGACCTCCCGCGACGAAGGACGAGACATGGCGGCATTCACATACGAAGCGATCAACGCGCAGGGGCTCGAGAGCTCGGGAATCATCCACGCGCCCGACACGACGGCAGCGACCGAGCAGCTCCAGGCACGCGGATTGCTGGCGCGGTCGCTCGCCGAGCGCGCGGCGAGCGGCGAGGGCGGCGCGCGGACGACGTTCAAGAAAGTCAAGCCGAAGTCGCTCCAGATTTTCGCGCGCCAGCTCGCCACGATGATCGAGGCGGGCGTGAGCGTCGTCGCCGCCCTCGTCACGCTCGAGGAGCAGACAGACGACAAGTATCTGCGCGAGGTAGTGGCCGAGGTTCGATCCGACGTTGAGGCCGGCATGGTGCTCTCCCGCGCGCTGGCGCGACACCCCAAGGTCTTCAACCGGCTCTTCGTCGCGATGGTGGAGGCGGGCGAGTCGTCGGGCACGCTCGACACCGTGCTCGATCGCGTCGCGATGCAGATCGAGAAGGAGACGCAAATCAAGCGTCGGGTCAAGGGCGCGATGATCTACCCGGCGGTCGTCCTCAGCTTCGCGTCGCTCGTCCTGATCTTCATGCTCCTCTTCATCGTGCCGGTGTTCGAGCAGGTCTTTTCCGACCTCGGCGGGGAGCTGCCGACTCCGACGAAGCTCGTGGTCGCGGCCTCCGACTTGCTCCGCGCCTACTGGTTCATCATCTTCCCGGCCCTGATTGGCGTTGGGTTTGGCCTCCGGAAGCTCAAGCGGACAGAGAGCGGGCGGCAGAACTGGGACCGCGTCAAGCTGAAGATCCCGATGAAGATCGGCGACGTCGTCCAGAAGGTGGCGCTCGCGCGGTTCTCGCGCACGCTCTCGACGCTTGTCTCCGCCGGCGTCGACATCATCCAGGCGCTCGAGATCACGGGCACGACGGCCGGTAACTGGGTGATCGAGCGGTCGCTCGCCGACGTGCGGACTCGCGTGCATGAGGGGGCGCGGATCAGCGCGCCCCTCACTGAGGATCCCGTCTTCCCGCCGATGGTGGCGTCGATGGTGAAGATCGGCGAGGAAACCGGGGAGCTGGACAAGATGCTGAGTAAGATCGCGGACTTCTACGAGGACGAGGTGGACGCGAGCATCCAGGCGCTGACCTCGATCATCGAGCCGATTTTGATGATCGGCGTCGGGATCATGGTGGGCACGATCGTGATCGCGATGTACCTGCCGATGTTCAAGCTGCTCACGCTGATCGAATAGCGGGCGGCGGCGGCGGCCGGCGGGGCAGGCGACGTGTAGGGACTCGCCGAGACTGACACTTACTCACCGCAGGTGTCACTGAGTTGGCACTCGCTCGCCGGACTTGACATGTTGAGGGGCGTTCTGATCAAGGGCTCGGGTGCCACGCGTGAGCACCTGTGAAACGACCTCTGGGCGGGAGTGGTCGAGCACGGCGCGTTGTTCAAGCGGGTAGAACCGCTAGGATACGAACAGGTGTTCGTGCAAGCCGTATCCGGTCTGGATCCTTCGGTGCTGGACGCACTGAACGACGAGCAGCGTCTTGCCGTTACGCACGAGGGTGGCCCGTTGCTGGTGTTGGCGGGGGCGGGGACAGGCAAGACGACCACCTTGTGCACGCGGACTGCCTGGCTGGTCGGGCAGGGTCTGGCACCCGAACGGGTGCTGCTCCTGACCTTCACCCGGCGTGCGGCACGGGAGATGCTCGCCCGCACTCGAACCCTTCTCAGCCCGGACATCGCTGGAAGCGTGGTCGGCGGGACGTTCCACTCGACCGCGCACCGGGTCATCCGGGCTCATGCTGCGACGCTTGGGCTGCCTCCGAACTTTCGGGTTCTCGACACCTCGGATGCGGCCGACGTGCTTGATCTGTTGCGCGAGGAACGCGGGCTTGCCGGCCAGAAGACTCGTTTTCCGCGCAAGGGGACATTGCTTGATGTCTACTCGCGCTGTGTCAACGCGCAGCAGTCGTTGTCCCGGGTGCTGTCGGAGTCCTTCCCGTGGTGTGAGGCCCACGGCGACGAGATGGCCGGCCTGTTTCGGCTCTACGGCGAGCGCAAGCGCGAACTCGCCGTTCTCGATCTCGACGACCTGCTGCTCTACTGGCACGCGCTCGCCTGCCATGAGGTGGTCGGCGCGCAGTTAGGGGCGATGTTCGAGCACATCCTGGTCGATGAGTACCAGGACTTGAACGCGCTCCAGGTCGAGATCGTGCGCGGCCTGCGGCGTCAACATGGGGGCTTGACGGCGGTCGGCGACGACGCGCAGGCGATCTACGGCTTCCGCGCCGCCAGCGCCGAACACATCCTCGATTTCAAGGATCACTTCCCGGACGCGACCGTGGTGACGCTCGAGCGCAACTACCGCTCGTCGCAGCCGATCCTCGATCTCGCCAACGTCGTCGCGTCGGGGGCGACACGGGCCTACCCGAAACGGCTTCGCGCCGACCGCGAAGGCGGAACGCTCCCGAAGCTCCGGTACTGCCGCGACGAAGCCCAACAGGCCCAAAACGTCTGCGCAGACGTGCTCGAGTTCTACGAACAAGGCACCGCCCTCATGGAGCAGGCGGTGCTGATGCGGGCCGGCCGTCACTCCGCCCAGCTCGAATTGGAGCTGACGCGACGGCGGATCCCGTTCGTCAAGTACGGCGGGATCAACTACCTGGACGCGGCCCACGTCAAGGACTTCACGTGCGCTCTCCGCCTCGCCGACAACCCGGGCGACACTCTCGCCTGGTTTCGGATCCTGCAACTGCTCGAGGGCGTCGGCCCGGTCACCGCCCGCCGGGTCCTCGACCAGATCGACCCCGGATCCGTCGAAACCATCGCCGCTGTCGAGAAGCGGTGGGAGACGGTCCTGCCTCTCCTGAAAGAACCCGCCCGCCAAGCTGCCGCCCCGCTGATCGCTGCCCTGGCTGCCTGCACCAGCGACAAGACCGTCGGCACCACCGTCGAGCGGCTGCACAAGGCGCTCGTGCCGGTGATCCGCGCCCATTACCCGGACGGCCCTGCCCGCGTCGGCGATCTCGACCAGTTGACCGCGGCCGCCGCCCACGCGAGCAGCCTGAGCGGCTTCCTCTCCGACCTTGCGCTCGACCCGCCCTCCTCTAGCGCCGACTATGCAAAACCGCCCCAGCTCGACGAGGACTACCTGACCCTCAGCACCGTCCACTCCGCCAAAGGCCTCGAATGGAACGCCGTACACCTGATCGCCGCCAGCGACGGCAACTTCCCCTCCGACATGGCGCTCACGACCTCCGAAGGCCTGGAAGAAGAACGCCGCCTCTTCTACGTCGCCCTCACCCGCGCCCGCCACAGCCTCACCATCTACGTCCCGCTCCGCTACTACCACCAACCCCACGCCCGCACCGACACCCACGGCTACGGCAACCAATCACGCTTCCTCACAGACCAAGCAGAAGCACTCTGCGACCGGATCGACACCGCAAGCAGCGAACACGACTGGGCACAGAGCGGCATACCGGAGACGGTGACCGTCGACCTCGCCAACCTCTGGCGCTAGCCAGCACCAGCACCGACGAAGTCGCGAAAGCCCTATACGACGACCTCAAGAAAGGAAACACAGGTGACTCAGGTCCTCATCGCGACCAACCTTCCGCCGGAACTCATCTCCGACACGACGCTCGTTTCCGCCCACATCGACGCCTTCGGAGCCGCGCAGTACGAGATCCGCTGCGACCTCGAGCTCGGCGACGGCACTCGCCTGTCCACCGTTATCGCCGTCAACACCGCGACGGCATTCGGCGCAGCACTCATCGGTCAAGCTGCGCTGTCGCGCGAGTCGAGCGACGCGGAGATCGGCCATCACGCGTCGTACAGGCTTCTTACCACCGAACGGGAAGCCGCCCTTGACGACATCCCGTTCTGATCGCAAAACGGGACGCTCGCAGGGCGAACCAGTAACGCGAGAGAGCGTTGCCTCCATCGCCGTACGCACCACGCGAGACTTGCGCATACGGTCGTCGCAGAGCGGATGAGAGAGGGCAAAGTGAACCGCTCCGGGAAAGTTGCGGGCTCCGACCCTTGAGAGGATGGGGCCATGTCAAACACATCGAGGAGGTACTCGCCGGACGTTCGTGAGCGTGCGGTGCGGATGGTGTTCGAGCATCAGCACGAGCACGGGTCGGAGTGGTCAGCGATCGTGTCGATCGCGGGAAAGGTCGGCTGTACGCCGGAGACGTTGCGGAGCTGGGTTCGTCGGATCGAGGTCGATCAGGGCCGCCGGGCCGGCGTCACGACGGATGAGCGGACGCGGCTGAAGGAGCTCGAGCGTGAGAATCGCGAGCTGCGACGGGCGAACGAGATCTTGAAGTCGGCGTCGCTTTTCTTCGCGACCGAGCTCGACGGTCGAACGCGGAGGTGATCGCCTACATCGACAAGCACCGGCACCACTTCGGGGTCGAGCCGATCTGCAGCGTGTTGCAGTTCGCCCCACGTACCTACTACGCCGCAAAGTCACGGCCGCCCTGTGCACGGGTTCTGCGCGATGCAGAGCTGAAGCCGGAGCTGGCTCGCGTCCACCGGGACAACTTCGGTGTGTACGGCGTCGACAAGGTCTGGGCGCAGCTGAACCGTGAAGGCGTCCGAGTCGCTCGCTGCACCGTCGCTCGCTTGATGCGTGAGCTCGGGCTCAGCGGCGTTGTCAGGGGCAAGCCCAAATTCACGACAGTTCCTGGGGATGAGGCCGACCGGCCGCGTGATCTCGTCGATCGCCGCTTCCGCGCTGCGGCACCGAACCGGTTGTGGGTCGCCGACCTGACCTACGTTCGCACCTGGTCCGGGTTCGTCTACGTCGCGTTCATCACCGACGTCTACTCCCGCACGATCGTCGGCTGGCAAGCGTCCAGGTCGCTGCGTTCTGATCTTGCGCTGGACGCCCTCGAGCAGGCGATCTGGGCTCGCTCGGAGCGCGGCCATCGCCTTGACGAGCTCGTGCATCACTCCGACCGCGGCGTTCAATATCTCGCAATTCGCTACACCGAACGCCTCGCCGAGACCGGTGCCGTCAACTCGGTCGGATCGAGAGGAGACTCGTACGACAACGCTCTCGCGGAGACGATCATCGGGCTCTACAAGACCGAGCTCGTCCGCAACCGCGGCCCCTGGCGAGGGCTCGACGACCTCGAGTACGCGACCCTCGAATGGGTCGACTGGTTCAACCACAGCCGCCTCTTCGAAGCACACGGCCAAATCCCACCGGCCGAGTTCGAAGCAATCCACTACCGTCAGCAAACAAGCTCAGGCCAGCAGGCCGAGACTCAAACCAAACAGCCTGCATGAAACCCGGAGCGGTTCATGGCTCTCCGAACACGGTCGCCCAGTAGAGATTCGGTATGTACTGCTTAAGAATGTGATGCGTAACCATCAGTACCGGCTCGGTTCGTTTGGGACCCCCCAAACCTGTGCCGTAGGGCGTCGGTTTCTCCAGCTCACGGGGACCCAAGACATGCAGGAGTCCGAAATCGGCCTCAAACTCGGCTGATAGAGCCTTCAGCAGAGCTACAGCACCTGCCCCGTCAATGCGCTTGGAAGAGGCTTCTACGCCAATGGATGAGAAGATATTGCTGTCAACTTCATTGCGAAAGAAGACGTTCCCATACGCTTGTCGTCGCTCACTGAACCAGAAGAACGGATCACGCCAAACGTCGCTAAGCCGCGTAGCATCTGCAACAGTCCGGATGGGCTCGAAGTTTCCCCACCTTGCCGGGTAAACGTCGGGCAGCAATCTCTCGATCAGCCCGAGCATGCGGTGTCCCGCCTGAATTGGTGCGAGCGGAGCGCGCGTGATGATCCTCAAAAAAGGTCATACGTCACCGCCGCCCGTACCCGCCGCGCCCCGTCCTGGCAAAGACTCGCCCTCGGCCCGTCATATCACGGAGAAAGCGATATCGAGTATCGAGCGCTGTGGCTGTAGTAAGCGCGTTCACCCAGCTCGTATTCCCTCGAAGGTAGGGCCGGAACCACTAGGTGGGCGTCGTCGCCTGGGCCAGCGTCCGGGAATGTCACCGACGCGGTCGCCACGCGGTGCGGAGAGACGAGCAGCGACATCGCCGTGTCAGTGGTCTTGCACGTCCGCATTGCCTGGCCCGAGCGCAATCGGCTCGTAGCTCAAGGCGATGTCTACCACCTCTTCGTCTGTCACTCGCCGGTCATCGAACGTGACTAGCTCGGGGGTGAGGAGGAGGTGGTACGCGGACGGGTGCGGCACATTGTCCGTGAACACGTCCATCAAGTGATCTCGATCCTCGTCGGACTCACCGGCATCAATCGCTCTGATCCGCCGTACGAGCGCAATGAGGTCTTGCCGTGTCATCGCAGCGAAAGCTAGTCGGTTCGGACCATCGGCGGTCGCCTGGGCCAGCGTTGCTCCTATGTCAAGGCGGGGATCGCTTTGAGGGTGTTGAAGACGGTGCGGGCGAGTTGTCGTTTGAGGCAGCGGATGGCTTCGCGACGGCTCTTTCCCTCAGCCTGTTTGCGCTCCAGGTAGGCGCGCGCGGGCGGATGCACACGCGCCTGGGTGATCGCGATTCGATGAAGAGCGCAGTTGAGCTGGCGGTTGCCGCCGCGGTCGAGCCGGTGGCGCTGGTGCTTGCCTGAGCTCGCTTCGAGCGGAGCAACGCCGGCATGACGGGCGAGCTGGGCGTCGGTGTCGAAGCGTTCGATCGGGCCGATCTCGCCGAGCAGCTTCGCGGCGCTCAAGGCGCCGCAGCCGGGCAGGGCGAGCAGGCTTGGCGCCGTTTCGCTTGTCTGCGCGCCGAGTTCGCGGTCGAGGGCGAGGATGGTGCGGGTGAGGCTGCGGCAGCGGCCGACGAGCTCCCGGCAGATCCGCACCTGCACCGTCTGCTCCTGCCGTGCGAGCCGACGGCCGATGCGGTCGAGCCAGATCGGCCGGTCGAGCGCACCCGGCGGGACCGCAAGCTGCGGGTCGAGGTCGTGCAGGTGCCAGCGCAGCCGTTGCTGGGCGCGCCGGCGCTCATCGACGAGGTCGTCGCGATGGTCGACGAGCAGCTTCAGCTCACGCAGCCGATCCTCGCCAGGACGCGGAAAGTCGAGCCGCGGCTCCCGCAACGCCGCCCTGGCGACGGCGAGAGCATCGATCGGGTCGGACTTCCCGCGCATCCGTCCGGCCCGCCGCTCCGGCGCCATCAGCTTCGGCGGCACCCGCACCAACCGCTCACCCGCAGCGACCAGTATCCGCTCGAGCGCACGGGTCAGCTGGCGACAGTCCTCGAGCGCCCACAGTCGTTCCGACCCGAGCGAGGCGGCCCAGCTGAGCAGCTCGCCACCCGAGCCCGCCGTTAACTCCGCCAGCGCACGGCCAGCCTCGTCCACGGCGACCGCGGTCAGCGACTGCTTGTGCACATCCACTCCAACAACGATCATTCAGATCGCCTCCTTCAACGCGGGGGCGACCGACGAGCGGACAGGCCTCAATCGGGGCGAAGCCACGCTCCTATCAGGTCACACTCGACGGTCTCGGGAAGGCGGCGGCGACACAACGCTGGCAAGTCAACCCTCCGGGGGCGACATCCGGGAATAGAGTCAGCCGCCGCCCACCCGAGTCTCCACCGTCAGACGCCACCACAGCAAGACGATGACATTGAGTCCGGGAATGTCCCCTGAGCGCGACTGCGCCATAGACTCCCTGGCAATGTTGAAAACGGAGTTCTTCGAGTGCATGTTCAACTAATGAGCCGTCCAGCCCGATGAAGCGACTGAGCTTAGGTGTCGCGATTGCGCTTCTCGCAAATCTCCTATTGATTGGCGGCGTGCCGATTCTGCTCGAAGCTCTTTTCGGCGATAGTTACTTTGCCCTGGTTGTGCTATTCGTTCTAGTCCTCACCTTCGTGGTGGCGGGAATGTGGAGTGTGCGCGATGCTCCGCGCCGTAGTCGTAGCTGGTGGGACTATCTCTGAGTAGGGCGGCTGGTTGACGAAGCTCCTAGTCGCCTGGGCGTCCGCGAATGTGCCCTGACCGAATCGTTATCGTCTGCCTGTGGACGCTCTGGCGCGAGCGCAAGAAGTCGAGTCACGCGATGACCTTGTCCGGTTCCTTGCCGACCTGTCAACCGAGGTTCGTGCTGGTTGCGTGAAGGCAGAGAACGCCTCCACCTCTGATCTACTCGACGGGGCCTCTGGATGGGCTGCCGATATGGACGGGTTCTTCCTCAACCGTGGGGAGAAGCCACCTTGCATCTCCGAGCTGGCGGCTCATCGCGATGCTCTTCGCGGCGAGCCTCGTCTACGAGTAAGGAGAACATCGCCGCCTGGGCCAGCGTTTGGGAATGGTCCCCTGAGCAGCTACGGGGCCGTCACCGCCTGCCTCCGTCCGCGCGGCCTCCACCCAGAGCGAGTAGGAACCGGTCCGCGCGTTGCGGTGTATAACGATCGCGATGGCGGTTCGCGTCTTTCTCCTGCTGCTCGCCGCCGGACTGGCCACCGCCTCCGTGTCCGGCGCTCGGGAGTCTGACTCGACTCGCAGCCGGACGGTGCCGTGCGACGAGATCATCGACCTGCCGCGGTTCCCGCATTGGGGCAACGCGCAGCCGCAGTATCGGAATCGCCTGGTGCTCGACGCGATCTCGGTGCCGCCCGCCTTCCTGCAGCAGATCAGTCCGAGTGGCCAACCCTCTTGGCGGTACTTCAGCAAGTGGGGCATGGTCGTGCGCTCCGACGGGCGACCCGTCACGGTGACAGTGCCAGCGCGCTGGCGCGACCGAGTTGCGATCTCATGGGGGAACGGCGGTCACGGCGTCTTCCAGACGATCCGCTTCGCAGGCTGCAGGTTCGGCAAGAACGTCGGGAACGCGTACGCAGGCGGTTTCTTCCTCCGCTCGCGCTCAGCCTGCGTGCCCCTGACGTTTCGCGTCGGCGACCGCACTGCGACCGTCCGCTTCGGCATCGGCCGCCGCTGCCCGTAGGGCCGTCGCGGCTTTCGCCCAAGCCCAATTGCGGTGGTCACCCCCTCAGGACGGGTCCAGCCTCGCGCGGGGACGATCGCCCTCACGTGGGCCAGCGTCCGGGAATGTCCCCTGAGTAGGGAGTGCCGAGCGGGCGCGCACATCCTAAGGTGGTTGCGATGAGTGCATACGTCTTCTGTCAGATCGCGGCGGGCGACTTACCTTCCTGGATCGTCATGTCAAATGAACACGTGGTCGCGTTCCTCGACAAGAAGCCTGCGACGCGGGGCCACATGCTCATCGTGACCCGAGAACATCGACGCGATCTTTGGGCGCTCCTTCCGAACGAGGCGACAGCTGCCATGAGTGCTGCCCGCCAACTCGCCCACGCCGCCCGCTCCGCGCTAGGTGCGACCGGGATGAATCTCAAGCAGAACAACGGCGAGGAAGCTGGGCAGGACGTTTTCCATTTTCACCTTCACGTCATTCCCCGCTACCCCGACGACACTGTCTTGCCAGGTTGTGTCTGGGGCATCCCCCCGTGGCGAGTCCCATCACTGAGTGCGTCCGATCAAGACCAGACCGCCGACGCAATTCGAGAGAATCTCGGGAGCGGCTAGAAGCCGAGGGACCAGCCTCTCGCCTGGGCGAGTGTTCGTAAATGTCCCCTGAGGGACCACCCGAAGCGATGAGTTACGCGACCCCCTGCAGTCCTATCGATCGACAACATGGAAAGGGAGCGCAGATGAGCGAAACAACCACTCGGCGAGTCAACATCGCCGCGCCCGACTTCATACACTTCCCCGACTTCCCGGACGGCTTCCGCCCGGGCATCGCAAGGCTTGGCACGCGCATGGGCGCAACCGGCACCGGCGCCAGCGTCTACGAGCTGCCCGCCGGACAGGCAATCGGCCCCTACCACTACGAGAACCCGGAGGAGGAATGGCTCCTGGTGCTCGACGGGCGACCGACCTTGCGCCATCCGGACGGTGAGGAGGAGCTCGAGCCGTGGGACGTTGTCTTCTTCCCGCCCGGACCCGACGGCGCACACCTGGTGCGCAACGACACCGACTCGACGGCTCGTGTGCTGATGTTCTCGAACACGAGCAAGGTCGCGGCGAGCGTGTACCCAGACAGCGGCAAGATCGCCATCTGGACGGGCAACGACGCCGACGACCTCATCGTCAAACGGACGAGCGGCGTCGGGTACTGGGATGGGGAGAGCGGAGCTGGTCAGACTTCGGGTGCTTGAACTCGAGGCGGCGATACGGCCGTTGCCTGGGCCAGTGTTGCTCCTATGTCAAGGGCGGCCCGTTTTTGAGGGTGGTGTGGACCGTTCGTGCGAGCTGTCGTTTGAGGCAGCGGATGGCTTCGCGACGGCTTTTCCCCTCAGCCTGTTTGCGCTCCAGGTAGGCGCGCGCGGGCGGATGCACACGCGCCTGGGTGATCGCGATTCGATGAAGAGCGCAGTTGAGCTGGCGGTTGCCGCCGCGGTCGAGCCGGTGGCGCTGGTGCTTGCCTGAGCTCGCTTCGAGCGGAGCAACGCCGGCATGACGGGCGAGCTGGGCGTCGGTGTCGAAGCGTTCGATCGGGCCGATCTCGCCGAGCAGCTTCGCGGCGCTCAAGGCGCCGCAGCCGGGCAGGGCGAGCAGGCTTGGCGCCGTTTCGCTTGTCTGCGCGCCGAGTTCGCGGTCGAGGGCGAGGATGGTGCGGGTGAGGCTGCGGCAGCGGCCGACGAGCTCCCGGCAGATCCGCACCTGCACCGTCTGCTCCTGCCGTGCGAGCCGACGGCCGATGCGGTCGAGCCAGATCGGCCGGTCGAGCGCACCCGGCGGGACCGCAAGCTGCGGGTCGAGGTCGTGCAGGTGCCAGCGCAGCCGTTGCTGGGCGCGCCGGCGCTCATCGACGAGGTCGTCGCGATGGTCGACGAGCAGCTTCAGCTCCCGCAGCCAGTCCTCACCTGGGCGCGGATAGTCGAGTCGTGGTTCCCGCAACGCCGCCCTGGCGACGGCGAGCGCATCGATCGGGTCGGACTTGCCGCGCATCCGGCCGGCCCGCCGTTCGGGTGCCATCAGCTTCGGCGGCACCCGCACCAGCCGCTCACCCGCAGCGACCAGTATCCGCTCGAGCGCACGGGTCAGCTGGCGGCAGTCCTCGAGCGCCCACAGTCGCTCCGACTCGAGCGAGTCGGCCCATGCCAGCAGCTCGCCACCTGAGCCCGCCGTTAACTCCGCCAGCGCACGACCGGCCTCGTCCACGGCGACCGCGGTCAGCGACTGCATGTGTACGTCGACACCAACAACGATCATTCAGATCGCCTCCTCCAAGCACCGGGGGCGACCGGCGAGCGGACAGGCCTCAATCGGGGCGAAGCCACGCTCCTATCAGGTCACACTCGACGGTCTCGGGAAGGCGGCGGCGACACAACGCTGGCAAGTCAACCCTCCGGGGGCGACATCCGGGAATAGAGTCAGCCGCCGCCAACCCGAGTCTGCGTCGTTCATCAGACGCCACCACGGGCATGACGATGACAGTGAGTTCGGGAATGTCCCCTGAACGATCTGGATAGGTTACGCGGGTGCATGGCTAAATGGAACTATTTAGTGGAGGGCTTATCCGGTGCCGGTAAATCCTCGGTCTACGAGGAGCTGATCAGACGCGGCTACAAGGCCATCAGTACCGACCGTGCTTGGGCCTACCATCCCGACCCTGACACCGGTCTCTCAGGTGGGCCCATTCATCACGACAACTTTATGTGGGACCAGCAAAAAGCTGTCAGCGAACTCGAAAGCCCGGAACCAGAATTGTTATTTGTCTGTGGAAGCAGCCGTAATCGCGACCGCTTTCTGCCCTATTTCACCAAGATATTCAACCTCCGCATCGACGATGACACTATGCGTCGCCGTCTCCAAGAGCGCACCGATGACGACTGGCCGCTTGGCCAAGAGGGAGTCGAACTTATGCTCAGGCTAAATCGGGGCGACGAGAGACCGGCCGGAGCGATAGATATAGACGCCACCCAGCCTCTCAACGAAGTGGTCGACGAATTGCTTCGCTTAGCAAATTAAGCAAGTGCTCACCGTCGTTGGCCGCGCCATGCTCGCGCTCGTTAGATCCTGCAATCGTCCTGCTTTGGTTGGGATCGTCCTAAGCGTTCGCCTGGGCCAGCGTCCGGGAATGTCCCCTGAGCGCCAGCCGCCAGCCTCAAGCAGCGCGGGTTGTCAGTGGCAAGACCCGACTGACGACGCCGATACGCTGGGTGCGTGCGAATGGAAAAATTGTTTCGGAATTCGATCATCGAAGCCGTGCAGGCAGGCGGGGTCGATCCGGGGCAGTTCGACTTCGCCTTCGAGGACGACGGGATCCAGATCGCACACCGTTGGTCTGAGTCGCGCTTGACTCTCCACGGGCCGTGGGGCGATTGGAAAGGGAGCTATGTGGTCGGTGACTCATCGCCTTGGCCGATACGCCCGATCTCCTTTCCGCAGGTGGAGGAATCGGTCGAGCGCTGGGTCAGCAAGGTCAAGAGAGACCTCGAAACGCCGGATTTGCTGGCCGAGCTTCAACGTCAGCGCGAACTCCTCAGCCAGACGCCTGACGAGGCCGAGAACACGCCCTTCACACCAGACGAGCAGGCCCAGATCGTGGCCCAACTCGAAGAGATCAAGGATTGGGTGAAGAGGACGCACGCGCTTACGCAGAAGCAGACCTTAGTCCTGGAGGAGGAGTTCAAGGGACTCAGGATGAGCGTGGCACGTCTCGGCCGAGTCGACTGGCGCTTCCGCTTCCTCGGGGTGCTGTTCGTGTTCCTTGGTTCGGGCATCCTGCCGCAGGAAGTGGTGCAGGGCTTGCTCATGATGGCTCTCCACGGCCTCCAAGAGTTCTTCGGCGGCTCGCCGCCTCCGCAGCTTGGGCCGCTCTAGGGCGCGTGGTGCGCTGACCGCCTGGACTGGTCCCAGGCAGGCTCTACTACGGCGTGCCTAGGTCTCCGATACCTAGTGCCTTTCTGCGAAATGAAAGTACCTGCTAATAGCCACATCTTCTTGGCACTCCGGTAACCCTTACCCCCCCCGCAACGCGCAACTGTACCCCCACCGCGGCCTCCGAAGTAGGGCGAACGAACCGCCTCGCCGCCTATCGGGGTAGGTTGGCTTGGACTACCCGTTTGGGGGCAGCGGCCACCATTCGCCGCCGTCGCGGATCCAGGGCGACGCTCCCCGCGCTGGAACGAAGCGGGCGAGCGACGCATCGGCGCTGAGAACCTCCTCCTGTACTGCATCTAACAACTCATGAAGGGCGGCGGCAGGGACGTTCGGGAGTAGCTCCGGGCCAGTGTTGTTGCTCCACCCCCACCACGCGTACGGGCCTTCGCGGGGATTGCGCGCCGCAAAAGACTTCCCCATTGCCGCAGCCGCCGTCCTCGGCGTTACGGAGCCGTTCTCTTGTGGAATAGGCGGTGGCGGCTTCCTCGTTTACTACGAGGGCCCGAAGAAGCCTAAGGCGAACCCGCACGTCTTCACGCTCGACCAGCGTGAGAAGGCGCCGGCGGCGATGAAGCCGGACTCCTTCATGGAGAACGGCCGCGCGCTGGCATTCAGCGACGCCCGCTACAGCGGTCTCTCCGTCGGTGTGCCGGGCACCGTCCGATGGGCCGAGACGCTGCGGCGCTACGGCAGCAGGAAGGTCACCCTCGCGCAGGCGCTTGCGCCCGCGATTCGAGTCGCGCGGAACGGCTTCGTGATCGACCAGACGTTCTTCGACCAGGTGAACGGCAACCGCGACTACTTCGACGATGTCCCTGCGACCGCCGCCCTCTACTTGGACGCGGACGGGACGCCGCGCGACGTCGGGACGACGCTTCGCAACCCCGATCTCGCTAAGCGAGGATTCGGCGGGCTGATTTTTGCGCCGCGACTTCGCCGTACGAAACGCCGCGGAACCTCCTACGCCGGTAGGGAAGCCAGACATCGCTTGCGGCTCCGTCGACATGCTCAAGATGGGCCTGAAGAACATCCGTTGGCGGCCCCGGCCCAGTTTGCGTTGCGTCCGCGCAAATGCCGACGGCTCGGACTTCCCCGAATGCTCGCTCGGTGACAGCGCTCTCGAGCAGTTCCATAGCTTCCCGGACCGTCCCGTCCAGGCCAGGATCGGCTCCGAGTGGCTCAAGCTCGCCGGTTGGCCGGATGACAGCTCCGAAGGGGACGAGTTCGGCAAACTCATCAATGATCTGGCGCCCGAAGGAGAACAGGTACTCGGTCAAAGCATCGAAGTCTGCGACAACTCTGTCGCTGAGAGAAGTCTTCAATTCACTGGTAATGATGTGCAAGACTGCGCAGCCGTAAACCGTGTTCCGGCAACCTCGGAGCGCGTGGCATGCCCTAGCTCGGTCTCGCCTGGGATGTGAACCGCTCGCGAGCCCAGATCGCCTGCTCGAGGGCGTCCAGCGCAAGATCAGAACGCAGCGACCTGGACGCTTGCCAGCCGACGATCGTGCGGGAGTAGACGTCGGTGATGAACGCGACGTAGACGAACCCGGACCAGGTGCGAACGTAGGTCAGGTCGGCGACCCACAACCGGTTCGGTGCCGCAGCGCGGAAGCGGCTTCGTCGGTTCCGTAGGGGATCGGGTCAGAGGGATCGCGCGTCCCTTGCGCAGACAGTTAACGTGAGCGAGCACGGGGCAGACTGTGCATCGTGCGCGGATTCCTCCTTCTTCCCGCCTTAATCCTCACGGCGCTCGGTGGGTGTGAATCAAGCTCATTCGGTGCCTCCGCTAGCGCTGAGTGTCTTCGGAAGGATGGGGCGCGGGTTTCCCCGATCTACAAGGACGACGACGGCGCTTCGGAGTTCGAGTTCACTTGGGAAGACAAGACCGGAGGGTTCGACTTGATAGCGGGCACACTCCGATTTAGCTCTACGAGCGATGCGAAGCGGGCGTTCGCGTATGTTGAGCCGCACCTCTTGGCCGAGTCGCGAAGGCAACGTCGGCCCCTCGGTGCGTTCGGTGAGCGGCGAAGAAATGTCGTGTTGGTCTGGCGCAGCGCTCCTGCCGCCCCGAAGGACAGGCAGCGCGTCACAGAGTGTCTCCGACAGTAACCGGTTCTCCAGACGTAGAACGCACCGCTTGGGCCAGCGTCCGGGGAGCGTCGGGCGCGATCCTGCGCCTGCGCGTCTACGGGAGCACGTCAGGAGCGGCGACGCAAGGCTTCCGACATAAAGCGAAGACGCAGCCGCAGATTCGCGTAGCGCTGTCGCGGCCAGCTCCATGAGTCGTCATGTACGACCCCCATGTCGACCGCGGTCCCATCGGGGTAGTGGACAACAACCTCAACCCCTCGATCCCGGCGCTCTATCGTCCCTAGTGCGGCGATCGACGAGGCGTCGGCTCCTGGAGGCAGTAGACGCTCACTCTGGGGGTCGAGAACGACCAGACCAAGCCGGTGCGCACAATCACAGATCTTGGGTATGACTTCCACCCAGCGCTCGTGAGCGATGACTAGCTCAACGTGGTCGCCCAGCACGATGGGGTCGCCCGTGAATGGCCAGTCAGGTGCACCAAACATCGTGTCGATCTCACGAGCCAGCGCGCTAAGTCTCTCTTCGTCCGGCACCCCGGCCTGCTCGCCGTAGTACACGCGTAGCGCCTGCTGATAAGTGGACGCAGAGCCCGGCGTGAGGATCACGAGATCCATGCTCACGCCACTGTATGCCCGACACGTAACCGGTTGCCAGCATGTGTGTGTAGACGGTGCGCCCGGCAGCACGTCGCTTGGCTGCGCGAGTGTTCGCGACTCACGCCTGACGATCGGCGGGCTGCTTCGCGTCCTTGCGATCGCTACACTTCGCACGTGCGTGTCGTACTGGCGCTGACAGTCGCGGTCGCGCTTCTCGCGGTCCCATCTGCCAACGCGAAGACGCTGACGAAGGTTGTGGCGGTCGGTGCCGGCGGGGCGTACGTTGAGTTGCGAGGCCTTGGGTGGGAGTCCCTGCAGACGACTCCTGTGGACACTGCGCCGTCAGGCGGATTCGTCCTCCTTTATCCGCTGATGGAGAAAGGTGTCCCAGCGCGGCCGGCGCGATTCTTCCCCGACTCAGGTGTTGCGTGCTCCTCATGGGATCGAACCGTCCTCGGAGCTTGCGGGCGTCTTGCCGATGCGGTTGCGATCCGGCTGGCGCGCCTGCCGGTGCTGGCTGGCGAGCCAACCGTCCTCAGGAGTCTTATCGTCGGCCAGAGACCTGGCATCGTCGAGTCGAATGGAGCAGTCGCAATCGAACTCGCGTTCAACCGGCCGCAGTTATCGCGTCGCGCGCCGAAGCGGCCGGCGAACTGTCTCGCGCTACGGGCGACGTGGACTGGGCCGCAGGCCTCCACGCGCCCTACGCGCTTCCGGTCGTGCAACGCTGGGCTTTGGTCGCGCGGCAGGCTCTATCCGGCTGGGCCGCTCTTCGGTATCTGAGCCGAGGCGCTAGGTGGGGCGCGCATCCTGACCTGGGCCAGCGTGCGGCAGTGTCCCCTGAACGCGTAGTGATTCAAGTCCGCGTGCAGTTGGCCGGATCGCTGTAGAGCCGGGACGTGCCTGGCGAAGCAGTCGGATCCGGCTCTAGCAACACCGCCGAAGCGATGATCCGCTTTGTCGTCGGGTGTGCCACGAGCAACACGCTGCCTGTCGGCGCGCCGCGTGCGTCGATCGTCGGGTAGACGACAATCTCTAGCGGTGCGTCGGTCTGGCACGTGACCACCGATGCTTCGTACGTGACAGCAGCTAGATCGCCATGCCACGGGTATCCGTCAGCGGTTTGGATGACCGTCCGAACGGGAGAGTCGCACGCGAGGTCCCGAACCACGACAGAGGCTCGCGCTACGACTTTGCCGGCTTTGCGAACGACAGCGGCACCTTCAGCATTGAAGTGCAGGGTAAACGTGCCGCGACCGCAGGTCGCAACCGCTGCTGCGTGCAACTCGTTTTCTGGCTGAGTCCCCGACCGATCATCGAGCGTCACGCTCTCACCTGACCGCGCCGCCTCCCGCGAGTCTGACGAGGTGAGCGAGTTGGCAAGTGCTGCGACAAGAACGCCCGCGGCTGACAGCACAACAAGAGCTGCGACGAGGATCGGGCTACGCCGGAAGCGCACGTCAGCGACGGTATACAGGCACGGTCTGCACGTCTACGGCAAGCCGATGCACCCCCGGCGCCTGACGGTCCGGTCAAGAGACACGACCGCCGGCTGCGCCAGCGTCCGCGCATGACGCCTGAGGAACGCGGCGCCGGGGTTAGATCGCGCGCGTGTAGAGGTATTCATCGATCCATTGACCATGGAGCTGTCGGTTCTTGGGCACGAGCTCTTCCCGGGTAAACCCCGCGCGTTCGAGAACGCGCTGTGACGCGACGTTACTGATCTCGACCGTTGCAGTGAGTCGCGCCAACCCCAAATCGGCAGCGAAGCGAGCAATCAACTCCACGGCACGCGCTGCCACACCATGGCCGCGCGCTTGACGCGCGACCCAGTAGCCAACCTCTGCCTCTAGCTCATAGCGGTGGATCTCAAGTAGCGACACCGAGCCGAGAAGCCGGTCACTCGCGTCAAAAATGCCGAAAGCCAGTGTCGATCCGGCACGCCAGCCATCACGCCGCTTCGCGATGTAGCCGGCCGCCTGCTCCTCGGTCATTTCAAACGCGAAGCCGGTTCGACGCGGAATCTCGGGATCGTCCTGGTACGCGGCGGCGATCTTCGAAGCATCATTCTCTCGCCAGGGGCGCAGTACGAGCTCGTCCACCTCGAGACGCAGTCGTTCCTGCGGGGGAAGAGGCAACCCAATGGCCACACCTTCCAGGCTGCGGCACGGCCGGGGCGTAGGACGCCAACCTGGGCCAGTGATCAGGACAGTCCCAGGAGATTGATACCGCCACGGCACTGCGGCGCCGAGCAAGTGGGCTGCTAGCTTTCGTCGCGCTGCGCTGCGCCCCCGACCGGCGGTATCCAGCTCTCGCGCCGCTTCACCCAGATCTCGTCTACGGGCTTCAGCTCGAAGGGCGCCTCATCCAGACTTCCGATCCGAATCTCGATGAGCGTGTCGCTGGAGCCGGTTGTGTCAAGGAGCCGAGACCCACAGCGGGGGCAGAAGCCGCGACCGTCATAGCTTGAGATCTCGCCGCTCATCTCAAACGCCTCGACCGGCCAGTGCGCATACACACTGAACGCACTGCCAGACTCCTTTCTGCAATCCGCGCAGTGGCAACGCCGGACATGCACAGGGTCACCGCGAACGCTGTAGCGGACCGCCCCGCAGAGACATCCGCCGGTGCGTACTTTTGCCTCCACGCGGGCAGATGCTACGCAACACTGCGGTGCGCCAGCGTCCGGTCACAGTCGCCCGAGTCTCGCGGGTCAGGCGAGGCGGAGCACGTCGTAGAGAGAGTTGTCTAGCCGTGCCGCCGAGATGCGCGGATCAGCGCCAGGCGAAGCCGCTCGATCGAAGCTGGCCGGTTGCATGGGCCGTACGTGATGACGCGACCGCTCCTGAGCGTAAGCTGAACCTTCGCGCCGACTTCGCAGGTCTGCGGCGGGTTCTCGGGCAGCTTCTTCGGGATTACCTGAGCGATCTCGCTGAGAGGCACGTAGGTTCCCGAGGCCGGGTTCGTCGCTGCCACTGCCGCTGGCACGCTTGGGCCTTCCGGCCATGGGAACGCCGAAACTTTGACGACTGCCGACTCGCCCGAGCCACCGCACGCGACCGAGGTGAGCACGAGCGTAACCACGACAAAGAGCGACAGCCTCAACCTCATTCGGTCTATATACGTTGTGCCAGGAGCTCCGGTCACAGTGTCGGGCGCGGACGAGAGACAGAATGACCGGCTGGGCCAGCGTCCGAGTCTCACAGTCCCCTGAGAGGTGAGAGCAGGCGAGAATTGGCTGAAAGCACCTTCACCCACGGCTGTGCGTGCGTTTCCACTGCTTGTAGGCAGGCGTGTACTCCTTCCAGCCGTTCATCAACATCAACGCCGGACTGGACAGGCGCTTCGCGGCGATCTTGGCTCCGTTGGCGTCGTAGGCGACGACGATGAAGGGGAAGCGTGCGAACGACGGCATGTAGAGGTCTGGTGACCCGCCGAGGAAGAAGTTGTCCTCGAGGCGCAGGGCTAGCGAACCGCCTGTCCATCTCACCTCTATCCGAGCAGCGTGCAGGCTCGGGAGCACAACTCCGCTGACGATCGGGGGCACCCACTTGGCAGGATCGCCTCCCGTGGGGCGGCGGCTGATGCTGAACCCGACGTTGAGCGGATGGTCCGGCCGCGCGCGAGTCAATCTCTTCCCTGGATCGACGCTGGAACATGCCATCGCTCCGTTCGGGTCCGAGACTGGCACCACGCTCGGGCTGCGGTTCAGCATGTAGAAGTCGCAGCGGCCGCCCGTCGAGGAAGGCGCAGTGAAGGCGTGCGCCCAAAAGCCGTTTCCGACCGGGGCCGAGAGCAGCAGTTGGGCCTGCTCAACGACGGGCTTTGGCCGTCCGAGTCCGAGCAGGTCTCTCACGGAGCCGCTGAACGCAAGCGCAGGCGCGGCCAGGGCGAGTGCGACGGCGGCGGCTACCGCCATCCGCCGCAGGGTTCGGTGCGAGCGCGGCTGCCCGGCCAGGTTTGCCCGGCGCTTGACGTCGGCGAGATCCGCCGTTCCGGTTTCTGCCTGCGGTGCCAGCCGCTCCAGCTCCTCTCTGATCATCGGGTCGATGTCAATCATTGGCGGTCACCTCCTGTTCACGGAGCGCAGTTCGCAGACGTTGGTGCGCGGCTGCGAGAGTCGCACTCACAGTCCCCACCTCGATGTCGAGCACCGCTGCGATCGTGCGGTAGTCGAGGTCGGCGTAGTACCGAAGAAAGATCGCGTGGCGCTGGCGTTCCGGTAGCGCCGAAATGAGCGGCGCGAGTTCAGCTGCTCGCGCTGGCAGCTCCGCCTCGCCCCGTTCGTATGCTGCGTCGGACAGTGGACGTCGGCTTTGGTTCCGCGCCTCGTTGAGGATAATCCGCCACACCCAGGCACCGAGCGGCGATGCGCCCCGGAAACTGGCGCGCGCCGCCATCGCCCGAGCAAAGCCCTCTTGCACAGCCTCGACGGCTTGCTCCCGGTCGCCAGTGATCGCACGCGCTACCCGCACATAGGACGCGAAGCTCTCGACGTACAGGGCTTCGAACTCCCCCAGCAAACGATCTCTGCCGCGAATCATCTACACGGAAGGATGCACAGCCACGCCAGTTTGTTTAGCGAGCGACGGCTCCGTCGCCTGGGCCAGCGTCCGGGAATGTCCCCTGAGCGCCGGTATGCTTCTTGTGCCGTGGACGAGCTTTCTAAGCGCTCGCGACGTAGGTTGAGTCGATGAGTTCGCGTCTCGTGTTCGCGCTCGTTGCGCTTTCGATTCCGGCAGTCGCGGCGTCTGCGAGCGCGAACGATGCAGAGGCAGGGCGATCGCACGTCGCAAGGTCGGCGCTGGCTGAGTGTGCGCCTACGAGGGCGAACGGTCGGCACCCGGCCGTTGACCCCGGTGTGGGTACGACCCACGGGAACCGCTTTCTATGGGTCGGGATCCCGCGTGACGGTCGCGTGGTCATATCGAGAGGGTTCGCGAGTGTCCGGGAGGACGGCACGATCGGAATGAAGCTGCCCTGGTGGCGCGGTCGGTCGGGACGCCTGACGATCAGCGGTCGCCGGTTGGATACCTCGGACGCGCCCCTTGCGGCACATGTGCCGTCCGGTTACGGCACGCGTGGGTTCCAGTCCTCTGGGGTGGTATTCGCGGCCGAGGGGTGCTGGAGCATTACCGGGGTGGTGCGTCGAGGTGGACTGGTAGTCGCCTCTCTCTCGTTCGTGCTTCTCGTCGTCCGCTGAGCTACCGTCGAGCGCACGGCAGGCAGCTTCCCGTGGGAGAGGTTCCTGGTCTGTGCGAGTGATGGGAAATGTCCCTTGGCAGCGGACTACGGGATCAGCTGCGAGCCGTTTGCCTCGAGCCAGTCTCGCTCGCGATGGATTTGTTCGAGGGCGTCATCACGCCCGACGCCAACAGGAGCCGCAGTGATGAGTTCGCGCATTCGTTCCTGCGCCCGCTCGACGGCGCCGAGGAGAGTCGAATCAATGATCATGCCGTACGCCGTTGTGAAGACCGTCGTCCGACGCCGTTGCTCGGAGACCGGTAAGTCGATCAGTCCGAGGTTAACGGCCTTCCACAGCGCGTAACCGAAATCGTCGAGACGAGGCCCAGGAGCGGCGTTGTCGTAATCGATGATCCCAACGGGTAGACCCTCGCGCCACACGAGGTTCCATGGGCCGAAGTCGTTGTGGCAGACGACCTCGGTGCCGCCAGCTATTTCGCTCCCGGCAGTGGCGTCATGAAACCGCCGAAGAAGCTCTGCGATGGCGCCAAGCTGTTCGTCGCGCCACACCACGGTTCGGCAGTCCGAAGGCACATCACCTTCGATGAAGGTCAGGATCTCGCGCCCTTGTTCGTCGAGGCCGAGGTGACGGGGAGCCGCTTCGAATCCCGCTTCCTCGAGGTGGCGGAGCAGTCGTTCTACAAACGGCGCGTTCGAAGTACGTGGGCGTCGCACAGTCTGGCCCACTCGAACGACGCCACTCGTGACCCAGCCCCCCGTCAGCGGACGTTCGAGTTCGTGATCCATGGCGCACCAGCTTTAGGCAGAGCGGCTTGCGGGGCGAGGGTGTCGGCCTGCGCCAGTGTTCCGCGATGCACCCTGAGCTACGAGGCTTAGACGGACACGACCACCCCGGGCGGGTGCGTTAGTTCGGCGGCTACTGAAGATCGGCCGGTAAAAGCGAGAACATCACACTGTCACGGCGACCGTGCCGCGTTGGATGCCATGCCCGCAGAAGACCCTCGCGGCGGAATCCGACGCGTTCCGCGACACGCTGTGAGGGAAGGTTTTCGGGATCCGTGATCAGGTTCATTCGCTCGATGGCCAGATCCCGGAATGCCCACTCACTCACGAGTCTGACCGCATCGGTCGCTGCACCACGTCCTCGTCCTTCCGGCCGGAGCCAGTAGCCCACGCCCGCTACACCACGATCCGTCGCGGAACGGTGCACGTCGACCGCGCCGAGAGGTTCACCCTCGACCGATTCGATAGCAAACGGGGCGCTGCTGCCGTCTTCCCACGCCTGTTTGGCATACGCGACGAATGTTGAAGCATCCTCTTCCGTGTACGGCGACGGGAGCACCGGCACGAAGCGCGCCATCTCGGGACGATTACATGCGAGGGCAACCCAGGGAACGTCGTTCGACTGAAACTTTCGAAGCGCGATCCTCTGCGTGGTCAGATCAGGGGGAAACGGAGTTTCCACGCATACCATTCTACGAGAGCGCATGCAAAGCGTTCGCCTGCGCCAGCGTCCGCAAATGACGCCAGAGGATTGCCCGACTCCATCGTCTAGTCTGCGCGCGTGGGGGACCTGGGACCCGTCGGTTGGCCCCCTCCGCCGATCAGGACCGGCCGGCTCGTGCTCCGTGAGCCCGAGGCCCGGGACCGTGCGGCGACCATCGAGCTGTTTTCCTCGCCAGAGGTGGGCACCTACCTCGGTGGCCCTCGACCGCGTGACGAGCTCGAGCGCGCGGTACCTGAGGCGCCCAGGCGGCGCCCTGGCTTTTTCGTAGTCGATCTCGACGGAGCGATGATCGGCACGATCACGCTGAATCGGCGCGACGCAGAGCGTCCGGGTCACGTGCGTCTGGAGGCCGGGGAGGCCGAGCTCAGCTACATGTTCCTGCCGGAGGCGTGGGGATGCGGGTACGCCGCCGAGGCGTGCGCAGCGGCACTCGACTGGTTCGCCGGCGCGCTTCCCAGCGAGCCGGTGGTGCTCTGCACCCAGACCGCCAACGACCGCTCGATGCGCCTCGCGGCGAAGCTGGGGTTCACCGAGGTGGAGCGGTTCGAGGAGTACGGCGCCGAGCAGTGGTTCGGCGTGTGGTCCTCAGTCACGCCGTCCGGTTGAGCTGGTGCTCGACGGCGCCGCGGATCCCGGAATCGGAACGGCCATCGCGGGTCTTCGGCCCATCGGCATCAGCATCCACGCCGCGTAGGGGCGGAACGGCGGCCTGGGCCAGTGTTCGCGAATGCACCTTGAGCGGGGTGAGCCGAAGAGGCCGCTCGCGCAGCCTCTTCGGCTCAGGCGATGGTCGATACGTCCGAGCGATTACTCGATCGGGATCTCGAAGCGGGTGATGATGCCGGCGTCGCCGCCATCTGCGAGTAGCTTGGGATCGGGATCGCGGGTCGCCACCCATGCATATCCGTGTTCGGGGTAGGCGACGACATCGGGGAAGCTCCCGGCATTGATCGCGAGGATCTGAGCGGGTTCCTCGGTGGGGTTGCTGAAGGTGTGTAGTCCGGCACGTCCCTCGGGGCAGAAGACGAAGTCGCCCGGAGCTAACTCCTCTTTGCCGTGTTGGTTGCGGAAGACGGGTCGACCGCTCAGGACGAAGAACATCTCTTCGGCTCCGAAGTGCATGTGGATCCGCGGCTCAGGTGCGCCGGGGGCCAGTTCGTACAGCGTTGCTCCCATCCTGGCGTAGTCCGGCCGCCAGAAAGTTCGTTGCCGGGTCGCGTCTTCTTCGTTCTCTCCGTCCCAGGCGTCGGAGAAGAGGTTCTGACGATTCATGCGTGGTACCTCCGGTCGTAGCGGTGGCGCGCAGCCACCCGAACCCGCATTGCGGGCCTCGACAAACTGCGCCGGGAACGCGCGGCTGCTCGCCGCGCCGAACCGCTACCTCGCTGCCGGATCCACGACAGGATCATGCCTGTTCGCGAGTGCTGATGACGGCACAGCGTTCGAGAAGGATGGGCTTGACCAAGTCGCGGACGCCCGCGCCGCCGTCTACGAAGACGTGCAGCCTTCGCCTGGGCCAGCGTGCAGGAATGTCCCCTGAAGGCGACTTGACGGGCCGTGTCGTTGCTGCCATCTCTAAGGTCTCGTGATGGCGCTCTTCGATGGAGCGGAGCACGAGCCGCTGTCGGCGGCGGTGTGGAACGAAGAACGTGTCCGTGCCGGGATCGACCGCATCGTGGTCGGCACGCGCGACGCCCTGGACCCGGAAGGGTTCTGGCCGCGTAGCGTGCTCGACGACTACGGGCGGCCGGCGGTGTCCGACCGTTCGTTGTGGATCGGGGCCGCCGGTGTGCTTTGGGCGCTTGATCGGCTCGGGGCCGGGATCGGCGAATGCGGGGTTTACGAGAGCTACCTGGCCGAGCCCGACGTTCCGGGGTCGCTGGGGCTGATGAACGGGGAGATCGGCGTCCTGCTCGTGTCCTGGCGGCTCGCTCCGACACCCGAGAAGGAGGATCGCCTGTTCGAGCTCGTCACCGAGAGCCTTCACAGACCCGACAACGAGTTGTTCGACGGCGTGCCGGGGACGATGCTCGCGGCACTTCACCTCCACGAATCGACTCGGCAGGAACGCTGGCGAGAGCTCTGGCGCACCTGCGCGGACACGATGTGGAAACAGTTTCGCCCGGATCCTGAGCTTGGCTGCCGAATCTGGATCCAGTACCGGCGAGGGCGCCTGATTCGGAGCATCGGCGCAGGTCACGGCTTCGCGTCGAACGCGCACTCCCTTCTGCGCGGCCAGGCCCTACTCCCACGCACGGCCGAGCTACAAGCGGCGATCGCCGATACAGCCACGACGCTCGCGATGCGCGAGTCGGCGCTGATCAACTGGCCGACGGCCGCTGATACCTACTGGGCCGAGCAGTTCACGACACGAATCCAATGGTGTCACGGAGCACCAGGGCTGATCACCAGTCTCGCCACGCTTCCGCACGAGGATCGGACCGACGAATTGATGCGTGCAGCAGGCGATCTCGTCTGGGAAGCGGGCCCGCTGAAGAAAGGGGCAGGCCTCTGCCATGGCACCGCCGGCAACGGCTGCGCCTTCCTCGCGCTGCACAGTCGAACCGGCGATCAGAGCTGGCTCGAACGCGCACAAGCTTTTGCCATGCACGCCCTCGATCAGGTGGAGGCATCGCAGCCGCGCTACTCCCTCTGGACGGGCAACATAGGCGTGGCGCTTTACCTACGTGCCTGCCTCGAGGGATGGGACGGGATGCCGATCCTGGATCGCCTTTAACTGGGAACTCGTCTGCGCCAGTGTTCGCGAGTACACCCTGAGCCACGCCAAGGCCCGCGGGGCTTGCAGAGTTACTGTTGCAGTGTGGACTTCCTCCGAGTCGAGCTTCAAGCCTCTCGCGGTCGGCTAGCTGACCTTGAGGACTTCTACGCAAACCAGCTCGGCATGGAGAGGGCCGCTGGCGGCTTCAGAATCGGAGTCTCGGAATTGGTCTTTCGGGGCGCTGAAGGAGAGCCGTTTTACCATTACGCACTCCTTGCCCCCGGTGATCGCTTCTCCGCGGCCTTGATCTGGGCGCGTGACCGAACCGATCTTCTTCTCGGCGGCGACATCGATGAGGTTGTCTTCGACTTCGACAACTGGAACGCCCATGCGTTCTATTTCCACGATCCGGCGGGCAACATCGTCGAACTGATCGCGCATCGTGCCCTCGGAGAGACAGGCAAGACCGGGGCCTTCGACGCCTCCGAGCTGCTCGGGATCTCGGAGGTCGGTCTGGTCGGAGACCCGGGCGAGATCGCCATCAGTCTTGAACAGCTCGACCTTCGCCTCTGGGATGGCGCGCTGTTGCCCGGGCGTCTTGCGTTCTTCGGTGAGCGCGGTAGGACGTTCATCGTTGCGGCTGAGGAACGGGGCTGGCTGCCGACGGACCGAGCTGCTGAAGGGCATCCAGTTGACGTCGTGGTCACGGGGTCAACGGAGGGCGAGGTCACTGCGTCCGGGCACCGGATCCGTCGCGTGGATCTTTCAGACGACTCTGCGCCGTGACGGTCGGCTGCGCGAGTGTGCGGGAGTCACCCGACGCAGGGCGGCTACCGAGCTGGAAGCTCTGAGAGAAGCGCATGAAATAGCGCTGCTCCCGATCGAGGCGAACGAACGCTGGGTGCAGGCGAGAGATCGCCATCGCTCGGAAGCTCCCAGCGAACGCGGCCCGGGCTAACTCGCTCGACGGCCTCATACCATTCACGAAGTGGCTCACGCAGTAGGACGTGCAGGTCAAACGTGCCGCGTCTCCGACCGGTGCCTTCGCTGTCGGAGTTCCGCCGCAGGCGCAAGTCGCTTTCGTCGACATCGGCGACAAGGATGAGGTCGGCGAGACCCAGTGACCCCTCCTGGAACGCCTTCTGAGCGGCGGTGACGGCCCACTCCCAACTAGAGACGGAGTCGCGCCCGATCCGCCAAAGCCCCCAGGTGTAGTGAAGCTTGAACGGGTCGGTGTCGCAGACGGCAAGGCCGGTCGTGGCCTCTAAGTCGCTTGCGCACCGCCAACGCTCCTTGTTGCGGCGTAGCCAGAACTCTTGGCGCTGCCGCTCATCGAGGCTGCTGTCAAGTTCGGGGACGACCGGTGGGAGTTCCGAGACAGTCTGCTGCGGATAGTGCGCCTGGCACCAGGTGGACTTACCTGCAGCGCTGACGCCTTCGACAACAACGATCATCGTTGCGCGCAGTCTGACGGCACGGCACCATCCGGCACGAGTCTGGCGTGGGCGAGCATTCCGGAATGCACCCTGAGCCAGTCACACCGTCGTGTCGGAGGCAACTCGAAGCTTGGATCGTCTAGGGTCGCTGCGATGTGGCAGCGGGGTGACGTGGTCGTGCTCCGGTACGGGCGTGAAGCGTCGGGTGATTACCAGTTCACGGGAGGGGTCCCGCTCTACGTCATCAGCCATAGCGAGCACCAGCTCGTCGCCTATCTTGCGGAAGGGACGGAAACCGCCGCCCCGGTGCTTGCTGACGGGCGCGGGCTTCGCGACGTGGCACTCGAAGAACGGTGGGCACATCCGCGCATCAGCGTCCCCCGGCCCTGGCGACGAAGCGACCTGGTGATGATCTTTCCTCGCAATCGTCGGCATTCCCTGTGGGTCTTCCACGAAGGCGGCAAGCACGTCGGCTGGTACGTGAACCTGGAGGCACCTCACGTCTACGGCGATCGCACGATCTCGACCCGAGACGGCATCCTTAACATCTGGGTCTCCGCCGATACCGGAGAACCGGTATGGAAGGACGAGGACGAGTTCGCCATGGCCGTCACGGTGGGACGCCTGAGCAAGGACGAGGCCGCAGCACTACGCGCCGAAGGCGAACGCGTGATCGCCGAACGTCCGTGGCCGACAGGCTGGGAGAACTGGCGACCGCCCAATGGCTGGGAGAGACCGCAGCTTCCGGCTGACTGGAACATCCGCGCCTGAGCGACCATCGCATGGGCCAGCGTCCGGGAATGCCCCCTGAGCGAGCCTACGGTGCGTTTACTCTCAAGGTATGAAGCGCCCCATCCGTGACGTCATTAAAGACGAGGATTACTGGGAAAGGCGCTTTGCGATCTCTGCAGCCCACAAGTGTGGACGCGCTCATTCAGGCACTCGCTGATCCTGATCACAGGTGGAAAGCAGCCGAGTTTCTCGGCCAGCTCGGCGATAGGAGAGCGGTCAGGCCGCTAACACGGCTACTAGACGCGTCCGACCCGATCGTGCGTTCGTTCGCGGCGACTGCTCAGCGAGATCGGATCTCCCGAACCGGTGCAACGACTCCTCGACATCGCAGAGAACGACCCGGTGCTGGCCGTCCGGCTGTGGGCGATCGAAGCTATGGGCATCATCGGAGACAAGACAGTCGCGGCGCGACTAGCGAAGCTGCTCGACGACCCTGAGCCACATATGCGTGCTCGTTCCGCCGAAGCGCTGGGGCGAATCGGGGCCACCTCGTCGATCGATGCCATCCGGCAGCGTCGATCCGGCCAGCGATGGGGCCTTCGTCGCCGCTACTCCCGTGCACTCCGAACGCTGGCACGCGAGCTCAAACGGACCTGACCCGTCTTTACGCGAATTGGCGGCGCTCGGCTCATGTCGCAGGGAACCGGATCACCGATGGTCGGCGCTTCGGATCGAGGCCGTCGCCTGCGCGAGTGTTCAGGAATGTCCCCTGAGCGACTAGAGACGGAAGACAGACTGAACGGGCCAAAGCCTCGGCGCTGAGTCGAAGCGGCAGAGGAAGACCAACCGTGCATCATCCCCACGCCCGCTGACTACATGTTCCCATGAATCGGGGAGACCCGGTGGGGCGTCGACTTTGAAGAAGTGACTTCTGGAGGGGCGCCCGAGGCCGTCTGGATGGTCGTGAACGCCGAGCAGCGCTGGCTTCGCGACCAACTGCACGCCGGTCTCTTCAGCAACCTCGCGAACAACCGCGTCGCCCAGGTCTTCTCCGGCCTCAACGCCTCCTGCGGGAACCTGTGTCCCCGCTTCCGGATGATCTCGGTGCTCGAACACCAAGAGGTCGACTCCGCGTTCGACGTAGACCACGACTCTTTGATGGCGCTCCACTCCCAGATCGTAAGCCCCGTCGCTGACGACGCGATCGTGACCTGGGCCAGCGTCCGGAAATTGTGCCCTGAGCGAGCTAGGAGGGCTTGGCGAGATCGGCGGTTCCGCTGCCGCCCCGTCCCGGAGATCCGTGAGTCAGGAGTTCGAGAATCATTCCAGCGGAATTCGGTAGACATCGGACAGATCGCCTCTTCCACACCCAACTCGATCGAAGTACAGATCGGCCTTCTCGGGAAAGGAGTCGTCGAGATAGCTGTACTGGAATGATGTTCCTTTGGGCAGCCGCGCCAACGTCGTGAGCCCGGCGTCGCCGAACTTCATGATCCGACTCTCTCGGCAGCCGGCCTTCGAGGTCCCGAAGTAGACATCTCCTGTGCGACTGACGGCAGGGCCAAACTGTTGGAAAACGTGTTGTTTCACCATCGGGACCGGGGCGCGGGTGGAGCGAGCGATGTCATACCGGTAGACGCGACACCAGTTATCCGGACAGCTCGTCCAGACCGCCCAACTACCGTTCACCTGCCCTGGGACAGCGTAAGCCGCATGGCCGCTGACGCTGTCAAGTGTGCGCACTGTGCCTGTTCTCAGATCAGCCAGAAGCACCTCATAGCGCGTACGCGCGTAGTCGATTCGCCCAAAGAGGAGCCATCCACCAGACAGCGATGGTCGCCACTCCCACAGGCCCGTGTTCACTGATGCGACAAACGGAACCATCGAGCGTAGATCGTCGAGCGCCACGATCGAGATCTTCGAATCTCCCCGCGCGACTACCTGCAGTGCGAGACGATCGCCACTCAAGCCGCCAGTCTGCGCGCTCGTGCGCAACGAATTAACACGAACACGACTCCCCGTCAGACGATTCCGCGCGTAGACGGACGTCGTACTCCGCGGGGGGACGGGGTTAGCCGTTGTGCTTTGCGACCAGACGAGCCAGCGGCGATTTGCTACCGCTCCCTCCTCGCTCGCACGAGCATCGAAAAGAACCGGCACAGCTCCCCTCTCAGTTCCTCGCACCAACTCGTCAAGACTCGACGGGCGGCTTCCTATCGTCCCGAATGCAACGGCGCCACCGACAAGCACGCCGACCAGGGGGATGGCGACAGCGCTTCGCCTCAGTGTGCGTCTATAGGTCGGTAGCAACTAGGTCGTCCGACATCTCGCCCGAGTCTAGGCCCATTAGATGCCGCTCGCCGCCGGGGACGGCGCTGCGGCTAGCGTCCGCAACTGTCTGTCGCCTGGGCGAGCGTTCAGCAATGTCCCCCGAGGACAGGCCCTCGCCGAGCGCCGTCGATCGCCGCTAGGTTCGCGAGCAGGTCGAACTGCGCCAGGCTGGCGAGAATTTGCGTCTCGCTCTCCAGTCCTTCACCGTGATTGGCTTGCACGACGGGGATCGAGCACGTCGTGGAGGCCGTCCGCGATGATGTTTGCCGAAAGTACGAAGATGGTGATCGCCGCTGTCGCGAGAAACATCTCCCAGAGACGGAAGAAGTGGAGTCCGCTCTGGGCGATGTTGCCCCAGGTCGCGGTGGGCGGGTTAGGCCCGAGGCCGAGGACGGACAGGAATGCTTCTCCGAGGATGACGGCAGGCAGCTCGAGGAAGACCGCGATTAGGATCGTCCCGACTGTGTTGGGGAGGATGTGGCGGCGGGCGATTCGAGCCCAGGATGCTCCTCCTGCCCGAGCGGCCGTGATGAACGGCCGTTGCTTGAGTCGGCGGACCTCTCCCCGCACAAGTCGAGCCGTCAGCATCCAGCCTGTGATCGATAGCGCGAATGCCATCGCTGCGATTGTCTGCGCGTGGGTGCTGAGAACAACCAGGATTACGATCGCGATCGGGTAGCGCGGGATTGCCAGCAGGCCGTCGACGATTCGCATCAGCGTGTCGTCGACCTTTCCCCCGGCCAGTCCGGCGATCGTGCCGTAGAGGGTGCCGATTGTGAGGATGACCGCGAGTGCTCCGCCAGCGATGAGAAACGTCGTTTGGCCTCCTTCGGCGAGGCGTGTGAGCAGGTCGCGGCCGAGTTGGTCGGTGCCGAGTGGATGATCCAAGCTCGGTCCCTGTCGTGAGCGGGAGAGATCGACGCCGTCCGGTCCGTCTGGCGACATAGCCGGCCAGGCGAGGCAGTACACGACGAGGGTGGCGAGGACGACCATCGCGGCTCGGACAGCGCGGCTGCGGATCAGCGCCCGGCCTCGCTCCGCCCAAAGGCGGATCCGGATCACCGCCGCTCCAGCACGCGTGGGTCGAGAAGCGCCATTGCGATGTCGGCAAGCGCGTTGGCGAGGATCACGAACACGGCCAGCACCACTGTGAGGCCGAGCAGTACGGGCGTGTCGCGAGTTCGTGCTGCCTCGATGTAGTAGAACGAGGCGCCTGGGATGCCGAAGGCGGCCTCGACGAAGAATGCGCCCGTTATGAGCAACGCCAGCAACGGAACAGCCGCGGACATGAAAGGCGTGAGCGAGTTCCGGAGCACGTGGAACCAGAGGATCCGCCGCCGCCGGAGGCCCTTCGCTTGGGCCGTGCGAACGTAGTCCTCGACGATCTCCTCGACAACTGCCGCCCGCACAAGCCGGGCGACGTAGCCGATCGGTGCGAGCGCGAGCACAAGTGAGGAAGCGAGACGCGTATCCCAGTTCTCCCAGCCGAGCGCGACCAGATGCCATTCGCGAGCCAGGTAGCGGCCACTGACGTAGGCGACGAAGAAGACCGGCACGACCAGCAGCACCGTTGAGGTCGAGGTCAGCAGACGGTCGACCAACCGATTGCGGTACGCGGCTGCCAGGAGGCCGGCGGCGATGCCGATGGGGATGGACCAGGCTGCTGCCAGGAGAACCAACTGGAGGGTGATGGGAGCCGCCTGCTTGACCACGTCGTCGACGGAGAGATTGCGTTGCACGAGCGACGGACCGAAGTTGAGCGTGAAGACGTTCTTGACGTAATGGGCGAACTCGACGAGCCAGGGTTCGTCGAGGTGGTAGAAGTCGCGCAGAAAGCGCTGATAGGTGTCCGGGACGCCGATGTACCCCTCCGGCGGCGCGAACGGACTACCGCCCGCGCCACGAAGCAGGGCGTAGGTGGCCAGCATGACCAGGACGACAAGCGGAATCGTCCACAGAAGACGGCGAATGACAAAGCTCGCGAGCGACATGGGCCAGCTACCGGTTCAGATCCGCCTATCGCGACGGCGTCCAAAGCGAGCGAACAACGAACTGCGATCCTCGCTTGGGCACGGGCGACGACTCGGTGACCGGTGAGTCTAGCCTGCCGACGTTACGTTCCGAGGCCGCCCCTTTCCAGCTCGGAAAGCGGACGGAAGTAGAGCAAGAGAACGCCTCCATGGTTGAGCGTCCGGGAATGATGCCTGAACGGTCCAGGAGGGATTGGCGAAATTGGCGAGACTCGACGGGGAACTAACACCCGGTTGCTGGTGTACAACCGGATGATGAAGACAACGCTGGCGCGCATCTCGATTCTCATCGCGGCTCTGCTGGCCGTTGGCGTTGTGGCGGTTCCCGCCCAGGCGGCCGCGCCGCGCTACATCCTTGTCAGCGGCCCAGGACTCCAGCGCCCTGCGACGCTCGGCAATTGGACGGAGAACCTAGCCTTCGTGACCAGCCTGCTCCACGCCCGTCGGCCAACGTCAGGCTGGCAAGACAATCGCCCTCGGTACGACCTTGCGCTCTTCTGGGGCGTGCCTGCGAAGCCAGTACCGACGCGGCCGAATGAGGCGAGCCAACACGGGTGGTTCTACCCTGCAACCGGAGGCCGTCGTGCGGTCGTCAAGCTGCGCGTCAGTGGCGAGGACTTTCCCCGTGTGGCAACTCCCGAGACGCTGCGGATACTTGCCCGACACGGCGTTCCCATACGAATCATCAAGTAGCGGCTCGTTCCTAGTTATTGCCAGCGCGAGGCGACCGAGAATCGTCAGGTCGGCGTGAAGCCGCCCGCGCTCGATCCCACGGACGCGCAGGAACGCCAAGCCGTACTTAGCGCACTGCCGCTCTAGCTATTCGCCTGGGCCAGCGATGCTTCTATGTTTGTCAAGTCGCGATTGGTGCTCCGTGTTCGAGTAGGCGGTAGAGGTTGCGGGCGAGGTAGCGCTTGAGGCAGCGGTTTGCTTCGCGTCGTGTCTTGCCCTCTGCAAGTCGGCGTTCGATGTAGGCGATCGTGGCGGGGTGCGAGCGTTTCCGTGTGACGAGGATCATGTGCAGGGCGCGGTTGAGTTTGCGGTCGCCTGATCGGTCGAGCCGGTAGCGGATGGTCTGTCCGGAGGAGGCGGGGATCGGGGCTGCGCCGGCGAGCCTGGCGAAGGCGGCTTCGGTGGTGATCCGTCCTTGGTGTGACCAGGAGAGGACGAGCTGTGCGGCGGCGTGCGGTCCGACGCCGGGCTGGTCGAGCAGCTGCGGTGCGAGCTTGCGGGTGATCGTCTCGATCTCGCGTGCGAGCTCGCGTTCCTCAACAGTCAGCTGCAGCACGCGCCGGGCGATCGAGCGCAGCGCGAGCATGCTGCCGCGCAGCTCGGGGTCGCGACGGCCGTCAGGCCGAGTTGCTGCGAGGCGTTGCAAAAGTCGCGTCCTGCTCAGCGGCCGCAACTCGCTGCGGAGCGGCTCCGGGGCCGTGATCAACAGGTCTCGCAGCTGGCAGAGGCCTGCCCGTTTGGCGTTGACCGCGCCTTCCCGTGCGGCCACCAATGCCTGCAACGCCTGGCGTTCCCCGCCGGCGCGTGGCGTTGCCGGCCGCTCGCTGGCGAGCGCGCTGCGGGCCGCCCGGATCGCGTCGAGCGCGTCGGTCTTGCCGCCCGTGCGCCGCTCCCGCCGCAAACGGCCGACCTCGAGCACCCGCTCACCACGGCCGGTCAGGAAGCGCGTCAGTCCGGCACCGAAGGAGCCGGTGCCCTCGATCGCGAACGCACGCCGACCCCTCGCATGTTCCTCGGCGAGCCCGAGCGCGTTCGCGTAGCCCTCCATGCTCGCCGCGACAGTCGCCTCGAGCACAACGGCGCCGCTGAGGACGTGCACGACCGCGAGCGCGTGTGAATCGCGGTGCGGGTCGACGCCAACGATGTAGTCCAGCTGATCTGCAAGCATCCGTACCTGACCTCCAGCCGAGAGTTGGGGGACACAACGGTGTCGGTCTGGGGATGCAA
>JBBJLW010000011.1:0-100526 GCA_037720595.1 Gaiellaceae bacterium | reverse complement strand
GAGGCTGCGACGAGTGCCGGCGCGGATCGTCGCCTGGCGCGAGTTCCAGGCCGACCACCCCGGCGGGCACGTCCTCTCGCGCGAGACCGGCCACGACCGCAGCTACGGGGAGAACCCCTACGTCGGCTACGACGACGTCGCCTCGCCGCCCTATTTCTCCACGCCGAATGAGAACGACGACCGGCTGCAGCCGAAAGAGCGCGTGGTGTACCTCGAGCGCGGGACCGAGGCCATCGCGATTCCCTTCTCGACGTTGCGGGCGCGGCGGGTCGTCGAGGTCGAGGTCGGCGGACAACGGCTGACCGTCACCTGGCGAGCCGGCGTCGCCTCCGCGCTCGACGCGCAAAGCATCGGTGACGGCCGCGACGTCGGCAGCGCCACCGTCACCGCCGGTGGGCGGGCAGTGCCGTTCGACCAGCCGTTCTGGTTCGCCGTGGCGGCGTTCCGGCCGGATGTGCGAGTCGTCCGCTGAGCCCTGCTCCCGAGCGCACATGACCTGGCGCCCGTCTACCTCGACTCCGTCCCCGGCCCGCGGTCCTGCCCGCTCTTAAGACGGTGACACCTCGCTGCTCGTATCTCCTGACGTTCGCGGGCGTTCCTGCCTCGCAGCACGAGAGGTGAGCGGTCGAACGTCTGGGCGGCGATATGCCGGCGCGACACGCGCGGAATCGTCACGCTCGTCGTCGAGCGAGCGACGCGGCGCATCGCGGCGCCACGGTCGCCCGGGAGCGTGCGGCAAGAGCAGTCGAGCCCCCGCTCCTTGGCCTGCTCGTCGGTGAGCCCGACGGTGGCCGGCTCGGCCTCGTCGTCGACCGGATCCACCACGCCGTCCTCGCGATCCGCGCGGAGATCCCGCTGGCCGTGCTCCGCGACACGATCGCGCAGTTCCCCACCTACAGCGAGAGCTACGTCATTGCACTCCGGACTCTGCCCGGCAAAGCGTCCGGGGCGCTCTGAGGAAAGAGCGCGCTGCCTTCAGCCAGCGCGTGCGAGCGTCGACTGCCGCCCGCGTCTGCGAGGTCCTGCCGCATCTCCGCGTCTTCGGAGCGCTTACTCTCGACGCGATCCGCCCTGCGGACGTCGAGGATCACGTCGCCGCGCTAGCGCGCCGCGCGCCGCGGCAGGCCGAGCTCGCGCTCCGTATCCTCAAGCAGGTGCTGGCGAACGCGAAGGAACGCGGGCACTCGGTGGACGAAGCGATCTTCCGGCTGAAGGCGCCACGGCACGAGCCGAGGGACGCGCTTCCTCACATGGCTCGAGGTCGAGGAACTCGCGGCTGCGACCGTCGAGCCGTACGGGAACCTCGTCCAGCTCGCCGCGCTGACGGGTCTGCGGCAGGGCGAGCTGTTCGCGCTACGCGATCGAAGCATCGACCGCGGCACGATGACCTTGAGCGTCGAGCACGGCGTCTACGCCGGCGAGCTCGTGCCCCTCAAGACGAAAGCGGCGCGGCGAAATGTCGACCTCTCCGCAAAGGCGGCAGCGCTCATACGGCGCCAGCTCTTCGCGCGGACGCCGAACCAGCTCGGCCTCGTCTTCCCCTCGTCGGGCGGGCGGATACTCAACGACGACAACTTCCGGCACCGGATCTTCGCGCCGGCCGTGCGTCGCAGCGGGCTCGGTCCGGTGCGCTTCCACGACCTGCGGCACACGTACGCCGCGCTGATGGTCGCCGCGGGCGCGCACCCGAAGTACCTCCAAGCGCAGATGGGCCATTCCTCGATCCGCGTCTCGCTCGATCTCTACGGGCATCTCTTTCCGGACGCGAACAGGAGCGTTCTCGCCGAGCTGGATCGGCTCGTCGAGCGAGAGCCGCCGGACGCGTCGATTACGCTATGAGCATGGTGAACGTGACAGTCAGCCTTCCGGACGACCTCGCCTCTCGCGCCGCCGCTATCGCCGCGGACCGCGGCGTCACGGTCGAGGAACTCGCTTCCGAGGCGGTCGAGGCGTACCTCGAGAGCGAACCGGCTTCCGTGATCGGGCTCAGTTTCGCCGGGCTCGGTGACGCGGCGAACGGCTTCTCCGCTCGCGCCGCCGAGGAGCGGCTCGAGCTCGAGGGGTTCGAGCCGTCGCGCTCCTCGTAGATATCGGACCGCTCGTCGCCGCGGCCGTTCGCAACGACCCGGATCACGCTGCGTGCGCAGACCTATTGCGCCGTGAGACGGGATCGCTCGTCGTGCCGTCGCTCGTTCTGGCCGAGGCGGGGTACCTCGTCGCGAAGGCACTCGGCCCGTCCGCTGAGGCGGCGTTGCTTCGCGCCGCCGCTCGCGGAGAGTTCCGGCTCGAGCCTCCAACCTCTGCCGATCTGAAGCGGATGGCGGAGCTCGTTGAGCAGTACGCGGATCTCCCACTCGGCACGGTCGACGCTTCCGTCGTCGCGACGGCAGAGCGGCTCGGCCAGGCGGAGATCGCAACGCTCGACCGCCGGCACTTCACGGTCGTCCGGTCGAGGCATGCGGAGGCGTCACGCTCTTGCCCTGACGAGCCCGGATCGCCACGCGTCGCCACTACGGCCCGATCGACCGAAAACGAGTGGAAACCAAGGTCGCCGGGAACCAGCCGCCCCATCCACACCCCATCGTGCAGCGCCGTGTTCCGATGCCGATAAGAGAAAACCGCCTGCTTGCAGGCGGTTCCAGAGCGGGAGCGACGGGACTCGAACCCGCGACCTCCGGCGTGACAGGCCCACTCGGGGGTGACGACGGGCGGCGACAAAGCCCTACAAACAGCCTTATTTGCAGGGGATGTTTGAAGTGACACCATCACAATACCGCATGGCTCCGTCGATCGTCCAACCGGCGTTTGGGCCACGAGTGGGCCACGAAATGTTGTCACGCACGACGACAGGACGGTTCCTCGAGATCGGAAACTAACTCGGGGTGAGCTCGTGATGAGCCGCGACCTGGGGAAGGTTGCGACCCGAGCTCAGGAGCTTGCTCCTCATCGTGTTGCACCGATGTAGTGGAAGGCGAGGACGTTGATGTCCCCGGCTTCGATCAGTGGCTGTTCGCTCTGCTGGCTTTCGTGGCGCGGAAGCGGCGGGCGGTGAAGGCCGAGCCGTTGTCCGAGCCGAGTATCAGCTCGTCCGGCTGGATGCCGTAGGCGGCGGCCGCCCCTCCTGTTCGCGTTTGCGTAAAGCTGGGACGGCGCCGGCTACCCGGCCGGGAAGGCCGGCACCGAGTTCCCGGAGGAGGCGCGCCTCCTCGGGGTCGCGGACGCGTTCGATGCGATGATGTCGGCCCGTGCCTATCGGCCCGCCCTCACAGTGAACCGCGCCCTCGACGAACTCGAGCGCTGCGCAGGCACCCAGTTCGATCCCGAGTTGGCGCACGCGTCGTGCACGGCTGGCGCAGCGGCACGATCTGTGGCGAGAAGCCGCTCGCCGCCGCCGGCTGATCGCAGGTTTGGGAACCCGCCCTTGTGCGGCACAAACTCTGGACAAACGCGCGCCGAGTTGGCTCCGTGTCCTAAACAACTGATCCGGAGAGCTCGGGCGTGCGAATCAAGAGAATCGGTGGCTGCCCAGTCACTGGCCACACAAAGGAGTCAACACATGTCCGACACCATCCGCACGTGGGGTGACCTCGACCAAGACGGGGCCCTCGAAGAGGCATCCGCCAAGCTCGTCGGCGACGATCGCGCGAGCTTCCTCCGTAGGGCCGCTTTCGGTGGCGCAGCAGTCGTCGGCGCCGGCAGCCTGATGGGCCTGCTCCCCTCGATCGCCGAGGGCGCAACTCCCGCGAGCGACGTCGCGATCCTCAACTTCGCCCTCACGCTCGAGTACCTCGAGGCCGCGTTCTACGCCGAGGCGAAGGCGAACGCCGGCATCTTCGTTGGTGACACGCGCAACTTCGTCTCGGTCGTGGCCAGGCACGAGGCCGTCCACGTCGCGTTCCTGAAGAAGGCACTCGGCAGCGCCGCGGTCAAGAAGCCGACCTTCAACTTCAAGGGCACGACCCAGAACCAGGCGAAGTTCCAGGCCACCGCGCAGGTGCTCGAGGACACGGGCGTCACTGCCTACCTCGGTCAGGTGACGAATATCAAGACTCCCGCGATCCTCAAGGCGGCCGGGACGATCGTTACGGTCGAGGCGCGGCACGCCGCGTGGATGCGCCACATCCGCATGGTCGCTCCGGCGCCGCTGGTCTTCGACACGCCGAAGACCAAGGCCCAGATCCTCACCGCCGTCGGCAAGACCGGCTTCATCACCGGCTAGCTCGAAGCAGAACGACAGCTCGTTCGCGGGGCGGCCTACGGGTCGCCCCGCTGTCGTTCTAGAGCGAAGCCCAGATCTCGAGCTTCGACCGCGTCCGCCGAATCACGTCGTCGGTGAACTCCGTTGAGCCCGCGTGGCCGCCGAGATCGGCAGTGCGCACACCCTCCGAGACCGCCTCGAGGCACGCCTCCCGGATCGCCCGGCCCGCTTGCTGGGCCGTCTCGTCCGCGTGGGAGAGGAGTGCCGCACCGGCGAGGATCATCGCCATCGGGTTCGTCACATCCTTGCCGAAGAGTGCCGGCGCGGTCACATGGGCGACGAAGAGGGCCGGAGCGATCCGGCCCTCTTCTCGTTCCGGGGCACGTTAGCGACCGTCTGAGCGGCTTTCGGCCTCACCCAAACCGGGGCAGCCCGGCTGGCGAACCAGCGTCGTAAGCAGTCCTGCAACTGTCCAGGGGAAGAGGGAAGATGAAGAAAGGAATCCTGGCGGTCGTTGCAATTCTTGCGATCGCCCTAGCGGCTGTTGCCGCGGCCGTCGTCGGTTCCGGCCCGAGTGCCGGTACCGCGTCGAGCCACCGTGAAGCTCCACTGATCTCGGAAGACCCGAGCGCAGACAACACCGATCTCTTCGCGTTCCGCAGCCTCGATGCCGCGGACAAGCTGACGATCATCTCGAACTGGATCCCCGCCGAGGATCCGGCCGCCGGCCCGATGTACTACGAGTTCTCGTCGTCGGCTCGCTACAACATCCACATCGACAAAAACAGCGACGGTGTGCCGGATGTGACCTACCGCGCTCAGTTCCGCAAGAGCCAGCCGGTCGCGTTCCTCCGGGCCACCGCCCAGCCGTACACGCTGACGCGGATCTCGGGTGGCAATTCCCAGGTCGTCGTCAACGGCGTGACGCCGCCGAACAACATCGGCCCGCGCACCACTCCGGGCTATCGGCAGCTCGCCGCCAAGGGCGTCTTCGACGTCGCGGGCGGCGGTAAGGCGTTCGCCGGCCAGCGTGAGGACGCGTTCTTCGCCGACATCGGCGCGATCTTCGACTCCGTCGGCTTCCGCCGTGGGACCGGGAGCACCGGTGGCGGCAAGGACTTCTTTGCCGGCTATGGCGTTCACTCGCTCGCGCTCCAGATCCCGATCTCGGAGATCGACACCCCGGGCCACGTCGTCGGCATCTGGTCGTCGACGGAGCGTCAGCGGCTCTCCGTCCGGACCGTGAACAAGAAGGTCACGGTCCGCGTCAAGATCAACGGCAGGTTCCGCAACTTCGTCAAGACGGTCAAGACGCAGGTCTCGTCGCGTCCCTACGTCCAGGTCTCCCGGATCGGCAACCCTCTCTTCAACGAGTTGATCGTGCCGACCGAGCGCAAGGACGAGTGGAACCGCGGCACCCCGGTCAGCGACGCGAAGTTCGTCAACTTCGTTCGTGAGCCGATCCTGGCCGCCCTGATCAACAAGCTCTACCCGGGCGTCGTCAACGCGCCCGAGAAGGATCGCGACGATCTCGTCCAGGTGTTCCTGACGGGCGTCCCGAACCTGAACTTCACCGGCACCAAGCCGCTCGACCTGCTCCGGATCAACCTCTCGACGCCGCCCACCGCGGCCGACAAGGTTTCCCGGCTGGGCGTGCTCGGCGGGGATCTCGCCGGTTACCCCAACGGCCGTCGCCTCGGCGACGACGTGATCGACATCGCCGAGATGGCGGTTGCGGGTGCCCTCAAGGGCAACGCTCGCGCGAAGGCCCTCGGTGACGGGGTCGATTCCAACGACGTCCCCGCGCTCGGGTTCTTCCCGTACGAGAACGACCCCTTCAGCGGGTTCGACAACACGAAGGGCCAGCAGAAGCCTTGAGGCACCGGCTTCTCCTGGGAACCGCGGCGGCGATTGCCGTCGCCGCCGCGGCCCTCCTCGGGGGTGTCTTTCGGGACTCCTCCACCGCAGGCGGAATCGCGCCGCGAGTTGCCTCCGAGCAGCTCGCGGCCGGTTTCGCCTCCGGCGACACGACGTCCCTAGCTTGACCCGACGCCGACGTCGGTGGCGAAGTGGCAGCCGTACCGCGGCACGACGCCTCAGTGATCGCACGAGCTCGAGGAGCGCGACCCTCGGCTTGACAGGCGTATCCCAGCGCCGATGGCGCCTCGCTACGGCTGGCTACGGACGGCAGCCCGAGTCTGGTCGCTCTGGCGGCTGCCGGTTGTCCCAGACGCGGAAACGGATGTCGATCCGGTGTCGACTTATCGCGTTTGGGCCAGGAACGGGCCACGGCGTCGACGACGGCTCGTGATCCGACACGACGAAGTGCCTACTTGCAGGGACTTCGAAGACGGGAGCGACGGGACTCGAACCCGCGACCTCCGGCGTGACAGACCGGTACAGGCTCAACCGGCACAGTCGGCTGCCACCCGGAATTACCGCCTGGAGCAGGCATTTCATCGCCGAGTGAACCGGCTGTGATCGGCTGCGACCGGCTGCCACCCGGCAGAGCCTGTGTAGTAGCCGTGTAGTCGGCTGGTGTCTAATTGGGCAACAGAGCTAATGCAAGCATGGCGACCTCCTATGCGTCCAGGTGCGCGTCGCGCAGGCACGAGAAGGTGGGGCGGCCGCCCGCGGCAGCCGCCCCACCTACGCCCGGCGCGCTACGGGCCCGGGCACGCCACGGTCGGGTTCGACGGCGAGAAAAGCCCGCTAGGCCCGCTCTGCCAGACCCGCACGTGGAGGTCGCAGTGGATCGGCATCCCTTCCCGGGCTACGAGGGGCAGCTCAGGCTCGGATTGAACGGGGCGAACATACCTGCGGGATTGTCCGCCCAGAACCAGACGTGCAGGTCGTAGTGGATCGGCATCGTCGGCGTATGGCCCGGCATCGGCCCATCGAACGGCTGGCCGAAGACCGACGGCCGGTCGGCATCAGTCGCGAGGTTCTGATCCGCGTCGACCTTGAGGTACTCGACCCCGATCAGCTCAAGGCGGCCGTTCGCCTTTGGCAGGTAGAGAAGGATCTCGGGCTGCGTCGGATTGATTGCTGGATCGGCGATGAGCGCCGGGTTCACGGCGTGGATGCCCATCGCGCCGAGGCCGGGTGCCGCGACGCACGGCTCGCCCGCGATCGTGTAGCCGTCTGCCTGCGCCTGCGCGAACGAGTGGTAGCGCGCGGTCGCCGCCTTCACGGCCTGGAGCTCGTCCGGTGGGGAGGCGGCCGCTGTGACGATACCGACGAGCGCGACGACCAAAGCTGCGAGTGCGAGCGCTGCGAACTTCTTCATTGCGACTCCTTTCATATGAGTGGGAACGATCGTTGCGCAGTGGGCTATGCGGTCGCGCCGGGGAGATCCCCGGTCTTGTCCCTGGGGTAAGGTCGTCCTACGCTTCAAGCGTGCTGATCGGACGCGGCAACGAGCAACTACGCATCGATGTCCTGCTCGACGCCGCGCGCAAGGGGATGAGCGCGGCGCTCGTGCTGGTCGGCGAGCCGGGAATTGGCAAGACGGCGCTCCTCGAGCACGCTGCTGCGAGCGCAGCCGGTTTCTGCATCCTCGGCTCCCGCGGCGTGCAGTCGGAGGCTGAGCTCGCGTTCGCGGCGCTGCTCGAAGTCTGCCGACCGATCCTCGACCGGCTCGAGCGGCTCGAGCCGAGACAGGCGGAAGCGCTCCGTGCGACGTTCGGGCTCTCGGAGGAGCAGGGCGCGACGCCGTTTGCGATCGGCGCGGCGACGCTCTCGCTGGTCGCCGCGGCCGCGGAGGATCGTCCGCTCCTGCTCCTCGTCGACGACGCGCACTGGCTCGACCCCGGATCCGCCGACGCGCTCGCGTTCGCCGTTCGGCGGCTGCGCGCGGACGCGGTCGTAGCGCTCTTCGCGACGCGCCCCGGCGAGGGGCGCCCCTTCTCGGGGCGTGAGCTCCCCGAGCTCGAGCTGGAAGGACTCGACGTCTCGTCGGCAGCCACGCTTCTCGGCGACGCGCGCGCGGAGCTCGACGCCGACGAACGACAGCGGGTCCTCGATCTTGCGCACGGCAACCCGCTTGCGCTCCTCGAGCTGCCTCGACACGCCGACGCGGCGCACGGGGATGCGGGACCCGCTCGAGTCGGCAAGCAGCTCGAGCAAGCGTTTCGTGCGCGCGCCGTCACGCTGCCCGAGCCCACCCGCCGCGCACTCGTAGTCGCCGCCGCAGCGAGCACAAGCGAGCTCGACGTACTGCGGACGGCCCTCGCCCGCCTCGAGCTCTCCCTCGAGGCGCTCGAACCCGCGGAAGCGGCCGGTCTCGTCTCGCTCGACGCGGGGGTGCTCGCCTTCCGGCACCCGCTCGTCCGCTCGGCGCTCTATCACGCGGCCGATCCATCCGAGCGGCGACGTGCCCACGCTGCGCTCGCTGCGGCCCTCGCGGACGACGATCGCGGCGCTTGGCACATGGCTGCCGCGGCGGTCGGACCGGACGTTCGCGCGGCGGCTGCTCTCGAACGAGCCGCCGATACCGCGACCCGCCGCTCGGGGTTCGCGGCCGCGGCCGCCGCGTACGAGCGGGCAGCGCGTCTGTCGGACCGGCGGGCAGACCGGCTGCGGCGGCTGAGCGCGGCGGCCGATGCCGCGTGGCTGGCGGGTCGGACCGCGCACGCGCTGGCGCTGGTCGAGGAGGCGCTCGCCCATGCGCGTGACGACGCCCGCCGCGGGGAGCTCCTGCACCTGCGGGGAACGATCGAGCACTTTGCGGGCGACCCTGCGCGTGCGCATGCGACGCTCGAAGAAGCTGCGGTTCTCGTCATCGACTCGAACCCTCGGCTCGCGTGCCTGTCGCTGACGCAGGCCATCGGTTCGCTGCTCATCTTGGGCGAGGTCACTCGCGCAGTCGCGCTGAGCGAGCGCCTGTTCGCGAGCGGCTATCCGGAGCGGCCTGACGAATACCTTCTGATCTCGCTCTCGCGTGGCGCGGCCCTGCTGATGGACGGACGGATCGAAGAGGGCCTGCCTTTTCTGCGCCGGGCAACTGAGGCGATCGCAGACGGCGAGCTGCTGTCAACCAACCCGCGGAACCTGCCGTGGGCGGCTCTGACCGCGTTCTGGCTCGGTGACATTGCATCGATGGCGTCCCACGCTGAGGCCGCAGTCCGCTGGGCGCGCGACCATGCTGCGGTTGCCACCCTCGCGTTCGGAGCTCGTCTCCTCGCGCGGGCGCAGCTGATCACGGGCCAGTGGCGCGCGGCGCGTGCGTTGCTCGCGGAGTCGCTCGACAGCGCGCGCATCTCCGGCCAAGTGAACCAGCAGGTGGAGACGCTCGGCACGCTTGCGTGGCTCGACGCTGCCCAGGGGCGCGCGGAGGAGTGCCGGCGGAATGTAGAGGAGGCGCGGGCGCTCGCCGACAGCGTCAACCTTCGCTGGCGCAACGACCTGCTGCGCGCACTCGTCCTGCTCGAGCTCGGGGGCGGGGTCATCGAACACAAACCGGTCGAGCGTCTTCGCCGCGCTCTCGGCGATCCACCGCTTCTGCGCGACACACCGGCGAATGCCACCACGCCTGAGCTCGTGGAGGCGCTCGTTCGCGCAGGCGATGTCGACGCGGCGGCCAAGCTGCTGGCGCCCTTCGCCGACGAGGCCGAGCGTGTGGGCCAGGCATCTCCGCAGGCGGTCGCCTTCCGTTGCCGCGGTCTGCTCGCGGTCGACGGCTCGTACGACCGCGAGTTCGAGCGCTCGCTCGAGCTTCACGGCGTCGACGAAAACGTCTTCGCGACCGCGCGGACGCGGCTGGCATACGGCGAGCGGCTTCGGCGAAGCGGTCGACGCATCGACGCGCGTGAGCAGCTTCATCAGGCGCTCGATGTCTTCGAGCGACTCGAGGCTGTGCCGTGGGCGGAGCGTGCGTGGAGCGAGCTACGCGCGACGGGCGAGCGCATGCGCGCCCGCGGGTCGGCGGCGGGCGAGGACCTGACGCCCCAGGAGCTCCAGGTGGCCATGCTCGTCGCCGACGGCAAGACGAACCGCGAGGTCGGCGCGCAGCTCTTCCTGAGTCCGAAGACGATCGAGTGGCACCTCGGCCACGTCTACCGCAAGCTCGGCATCAGGTCGCGGACCGAGCTCGCACGCATCCTCGGCGCACAGCAACCCGCTTCCGCGAGACCGCCGCCTCACACGGCGGTCGACTGAAGTCGCATTTACGCGGCCGTGCAATCGCGTAAGACCCCGAGGGGCACGTGGAGCCGAGTCGCTCTCGACGAACGCCGGCGACTTCTGCTGCAGGTCGACTTCGAACGCGTATCGCTCGATGCGGCCGTGACCTCCGGTCTCTTCGTGTAGTCGCAGCCCGCCGTCGTGGCCGATCTGAGCTCCGCCTGAATCGCCTTGGAATCGCAACTGGACACCCGGTTTTGGTCGCTTTCGGGTCAGCTCGAGAAAAAGTCTGTGTAGTCGGCCCCAATCTGGCGTCTACACGGACAACACAAATATGCCGATTTGCAGGTATTTTTACGGGAGCGACGGGACTCGAACCCGCGACCTCCGGCGTGACAGGCCGGGACATCTTCAACCGGCACGGCCCGCTGTCACCGTGTATTGACGGCTAGAGCAGGTATTTCGTACCCCCCCTAACCGGCTTTGACCAGCTACGACCAGCTGCCATCCGGCAGAGCCTGTGTAGTAGACGTGTAGCACGTCTGGTGTCAGCTTTGGCAACGGACAATCACCCAGATTGGGCCGGCCGCTCGAGATCATCGTCCCCCGCGGCGTGACTACCGACCAGATCGACGTCTTCCTCGCTTCGAAGCGGCGCTGGATCGCGGACAAAGTCGCGAAGGCCCAGGCGATTTCCGACCGGCCAGCCCAGCTTGGCCTCGAGCGACCCGGCGTGGTCTGGCTCGAAGGTGAGGCACTACCGGTCGAGCGCGCGAACGGGCTCCGTGCAACCGCCGAGCTCAAGGATGGTCGGTTACTTTCGCGAGGCCCCATCGACGCAGCGCCAGCGGCCATTGAGCGCTGGTACCGCCGTGAGGCCCGGCGGCGCTTGCTCGCAGTGACCGAGCGCGAAGCAAATCGACTCGGGCTCGAGTTCAAGTCGGTCGGGATCCGCGACCCGAAGACGCGCTGGGGATCCTGCTCGAGCCGCGGCAACCTCTCCTTCTCCTGGCGTCTTCTCCTTGCCCCTCCCGAGGTGCTCGAGTACGTGGTCATCCACGAGCTCCTGCACCTGCGCGAGCCGAACCAGACGAAGGCATTCTGGCGTCTCGTCGAGACCGTGAGCGCAGGCTGGCAGAAGCAGGCGCGTTGGCTCCGGGAGCACGGCCAGGAGCTTCACGACTACCGGCCGAAACGGGCTGTCGCGTAAGGCGCAAGCGTGGGCGCCCTGGCTGGTGCCGCAGGACGCCGCCGCGCGGATCGAGTACGACTGGCGCAGTCGCTGCGGCTCTTGCCTAGAACGGAGGATGGACGCACGGGTGACAGGTGCGATGCTGTGGCCGTGACCGGCGTTGCCGACAACGGTGGCCCGCGGAAGATCCGGCTGCGGTATCCCGACGAGTGCGCGACGTGCAGCATCGCACTCTCGAAGGGTTCCTATGCGGTGTGGGATTCGTCGACGAAGCAGGCGACGTGTCTTGCGTGTGCACCCGATGGCACCGAGCCCAGGGCCGGCGAAGCGGGAGCATCCGCAGCTGCTGAGGGGGAGCGGCGGAAGGACAGGCGGGTCGAGGATGTCCGTCGGCGCTACGGCGACCACGCTGCGGCCGTCGCGGAGGAGATGGCCGGACGCGACGCTGCGGCGACCTGGGGCAAGGGGAGCGCGGGCGAGAGCAGGCTGGCCGGGTTCGTCGCGCGTGAGGTGGGGGAGGCCGTTATCCCCCTTCACGACCGGCTGATCCCCGGCACGCGCGGCAACATCGATCACGTCTTCGTCGCTTCGACGGGGGTCTGGGTTGTCGACCCGAAGGCGTACAAAGGCAAGCTTGAGAAGCGCGAGGTCGGCCCGATCTGGCGGCGTGAGAACCGGGTCTATGTCGGGGGCAGGAACCGCAGCGACAAGGCAAAGGGCGTCGAGAAACAGGTTGCTGCGGTGATCGCGGCGCTCAGGCCCGACCCTGCGCTGAAGGGAACCGACGTGCACGCGGCACTCTGCTTCCTCGAGTCCGAGTGGGGAATGCTCGACTTTCCCTTCCAGATCGGGAACGTCTGGGTTCTCTACCCCGGTGCGCTCCGGAAGCGCCTCAAGAAGAAGGGGCCGCTTTCGCGCGAGGCGATGAATCGGATCGCGCACAGGCTCGACCTCAGCCTTCCGCCTGCAGCTGGTCCGTGATTCCCGCTCGCGCACCTCAAGCGCACAAATAGCTCCGGTTGACGTCGTTTCGCTCGAGCCCGACTGCTTCGGTGCGTCGATCGGTTCCACGACGCCGGCTGGACGATCACCCGAAACGAGAGCAGCGGCGCTGAGACCCACGACGGGACGGCAGGCGCCTGGCTCGAACCCCGAATGGACAAGCTCCAGAAGGTCAGCCTTGTAGCGCCAGGTCACGGGAAAGCGAGGAGGGCCGGCACCGGCCCTCCTCGCACTCTGCGTACGTCCGTGCCGCGTCTAGCAGGCTGGGTCGGCGGGGATCAGCAGCGGGCCTTGCGCCGGTGCGCCGAAGAAGGTGGCGACGAAGACCGTGGGTGTCGTTCCTGGATTGAAGGCACTGTGGACGTGACCGTGGCCGGCGTCGACGAACGCTTGGCCTGCCGAGTACGTGCGGCCGATGCACGTGTCCGCGGGGACGTAAGTCAAAGAGCCCGAGACGATGTTCACCACGACGGGCCCCGCGTGGCTGTGCCACGGGAAGTGCGCGCCCGGCTGCACGGTGAAGCGGACGACGAGCGTGCGGGATGGATCGCCCTGGTTGACCACCATCGTCGCCTTCCCGTCCGTCTTCACCTTGAACTTCAGATCCACCTCGTCAGGGAACACCGAGCGTGGCGTGAGCGGCTCAGCTGCGATGGGTGGTGGGGCATCCTGCGCTGCTGACGGCACGACGTTGACCGCGATGGCGAGGACGGCTATCAACGCCGCCATGACGGCAACTCGTCGGTTCCTGTTCATGTCTACTCTCCTCCGCTCTTTAGTTGCAACCGCAACGTGCGGTTGCTCGAATCGCCGGAGGCGGCGAGCGCTGCCCCCGCGGCGACGCAGCTGACGAGGGTCAGCGCCACTGCGCGCTTGAGAATGCTCATACCTGCTCCTTTTTCGCTTGCCACTGGTACCTCCGCGGTTCACTAACAGGCGTTGCGCGGCTGATGTGCGTAGGGAGCGACGACGCCCGCACCGAAGTTCGGCTGGCTCGCGAACTGTGCGCCGAAGCTGATGTCGGCTCCGAACGCTGCGCCATCCTGCTGTGCGAACGTCGATGCATACTGGCCGACGCACGACGGGCCTCCGGCGACGGCCGAGGTGGTCGGCAGTGCGAAGAGACCTGTAGCGGCAACTAGAGCGACAACCCGTATCCGCATGATGCTTCTCCTTCCATTGGAGGACGCAGGACGATCTCCGAAGCCGTTGCCGGTGCCTGCTTTCGAGGAGCTTCTACGGCCGTGCTCGCACTTTGCTCGCAACCGGCTCGAAGCGGCGCTTCCATCATCGAGGCGAACGTGCTTACGTTGAGCACATGACCGGGGACGTGCACATCAAGTTCTGTGTCCTGGGACCGCTCGAGGCGCGCGCCGGCGGCCGGCCGGTACCGCTGGGCGGCGGCAAGCAGCGCGTCGTCCTGTCCCTCCTGCTCCTACCCCCAGGCGAGCTGGTGAAGATCGAGTGCCTCATCGAGGGCCTCTGGGGCGAGGAGCCGCCGGCATCCGCTGGCCACACCATTGAGGGCTACGTCTCTCGCCTGAGACGCGTGCTCGAGCCGCACGGAGCGACCGTTGTCCGGCGAGGCGGAGGCTACGTGCTGCAAGTCGGCGCCGGCGCTGTCGACGCCCACCAGGCCGAGCGGCTGGCCTCGACGGCCGCCGTCGCGCTGGATGAACAACGGTACGGCCCCGCTGCGCGGCTCGCAAGGGAGGGCCTGCTGCTCTGGCGCGGGCCGGTCCTGGCGGACGTGCCCCTTCACGGTCGCGGCCGCGCTGAGGCCGACCGTTTCGAGGAGCTCCGCCTCCGGCTGCTCGAGATCTGGGCGGAGGCGGAGCTCGCGCTCGGCCGGTCGAACCAGGTAGCGGCGGAGCTTCGGCCGCTGATCGAAAGCCACCCCTACCGCGAACGTCTTGTCGCGCAGCTCATGGTCGCGCTCTACCGCTGCGGCCGGCAGGTCGAGGCCCTCGAGCAATACGAACGCCTGCGGAGGACGCTCGACGAGGAGCTGGGGCTGCAGCCGGGTTCGGAGCTCCAGCGGCTGTCAGCCCAGATCGTCCGGCAGGACGAGTCGCTCCACGCTTCCCTGGCGGCCGCGGGACAGATGCCGCGCGTCCGCCTGTCCCGGCCCCGCCGCCGCCTCCCGCTCATCGCGGCGGCCGCGGCAGCCGTCGCGTCGCTCGCGTTCGTCGCCGGAGCGGCCGAGAGTCCGCCCCACGGCGCTTCAAACCGGGTTGCGCTCGTGCTCCCGCGGGATCCCGACGCGGCGCCGAACGATGCCCTCCTTACCTCGATCGTGGACGGCCTCCACCGCGCCGAGCGCCAGTACGGCGTGAACGTGGAGATCCTCGTCGCCGACGAGTTCGACCCCAAGGCGCCCAACGTCGAACGTATGGTCGAGCGCTTGCGCTCAGGGTCGTTCGGGCTCGTCGTCGTGTTCGGCGGCTTCGCGCACGCCCTGACGGACCTCGCGAAGGACTTGCCGTCCACGCGCTTCGCTTTCTTCGACTCGGGGCTGGAGCTCCCGAACGCGACGACCTTCGTCTTCGCCGACGACGACGCCGGCTACCTCGCGGGCTACCTCAGCGGACTCGTCGAGGCGTCGCACGCGTCACGCCTGAACGAGCAGCACGTCGTCTCCATGATCGGGGGGTTGCGCGGCGTGCCCACGGTCGAGGCGCTGCTCGACGGCTTCGCGGAAGGAATCCAAAAAGCGCTTCCGAACGCGACGGTGTTGCGCGACTACTCGCAGGAGTTCGCGGACACGTCGCCCTGCGAGGCGATCGCGAACCGGCAGATCGATGCCGGCGCCGACATCGTCTTTGCCGCCGCCGGCGGGTGCAGCCTCGGCGCGCTCTCCGCCGCCGCGATCAGGCGCGTCTGGGCCGTCGGCGTCGACGCCGACCAGTCGCACCTTGGCGAACACGTGCTCGTCTCCACCGTGAAGCGCTACGACCAGGCCGTCCTCTACGCCGTCCGCTCATTCGTACAAGGAACGCTGCGCAGGGGGACGGTTCGTTTGGGCCTCCGCGATGAGGCGGTGGGGATCGCCGGCATCGGTCCCAGCGTCCCTGAGCAGACTCGACGCCGGGTCGCGCGCGTCGCCTGGGAAATGAAGAGCCGCGATCGTGAGTAACCCCGCGCGATCGGGTCGCTGGCGCAACGTGCCATTTACGACGCACCCACGTGCGGGCGCCTCTTCAAGATGGCGGTGCCCTAGTAGTCGCCGCGGCGACAGGCACATCTAGTGGCCCTGTTCCAACGTTGGACGCGAAACTTGCCAGTCGAAGCGTCGCGGCTGTCGTTGGTCAGCCGTTTGTCCCCTTGGGCGGCACGCGGACCACTGCACTGGTCACGCTGAGGCCGTTTCGGGTTCAACCAACGGCTCTCGCAAACCCTGACGCCGAGGGGCCTTGTGAATTTCTGTAGCAGTCCTAGATAGTCCCCGGCCACTAGCAGTCATTTCGGTCTACCCGTTGGTGATGACTGGCGCTAGCCCTAGTACGCGGGGTCGTCTTCGTGTGTCTGCGATCGGCCGCCGCTCAGGAGTCGGGGATTGTCGTGACCTCCGGCGTTCCACCGGCCGCTCCACCGTTACGGCGCTCGCCCCGGACTCAGCCAAAGCCTGCTGTGTAGCAAGACGTGTAGTTCGTACGAGACTCGACGCCCAGGCAGGCAACATCAAATGCCGATTTGCAGGCACTTCACAAAACGGGAGCGACGGGACTCGAACCCGCGACCTCCGGCGTGACAGGCCGATACATGCTCTCACGCCTCGTCATGCCCGGTCACTTCCCGTCCCTGATTCGGCATGGTTGAGCCGAAACCGAAGCCAGCTCGTCACGCCCGGTCACTCCCGTTCACGCTCGGCGTGTACGCAATCTGTACGCACGCCTCCTCAGACTCGAACGCGTCGAGGGCGGCGAGCGCCCGCGTATCAGTGGCTGGGAGGAAGCGGGCGTAATGCTTGAGAGTCGTCTGGATGTTCGTATGACCCATCTGCTTCGAGATCCACTCGATCGGCACGCCCGCCGCTAGAGCGAGCGTCGCGTAGGTGTGCCTCATCTCGTAGATTCGGCGATGCTCCGCTCCGGCTGCGGCGAGCGCAGGTGCCCAGACGCGCCTGCGGAAGTTCGAGAGGTTGACGATGCCGCCCTCCGGTCCGGACCAGATCCGCTGAGTGCTGTCTATCGGACGCGGCAGGCTCGCGAGCGCGTCGACGGCGCGACGCTGAAGCACCACAGCCCGCAGGCTTCCGTCGGTCTTCGTGGTTGGCGTGACGCTGCCGTCGTCCTGGAGCGTGCGGCGAACGTCACAGTGACCGTCACGGAGGTTCACGTCTCGCCACTCGAGCGCCTGCCACTCCTGCGGGCGCAGCCCAGTCGCGCACGCGAAGATGACTAGCGCCGCGTAGGGTCCAGCGGCCTCGGCGACGGCGTACACGTCCGTCCATGACTCGAACGGCCGGATCTCCGTCCGCGTCGGAGACGGAATAGGAACCACGTCCGCGCCGGCAGGGTTACGGGCGAGATAGTCCCACTTCACGCCGGCCGCGAGCACCTGCCGCATCGCTCTGAGTGCGTGTCCGCGTGTAGTCGGTCCTACAGGGAGCGCAGCGTTCCACCGGCCGATTTCCTCGGAGAGGATCTCCCGGACTCTCTGGCCGCCGAACGTGGCACGTGACGAGACGAGACGTTCCCGCAGCGTGCGGAGCGTCCGGTCCCTCACCTGGTGCTGTGCGAGGTAGCGGTCGCAGAGCTCGGCGTAGACGATCGGGCCTTGCTCGAACGGCAGCCCGTGCCGGCGGCCACGTTCACGATCGCGGCCGAGCCGCTCTGCCTCCTCCGCTTCCCGCTTTTTACGAAACGTCGCCGACTTGTTCTTGCCCTGCTCGCGCCAGCGTGCCTCGTAGCCCTTGCCGTTGCGTGCTTTCACGACGCTCACGATGCCTCCGTCCAGGCGTGGAGGTCGGCGCGGGTGAAGCGACGCATCCTGCCGTAGCCGTGGCTCTTGAGGGCTCCGGCCTTCACGGCCGCGTACACGGTATTAGGGTGGCAACCGACGAAGCTGGCGGCATCTTTCACGTCGAGCAGCCGGTCGGTGTCCTCGGCGGCGGCGTACACCATCGGGCGCTCGCCGAGTCTCACGAGTTCGCGCTGCGCCTCCGCAAGCAACTCGTGCGCGACCGACTCGGTGCATCGCAAGCGTTGGATGAGAGCCGAGACGCTGCTACTGGGCAAGGACCGCAGCTCGTGGATCCGTACGGCGGTCGCATCGTCTATCCCGGCAGGTAAAGTGGTGATCACAGGACACACTCCTTTCTCGTTGTGTCTCGTATCCAGGAGCCGCGTCACCCCTGCAGGTGGCGCGGCTTCGTCCGTTGTGGAGCTAGAGCTGCAGGCTCTCCCGGAGGTTCTGGCGGGGCCGGGCGAACGCTTCTCGCCGCATGTCCGCAAGCTGCTTCTTCAGGAGCTTCTCATCCGCCGTCACGTCGAAGCCCTGTGCCTCTGCCTCGGCGCGGCCGAGCGGATCACGAAGCTGCGCCAGCATCTGTTCGCGAAGATGGATGCGGACGGCCAAGCGGATTTCGTCGGTCAACGTTCGTCCGCGTAGAGCCGCCTGTCGGCGTAGCGCCTCGACGACACCGGGCTCGTCTCGGAAAAGCACCTGACCGGAATGTGTTCCCATTGGATCTCCTATGCTCGTGAGATATCCAATGGTACACGTGAAGCCGTTCTAGCGAGCAGACCGCCAGCGGAGGATCGTGGCGCCGTCGCCGTTGAAGATGTCGACCGGCCGCCCGGCCGCCTCGAGATCGTCGAGCGCCGTCCAGAGCTCCCTCCGGCGCTCGCGCAGCTCCTCGCCGTCCCAGTTCGGCCAGCCAGACCGCGGGAACCGCGCGGAGCCGTTCATGTCGAGCACCGTCGCGAGCGCCGCCGCGAGCCGCTCCCGGCGCTCCTGCTCCGTCTCGAGCTCGAGCGTCACGAAGCCGCCAACCGTTCGCGGGCCGCGGTTACCCGCGCGCGCGCCCGGAGCAGCTCGGAGGTGGGGCCGGTCCGGGCTGCGCGCGCGAGTCTTTCCTCTCGAGCGAGCAGCCGCTCGAGCGTCAGCCGGCGAGTGGCAAGCACGAAGACCTGCCGCTCGAGGCCCACCCGCTCGCGCGGCTCCCCGACTCTGTTGAGCGCCTCGTCAACGGCATCGTCGAGGTCGACCCCCTCGCTCAGGAGCCCGTAGAGGACCGAGCAGAAGTCGAGCGCGTCCGTCACGGTAGGACCACGACGACCGGCGTGACGACGGTTCCAGAGCGGCGGACGAGGCCGCTGCCGCTGAGCTCCTCGAGCATCTTCGGGCTCGTGCGGCCGCCGCGCCGGATCACCTGGACGCCCTCCGGTGCGTAGTCGTCGTCCCCGACGAGCCCACTCTCGCCGAGCTGGAGACGAAACTCGCAGGCCGCGCAGCACGCGCGGGAGAGCGCGGCCCGTTGGACGAGGTCGAGCGCCGGCGGATCGAACTTCCGGCCGGTCGAGAGCACAGGCCACGGGCCGACGGCCCGGTCGACGTCGCCCTCGGCGCGCCCGAGCAGCCGCCCGACCGCCTCCGCGTCGGGGGCGACGACCTCGTCGTTATCGAGCAGGTACTCGAGGAGCTCCTGGGGGGTCGCGTAGGCCATTAGGCGGCCGCGATCCGGACGGCCGCGTTCTGCCGTTCGACGCCGAAGACGCCGTTTCCCTCCATCCGCACGAGCGTCGTGTTCGTGCGGCCGGCGTTCTCCTCGAACGAGGCGAGGCTGATCGGGCTGACGTAGAGCCTGCCGAGCGCGCTCGAATCGACGACGGCGGGGGCTGCGATCGTCTTCGAGACGCGGACGCTCATCCCAAAGAGCTCGCCGGGGGCGAAGCGGCCGGCGCCGAACACGTACAGCTTTTCGCTCCCGACCGTCTGGAGAACGTCGAGCGCCTCGGAGGCGGCCGGGGTCAGGATCAACAGGTTCGGGTTGTAGCCGTTCGCGTAGATCGTCGTCATGGCCTTGCGGATCGAGACGAGGAGCGGATCGGTGCCGGGGGCCTGGAACCCCGAGCCGGCGATCGCGTCCAGGATCAGCTTGTCGAGGCCCTCGTTGATCGAGAGGCGCAGGTCGGTCCCGATCACGCTCTCGATCCGGTCCTGCTCGAGCATGACGTTCGGTACGCCGGTCTGGACGGCGGCGAGCTGCTTCATTGCGGTCGGGACGAGGGTGAGCGTCGAGCCTGCCTCCGGCTTGTTCGTGACCGCGTCGACCGCGCGGACGACGGTCGCCGCCGCCGGCAACGTCCGGGCGGTCTGGGTTAGCACCTGGACCGAGGTGACGCCCGGCTCGACGGGCGTCTGCGGGAACGCGGGCCAGGCGTAGCGGCGATCAGCGCCGAACGGTCCCGCCGCGTCCTGGAACATGCCGACGCTGTCCACGCTGCCTGTCCAGGTGAGCGCGCGCGACTCGGACGCGCCCGCGAAGTCCTGCCAGGCGACCTCGGCGCGTCTGCCCGGCTCCCAGCCGGCCCGCCGGAACGCGCCAAGCAGGGTCCGGCTCTCGATCTGATGCTCGGGTGCGGCGCTGCGGTCCTCGACCGTCAGCCCGCTGCCCGTGCGGGCTTCGGTTTCCACTTCGTGTTCCTCCTCGTGTTCGGATGGGTCAGGGCGAGTGCGGAGCTCGATCGAGGCGTCCGGGTAGGCGCCGTAGGTGGCGACGGTGACGTCGTGGAGCTCCGCGATCTTCGTGACCGTGCGGGTCGTGTGGTTGTCGTCCCAGGCGTCGGCTGCGACCTTGAACCGGAACGATGCGCCGTCGACGTCGCCGCGCTTGACTGCCTCCCGGACGTTCTCGCCGAGCGGTGAGCTGGGGAGGTCACACTCGAACCGGAGCCCGCGCTCCTCGTCAAAGAGGCGCAGGGTGCCGGCGCGGGTGCGCCCGAGGACGTCGTTCGGGGAGTGGTTGAGCAGGCAGCGCACGTCGGCGCTGAGGACGTCCGCGAACGCGCCCGGGGCGATCTGCTCCTTGAAGCCGCCCAGGTCGTGCGAGAGGACGTTGTAGACCGAGGCGTAGCCGACGAGCGTGCGCCCACGGGTGTCGAGGTCGGCAACATCGACGTCGACCGTTCGATCTTCGAGCTCGTACTCCATCTCCAGGGTTCTCCTTCCGGACTTCAGGCGCGCGGCTGCACGCATCTGCTCCCAGCGAGCGATCGCGGCGCACGCCTCGGCCCGCGACTTCGGGTTGACGTCCTGTGGTCCCGGCCAGTTCGAGCCGTCTGGGTCGCTGCACATGCGCCGGCAGGCGTTCACGGCCACGGCGATCGCGTGCCCCTGGCCCATGCCTTTGGCTTGCAGGTGCTCGGCGACCCGCTTGATGAACTCGGGTAATCCGCCCTGCTCGGCGACCCAGGAGCGGCGCCGCTGCTCGAGCTGGGTCATGCCGGCACCGCCAGCGGCTCGGGGCGTTGCGCGTCTGTTTCGGGCGGGGCGTTCTCGAGCTGGCGGACCTCGTCGCGGCGAAGCCAGCCCGTGACCGGATCGAGCGCGAGCGTGTAGACCTGCGCTCGGGTCAGCGTGTCGGCCTGCAGGATCGCGTCCCGCAAGAACTCGACGTAGACGGGTGGGGCGCAGAGGTCGAGGTCGTTCGAGACGGCCTGCTCGACGGCCGTCAGGTACGGGGCGAGCGTGTACGTCAAAAATGCCCGGCCCTGGGATTCCGTGTTGGAATATGTGAGCGAGTCGCCGCTCTCGGCCCCGATCATCCAGGGTGGGACGCGGAACAGGCGCGCGATCTCGGCGGTGCTGAGCCGGCGCTGCTCGACGAACTCGGCGTCGTGCGGCGTGATCGAGATCGCCGAAAACTGGACATCGCCACTCAAAACGGCAACCCTCCCAGCGTTGCGGGGGCCCCTGTGCCGCATCTCAAAACCGGAACGCAAGTTCTCCATCAAGTCTTCCTGCGCGGGCCCGCTGGGGACGCTCAAGATGCCGAGCGGGGCGCTCTCGTTCGCGATCAGCGCCGAGGCCTGCTCGCCGAGCGAGCGCGCCAAGCCGAGCGCCTCCCTCGCCTGCGCGATCGGCGAGAGCCCGAGGACCCCGTCGAGGGTCAGCGGCATCCTGACGTGGAGGACGTCGGCGGTCGTATGCGTCGTCTGACGGCCGTCCGCGTGGGCGAGGGTGTAGAGCGGGATCCCGGCCTTGAGCTCGACCGTGACCCGTTCGGCCGGGAGGACGCCGAGCTGCTCGATCTCCCCCTCGCCGTTGCGATACTTGCCGAGGAAGCCGTTGCCGCGGGTGGCGAGCGAGGCGACAAGCTGCCCGACGAGCGCAGCCTGTGTGAGCGCCGGAGCGGGATGGGTGAGCAGATCAGCCAGCCGGCCGCCCGAGAGCCGCTCACGGCCCTCTGAGCGCCGCCTGTAGGCGATCAGCGGCAGCGTCGAGGCCGTCTCTGCCAGGAGCCGCACGCAGGCGAGGACGTCCACGAGCTGTAGCGCCGACCGCTCGCTCACCGGGACACCCGAAAGCGAGGTCCCGCCCAGCATCAGGCCTCGGAGGTTCTGGCGGGGCAGCGCGCGCTCCTCGCCCTCCCGCCGGCGCAAGCCGAACCAGCCGCGCCGCTCGATTGTTCCGTCCATACCGGAATCCTGCCGGAATAGACACACGCAATGTCGGTCTAACTTTGTTCGCTCTCTATCCGAGAGCGTATGCTGTTCGCTTTATCGTCGCGAATACGATCCGGTTATGGCGAAGCTCTCCGCGCGCGCGTTCGGCCGCTTCAGCGCCCTGATCGGCCGGCCGCTCGAGCCGTTCCAACGCAAGATCGCCGCCGCCGCCTTCGGGCCCGAGCGCGAGCTCTGCGCCGTCCTCCCCCGCGGAAACGCCAAATCAAGCCTCGCAGCCGCCCTCGCGGTGCATCACCTCGTCACAGTCGAGCGGCCTAGCGTCGTCGTCGGGGCGGGATCCCGGGAGCAGGCACGCGTCGTCTTCGAGCTCGCTCGCGAGATCGCGATCCACCCCGCGCTCGCGGGTCAGGTCACCGTCCGTCACCTCGAGCTCCGCGTCCCGGGTGGCAATCTGCGCGTGGTCGCCTCCGACGGTGGCCTCGCCCACGGCCCCACACCCTCACTGAGCGTGATCGATGAGCTCTGGGCGCACAAGAGCGGCGGCCTCTACGAAGCGCAGCGGACGGCGCTCGTCAAGCGCCCCGACGCCCGCCTGCTCGTCCTCTCCACCGCCGCCCGCAGCGCCGACACGCCGCTCGGGAGACTCCGCGCCCGCGCCCTCGCCGGCCTCGTCGAGCGGCACGGCGTCTTCACCGATGCGCGCGCCCCCGGCCTGCGTCTCCTCGAATGGTCGCTGACCGCCGAGGACGACCTCGAGGACGACCGGCTCGTCGCCCGCTGCAACCCGGCGAGCTGGATCAGCGCCGCCGTTCTCGCCGAACAGAGGCTCGCCCTCCCCCGCAGCGTCTTCCTGCAGTTTCATGCCTGCGTTACCGGGGCCGGCGAGGGCGCCTGGCTCCCACCCGGAGCTTGGAGCGCCTGCCGCGCCGACTACACCGTCGACGATCACGAGGAGGTCGTCCTCGCGGTCGACGTCGGCGGCAGCCGCGCCTCCACCGCTCTCGTCGCGGTCACCCCCGACCTCCGTGTCGCCGCCGTCCAGGTCTGGCAGGGCGACGACGCCGTCCTCCGCGTCCCTGACGCGATCCGGGAGCTCGCCCGCCGCTACACCGTCCGCGAGGTCGCCTACGACGCCTGGAGATTTCAGAGCGAAGCCCTCCGGCTCGAGCGCGACGACGGGCTTACGATGGTCGCGTTCCCCCAGTCACACGCCCGGATGACCGTCGCCAGCGAGGGCCTCCACGCCGCGATCGTCGAGCAACGCCTCCGTCACCGCGGGGATCCCGAGCTCGACCGTCAAGTCGCCCTCGCCGTCGCGAAGCGCACCGGGCGCGGCTGGCGACTCGACAAGAGCACCCACGACGCCCAGATCGACGCCACCGTCGCGCTTGCGATCGCCGTCGACCGCGCCCAGCACGAAGCGGAGCCCGCGCGACTACTCGGCTGGCTCTGACAGCTCGTACTAGTCGCCGTTCGGCGCCGGACTGCCGCCCCTCAGGGCGTCGAGCTCTGCTGCCAGACGGTCGATCTCGGACCCGAGCCTGGCGACGATGCGCGAAAGATGAGCCACATCGTCGAGCACCCGCATCTCGATCTCCGTCTCTCCCTCGGGACGTTCAAGCCCAACCACGCCGCCCTCGTCGAGGGTCTCCGCAACCCAGTTTCGTACTCGGTTCTCATTCGGGATCTCACTCAATGCACGCGGACCCTAACCGACTAGCGCGCGCCGCGGTCGCCGCCGTTTTTGCGCGAAACAGGGGAGAGGGGGGGTACAAGCCGCGTCCTCAAAGAATCGCGCCGTGGTCAGGCGCTCGTCGACCGCCGTCGTCGCCAGGCGAGCCAGGCCTCGTCGAGCGCGATCCAGGCGAGCACCGAGGTCGAGGTCGTTGCGCACGCGCTCGGATTCTACGCCGGGCCGAGCGCCGAGGGCGACCTCCTGCCAAGTCAGCATGACTCGATCAGTTCCGCCGTCGAGCCGCGTCGCGCTTGGTCTTGGCCCGGTGGCAGCGACGGCAGCGGACGCGCACGTTCCCGTCCGAGTGGTCGCCGCCCTCGGCGACGGGGACGACCGCGTCGACCTCGAGTGGATTGTCGGGGGTCCCGGGCTGGCCGCAGTCCTCGCACCGGAACCCCGCCCTCTGCTTCGCACGCTTCCGCGCCGCGGGGGCCAGCCGGTCGCTCGAGCTCGGAGACGGACGTTTGGCGGGCACATGGCGGGCGCAGTAGGAGGCACCGCGCACGAGCTTCCCGCAGCGCAAGCAGGGACGCAGGGCAGCCACTAGCTCGCCTGTGCCGCTCTGCTATCGACGACTGCAGGAGCGTCGCGGCACTCGTCGCAGAGCCACCGGCTGCCGAGCTCCTCGAGCGGCCTGAGCTCGTCGCAGGACATGCACTCCGTGATCGGCCGGCCCTTTCGTGGCGCCGGCGGCGCAGGGAAGCCAGCGTGATGACGCTCCACGATCGGCGGCTCGGCTCGCTGAAGTCGCTCCGGGTGGATCTCGTTCGCCTCCGCTTCGAGCGCCTGCGCCCATATGTCGTCGGCTGTCAAGCCGACGTCTCTCTTCCAGCGTCGCGGCACTCGTGCGGTCGGCTTGAAGTCACGCCCGGGCGTGTAGCCGAAGACCGCCCGGAGCGCGGTGTGCCCGCTGTCCTCTGACTCGCCGGCTTCGAGCAGCTCGGTTACCACCCAGTCGACGTCCTCTCTCACAGAGTCGGTTGAGTCGCCGGCATCGAGCTTCTGCCGGATCTCTCGGCCCACCCGACCGATCAGGTCACGCTTGGGATCCAGACCCTCCGCACGTGCGCTGTTCACGAAGTCGGTCACGAGCTTCTTCGCAGGTGTCGAGGCGTGGTCGTGCGCGGCACGACCCTGCGGAGCTGTTCTTTGAGTCTTCTTCACCTGAGTCTTCTTAGTGGGAACGTGGCTTCCCATCTGCATGGGAGCGTGGTTGCCCATCTGAGCGTCAGCAGATGGGCACGTGGCTTCCCATCTGGTCTCGGTCAGCACGTAGTGATTCGACTTGCCATTCCCGCCTCTCCGCTTCTTCACGAGGCCGGCCCTCTCGAGCTCCGTCAGGTAGGTGAAGACACTCCGGCGGCTCGCGACACCGACCTCACGTGCAAGCGTCTCCTGACCCGGCCAGCACTCCGCGCCCTGCCACGCATGAGACTTCAGCGCGATCCACGTCAGGCGCGCGCCCATGGAGAGCGAGGTGTCGCGCAGGAGCTCATTCGGGACCTTCGTGAAGCCGTTCATGACGGACGGCTCCGGCGGTCGGCGCTGCACCCGAGCGGCGGCGTGTACGCATTTGGTACGCACACCGCCACTGTCGCCGCAGACTCTCGAGAACGAAACTGCCTATTTGCAGGCGGTTTCGGAGCGGGAGCGACGGGACTCGAACCCGCGACCTCCGGCGTGACAGGCCGGCGTTCTAACCAACTGAACTACGCCCCCAGGGCGGCGACAGTGTAGCCAGACGCCCGCGGGCGCGTTCCGCCGTGGGACAGCGGCCGGGCAGCCGTGTACGCTGCGGGCGAGGGGGTCTGCTCGTCTTGTTCTGGGGGTCGCCGTGGCGATCGCGGTCGCCGGTGCGGGGGTCGCTGATGGGGGCGTCCGCGCGACGAACGGCTGCGCGCTCCTGACGCGCGCCGAGGTCGTCGCCGCGATCAAGGAGCCGCTCCTTTCCGTGCAGGGTGGCAAGGCCTCGACGGGCGCGGTCTTCTGCAACTGGACGGGCAAGGACACGCGCCTCTTCAGCAAGGGAATCTCGCTCACGGCCGCGAGCGACAACGCGGTCGTCCGCTACAAGCAGTACCTGGCGCTGATGAAGAAGAAGACGCCGCTCGCCGGGGTCGGGGCCGCCGCCGTCACCGACGGTCAGATCATCGTCGCCCGCTCGGCCAAGGCGATGATCCAGATCGGACCGCTCTACGCGAACAGCGGGATCACGCTCGCCACGATCAAGGCGCTCGCCAAGAAGGCGCTCGCCCGCGCCTAAGGTCGGACGGCGCCGGCGAAGGAACGGCCGGCGGGCAGGGGAACGGAGCAGTGTGACGACCGTCGACTGGATCGCCGTTGCCGTTATCGCAGTGACGGCCCTGAACGGGTTGCGCCGCGGCCTGGTCGTCGGGGCGTTCGCGCTCGTGGGGATCGTCGCCGGCGCATATGCGGGCGCGAAGCTCGCGCCGGAGCTCCTCTCCGGGGACTCGGCGTATACCCCGCTCGTCTCGCTTGCGGGGGCGGTGGTGCTCGGCACGCTCCTCCGAAGCGCGGCGGGTATGGCCGGCGGCGCGGTTCGCTCGTCGCTGCTCGCGCTACCGCCGCTGCGTGCGCTCGACACGATGGGCGGGCTCGTGCTCGGCGCTGGGATCGGCCTCGCCCTCGTCTGGGTGGGGGGAGCCGTTGCACTGCACGTTCCCGGCCAGACCGAGCTGCGCGAGGAGGTGCAGCGCTCGCGGATCCTGCGCGAGATCAACCGCCAGGTGCCTCCGTCACGGCTGCTCGATGCGATCGCGCGCGTCGATCTGCTCGATCGGATCGCCGGGCCGCAGGCCAGGGTCGCGCCGCCGGATCCCGCACTGCTCCGCGACCCCGGCGTCCATCGCGCTCGAGCGAGCGTGCTGCGAGTGACCGGGACGGCGTGCGGGCTCGGTGTTCAGGGCTCGGCCTGGGTCGCGCGACGCGGCCTGCTCGTCACGAACGCTCACGTCGTCGCCGGAATGCGCGACGCACGGGTCGAGGACGGCGAGGGAGACGGCCTTCCCGCACGCGTCGTCCACTTCGATCCGCGCAACGACGTTGCGGTGCTTGACGTGGACGGACTCGAGGCCCGGCCGTTGGCGCTCGTCGATCCCGTCGAAGGCAGCGCGGTCGCGATTCTCGGCTATCCCGAGAACGGACCGTTCACAGCGACTCCCGGGCGGATCGGGCAGACCGGATCGGTGCTCGCCGACGACGCCTACGGCCGCGGTCCGGTCGAGCGGCGGATCACGACGTTGCGCGGGGTCGTGAGGCAGGGCAACTCGGGTGGTCCGGCGGTCGACGGTCAGGGGCGAGTGCAGGCGACCATCTTCGCTGCCCGGATCGGCTCGCCCTCCGGCTATGGCGTCCCGACGGCGATCGTCCGGGCTGCGCTCGCCGAATCGGGGCGCGAGGTCTCCTCCGGCCCCTGCGTGCGCTGAGCCCAGATGCGTGACTAGAGCAGCTCCAGAACGCCGAGCGGTTGGCGAAACGGGGCAACGACGTAGACCCCCGCCGCCTTCTCCCGCGACTCGGCGATCAGCTGCCGGGCCAGCTCCCCGCCGACCTCCGCGGCGGCTCCGCCCGCGTCGAGTAGCCGCTGCTGCACAGCGTCGGGCACGATCATCCCGGGCACCTCGTTGTGCAAGCGCACGGCGAGCTCATGGCTGCGAAGCGGCCAGACGCCGACCAGGAGCGGAATCGGCGAGCGCCCGCCGAAATGGGCGAGGAAAGCGTCGAGATACCTGAGATCGAAGAGCACCTGGGTCATCGCGAATTGCGCGCCGGCCTCCAGCTTGCGCTCGAAGCGGTCGAGCTCGACCTCAAGGTCGTCGGCGGACGGATTGACGGCCACGCCGGTGAAGAACGAGGTCGGCGCGTCGATCGTGCGCCCGTGGTTGTCCTCGCCTCGGTTCAGGTTCGCGATCAGCTTGGTCAGCCCGATTGCCTCCACCTCGTACACGCCGCGCGCCCCGGGGTAGTCGCCTTCCTCCGGTGGGTCGCCCGTCACGGCAAGGATGTTGCGGACGCCCTCGGCGTGCGTTCCGAGCAGAAGCGACTCGAGCCCGGCAACCGTCATGTCGCGGGGCGTCAGGTGCGGGATCGTCTCGATTCTGCAGGCCCGCTCGATCGCTACGGAGGCCATCATCCCGCTCATCCGCGCGCGAGCCCGCGGGTTGTCGTTCACGTCGACGAGATGCGCTTTCCCAGACTCCTTCAGGACGCGCGCGGTCTCGAGCAGCGCCTCGTTCGAGCCACCGAGCGGCGGGTCGAGCTGGACGGAGATCACGAACTCCTGCTCGCGCAGCATCCGCGCGAGCGTCGTCTCCTCGGCGATGGTTTCGCTCGCGGCATGCAGCTCTCGTTCGTGGACGACGAGCCGGCTCGAGGGCGAGCGACCCTGGTCGATCGCGGAGCGGATCGCGGCGATCTGCGCCGGCGTCGTGCCGCAGCAGCCTCCGATCAGCCCGGCTCCGAGCTGCCGTGCCTGGGCGGCGAACTCGCTGAAGTACTCCGGGGTCGCGTGCGGAAAGATCACGCGCGAGCCGGCGAGGCTCGCCAGGCCGACGTTCGGCAGCGCCGCCAGCACCCGGTCGCTGCCCTGCCTCTGGGCGATCGCGTTCAGCGCCGCCGCGGGCCCCGCGCCGTGGTTCGCGCCCATCGCCGCGAGCTCGAGGCCGTCCAGTCGCTCGGCCGCGTCGCCCGCCGAGACGCCGCCGAGGGTCTGCCCGTCCGCGTCGAAGGTCATCAGAGCGACCAGGGGAAGCTGCGAGACGCCGCGGACCGCTTCCACCGCCGCGATGAGCTCGTCCAAGTCGTAGAACGTCTCGAGCAGCAGCAGGTCGACGCCGCGGCCCTCGAGGATCCGAGCCTGCTCGGCGACCAGGGTGGCCGTCTCGTCGACGTCGAACCGCTCCGTCTCGCCGAGCGGACCGATCGCGCCCGCGATGAAGACCTCGCCGCCGCACATCTCTCGCGCCTCGCGGGCGAGCCGGACCGCGGTCGAGTTGATCAGCTCGAGCTCGTCCTCGAGGAAGCGCGCGGCGAGCTTGCGCCTGTTCGCGCCGAACGTGTTCGTCTCGATCAGCTCCGCGCCGGCGCGGATGAAGCTCGCATGCAGGGCGACGACGCTCTCGGGCGCGCGGAGGTTCGCCTCCTCGGGGCAGCGCAGGCGAGGAACCGCTCCAGAGAGCAGGGTTCCCGTCCCACCGTCGGCGACGATCGGCGGGCCGGAATCCAGGCGTTCGAGAAGGCGGCTCGACATCGCGGCCACTCTAGATGCGTGACGGGAGTGAACTACCGCCGTCAACCCCGTTCGAGGGACGAGTCAACCGCAGACGGGTGATTCCCGGATCCCGCAGCCGCCGGCATACTCAGCACATCTTCCGAGCGCCCCAGCGGCGGGGCAGCGCGGGAGAGGAGAACGGCTTCCGATCAGGGAGCCACCGAGCGGGGCCCCAGGCGGCGGGGTCCCGCTCTTTTTTTGGCGCAAGATCCGAGAATCTGCGGGAGCAGATTCCTGGATCGCGCAAGACCCCTGAAGGGTCGCTTCGCTCTGTTTTTGTGCGCAAGGGCACGGGCGGAGCCCGCGCCCGCGCTAAGACCCCTGAAGGGTCGCTTCGCTCTGTTTTTGTGCGCAAGGGCACGGGCGGAGCCCGCGCCCGCGCAAGACCCCTGAAGGGTCGCTTCGCTCCCGGGCTCACTTCCCTGAATGGGCACGGCCCTGATCTGTTCCTCGCGGGTTGGTTCCCCTTCAGGCTCGCGTCCTTGAACGTGCCGGTCGCGGAGATCCCGAAAGGGGCCGTTTTCGGCCCACGAATTTTCCTCTCAAGTTTTCGGCGCTGCTGCCGATGAGGAGAGTGCTCTTCTTGTCGGGGACTGACGGCAATCTCTCCTGCGGCACGACGAGTGAGGAAGCGACGAGCTCAGAAGGCTCGTCGCTTTCGTCTTTCTAGGGGTCGTGGACGACGCGGCCTTCCATCCCGCCGGCGACCGTTACGACCTGGCCGGTGACGTGGCCCGAGAGCTCGTTCGAGGCAAGTACGACCACCTGGCGCGCGACATCCTCGGGCTGGGCGACTTTGCGCAGGGCCATCGTCCGCGAGATCCGCTGTACCGCCTCCGGATCGACGTGCCCGCGTGTCATCGGCGACTCCGTCCAGCCGGGCGCGACGGCGTTCACCCGGCCGCGCGGAGCCACCCGCACGATCTCGTTCTTGAGGCTGAGGAGGAGCCCGCCGAGGACGGCCGACTTCGCGGCCGCGTAGTCGGCGTGGCCGGCCTCGCCGACGATTCCCGCAGTCGAGCCGACGAGCACGAGCGAGCCCTCGCCGTTCCGCTCGACCTCGCGGAGAAGCCGCGCGCGGTCAGGAACACCGACGTCAGGTTCTGGCTCAGAGTGCGCTCCCACCGCTCGAGCGAGAGCTCCCAGACCGGCGCGTCGTCCGAGGGCCAGACCCCGGCGATCGCGGCACAGACGTCGATCCGGCCGAGCGCGGCGCGCGTCTCCTCGAAGAGCCGGTCAACCTCGAGCTCGTCGGTGAGGTCTCCCTGAACGATGGGTGCACCGTCGAGCTCGGCCGCGACCTCGCGGGCCCGCTCTTCGCCGCGGTGATAGTGAACGGCCACCCGCGCTCCCTCGGCTTCGAAGGCCCGCGCGCAGGCGGCGCCGATCCCACCGGACGCGCCGGTCACGAGGACGCCCTTGCCTGCGAGGCCGGTTTCCACGATCGCTTAGGCTAACGCGCGGTGCGCATCCACATCATCACCGACATGGAAGGCGTCTCCGGGATCGTCAAGGGCGCCCAGACCGGCGGCGGCCTGCCGCTCTACGACGAGGGGCGCAAGCTCTATACCGAGGAGATCAACGCGGCCGTGCGTGGCGCGAAGGCCGCCGGCGCGACCGAGATCGTCGTGATGGACTGCCACGGTGCCGGCAAGGAGTGGTCGTTCAACTCGCTGATGCCGGAGCTGCTCCATCCCGACTGCGAGTTCGTCGTCCAGGACGACTGGACCGAGTACACGGACTTCCTGGAGGAAGGCTGCGATGCGGCGCTCCTCGTCGGGATGCACGCAATGGCCGGCACGCGACTGGGTGTGCTCAACCACACGGTGTCGGGCCAGGACTACTTCAACCTCTGGTTCAACGGCACGCGCGTCGGCGAGACCGGTATCCATGCCGCCGTCTGCGGAACGTGGAACTGTCCCGTGCTGCTCGTCACCGGCGACGAGGCCGCGTGCGCGGAAGGCAGCGACCTGCTCGGCTCAGGACTGACGACGGTCGCGGTCAAGACCGGGCTCGGCGTCCAGTCGGCGCGGCAGATTCCACCGGTAAGGGCGCGCGAGCTGATCGAGGCGGGTGCGAAGCAGGCGCTCTCGAACCTGAAGGCCGTCGAGCCGTGGAGTCCCGGCAGTCCCTGCGAGATCCGAGTCGAGTTCAAGCACACGGGGGCGCCGGACAAGCTCCGCTTCCGGAAGGGCGTCGAGCGAGTCGACGACCGGACGATCATTGTCACTGCGGAGAGCTGGTGGGAGGCCTGGACGACCTTCTATTTCTAGGAGGCTTGCCGCAACTCGACGATCCCGAGCTCCTCGACCAGGGTGAAGAAGGCACGGGCGAACGGCGACGACTCGGTTCGGCGGCGCACCACCTCCCAGTCGATCTGCTCGCGCAGGGAGTGTGCCAGCTCGAGCACACCGGCGAAATTCGGCTCCTGTTCGGTGAGCGAGAGCAGTTTCGTCACGATCACGTCGTCGAGCGAGGCAACTGGGAGCGGCTGCGCCATCACCTCGAGCAGCTCGGCGCGCTCGAAGTGCTCGTCGCCGACCGGACCGCCCTGGATGGAAGATCAGGTCGATCAGCGTCTCCCCGCACCACGCCTTCAGGAGCCAGCCCTCCGGAGGCCGCTCGGCGGTCATCCCTGCGTCGACGAGCGCCTGCAGGGCGCGCTCGGCGTCTGCCTCGCGGACGAAGAAGTCGACGTCGTGCTCGGTCGGTGGCCCTCCGCGAGCCCACGCAGCGAGTCCACCGCCGAGCAGGTGCGGCACCTCGGCGTCGCGGAGTGCGGCCGAGGCGAGCTTCATCGCGTCGATCAGGTCGGGAAAGCTCTCGTCCGGCGTGCGCACCATCGGGCTGGCTCGGTACCCGCTCGATCGTTTGTGAAGCGCGGGCGAGGTAGAGAACGGTCGGAATGAGCACGACCGTCCGCATTGCCGCCGCAGGCGACATCCATTGCGCCGAGCCGCTGCGCGACCGGCTGACGCATGCCTTTCAGGTGGCCGGAGAGCAGGCCGATCTCGTGCTGCTCGCCGGCGATCTGACGACCCACGGCGACCCCGAGCAGGCCGCCGTCCTTGCCGATATCTGCCGCGACCTGCCCATCCCGGTCGTCGCCGTGCTCGGAAACCACGACTACCACCTGAACCGCTGCGAGGAAGTGGTGGCCGTGCTGCGCGAGGCAGGCGTCGTCGTGCTGCAGCACGAGGTCTCGCTCCACGAGGTCGGAGAGCTCGAGGTCGGGATCGTCGGCGCGAAGGGCTTCGTCGGAGGCTTTCCGGGCGCCGAGCTGCCCGACTTTGGCGAGCCGCTCCTGCGCGAGGTGTACGCCGAGACAACCCGCGAGGTCGAGGCGATCGAGGCCGGGCTCGAGGCGATCTCGGGCTGCCACCGCCGGATCGTGCTGCTGCATTACGCGCCGATTCCCGAGACACTCGTCGGCGAGCCCGAGACGATCTGGGCCTTCCTCGGCTCCTCGCGGCTGGCGGCCCCGATCGGCGTCCACCGTCCCGACCTCGTTCTTCACGGGCACGCGCACCGCGGCTCGTTCGAGGGCTCGCTCGGCCCCGTGCCGGTGCGCAACGTCGCCGTCCACGTGACGGGCAAGGACTTCGAGCTGTTCGAGCTGTAGTACCTCTCGAACTAGAACGTCTCCAGGCTCGCGCGGCGGCGGCTCTCCGCCTCGAAGAACCGGAAGAGGACGTAGGCCGCGACGGCGTAGGCGGCGCCGATCAGCGCTTCCGTGACGACCAGGCCGCGGACGTCGCCGAGCGTTGCACCATCGACGACCCGGCGCGCGGCCTCGATCCCGTGCGTTAGCGGCACCGAGCGGCCGATCGCCTCCATCCAGCCAGGCAGCGAGTCGACGTCCACGTTGACGCCGCAGAAGAGCAGCATCAGGAAGTAGACGAGGTTGGCGGCGAAGAAGACGTCGCGAGCGCGCAGGCCGATCGAGCCGATCAGCATTCCGAGTGCGGTGCACGAGACGACGGTGACGACCACCACGAACGCGAGCGAGGGCAACGACGCCGCGTCGGGACTGAAGTCCAGCAACAGCCAGCTCACGGCGAACCCGAACGACGAAACGGCAAGTCCGTTGACGATATTCGGCAGGGCGCGGCCTGCGAAGACGGCGAGCCGGTTCGCGGGGGTCGCGAGCAAGGGAGTCAGTGTCCCGAACTGTCGCTCGTTCGCGATCCCCATCACCATCCCGTAGATCCCGGCCATCGCCGAGACCTGGACGGCGTTGCCGACGATGAAGAACTCGTCGCCGCGGCTGCCCGCGTAGCGGCCGAGGTAGGTGAAGAAGAGGATCTGGAAGAGCGGGCTGCCGAGCATCGTCGTCACGTACATGACCGGGCTGATCCAGTTGAAGAGCGCGCGATACGAGATCCGCCCGCCGACGAAGAAGACGCGCAGCGCGGCGGTCACGTCAGCGAGAGCGTCGCCTGTTGGCGGGCGCGCCGCTCGAAGTTCTGCATGAAGAACGAGCCGAGCGCGAGGTAGACGGCGCCAAGGAGAACGCACATCCCGATTCCCTCCCACACCTCGCCGCCGAGCGCCGCGTTCCGCACCGCCTCCATTCCCCAGGTCGGGGCCAGCACCCACGAGAGCCACTCGACCCAGCCGGGGAGGAGCGAGAGCGGGACGAGCAGGCCGGTCGCGAGCCAGACGGGATACTCGAGCAGGTTCGAGAACGCGCTCGCCTGCCGGTAGAGGACGAAGGTCGAGGCCAGGACGAGCCCGAGCAGGCCGAGGCTGACGACCGTGACCGGCAGCGCCAGCGCGAAGAGCGCCGGATGCTCGAAGGAGAGCGGGACGCCGAAGAAGATACGGCCCCAGAAGAGCGTCGCCACGATCGAGTAGAGCCCGATCGTGGCGGTGGAGATCGTCAGCGGCAGGAGTACCCAGAGGAAGCGGACCGGCGCGGCGATCGCGATCTCGAGCGTGCCCTGCCAGCGCATCCACTGGATCGCCCCGCCCGAGCCGAAGAGCGTCGACGACCAGATCCCCATCAGCCCGGCTCCGAGCGCCGCGTAGAGCAGGCCGCCGCCCCGGTCGCCGCGTTCGAACATGAAGAACGCGATCGAGGCGAAGATGACCGGCTGGAGCACGCTGATCAGGACGAAGAAGAGCGAGTTCGTCAGGTTCTTCAGGTTGAAGAGCCACCCGACCCAGAAGATTCGCAGCATCTTCCGAGCCTAGCCAAAGGGGTCAGGCGCGCTCGAAGCGTCGCGCCTCAGGCGCGCTCGAGTGTCGCGTGCTTGCGACTGTGCCGCTCGAGAACGCGGATCAGCAGATATCCGGCGGTCGCGTAGATCGCTCCGATCAGGGCTTCGGAGCCGACGAGCCCGGTGACCTCGCCGAACGGGGCGCCGTCGGCGAGCAGCCGCGCCGCCTCGATCCCGTGCGTGAACGGCAGCCCCTGCGCGGCCGTGCTCAGCCAGTCCGGCAGCGCGTCGAGCGGCACGTTCGCGCCGGTGCAGACCAGGAGGATCCCGAAGAGGACGTTCGAGAGCACCGCGGTCTCGCGCACGATCAGTCCCAGCCCGGCGCTGAGCAGCCCGAGTCCGGTGCAGGAGAGGGCACTCACCGCGGTCACGAGCACGAGCGGCCCGAATGCCGAGGCGGGCACGTCGATCCCGACGATCAGGCCGCCGACCACGAGCCCGAAGGCGGCGACGAAGAACCCGTTCAGGACGACCGGCAGCGCACGGCCGACAAAAAGGGGCAGGCGCGGCGCGGGTGTGATCAGGATCGAGCCGAGCGTCTGCTGGAAGCGCTCGCCCGCGATGATGTTCGTCATCGCGAAGACGCACGGGATCGAGGCGTACTGGATTCCGTTCCCGATCACGTAGAACTCGTCAGACTCGAGCGCGGCCGAGCGCCCGATGTAGACGAAGAGCAGGATCTGGAAGACCGGCGCGACGAGCAGGCTCGGGATGAACACCCAGGGCGAGAGCCAGCCGAAGAGGGCGCGATAGCTGATCAATCCCCCGATCACGAAGACCCTGACGCCGGTCACGAGAGCGCCCCCATCACGAAAGCGACAGCGACGCCTTCAGGCGCGCCGAGCGCAGCGCCCGCTCGAGCAGCAGGATCCCGGCCAGCGTGTAGCCGGTCCCGAGGAGCAGCGCGAGCGCGATGTCGCCGTAGGGCGAGCCGCCGAGCGCCGCGCCGCGGATCGCGCTGATCCCCCAAGTTGGGGCGAGCGCCCACGAGATCGGGCGGACCCAGGCGGGGAAGAGCGTCAGCGGGACGAGGAAGCCCGAGATCAGCCAGACCGGGTACTCGAGCATGTTCCCGAGCGCCCAGGCCTGGCGGAAGCGGACGAACGCGACCGCGAGCAGGAAGCCGAGTGCACCGATCGAGACGACGGTGGCGGGCACGGCGAGGGCGAACGCGAGCGGGTCGCCGACCTCGAGCTCGATTCCGAAGACGAGCCGACCCCAGACGAGCGTCGCAATCATGCTGTACATCCCGATCGTCGCCATCGCGATCGTCACCGGGAGCAGGATCAGGGCGAAATGGGCCGGCGCGGTCGCGAGGAGCTCGAGCGTCCCCGTCCAGCGCTCGCGCGCCAGAGCGGCTCCCGCGGAAGTGCTCGTCGCGCCCCAGATCCCCATCACGGCCGCACCGAGCGACGCGTAGAGGAGCGGCTTCGGATCGTCGCCGGACTGGAACATGAAGAAGGCCGCGGTGGCGAAGAAGAGCGGGTAGACGATCCCTAGCCAGAAGTTGAAGGCCGAGCGCGTCAGCATCTTCATGTGCACGACCCAGCCCACCCAGAGGAGCCGCAGCGCCCGCATCAGTAGTTGTCGAAGGAGGCGGTGCGGCGCCCGGCCGCCTCGAAGGTGCGGAAGAGGAGGTACGCGGCAGCGGCGTAGCCGGCCCCGACGAGCAGCTCTCGCAGGATCAAACCGTCGACGCTGCCGAGCGAGGCGCCGTCGGCAACGAGGCGCGCAGCCTGGATCCCGTGGGTCAGCGGCAGCACCTCGCTGATCGCCCGCATCCAGGCGGGCAGCTCGTCGAGCGGCACGTTGACGCCGCAGAAGAGCAGGAGCCCGATATAGGCAAGGTTCGCGGCGACGAAGATCTCGCGCGCGTAGAGGCCGATCGAGCCGATGATGAACCCGAACGCGGTGCACGAGGCCGTCGTCACGAGCACGCAGGCCGCGAGCGCGGGCACGACGCTGGGGTCGAGCTCGAAGTCGAGCAGCGCGAGCCCGACGACGAAACCGAAAGAGGAGAGCACGAAGCCGTTCACGATGAGCGGCAGCGCACGCCCGAGGAAGAGCGCAAACCGGTTCGCGGGGCTGACGAGGACGAGCGAGAGCGTCTGCGTCCAACGCTCGCCGCCGATCGTCATCGCGACGCCGAAGATTCCGGCCATCGCAGAGACCTGGACTGCGTTGCCGACGACGAAGAATCCGTCCGTCTCGACTCCGCTCGCGCGACCGATGTACGCGAAGAAGAGGATCTGGAAGAGCGGCCCGCCGAGCATCGTCGGCACGTAGACGATCGGCTGCATCCAGTTGAAGAGCGCCCGGTAGGAGAGGACGCCGCCGACCACGAAGATCCGCGCGGCGGTCACGCGCGCCTCGTCACGAGAGCGCGAGTGTCGCCCGCTGCCGTGCGAGCCGCTCGAAGTTCTGGACGAAGAAGAAGCCGATCACGAGATAGACCGCCGCGAGTCCCAGGCAGACGCCGATCGCCGTGAGCGGCGAGCCGCCGAGCACGCTCTCGCGGACGGCCTTCGCGCCCCAAGTCGGCGCGAGCGCGTAGGAGATCGGGTGGACCCAGCCCGGGAGAAGCGCGATCGGCGCGAGCAGGCCAGCGGCGAGCCAGACCGGATACTCGAGCATGTTCGCAAGCGCCCAGGCGTAGCGGTACAGAATCAACGTCGCGGCCATCACTATCCCGAGCAGGCCGAGCGAGAGCACGGCGGCGGGCAGCGAGAGCGCGAACAGGATCGGATGCGCGAGCTCGAGCGGCACGTCGAAGAGGAGGTGGCCCCAGGTGATCGTTGCGACGAGCGAGTAGAGGCCGACAGTCGAGCTTGCGAGGCTCGTGCCGATCAGCGAGACGAGGAACGGCGTCGGGGCGGCAATCGCAAACTCGAGCGTCTGCTGCGAGCGCTGGCGCTGGATCGTGTTGCCCGCGCCCCAGAGCGTCGAGGCCCAGAGCCCCATGAAGGCGGCGCCGAGCGAGACCCAGAGCAGTGTCTCCGCGCCGCCGCCGCGGCGGTAGAGGAAGAAGGCGATCGAGGCGTAGGTGATCGGGGTGACGACTGCGGTCAGGACGTCGAAGCCCGACCGCGCCATCGTCTTGAGTTGCAGGAGCCAGCCGATCCTGATCACCCGCAACGCCTGCAGCATCATCGCGTCCGGAGGATCAAGCGGCGGTCACGAGCGCCACATACGCGTCCTCGAGCGTGGGCTCGCGGGAGGAGACCCGGCCGACCGAGACGCCGTCGAGCTGCGAGAGGATCGCGTGGGTCAGCTCGAGCCCGGGCGCCGTCTGGACGATCAGGAGCTGCTTCTGCTCGCGGTCCTCGACCGCGACCGCCCGCACGCCGGCGAGCGCGCGCACCCGCTCGACCGAGCGCTCCTCGACGCCGAACACCTCGACCTCGACGACGCTGCCGTCCGCGACGCCGGCCTTCAGCTCCCGCGGCGTCCCCTGCGCGACGATCTCCCCGTTCGCGATCACGGCGATCCGGTCGCAGAGCGAGTCCGCCTCGAACATGTAGTGCGTGGTCAGGAGGACGGTCTTCCCGGATGCGGTCAGCGAGGCGATCGTGGCGCGCAGCTCGCGGGCGCCGACGGGATCGACCCCGATGGTCGGCTCGTCGAGGAAGACGACGGGCGGATCGTGGAGCAGCCCGCGGGCGATGTGGAGGCGCTGGCGCATCCCGCGGGAGTAGCCCTCGACGCGCTCCTTCTCGCGGCCCTTCAGTCCCACGAGCTCGAGCAGCTCGTCGATCCGGGGGCGCTGGCGCTTCGGCTCGACGCCGTAGAGCTCGGCGAAGTAACGGAGGTTGTCCATGGCCGAGAGCCGCTCGTAGAGACCGCGGTCGCCGCCGAAGACGTAGCCGATCCGCTCGCGCACCCAGCGCGCATCCTTGACCACGTCGTGTCCGAGCACGCGTGCCTCCCCGGAGGTGGGGATCAGGAGCGTGATCAGCATCTTGATCGTCGTCGTCTTGCCGGCCCCGTTCGGCCCGAGGAGGCCGAAGAGCTCGCCCTCGGCGATCGAGAAGCTGACCCCGCGCACCGCCTCGACCTCGAGCGAGCGCCGCCGGATCGTCCCGGTCGTGGTCTTGTAGGTGCGGCGCAGATCGACGGCTTCGACGACGGTCACGGCGTCCACTCTAGGCGACGGACCGAACGACGAGGCTCGTTTGTTGACATGTCAGCCCCGACGCGGTGTGATGGAGCGATGCGGCGGGCGCTAGTGATCTCCGAGCACGACCTCGACGGGCGCCGTTCCGAGGGCGACACGACGCTCGAGAAGGTGACGCTCGACGCCGGCCTCCTCGAGCAGCGGGTGCTCCGGTTCGCACCCGGACGCTCGTTCGAGCGCGGCGACGACGACCGCGACGAGCTCCTCTACGTCGTCTCGGGCAGCGCGACGCTCGTGCTCGAGGGGGAGCCCCACTCGCTCGAGCCGGACACGGGCGCCTACGTCCGCGCGGCCGAGCGGTACATCGTCGAGAACCCCGGCTCGGACGAGCTGCACGTCCTTTCGGTCAGCGCTCCAGCCGGGGAAGACCGCAGCGGCCGACGCGTCACGATTCGCTTCGCCGAGCAGCCCGAGCTCCGGGCCGACGCGAAGCGGACGTTCCGCTACCTCGTCAACCAGGACGCGGGCTGCGCCGAGGTGACGCAGTTCGTCGGCGTGGTCGAGCCGTGCCGCGCGCCCGATCACAGTCACACCTACGACGAGGTCGGCTACATCGTCGAGGGCCGTGGGATCGCACACGTCAACGGCGAGCAGATCCCGCTCGCACCAGGCTCCTGCTTCCATCTTCCCCCGCAGCAGGTGCACTGCATCGAGAACACCGGGCCCGGGGTGATGCGGATCCTCGGCGTCTTCCATCCGTCCGGCGACCCGGCATCTCGTTCCTACGACGCGGCGACCGCCGGGGCAACAAGTTGACGGTGAAAGCGTCGAATACGACGGAAACCACTATTTCGATCCAAAAACCACAAGGAGGACGACGAATGAAGAAAGCCATCGTTCTGGCGCTCGTGACCGGGGTCGCTGCGGTACTGGCAGCGTCCGCAGTCGCGAGGCCGACGGCCGCAATGCGGACGGATGCTTCTCAGCAGGCCGTGCGCTGCAACAGCACCCTGAAGATCGCGCTCGTGACGCCGCTCACCGGCGGGGCCGGCTTCCTCGGGAACGCCCAGCTCTCCTGGGCGAAGTACGCCGTGAAACGGCTTGCTCCCGGGCTCGGACTGAAGGTGCAGTTGCTGACCGGCGACACGCCCGTCGAGCAGGGCCCGGCGCCCGCTCAGGCGCTGGCGCAGAAGTACGTCGCCGACCGGAGCGTCGTCGCCGTCATCGGGCCTGCCACGTCGGGGGCCGTCGCAGCGACGAGCCAGACGTACTTCGCGGCCGGTATGCCGCACATCTCGCCGTCGGCCACCCGCACGTCGCTGACGAAGGGCAGCCCGCGTGAAGGTACGCCCGGCTTCTTCAGGGTCGTTCCCGGCGACTTCATCCAGGGACCGAGTGACGCCCGCTACATGATCGACAAGCTGAACGTGAAGAAGGTCGTGATCATCGACTTCCAGGAGCCGTATTCGGTCGGTCTCGCCGACGCGGCCCAGCTCGTTCTGCGGGCGGGGAACGTCGAGGTCGTCCGGCTCTCCACCTCGGTGCGGACGACGGACTTCTCGTCGCTCGTGACGCGGACGCCGAGCGATGCGGACATCGTCTTCTTCCCGACGCAGCAGCCTCCGGACGCGCAGACGTTCGGGCAGCAGTTGATCGAGCAGGGCAAGAAGGCGAAGGTGTTCGGCGGCGACGGGGCGAACTCGCCGGCCCAGTTCAAGCTGGCCGGCTCGTACGTGTCCAACTTCGCTCCCGACATCAGCGGCGTCGCCACTTCCAAGGCGCTGATCGACGGCTGGAAGCGGGACAACCCGAAGTCGGAGCTCGAGTCGTTCGGGCCTCCGACCTACGGGGCCGTCCAGGTCGCGCTGCGCGCGGTCAAGGCGGCGTGCGTGGCGAACAAGAACGTCCTGCCGAACCGGCGTGCGGTGCTGCGCAAGGTCAAGCAGGTGCGGATTCCCAACTGGATCCTCGGCGGCACGTTCCGCTTCTCGACGAAGTCGAACGACCCGCTGAACGCGAAGTTCTACATCTTCCAGATCCAGTCGAACGGCTCGTACAAGCTGGTCGGCTAGACCGAAGTAAGGAAACGCTCGAGCGGCCCGGCACGATTGCCGGGCCGCTCGTCTTTCTGGGAGGATCGGGCGCTCCGTGGACACCTTCATCCAGCTGACCTTGAACGGCTTGACGCTCGGGAGTGTCTACGCGCTGATCGCGCTCGGCTACTCGCTCGTCTACGGAATCCTGAAGCTGCTCAACTTCGCCCACGGCGACGTGTTCATGGTCGGCTCGTTCATCGGCTTCGGCACGCTGCAGCTCCTCGGCGGCTCGACCGACCCGAAGGTGCCGACCTGGCTCTTGCTGGTGTTGATCACGCTCGCGGCGATGGCCGGCTGCGCGCTCCTCGGCGTGGTGATCGAGCGCTTCGCCTACCGGCCGCTCCGCAATGCGCCCAGGATCGCGCCCCTGATCAGTGCGCTCGGCGTCTCCTTCTTCCTCGCGTACTCGATGCAGCTCATGTTCGGCTCCGAGCAGCGCGACTACGACGCCTTCTCGCTCTCCGAGGGAGCGCTCTTCTTCAACGGCTTCGACATCGGCAACGTGCGCATACCGCTGCTCAGGATCGTGATCATCGCCTCGGCGTTCGCGCTGATGATCGTGCTCTGGTTGCTCGTCACCCGGACGCGGATGGGCAAGGCGATGCGTGCGACATCGCACGACCGCGAGGCCGCCGCGATGATGGGGATCGACGTCGATCGCGTGATCGTGTTCGCGTTCGTGCTCGGCTCCGCCCTCGCCGGCGCGGCCGGCGTGATGTTCGCGTTGCGGGCGCCGACCGACGTGGCGATCGGCTTTCTCGCCGGGCTGAAGGGCTTCACGGCCGCCGTGATCGGCGGAATCGGCTCGATCCCGGGGGCCATGGTCGGCGGGCTGATCCTGGGCTTCGCAGAGGCGTTCACGCAGGGTTACATCTCGACGCGCTGGTCCGACCTGCTCGTGTTCGTGATCCTGATCGTCTTCATGCTTTTCCGCCCGCAGGGACTGTTCGGCAGGCCCGACATCAAGAAGGTCTAGATGATTGATGCCACGATCTGGCGCGCTCGGGACACGATCTGGCGTGTCTGGGCCGCTCCCGGACTACCTGAGCGGCCTTGCGGCCGCCCCGCCAGCCCGTCCGCTTCGCGTGCTCAGCCCGTCACCGATGCGACCGGCATCGGCAACGGCCTGATCCCGCGCCCCGGAGCTGCCAGCTCGTGCCCCGAGACGGACGATCTCATGGCATCAATCATCTAATGGACGACGACACCCGCAAGGAGCGAATCGAAGAGGCCGTGCCGGCGGCGTCGGCGACCTCGGGGCCGCGGATCGGACAGGACGAATGGGTCGCGCGCTCAACTGAGCGACGCGGCGGCCGCGGCGGGTGGCTGGGGGTACTCGAAACCCGCTTGCGAACCGTGCCCTGGTGGGCGTGGCTCGTCCTCTTCATCGCGGTCGTGGCGGCGCTGCCGGTCGGCTTCGAGAGCGGCTACGTCCGCCGGATCGCCTTCGACACGGTGATCTACATGCTGCTCGCGCTCGGGCTCAACGTCGTCGTCGGGTGGGGCGGCCTGCTGGATCTGGGCTTCGTCGCGTTCTACGGGGTCGGCGCGTACACCTATGCGTTCCTGAGCGCCGACCGCTACGACCTGCATCTGCCCGTCTTCGTCTCGATCCCGGCCGCGGCCGTCGTCGGCGGGCTCGTCGGCCTGCTCGTCGGGCTTCCGTCGCGGCGACTCGTCGGCGACTACCTGGCGATCGTGACGCTCTTCTTCTTCCAGATCTTCCTGACCGTCTCGAACAACAGCGACAGCATCCTGGGCGATGACGTGGCGGGCGGCCCGAACGGGATCCTCAACGTCCAGCCGCTCTCCCTCTTCGGCCGTGAGTTGCCCGTCTCGGACGAGGGCATCTTCAACGTCGCCTACCTCTACGTGGCGCTCGCCTTCTTCGTCGTCGTGTTCGTCGCGCTGCGCTTCGCAAACGCGTCGCGAACCGGGCGCGCGTGGCGGTCGCTGCGCGAGGACCCGCTGGCCGCGGAGCTGATGGGCATGCCGGTCAACTGGTTGAAGCTGACCGCCTTCGCGTTCGGCGCCGCCGTCGCGGCCCTGACGGGGACACTCGTGACGGCGCTGAACGGCAGCGTTTTTCCCCAGACGTTCGAGTTCCCGCTGCTGATCACGATCTACACCATGGTCATTCTCGGCGGCGCCGGGAGCCAGGCGGGAGTCGTGATCGGCGCGATCGGGATCAGCGTGCTGCTCGAGGTGCTGCGCGAGCCCGGCGACTCGCGCTTCCTCTTCTACGTGCTGGTCGTGCTCGGTCTCGTCGGCGCGTTGCGCTTCTCGCGCCGGCTCGCGGTCGTCCTCGGCGCCACGCTCGCGCTCGGCTTCGCCCTGCATGCGCTGGCCGGGTCGATCGACGGGAGCTGGACCGCGGGAGCCGCCGCCGACGGCGGCAGGCTCGGCGGGTGGGCGAACGAATGGGTCGTCGTGCCCGGCAATCTCGCCGGCTGGGTCACGCCGGTCTCCTACATCGGCCTCGTCGCTGCGGTGCTGACCCTGACACTCGTGCGCGGGTGGCAGCGCCTGGCGCTGCTCGTGCCAACGCTCTACCTGGCCGCGTTCGTCTGGGAGAACGTCATGCTCGCGAAGCCGGAGCCGACGCGCTTCGTCGTCCTCGGCGCGATCCTGATCGCGGTCATGGTCGCCCGGCCGGAGGGCGTGCTCGGCGAGAAGCGCGTGGAGATCGTGTGAGCGCCCCGGCTGCAGGTCTGCTCGAGCTGAGGAGCGTCTCGATGGCCTTCGGCGGCCTCTCGGTGATCGACAGGCTCGACCTCGACGTGCGCGAAGGCGAGATCGTCAGCGTGATCGGCCCGAACGGCGCCGGCAAGACGACGCTCTTCAACCTCGTCACGGGCATCTACGAGCCGACCGCCGGGGACATTCGCTTCGAAGGGGAGAGCATCGTCGGCCTCGAGCCGCACCAGATCACACGACGCGGAATAGCCCGTACCTTCCAGACGCTGCGACTCTTCCTGAACATGACGGTGCGCGAGAACGTGATGGCCGCGGCCTACGGACACACGAAGGCGGGCGTCTTCCGGGCGATGCTGCGGACGCCCGGCCAGCGGCGCGAGGAGCGCGAGATCCGCGAGCTCGCGGAGCGGCGGCTCGCCTTCTTCGGGGAGCGGCTGATGGGCTACCGCTGGGATCAGCCCGCGTACAGCCTCTCGTACGCGAACCGCAGGCGGCTCGAGATCGCGCGTGCGACCGCGACGAATCCGCGCCTGCTCCTCCTCGACGAGCCCGCGGCAGGGATGAATCCTGTCGAGACGCACGAGATCACCGAGCTGATCGGGAAGCTCCGGACGGAGGGCGGCTACACGATTCTCGTGATCGAGCACGACATGCACGTCGTCGAGGGGATCTCGGACCGCGTGATCGCGCTCGACCATGGGATCAAGATCGCAGAGGGTTCCTTCAACGAGGTCGCGACCGACCCGCGCGTCGTCGAGGCGTACCTCGGGACCAAGGCTTCCCAATCCAAGTGAGTACAGCGGAAGTGACGCCTGAGCCGCTGCTCCGCCTCTCCGGGATCAACACCTTCTACGGCCTGATCCACATCCTCCAGGATGTGGAGATCGAGGTCGGCGCGGGTGAGCTCGTCTCGCTGCTCGGCGGCAACGCCTCCGGGAAGTCGACGACGCTGAAGACGATCCTCGGAATCGTGCGGCCGAAATCGGGCACCGTCACGTTCGACGGGGAGAACGTGACGGGGCGCTCGACGAGCCACCGGATCGGCCGCGGGATGGCGATCGTGCCCGAGAACCGGCGGCTCTTCGGGCCGATGACCGTGCTCGAGAACCTGGAGATGGGCGCGTACCTGAATCGAGACGGGAAGGGCCGTAAGGACGATTTCGAGCGCGTCTACTCACTCTTTCCGATGGTCTACGAGCGTCGTTCTCAGCTTGCCGGAACGCTCTCCGGGGGCGAGCAGCAAATGGTCGCGATGGGCCGCGCGTTGATGAGCCATCCCAAGCTCCTGCTGATGGACGAGCCGTCGATGGGCCTCGCGCCGGTGCTCGTGGAGCGGAGCTTCGAGATCATCCAGCAGGTGCACGAGGCCGGTGTCGCGATGCTCGTCGTCGAGCAGAACGCGAACATGGCGCTCTCGATCGCCGACCGCGGCTACGTCCTCTCCACCGGCCGCGTCGTCCTCTCGGGCCAGGCGAGCGAGCTGATCGAGAACGAGGATCTGCGGAAGGCCTACCTTGGCCGTTGAGGACACCCCGTCGCAGAGACGGTCGCAGAGACGGTCGCAGACGAGGTCGCAGAGACGGTGACAGGGACGGACGCAGGGACGAGGCTCGTGGGCGAGGCGATTCGCGGGCGTTTTCCCGTCTTCGAGCGCAAGGTCTACGTCAACTCGTGCTCGCAGGGGGCGCTCTCCGATGACGTGCGTGTCGCCTACGAGGAGTACCTCGCCGGTTGGGACGAGAACGGGGCCGAGTGGGAGCACTGGGTCGAGCGTGCCGAGACCGCGCGCGCCGCGTTCGCGGGCCTGCTCGGCGCGCAGCCCGACGACGTCGCGATCCAGACTTCGGTGTCGGCCGCGGTCAGCGCGCTCGTGTCCGCGCTCGACCTCTCGGGCGAGCGGAAGCGGATCGTGATCTCCGAGAACGAGTTCCCGACAATCGGCCAGATCGCGCACGCGCAGGAGTTGCGCGGCGCGGAGGTCGTCCAGGTCGCGCCCGAGCCGGAAGCGTATGCAGCGGCGATCGACGAACGGACAGCGCTCGTCTGCTCGACTCTCGTGTCCTATCGGACGGGCGCCGTTCACGACGTGACGGCGATCTACGCGCTCGCCCGCCAGCACGGCGCGCTGATGCTCGTCGACGGCTACCAGGGGATCGGCGCGATCCCGCTCGACGCCGCCAAGGCGGGCGACATCGTCGTCGGCGGCACCGTCAAGTACCTCCTCGCCTCGGCGGGGCTCGCGTTCATGGCCTGCCGGCCGGGCCTCGTTACCGAGCTCCTACCCACCCAGACCGGCTGGTTCGCCGATGAGAACGTCTTCGAGATGCAGATCGAGCGCTACCGACCTCACCGCAGCGCGCGCCGCTTCGATGCCGGCACGCCGCCCGTGCCGAACATCTACGCGGGAGTCGCCGGGGTCGGTCTCATCGCCGAGGCGGGCGTCCCGGCGATCGCCGAGCACGTGCGCGGCCTCGTCGGGCGCCTGGTCACCGGCCTCGACGAGCTCGGTGCCGGCGTCGCGACACCGCCCCACGGACCGCTTGTCTGCGTGCGCTCGACGGACGCGCCCGAGCTTGTACGCGTGCTCGGCGAGGAGGACATCGTCGCGTCGGAACGAGACTCGAGCCTCCGCGTCTCGCTGCATCTCTACAACACGGCCGACGACGTCGACGCCGTGCTCGCTGCGCTCGCACGGCACCGCTTGCTGCTCGCGTAGCGATCCTTCGACGAGGGTTGACAGCAATAGCAATTAGGCTATGATCGCAAACATGCGATACTCGGAGACGGCGAACCGGCTTCCACTCGAGCGCCTGCGCGCCCGTTTGGCGGGTGCCGAGGAGGGCTGGTTCTTCGCCGCGATTGCCGGCGAGGTGGCGGCGCGGCGTGTCGAACGGGGTCTCTCCCAGCGCGAGCTCGCCCAGCGGGTCGGGACGACGCAGTCGGCGATCGCGCGACTCGAGAGCGGCGGGCGGCCGCCTCGGATCGACACGTTGCTCAGGATCGCCGACGCGCTCGACTGCGACCTGCACGTCGACCTGATTCCGCGCGAGTCAACGGGAGGACAAGCATGAGCGCCGGCGTGCTCGCCCGGCTCGACCGGATGGAGAACGAGCTCCGCGAGCTGCACAGCGAGCTGCGGACGATCCGCGCGACGGTGCTCGCCGACGACGCGCCCACGATGGTGGTCGAGCAGGTCAGCGCCGAGCCGCTACCGCTCCGGATCGCCGCGCCCGCCCCTCCGTCCGCACGCCCACCAGCGCCGCCGCGCATGGAGCGGGAGCCAGCCCAATGGGAGCGCTCCGTGAAGCTTCCAAGGCTCGAGCTGCCGAAGCTCGACGCGGCCGATCTCTTCGGCGCGCGTGGGCTTGCGCTCGCGGGCGGCATCGTGACGCTGCTCGGCGTCGTCTTTTTCTTCGTGCTCGCCGCCAACAACGGCTGGATCGGCCCGCTGGCCCGCGTCGTGCTCGGCGGCAGCGCGTCGGCGCTCGTCTTCGCAGCCGGCGTCGTCCTGCACGCGCGCCACGGCCGGCTCCATGCGGCCGTCGCCGCCGCGGGCGCCGGAATCGCCGGCGGCTACGCGACGCTCCTCGCCGCGGCTGCGCTCTACGACCTCGTCCCCTCGCTTGCGGCGCTTGCACTCGCGGCTGCGATCGCCGGCACAGGCGTGGCGCTCTCGCTTCGCTGGTCGTCGGAGGTCGTTGCCGGGCTCGGATTGATCGGCGCGATGGTCGTGCCCGCGATCGTCATCCTCGACGGAAGTCTCACCGTCACGGGAACCGCGTTCGTCGCGATCGTCTTCGCGGCAGCTGCCGCCGTCGCCCTCGCGAAGGAATGGCGAAGTCTCTTTGCCTGGGCGGCCGCCGTCAGCGCACCCCAGATCCTCGCGCTCGTTCTGGCCGACGACGACCCGAAGCGCTCGAGCGTCGTCGCGCTCGCGCTCGTCTTCGTCGGGCTCTACTTCGGAGCCGGCATCGCCCGCCAGCTCGCCACTGCCCGAGCGCAGCTCGATTCGCTCGCGAGCATCTTGGTCGCAGGTGCAGCGCTCCTCGGCGGGGTCTCGTCGTTTGCGCTGCTCGAGGGTGACGCGCGCGGGGTCGGGCTCACGGTGCTCGCGGGAGCCTTCGGCGCGGTCGCCGCCTCCTTCTGGCGGGAGGACACGCTCGAGCTCGGCGCGCTCGCAGCCGTTTTTGGCACCGCGTTTGCGGCCACGGCGACCGCCCAGTTCCTCGACGGGCCCTCGCTCGTCGTCGCATGGTCGGTTGAAGCCCTGGCGCTTGGCTGGCTCGGCCGACGGATCGCGGAGACGCGCTTCCAGCTCGTCGCGCTCGCCTACCTGCTGCTCGCGCTCCTCTACACGTTCGGCCACGAGGCGCCGCTCGACACGCTCTACGAGCCCGATCCGAGCCACTTCGACGGGGTGCCCGCGCTGACGGCGATCGGACTGGCGCTGCTCGGATTCGGACTGCTCGCCCGCAGCTGGCCTCCGAGCCGCAGCGGGAGCTCGATGCCGGCCGCGCTCGCGCAGCTCGTCGCCGAGACCGATCGCAACCGCCGTCCGCTCAGCATCGGCACGCTCGCGCTCGGCGGGCTCGTGCTCGTCGACGCCGCCTCGCTCGCGCTGCTCGCCGGCGCCGAACGCCTCTCGATCGAGCCCTCCTTCGACTGGGGCCATGTCGGAGTGACGACCCTGTGGAGTCTGACAGCGCTTGCGCTGCTCGCGGCCGGGATGCTGCGACGCTCGCGGTTGCTCGAGCTCGGCGGGATTGTCGGCTTTGGCGTCACCCTCGCTTCGTTCGAGTTCTTCAGCCTTCCCGAGCTGCCCGACCACCGCGGCTGGTGCGCCGTCGTCCTCGCCGTGGCGGCTGCCACCGCGGCGCTTCTGCACGGCGTTTTCTCCGAGCGAACCGGACTCGTCTCCGTGGTCGGCGCTGCCTTTAGCACGGCGCTGTCGGGCTTCCTCTGCGCCGAGCTCTTCGCCGGCGACGCTCGCGGCTACGCGCTCGCAGGCATCGGCGTTGCGTATCTGTTCGTCGCGGCCACCGTCTTCGGCCGGCGGAACCTGGCGACGTGCTTCTGGGTCTCTGCTCTCGTACTCGGGCTCGCGTCCTCGCTCGTGCTGCTCGACCACACCTGGCTCGTGCTCGCGTGGGCGATCGCTGCCGCGGCGCTTGCCGGCGCCGGAACCGTCCTCCGCGAGCCCCGTTTCTGGCTCGGCTCGAGCGCGTTCTCGCTCCTCGCCGGTGTCCTGACGCTCGTGCTGCTCGCCACGCCGGAGGACTTCCTCCGGGCGAACGAGACGCCTGCGGATGGCGTGCCCGCCCTGCTCCTCGTCCTCGGCGCATTGGCAGTGCTCGCTCTCGCGATTCGCAAGATCGATCGGCCGGCGGACTTCGCCGACCGCTGGCTCGACGACAGTTTCGACGACCTCGGCCGCGTGCTCCGGTGGGCGCTTGCAGTCCTCGGACTCTACGGCGCCTCGCTTGCGATCCTCGGGCTCGTCCAGGAGCTCGGCGCCGCTGGAACGACGACGGCGTTCCAGCGCGGGCATACCGCGGTGAGCGCGTTCTGGGGTCTCGTCGCTCTCACGACCCTCGTCGTTGGGTTACGCCGCGGGCAGCGGGTGCTGAGGCTGGCCGCGCTCGGCCTCTTCGCGCTCGCGCTCGGCAAGCTCTTCCTCTACGACCTCGCGACGCTCAGCTCGGTCGCGCGCGCCGCCTCGTTCCTCGCCGTCGGCGCAGTGCTCCTCCTCGGCGGCTTCTTCTACCAGCGACTCGCCGAGACCGGCGACTAACTGCGAGTCGGATCGCCGGCCGGCAAGACGTCGACCGCCCAGTCGCGACGTTTCCATTCGGGCACCGGCGGCTCGCACCCGGTCTGCGGAACGAAGCGCGAGCGCTCGACGAGCTCGAGCTTGTGGATGTAGCGGGGGCAGTTCGGGAAGACCTGGGTCGCGCGCACCCGGACGATGCACTGGGCGCGCTCGTACCCGGCGAGCAGCGGGTCGGCCTCGTCGATCGAGGCGCTGCCGTTCAGCCGCAGCCGCTTCTGACCCTCGAAGTCGACGAAGAGGAGGCCGACGTTCGCGTTCGCCGAGAGGTTCCCGAGCGAGAGGAACATCCCGTTGCCGTCGTAGCTCGGGAAGGCGATCGTCCGCTCGTCGAGCACGCGTACGAAGCCGGGCTCGCCGCCCTTGTAGGAGCACTGCGGCAGCGCGTGCTCGTCGGCGGTCGCGAGGAAGAACATGTCGCGGGCCTCGATGAACGCACGGTCGTCTGTGTCGATTGTCTCTTTGACCAGGCGCTCCTCGAGCCGATCCGCCAGGCGGCGCGTGTCGAACCTGTCCTGGAACTCGCGACTCTGCGGGCCGTACAGACTCATCAGACGATCATCCTCCCGATGCGCCTCCACGTCCACGTATACGTTCTGCTCGCGCTGCTGGCCGCCGGATGCGGCCGGGCCGAGGGAGGTGAGGTCGCGACTGTGAACGCGGAGGGGGAGATCGTCGTTGCCGCCCTGGGGGACTCGATCCACGCGGGCTCGCCGGCCTGGGATCCGGACCCGGACGTGCGCGCCCAGATCGGCGATGCCCTCGATCCGCAGAGCCAGTGGGAGTATTGGGCCGCGGAGTCCGATCCGCGGCTGCGCTTCCGCAACTGCGGCGTCTACGGTGAGCGCACCGACCAGATCGCGGAGCGGCTGGACGCATGCGCGACGGGCGCTGACGTGCTCGTCGTCCAGGGCGGGATCAACGACATCGCCCAGGGCCGTGATGTCGAGCCGGCGGCCGAGAACCTGCGCGCGATGGTGCGGCGCGGCAAGGAGCTCGGCCTGCGCGTTGCGATCGCAAACGTCCTTCCCTGGAACAGGGGCTGGCCAAGCGCGGAGGATCCGATCAACCAGCTGAACGAGCTGATCGAGGAGCTGGCACGCGAAGAGGACGTGCAGGTGCTCCCGTTCTACGCGACGCTCGAGCACCCCGACGAGCACGGCCGGATGCGAGACGAATGGACCTCCGACGGCGACCACCCCTCGGTCGAGGGGTACCGGCGACTCGGCGAGATCGCTTTCCGGCTGCCGTGAACCGGTACGGCTCACAGTCGATGACGGGCGCGTTGAAGCGGGTGTTGGTGCGCCCGCCACTGCCCGAGGACGCGGCGGCATGGCGCGAGTACGGCTGGCGCTCGGCGCCCGATCCGCGAGTCGCCGCAGCCGAGCACGAGGCGCTCTGCCTGATGCTCGAGGAGGCAGGAGCCGACGTTGTGCTTTCGCGGCACGATCCCGGGAACCCGGATGCGATCTATGCCCACGACCCGGTCCTCGTCGGCGATGCGGGGGTCGTCGTCCTGCGGCCGGGCAAGGAGGGCCGGCGCCGTGAGCCCGACGGAGTCGCGGCGGCGCTCCGCGACGCGGGCGTGCCGGTGGCGCACCGGCTCGCGGAACCCGCCGCGGTCGAAGGCGGCGACACGGTCTGGCTCGACGAGCGGACGCTTCTCGCCGGTCACGGCTATCGCACGAACGGGGCCGGGATCGACGCGCTCGAGGCTGCCTTCCCGGGGGTCGAGGTGATCCGGTTCGACCTGCCGCACTACAACGGCGCCGCCGAGGTGATGCACCTGATGTCGTTCCTCTCCCCGCTCGACACCGACCTCGCGCTCGTCTACCCCCGGCTCGCTCCGGTCCGGCTGCTGGAGCTGCTCGCCGACCGTGAGATCCGCACGGTCGAGGTGCCGGATGACGAGTTCGAGTCGATGGGGCCGAACGTGCTCGCCCTCGGGCCGCGCCGCGCGCTCGCGCTGGAAGGGAATGACGAGACACGCCGGCGGATGGAGCACGCGGGCGTGGACGTCGTCACCTATCGCGGCGACGAGATCTCGCGCAAGGGCGACGGCGGGCCAACCTGCCTCACGCGCCCGATGCTCCGCGATTAGCCCTCGTGCGTCCGACCTCCTGGACGAGCCAGCTGTTGCCGTCCGGGTCGTCGAAGCTGAGGAACGTGCCGTAGTCGGCTCGCTCGGGATGCGCGCCCTCCGTGCGACCTTCCGCACCGAAATGGAAGAGGTCGCCGACGTTCACCCCGCGGTCGGCGAGCTCGGCCCGGGCGGCATCGAGATCGGAGACGATTAGGTGCAGGCCCTTCGTCGACCCCGGTTCCGATTGCCCGATTCCCGTTCCGATCGCGATGGAGCAGGCCGAGCCGGGCGGGGAGAGCTGGACGACGCGAAAGTCGTCCCCTGCGCGGTGGTCTACGTCCGCCTTGAACCCGACCTGCTCGGTGTAGAAGGCCTTAGCGCGATCTACGTCCGAGACCGGAACAACGACGAGCTCGAGCTTCCAATCCATGATGTCCTCCCTAGGCTCAACGTCGTCTTCTTGGCTTCTACGAGATCAGACCCCGATGTCGACGACAACTCATCGATCGTGCCACGTAGAGTCAGCGCGTGGCCGGCGACCTCTTCCAGGCGATCGTCGCGGGCGACGCGGAGTTCGTGCGCGAGCTGCTCGAGCGCCGGCCGGAGGCGGCCGAGGAGCGCGACGAGGAGGGCGTCTCGGCGATCCGGCGAGCCGTCTACGCGCGGCAGGACGAGATCGCGGCCGTTCTGCTCGACGCGAACCCCGCGCTCGACGTCTTCGATGCGGCGGCGGTCGGGCGTACGCGCGGGCTCGAGGAGCTGCTTGCCGGCGAGCGGGAGCTCGCGCAGGCCAGCGCGAGCGACGGGTTCACTGCGCTCCATCTCGCTGTGTTCTTCGGTCACGAGGATGCGGCCGCGCTGCTCCTGGAGCACGGCGCCGACGCGAACGCGGTCGCGCGCAACGCCGGGCTGGAGGTCGCGCCGCTCCACAGCGCGGCGGCCGGCGGTCATTCGAAGCTCGTCTCGCTGCTGCTCGAGCACGGCGCCGATCCGAACGCGCGTCAGCGCGGCGGCTTCACCCCGCTCCACGCAGCAGCCCAGAACGGCGACCAAGAGAGCGTCGAGGCATTGCTCGAGCGAGGCGTCGACAAGGCCGCGCAGACCGACGAGGGCAAGACAGCCGCAGAGCTCGCAGCAGCGGCCGGCCACGACGAGCTCGGCGAGCTTCTGGCCTAACCGGTGCAAGAGGTTCACCGCGCTGAACCTCTCCGACGCAACCGCGACTTCATGCTGCTCTGGGCCGGGCAGGCAGTCTCGGAGCTCGGTACGCGGACCGCGCAGATCGCCTATCCCTTGCTCGTCCTCGCACTCACGGGCTCTCCCGCCAAGGCGGGTCTGGTCGGCTTCGCAAGCCGAGTCCCATTTCTCCTCTTCAGCCTGCCGGCGGGAGCGCTCGTCGATCGCTGGGACCGGAAGCGGATCATGCTCGTCTGCGATGCGGGCCGGGCCGTCGGTGTTGGCAGCATCGCCATCGCCCTCGCGGCCGGGAGCATCACCTTCACCCACATCCTGGTCGTCGCGTTCGTCGAGGGAACGATGACCGTCTTCGTCGGGCCGGCGGAGTTCGGTGCGATCCGGCGGCTCGTCCCTCGAGGACAGATTCCCGCGGCGATCGCGCAGAACGAAGGGCGTGTATATGCCGCCTCGCTGGGCGGCCCTCCGCTCGGCGGCCTCTTGTTCGGGCTCGGGCGCGGGTTGCCATTCCTCGCCGACGCGGTGTCCTATCTCATCTCGTTCGCGAGCTTGCTCGCCATCAAGTCAGAGTTTCAGGACTCTCGAGAGCGGGAGCCGAGCCGGCTTCGTACCGAGATCGGGGAGGGAGTGCGCTGGCTCTGGCGACAGAGCTTCCTCCGTACGACCTTCCTGCTGGCCGGAGCGGGCAATTTCGTCTCCAACGGGCTCGCTCTCATGATCATCGTGCTGGCCCAGCGGCAGGGCGCCTCAGCCACGACGATCGGGCTGATTTTCGCCCTGACCGCGGTCGGCGGTTTGTTTGGCGCCGTCGCCGCCCCGGCGCTCCAGCGGCGCGTTGCCGCGTCGCACGTGAGAATCGGCTACCACGCCGTCTACGCGCTTCTGGTTCCACTCCTCGCGATTGCGTCGCCGCTCTCGCTTGGATTTCTCTTCGCTCTGATGCTCTTCGGTGCCCCGGCGCTCAACGCCATCTTCGGCGCCTATCAGTCCGCCTTGGTGCCCGATCGACTCCAGGGTCGCGTGGAATCCGTCGGAGGCCTGATCGCCGCGGGAGCCGCCTCGCTCGGCCCGCTCTCCGCGGGGCTCCTACTCGAAGTCATCGGTGCCGTACCCACGGTGCTCGTGTTCGCAGGTGTCGCCGTCGTGGTCGCGCTCATAGCGGCGCTGAGTCGGCCGCTACGGCGTGCGCCGGACCTCGCGGTGCTGCCGGAGCTCTAAGCCACCAAGTCGCCTTCCTCGAGCGTGAGTTGTCGGTAACCGCTGAGGCCGGAGACTCCGACGCCGACGAGCCGCAGCGCGCCCGGGCGATCTTGCAGGCCCCGGTCGAGGAGCGAGCAGGCGAGCTTGCCGATCCGCTCGGCGTCGTCGATTCCGACCGGGAGGCTCGTCGAGCGGCTGCGGATCGAGAAGTCGGTGTAGCGGAGCTTCGTCGTCACCGTCCTGGCCGAGAGGCCGTCGCGCTGAAGGTGCGCGCCGAGGTCGAGGGCCATCCGGCGCAGCTCGGCGTGGAGGAGGTCGCGCTCGAGCAGATCGTGCTCGAAGGTTTCCTCAACCGAGATCGAGATCCGCTCGCTCGTCAGGTCGAGCCCGCGCGGATCGACTCCGAGCGCCCGGTCGCGCAACAGCCGTCCGACCTGGCCCGGGAGGACCGCGCGCAGGTCGAGATCCGAGAGCGCGCCGAGCCCACCGATCGTGGCGATCCCCGCCGAGCGCAGCCGCTCCTCCGCTCGCGGTCCGACTCCGGGCAGGACGCGCACCGCGAACGGCGCCAGGAACGCGGCTTCGGTGCCCGCAGGAACGACTGTGATCCCACCCGGCTTGCGGCGGTCGGACGCGACCTTTGCGACCACCTTCGTCGGTGCGACACCGAGTGAGCACGAGAGGCTCGTTGCCGCCCGCACCGAGGTGCGAACGGCCTCGGCGAGCCCGCGAGCGCGACCGTAGTCCGCAGCGAGCGCCGTGAAGTCGAGGTACCCCTCGTCCAGACCGGTGCGCTCGACGACCGGGACCACCTCGCGAATCGCTGTCCAGACCTCGGCCGAGTACTCGCGATAGAGCGTATGCCGCGGCCGGACGAAGACGGCCGCCGGGCAGCGGCGCAGAGCCTCGGCGCAGCTCATCGCCGAGTGGATCCCGAAGCCGCGTGCCATGTAGTTCGCGGTCGCAACGACGCCGCGGCTGCGGGGATCTCCGCCGACGACGAGCGGGCGCCGCCGGAGCTCCGGATTCTCGAGCTCCTCCACCGCCGCGAAGAAGGCATCGAGGTCGAGGTGGGCGACGATCGCCATCCTCTCGAAGGCTACGCCTCGCGTCCGACCGCGCTTGAATAGGAGCGTGATCGACGCGCCGCCCCTGCCGCCTCCTGTGATCACCGCGCCCGCCGCATACGAGGTCTCCTTCGGGCTCGTCGCGGGCACGGCCCCGGCGGGCACGCGCCGCGTGATCGTGCGCGTCGCCGACCGGGTCGTGGCTGATCGGCCGCTTCGCGGCACGCGGTTCTCGCTCCGGGTCGACGTGCCCGCAACCGTCGTGTCCCTGCGCGTGACTGCGGTCGACGGCGCCGGCCGGCGCTCATCCAGCAGCGTGGGACCTGTCATCGGCCTGCCTCAGGGTGCCGCTCCCCGCGCAGTCGCGCCGCAGCTCGACGCTGCGCTTTCGCGCACGGTGGTCGGCCTTGCCCGCGGCTTCCAGGGGACGAGCGGTGTCTACGTCCAAGACCTCGGGACTGGCCGCGGCGCCGCCTGGAATGCGGCCGCGCGGTTTCCGGCGGCTTCGACGCTCAAGCTCGCGATCGCCGTCGCCGTTCTGCGCGCTCAAGACGGCAAGCCCGCCTACGGGTCTCGTGTCGGCGAGCTGCTGCGCTCGATGCTCGTGGACTCCGACAACGACGCTGCGAACGCGCTCGAGGTCTGGCTCGGCGGCTCGACCGGAGCCGGGTCGACGCGGGTGAACGAGACGATGCGCGCACTCGGACTGAACGACTCGAAGATGTACGGCGGCTACGAGCGGACGACGCAGCGGACGGCGGCGCCGATCCCGAATCGCGTCGAGAGCCAGCCCGCCTTCGGCGTCGGCAAGTTCACCACCGCCTGGGATCTCGCGCGGCTGGCGAGGGCGATCTACCTCGGCTCGGCGGGGAAGGGGCCACTGCCCGCACTCGGGGTCACGCCGTCGGAAGCACGCCATCTCCTCTGGCTGCTCGAGTACGTCGGCGACCGGGGCACGAAGCTCGATCGCTACAAGGCTCCGAATGCCTGGTTCTCCGTGCTCCACAAGGCTGGCTGGCTGCCGACCGCCCGACACGACAACGGAATCGTCTACTGGCGCGGCGGAGCGTTCGTCGCGGCGGTCATGACGTGGAACTCGAACGGCGTCGGCTCCTCCGCGGATATCCTCGCGGGACGGGTCGCGCTCGAGTCGTTCAAGCGGTTCCGCTAGTACGGATTCGGGACGGCAACCCAGAGGACGCGGAGCGTCTCCGTGTCGGAGGCGTTGCGCCAGGTGTGCGCCTTCGCGAGCTGGTAGGTGAGCGCGTCGCCCTGCTCGAGCACGTGCACCTCGTCACCGACGCGGAGCTCGAGCGAGCCCTCGAGGACGTAGACGAATTCCATCTCGCCGGGCAGCGACGTGAGCTCGTCGCCGGCGCCCTCACCGGGGGCGACCTCGGACTCGATCGCCTGGAATCGGGCCTCGTCGCGGGACGAGAGCAGGTGGTTCTGGGTCGAGAAGGAGGTCTCGAGCGTGGGGCGCTCGTTCCTACGGACGAGTGCCGGCGCGGGCTCGCGCTCGAAAATCGTGCTCAGCCGGACGCCGAGCGCGTCGCAGATGCGGGCGATCGAGGACAGAGACGGCGCGGTCCGGTCGCGCTCGAGCTGGCTGATGAAACCTTTCGTCAGCCCGGTCGCTGCGGCCAGTTGCTCGATCGTCAGCCCACGCTCGCGTCGGAGCGAGCGGACGCGTGCGCCGACCCTGGGGGTGTCGTTTCTCGCGGCCAGTGGCGTCGCTCTGGGCACGGGCCGATCATACGCGGGTTTAGCGCCGTTTCCGGGTCGGCCGCCGGGCCGGGGTCGAATACCGCTACCCTTTTTGTAGTTAGTACTGGCAAAGGCCAGTCCCAGAAGGAGAGTGTTGCCCGTGAGCACGATGCTGCTCGTACCGCTGGAGGACGTCGTCGTCTTCCCGAACATGAATCTCACCCTGACTCTGAGCGTCGACGTCGGCTCCGAGGATCGCGTTCTCCTCGTGCCCCAGCACGAAAACGACTACGCGGCCGTCGGCACCGTCGCCGAGATCACCGACCGCGTCCGGCTTCCTGGCGGCGGCCGCGCAGTGGCGCTGACCGGCCTTCACCGCGGGCTCGCAGGTGCCGCCGAGACCGACGCACGCGGCCGGCTGCGTGTTGCCGTCGAGGAGCGGCCCGACGAGGAAACCGCCGACGGTCGCACGCGCGAGCTCGAGCGCGAGTACCGCGCGATCGTCGAGGAGATCCTCGAGCTGCGCGGCGACGACGGCCGGATCTCGGCCTTCGTCCGTTCGATCACCGAGCCCGGCGCCCTCGCCGACACAGTCGGCTACTCGCCGGACTTCAGCTTCGCCCAGAAAGTGCGCGTGCTGGAGACCGTCGAGATCAAGGATCGGCTTGCGCTTGCGATCGAGCTCCAGCGCGAGAGGCTCGCGGAGATGCAGGTGCGCCGGCGCATCCGCGACGACGTCGAGGAGGGCGCGGCGAAGCAGCAGCGCGAGTACATCCTCCGCAAGCAGATGGAGTCGATCCGGAAGGAGCTCGGCGAGGACGACACCTCGGTCGTGAACGAGTTGCGGCAGAAGCTCGCCGAGGCGGAGCTGCCGGAGGCTGTGCGCGAGCAGGCCGACCGGGAGCTGGTGCGGCTCGAGCGCCAGGGCGAGAGCTCGCCCGAGGCCTCGATGATCCGCAACTACCTCGAGTGGCTGCTCGCGGTGCCGTGGGGGAAGCGCTCGGACGAGACGCTCGACCCGCTGCACACCCGCGAGGTGCTCGATGCCGATCACGCCGGGCTCGACGACGTCAAGGAGCGGATCGTCGAGTACATCGCCGTCCGCAAGCTGCGCGAGGAGCGCGGGATCGAGCCGGACAAGCGCTCCGGGGCGATCCTGACGCTCGTCGGCCCGCCCGGCACCGGGAAGACGTCGATCGGGGAGTCGATAGCGCGGGCCCTCGGCCGGGACTTCGTGCGGATGTCGCTCGGCGGCGTCCGCGACGAGGCCGAGATCCGCGGCCACCGGCGGACGTACATCGGGGCGTTGCCGGGGCGGCTTGTCCGCGCGCTGCGCGACGCGGGGTCGATGAACCCCGTCATCCTCCTCGACGAGGTCGACAAGGTCGGCGCCGACTGGCGCGGCGATCCGTCCGCGGCGCTGCTCGAGGTTCTCGATCCAGCCCAGAACTCGACGTTCCGAGACCACTATCTCGATGTCGAGCTCGATCTCTCCGAGGTCGTCTTCATCGCGACGGCGAACGTGGCGGACACGATCCCCGGCCCGCTGCTCGACCGCATGGAGGTAATCCGCTTCGACGGCTATACGGTCGACGAGAAGGTGGGAATCGCCCGCGGTTATCTCTGGCCGCGTCAGCGCGAGCGGAACGGGCTGCGCGAGGACGAAGTCGCGATCGGCGATGTCACGCTCGAGACCGTGATCACGGACTACACCCGCGAGGCCGGTGTGCGGCAGCTAGAGCGCGAGCTCGGGAAGCTGCTGCGGAAGACGGCGACGCGGATCGCCTCGGCGAAAGTCGAGGCGCCCGTGGAGCTCGGGCTCGACGAGGTGCGGGAGGCGCTCGGCCGCCAGCAGTTCTACCGCGAGGCGGCGGAACGGACGGCTGTGCCGGGCGTGGCCACCGGGCTCGCGGTGACCGGAACGGGTGGCGACGTGCTGTTCATCGAGGCGACGTCCGCGAGGGGCGCCGAGAAGCTCGTTCTCACCGGCCAACTCGGCGACGTGATGAAGGAGTCGGCGCAGATCGCGCTCTCCTCGCTGCGCTCGCGGGCCGATGTGCTCGGCGTCGACGATGACGCGTTCGAGCGGGCGTTCCACGTCCACGTGCCGGCGGGCGCGATCCCGAAGGACGGGCCGAGCGCCGGGATCACGATGGCGACGGCGCTCGCCTCGCTCCTGTCGGGGCGCGCGGTCAAGCACACGGTCGGGATGACGGGCGAGGTGACCTTGCAGGGCCGCGTGCTTCCGATCGGCGGGCTCAAGCAGAAGGTGCTCGCGGCACACGCCGCGGGGCTGACCGACGTGATCATCCCGGAGCGGAACCGCCAGGATCTCGACGACGTGCCGGAGCACGTCCGCGACGAGCTGACGTTCCATCCGGTGATCTCGCTCGACGAGGTGCTCGAGCTCGCGCTGGAGCCCGCGGTTCAGCTCCATGCGGTGTAGGCGCTGCTCGCCGGTGCCCGAGGAGGTTCGCCGAGCGGCGAGCCTCCTCGAGCGGCGTTGGACGATCTCGATCCTGTGGGCCTCGGCCGAAGGGGCGCTCCGCTTCAACGAGCTCAAGCAGGCGGTGGGGGAGATCCCGCCGCGGACCCTCGCGCAGCGACTCGTGGAGCTCGAGGCGGCAGGCGTCCTCGTTCGCGAAGTGATCGACGCCCGGCCCCCGCGGGTCGAGTACCGGCTCACGGACGAGGGCCGCCGGCTGACGCTCGTCGTCGACGCCGTCGTTTCCTTCGCCGCTCCGCGCTAAGCCCGCACCATCCGTTGCCGACGCGGGCCGTTCCGGACGTGTCCAGGGGCTGGCACCGGACGCGGCTCGCGGGGGCACGTCTCGTTCGGACGTGTCCAGGGGCTGGCACCAGACATGGCTCGCAGCGGCATGTCCGGATGGGACGTGACCGGGGTCAAAGCCCGGACACGTCCCGTCGGTACGGTTAGATCGCGAGCGCGACCTCTTCGGCGCCGCTCTCGTACTGCGCTTCGTAGCCCAGCAGACGCCCGAGCGGGGCGCCCAGCGCGAGGCCGGTCTTCTGCACCCAGGCGGGCGGGAAGGGCAGCCGCACGTCGTCGAAGTGAGCGTTCGCGATCACGGCGCGCCGCAGCGGATTGGGCATGCCCTTCCGGTTCGTCTTGCCGTCGGCCGCGAGACCGAACATCGTCTCGAGCAGGCGCTCGAACTGGAGCGCGGGCTTGACCTCGCAGACGAAGGTCGACTCGGTCTCGCCGGCGTTCCAGAACTTGTGCGAGATTCCGGCCGGGACGATCACGGTGTCACCCCGGTGGGCGACGAGCTCCTTGCCGTCCAGCTTGAAGGCGACGACGCCCGACTCGATCTCGAAGCGCTCCGTCTGCTTCGGGTGCAGGTGGGCGGCCGCCACGAATCCATTCGGCTGCACCGTGCACTCCACGAGGACGGACTCGCCGTTCGTCTCGCTCGAGGTCTCGAGGAACCGGAGGCGCTCGCCGGTCATCGGATTCTCGATCACATCTCCCTTGTGGATCATCTCGTTCCTTTCCGGTCGTCGATAACTGACTCGAACTCTCGCGCGTCGGAGCGCCCGTTTCGTCCGCCGGGATAACGATTCGCACTAGCCCGCCGCGCCGATCTCTTCCTCCGCCGCGCGGAGGACTACCGGTCACGCTGGAGGACGAGACGCATGCCGGGATCATCATCCGAGGCGACTCGGAAGACCGGTGCGAGCCCGTGCGCCGCACCGAGCTCCTCGAGCTCCAGCGGCGTGTAGAGCTGCCACTCGTAAACGTCGATCTCGCCGTCGCCGTAGTCGATCTCGCAGCGCCGACGGCCGCCAACGATCGTCGAACGCTCGACGACGCCCGGCCGTAGCTCCCGCTCGGCTGGGCCGCGAGGCTCGAAGAAGGCGCGGTTCTGGAGGTCGAAGACGAGTCTGCCGCCGCGCCGCAGCCGCCGTGCGAGCGCTGCGAGCACCCGCTCGTTCTCCGTCGCTTCGAAGTAACCGAAGCTCTGCCACATGTTGATCGCGGCGTCGAAGTCGTCAGGAAGCCAATCGAGCTCGCGGAGGTCGCCGAGGACGGGCGGCGCCACCGCGGGGTCGTTGTCGACTCCGGTGACGCGATAGCCGAGCGCGGCGAGTGCACGTAGGTGGCGACCATCACCGCAGGGAACGTCGAGCACTCGCACGAAGTCGGGCAGCGGCAGAATTTGTCGGAGGAAATCGACGTCCGCTCTGGTGCGCGACGGGTCGACCGCGCCGAAGACCTCGCGCCAGCGGGCGGAGTAGCCGCTCATCCGAGCGTTCGCCGGACGGCGTCGTGCCAGCCTGCGACGAGCCGTTCCGCCTCGGTCGCGTCCAGCGCGGGCTCGTAGCGGGCGGCGCAGCGCCAGGCCCGCTCGAGCTCGAACGGATCGGACCAGACGCCCGCGCCGAGACCGGCCAGCGCGGCGGCTCCGAGTGCCGTCGCCTCACGCTCGGTCGGAACCTCGACCGGTAGCCGCGCCACGTCGGCCTGAAACTGAAGCAGGAACGCGTTCGCGGCTCCGCCGCCGTCGGCGCGGAGCAACTCGAGGTCGAGCTCCATCGCGGCCAGTACGTCGCGCGTCTGGAAGGCGATCGCCTCGAGCGCGGCCCGGACGAGGTGCACGCGACGGGTGCCGCGCGTGAGGCCGGAGATCAGGCCGCGCGCATCGGCCCGCCAATGCGGCGAGCCGAGCCCGGTCAGCGCGGGGACGAAGTAGACGCCATCTGTTCCGGCGACCGAGCGGGCGAGTGCCTCAGTCTCCGCCGCGTCTTCGATCAGCCCCAGTCCGTCGCGCAGCCACTGGATCGCCGCGCCGGCCACGAAGACGGATCCTTCGAGTGCGTACACCGTGGGTTCGTCGCCGAGCCGCCACGCGACCGTCGCGAGCACTCCTGGCGCCGGACAGGGGCGCTCGGTGCCCGCATTCGCAAGCACGAAAGCGCCGGTTCCGTAGGTGACCTTTGCCCGGCCGGGGACGAGGCAGGCCTGGCCGAAGAGCGCGGCCTGCTGATCGCCGGCGAGCCCGCTCAGCGGCATCGTGGCGCCGAGCAGTGTCGCCTCCCCGAGCTCGCCGCTCGAGGAGACGACCGCGGGCAGGAGCGAGCGCGACACCGAGAAGAGCGCCAGCAGCTCGTCGTCCCACGTGAGCGAGTCGAGGCTCAGCAGCATCGTCCGCGAAGCGTTCGAGACGTCGGTCACGTGCTCGCCGGTCAGCTTCCACGCAAGCCATGAGTCAACCGTGCCGAACGCGAGGTCGCCCGCGGTGCCAGTGTGCTCGAGTAGCCATTCGAGCTTGGTCGCCGAGAAGTACGGGTCGGGGACGAGCCCCGTACGCTCTCGGATCAGGTCGACCGGCAACTCGGCGCAGCGAACTGCAGTCCGCCGGTCCTGCCAGACGAGCGCGGGGGCGACCGCTCGGCCGCTGGTGCGATCCCAGAGCACGGTGGTCTCCCGCTGGCTCGCGATTCCGAGCGCGCGCAGCTCGCCGGGACCGACGCCCGCATCGGCAAGCGCCGCCTCCGCCGCGGCGAGCACGGTCTCCCAGATCTCCTCGGCGTCGTGCTCGACGAGGCCCGGCGCCGGGAAGTGCTGCGTCAGCTCGCGATAGCCGCGCCCGCGGATCGCGAGCGCCTGGTCGACGACGAGGCACGTCGTCCCCGTGGTGCCCTGGTCGATCGCGAGGAGCATCGCACGAGAGTACTGCGAGGCGGGCGTCCCCCCGCGCCCGCCTCGCAGACTTGCGGGCGCTCCTACTCGTACTGGAGCGCCTCGAGCACGTTCAACCTCCCGGCTCGCCGCGCGGGCAAGACCGCCGCCGCGACTCCGGCGAAGATCGCGACGCCGACGAACGCGACAAGCGGTACGACCGGCAGCGAGAAGGAGACGCCGAACTGTGAGAGCGACTGCGTCACGAGCGCGCCGAGCGCGACGCCGAGCGGAAGCCCGAGCGCAGCGCCGATCAGCGACGTCACGACCGCCTCGTGCCGGATCATCCGTCGCACTTGGCGACGCGTCATCCCGACCGCGCGCAGCATCCCGAGCTCACGCGTCCGCTCGAAGACGGCAAGCACGAGCGTGTTCACCATCCCGAAGAGCGAGACGATCACCGAGAGCGCGAGCAGGACGTAGAAGAGGCTCATCACGTCGGTGAGCCACTTCGTCCAGCTCGCGATGAACGCCTCACCGGTCTGGAGCTTCGCGTCGGGGTACGCCGCGAGCGCTCGCTCGAGGCCGGCCGTCGAGTCGGCCTGGACGAGCGTGGGGCTCGTCCAGCCCGGTGCCGCTCCCGGTTGAACAGCGCAGCCTCGGGCTGACGCAGAACCTCGTCACCGCGTCCGGAACTCGCCGGACGAGAGCGTCTGGTTGCCGCTGCGCTCGATCGCCAGCACCTCCCACTTGTAGGCGGTCCGAGGCTGGAGGAATCCGTTCGGTACGGCGATGCTCGTGATCGACGGCGGCAGGTACATGCTCAGGCCGAGCTTCCCGATCATGTGCCGGTGCGGCTCGACGTCCTTCTCGACGATCAGCTGGTAGGCGATGATCTGCACCGGCTTACCCGTGATCGTCTTGGACACGGGCTTCCAGCGGGCGACGACGCCACGCGCCGGCACGGTGGTGCCCTCTGCGGGGGAAACAAGAGTAGGGCCGGCCGGGATGTCGTGCGTGAGCCAGGCGGTGCCCGATGTGTTCCCCGAGCTCTTGCCGTTCTCCTGCGTCGGACCGGCGATCGTGTAGTTGCCTTCCGGGAGCTTCGCGAGCATCTCGTCGATCGGCACGTCGGCGTTCTCGGGCTCGACGGACTCGAAGAACAGCTCGGTCAGCCCGAGCTTGGCGAACGTGTCTCGGGCCTCGATCTCCAGCACCGGACCACCGGGGCCTCGCACCTCGAGGCGCCGCCAACCCTCGCTGTCGATGAACCCCTGGAAGCCGGTGTCCTTGTCCGTCGCATTGTGCTCGATGTTGAGCTTGGCGTCCTTCAGCGGGACGACGGCCTGGGGGCGTGATCCCGCAGCTACGGCCACCCCGGAGAGCAGGACAGCCAGCACGGTCAGAACTGAGGGGACGATGAGTCTCATGCGTACCTCCGTGGATTGGATGGGCCGGGACCCACGCTACGGCGACCACATGAGGCGGAGGTGAGAGCGGCGCGGGAGCGATGAGTTCCGCTTCGCGCCGGAGTCGAACGACCATGTTGTTGGAGCGCGTCCACCGCACGAAAAAGGTCGGGATACCCGTACTGACGTGTGGCCTCGCGCTGCATAGCGTCCACGTCATGAAGCGCGACCTCCATCTGAAGCGCCGCCCGGCTCCCCCTCTCCGGGACGCGCTCGCATCGCCGCACCGTGGCGCGGTGGAGGTCGCCGCTCTCTTCGGCCTCTATGGCATCTACCAGCTGATCCGCGGTTTCGGCGAGCTCGACTTCGAGGCTGCGCACCGGAATACGGCGGCGATCGTCGAGCTCGAGCAGCGCTTCCAGATCTTCGTCGAGCGCGGCGTCCAGGACTGGGCGTTGAGCGTGCCCGGCCTCGCGGCCTTGCTCGGCGTCGCTTATCTGGCCCTCCACCTCGTGCTCACGCCGGCCGTTCTCGTCTGGGTCTACCGCGCTCACCGGGCCTGGTTCGCCGTCGTGCGGACGACGCTGGTCGTCTCGACCGCGCTCGCGCTCGTCGGCTACGTCCTCTACCCCGCCGCGCCGCCGCGCCTCGCCGGACTGGGGTTCGCCGACACGGTCAGCGAGCGCGCGCACCTCGACTTGAGCTCCGACGTGCTCGGCAGCTTCTACAACCCGATTGCGGCCGTCCCGAGCCTGCACTTCGGCTACGCCCTGCTCGTCGGCGGCGCGGTCGCCTGGCTCGCACGCCGCCGCGCGATCCGGCTCGCCGGCGCCCTCTATCCCGCCGCGATGCTCTTCATCATCGTCGCGACGGGAAACCACTTCCTGCTCGACGCCGTCGCCGGCGGCGCGGTCGTCGTGGCCGGCTGGGCCGCCGCCCGCGTCCTGATCCCGTCGCGCCGCGAGGCGGTCGTGCACCAGTACCGGGCACGAGCGTCCCAGCGGCTCGAGCGGCTCGCCGCCTAGCCCCCCGTCGCCAGCTTTCCGGTCTGCTTCTCGACAGGGATCCGGACGACACCCCAGGCGAGCCCGAGCTTCTCCAGCGTCCAGATCACCCAGCCGCCGGGATCGATCTCCAGCTTCCGCAGCCCGTGGAAGGCCGAGGTCGGGAAGGCGTGGTGGTTGTTGTGCCACGACTCGCCGAAGGAGAGCCACGAGAGCCACCAGACGTTGCGCGACTCGTCGCGCGAGGCGAAGCGGCGACGGCCCCAGAAGTGACAGATCGAGTTGATCGAGAAGGTGACGTGGTGGAGCAGGAAGATCCGGACGGCGCCGCCCCAGAAGAGTCCGGCGAGAAAGCCGTACCAGCCGCCGATGAGCGCCCAGCCGACGAGCGCCGGCACGAGCAGGGAGACGATGACGAGCGGCAGGAACAGCCTCGCGATCACGCGCAGGCCGGTGTCGCGCATCAGGTCCTTTGCGTAACGAGCCTGGTCGGCGCGGCCCGACTCCGAGAAGAGCCAACCCGTATGGGCATGCCAGAGACCGCGAAGCGCCTCGACGACGCCCCCGCCGAACCCCGCGTGCGGGCTGTGGGGATCACCCTCCTGGTCGGAGAACTGGTGGTGCTTGCGGTGGTCGGAGACCCAGGCGAGCACGTCGCCCTCGACAGCCATCTGGCCGAGCACGGCAAACGTGTAGCGCACCGGGCGGTAGGTCTCGAACGACCGATGCGTGAAGAGGCGGTGATAGCCGACGGTGATCCCGACGCCGGTCAGCAGGTAGCCGACGGCGAGGATCGCGAGCTCGGTGGGGCCGACCATCCGGTCCCAGAGCAGCACGATCGCGGCGACAAGGCCGATAAAGGGCAGGACGATCCCAGCCAGATTGATCAGCTTGTGCGTGCGACTCATGCTCGTCTCCTCGTTCACGGGGTCTTGGATCGGCCTTGATCGTTCGGCCGGAATGCTCGTATGGTTCGAGACTCGGAAAAGACCGGCGACCGATGGATCGAAGGACGAGTTCCCCGGACGGTAGCCGCTAAACCGCGCGATTGTGCTTCAGGTCAGGCCGTTGCGGCGAGCGCGCCCGAGCCGAGGCTCACGCCCGTCTCGGGATCGAAGAAATGGAGACGCGCCGGGTCGAGCTCGAGCCGAAGCCGGTCGCCAGGACGCACAGGGGTGCCTTCGGCAACCTCGGCCGTGAAGAGCGTCCGCCGGTCGGTCGCGAGCAGCGTCGCCCGCTCACCGTCGTCGCTCGCGGCCCGGACCGAGTCGACGTCGACCGGCGGCGCCTCGATCGTGAAGAGGACGTGCGTCGCCGAGCCGAGCTCCTCGACGACTGCGGCCTCGATTTCGAGCGACGGCAGGCTCCCGTCGCCGGCTCGGGCGTCGCCGAAGTCCTGCGGCCGGATCCCGAGGATCACGGCGCCGGAGGTGAGGCCGCCCGGCCGCCGCTCTGCCGTGAGCGGGACGTGGAAACCTGCGAAATCGACGGCTCCGTCCGAGACCTGCGCCTCGACGAGGTTCATCGACGGCGAGCCGATGAAGGCGGCGACGAAGAGGTTCACCGGCTCGCGGTAGAGCGTCTGCGGGCTGTCCACCTGCTGCACCGTCCCGTCGCGCATCACGGCGACCCGGGTACCGAGCGTCATCGCCTCCACCTGGTCGTGCGTCACGTACACGGTGGTGATCCCGAGCCGTTCGTGGAGGCGCGCGAGCTCGGCTCGCATGTCCACGCGGAGCTTCGCGTCGAGGTTGGAGAGCGGCTCGTCCATCAGGAACGCGGCCGGTTCCCGGACGATCGCGCGGCCCATCGCGACCCGTTGGTCGTGCGCGTTGAGACGGTGTCCGAGGAGTTCGCTGCGGTCGAGCCACGGCCGCTGACCGCTGTGTTCCGTCGCCGTGAGACCGGCACCTACGGCGAGGCGCCGTACGTCGGGGAGTGGAAGCCGCTGCCGCCGCGCCTGCATGACTTCGTCGAGGTCGAGCGTCCGGCCCCGCACGGGCGGTTCGCGATCTCCGTCCGCGATGTGAAGACCGGGCTCGACCTCGCCGAGGCACGCGCGTACGCCTCCTCGGTCGGTGCACGGCTGCCGACCGAGGACGAGTGGCAGCTCGGCGCCGAGGCGGGGGTTCTCGACCTCTCGGGGCCGCGCGTCTGGAACTGGACCGAGAGCGAGCACACCGACGGCCGCACCCGGTTCGCGATCCTGAAGGGCGGCTCCGACTGGAAGGCCGAGGGCTCGGACTGGTATGTCGACGGCGGCCCGCAGGACCCGAGCTACTCGCTGAAGTTGCTGCTCCTCGGCGGCGGGCTCGCGCGCTCGCCGCAGATCAGCTTCCGGTTGGCCGTGGATCTGCCGTGAAGCCAGCCCTCGAGGACATCATGGTCGTCGAGGCGGCCACGCTCTTCGCGGCCTGCAACCGGCGTCTCGTCCGCTCGACCTCTCGCAGCCCGATGGGGCGGCGGTCTTCTCGAAGTCGGCGGCAGATGCGGACGCGCGCCAGTTCGCCGCCCTCGCCGAGAGCTACGGCGCGAGACTGAGCGGATGAACGCGCCTCGGATCACCGTCGTCGGCTCGGCCAACGTCGACCTCGTCGCGCGTTGCTCACGCCTGCCAGGGCCAGGAGAGACGATCGGCGACGCCGCCTTCTCGCGGATCCCCGGCGGCAAGGGCGCGAACCAGGCGGTCGCCGCCGCGCGGCTCGGCGCGATCGTGAGCTTCGTCGGGCGCGTCGGCACCGACGCGCTCGTCGTCGACTCGCTCGCCGCTGACGGCGTCGACGTCTCCGGTGTGCGGCGGGACGACGGCGAGAGCGGCGTCGCCCTGATCCTGGTCGACGACGATGGCGAGAATGTGATCGTCGTTGCGCCGGGCGCGAACGGGCGCCTCGCGCCCGGCGATGTCGTGTCGGCGAGTCCGACGCGGTTCTCTGCCAGCTCGAGATCCCGCTCGACGCAGTCGCCGCAGCTGCCGAGCAGGCCACGTTCTTCTGCCTGAACGCCGCGCCCGCGGTGCCGGCACCTGTCGAGCTCATCCGGCGAGCCGATCTCGTAATCGTCAACCGCTACGAGCTCGACGCGCTCGCCGAGGAGCCCGCCCTTACCGCGCTCACCCTCGGCGCCGAGGGTGCCGTGCTCCTAAAGCACGGGCGCGAGGTTGCGCGCGCGACCCCGCCGCAGGTCGACGCCGTGGACGGCACCGCCGCGGGCGATGCGTTCTGCGCCGCTCTGCTCGTCTACCTGCTCAGTGGACTCGACCGCGAGACAGCCCTGCACCGCGCGTGCGCGGCCGGCGCATTCGCGGCCTCCCGCCACGGCGCTCAACCATCGCTCCCGACGGCAGTCGAGGTGGAGGAGCTACTCCGTGGGTAGAGACCGTCACGCCGCAGCGAGCTTGTAGCCGACTTCCCGCACGGTGACGATCCGCTGAGGGCTCGCCGGGTCTGTCTCGATCTTCTGGCGGAGGTTGTAGATGTGGACGTCGCACGCCCGCGCATCGCCGACGTACGTCGTCTGCCAGAGATGCTCCATGATCTGCGCGCGCGAGTAGACCTGCTCTGGCCGCGCGGAGAGGAAGGCGAGGAGCTTCAGCTCCGACGGCGTGAGCGAGATCGACCTGCCGTCGACCTCGACCTCGTGGCGAGCCAGGTCGATTCGGAGAGCGCCGACTTCCCGCACCGCAGCGCCGACGGCCCCACGTTCGAAATCGCGCCGCCGCAGGATCGCGTGCACGCGACTGACGAGCTCGGCGAGGGAGAACGGCTTCGTGATGTAGTCGTCGGCGCCGAGCTCGAGACCGAGCACGCGGTCGAGCTCGGCGTCCTTGGCGGTCAGCATGAGGATCGGGACGATGCTGTCGGAGCGCAGGCGCCGGCAGACCTCGGTGCCCGAGAGCCTCGGCATCAGGATGTCGAGCAGGACGAGGTCGTACGGCGTGCTCTGCGCGGCCTGCAGGGCCGCCTCGCCGTCGGTCACCGCGTCCACGTCGTACCCCTCGGCTCTGAGTGCATATGCCACGGCGTCGAGGATGTCCTGCTCGTCGTCGGCGATCAGGATCCGGCCGCTCATCACGCCGCTTTCGCCAAGGGGAGGATGACGCGGACGGTGGTTCCCGCGTCGACGCTCGACGCGAGCTCGATCGTCCCCTCGAGCACGCGCACCGCTTGCCGGACGATCGAAAGGCCGAGCCCGAAGCCGTTCGCTTCCGCCGTGTCGCCGCGGTAGAAGCGGTCGAAGATGCGTGGCTGGATCTCGTCGGCGATCCCCTCACCCGTGTCCATGATCTCGATCTCGACCGAGTCGTCGCCGCGTGGTCGCGCGCTGATCGTGATCCGCCCGCGGCGCGTGTGCTTGGCTGCATTCGCGGCGAGATTCGACAGCACCTGGTCGAGGAGCTCCGGCTCCGCCGCGATCACGAGCCCGTCGGGACAGTTCACCTCGACCGTCACGTGCTCACGCGTCTGCAGCGACGCGGCCACGTCGTCGAGAACCGGACAGAGCGAAATCGGGACGATCTGGATCTCCTCTTCACCCGTCTGCGCGCGCGCCAGCACGAGCAGCGAGCGGCTGAGTCGCGCGAGGCGCGCCGACTGCCGGTCGATGATCGCGAGGAAGTGATCCCGCTCGGGAAGACGATCCTTGGCTCCCGACTCCAGCACCTCCACGGCGCTCGAGATCGCGGCGACCGGCGTCCGCAGCTCGTGCGCCGCGTTTGCGACGAACTCGCGCTCGACTTGCTCGCGGCGCTCGAGCTCCGTGACATCTGTGATCACGAGCACGGCCGTCCGGAAACCGTTGCCGGCAGGAATCCCGCAGACCGAGTGGTAGCGGCCGGCCGGGGTTGTGATGCGGGCCCGCGTGACCTTGGCCTCGTCGGCGAAGAGACTGCGGGCGAACGAGCGCAGCGGAAAGTCGGGCCACGGCTCCGAAAGCGGCGCGCCTTCGTCCAGCGACTGCACGAGCAACTGACCCGCGGCGTGATTCGCGCTCTCGATGTTCAGATCCTCGTCGACGGTCACCACGCCCTGGTCGAGCCGCTCCAGTGTTCGGCGCAGGCGCAGGCGCTCGGTCTGAACTCGCTCGAAGGACTCTTGCAGCCTCAACCGCATCCGGTCGAACATCAAGGCGAGCGAGCCGACCTCGTCCCGGAAGCGCGTGTCGAGGCGATGGGTGAAATTGCCCTCCTCGATCGCATGCGCGGCTCTGCCGATCCGGCGCAGGCGTCGGGCCATCAGCGTCGCGATGATCAGCCCGACCAGACCCCCGAGGACGACGGCGAGGGTCACGACGGGCACGATCTGGTCGGTGATCATCGTCATCGTCGCCCCGTAACCGGGCTGAAGCGAGTACGTGAGCAGTGCCGCGGTCGAGTCCCACGGCATCGGCAGCGCGACGACGGTGACCCGCCCCCGGTCGTAGCTGCGGACATAGCTGCGTCCGTCGAGAGCCGCACGGACGGCAGCCTCGGCGCCGGGGATCGAGCCGAGCTCCGTCTGCGCTGCGCGCGAGGGCGTGATCGGCCGGCCGTCGGCGTCGAAGAGAAAGAGCGCAAGTCGCCGGCGCTCCGAGATCGCCGGCACTGCGTCTGCCAGATTGCCGCGCTCGACCGCGTCCCGCAGCGCTGCTTTGGCAGCGACGCTCGCCTCGACGGCTCGCGCCTCCGCGTCCCGGCGGAAGGCAGATTCGGAGCGTTGCAGCAAGCCCTCGGCGACCAGGAGAGCCGTCACCGCGGCGACCACGGCGAAGGCCAATCCGAGCCACCATCGCATGCTCACAGACCAGACGCGCATCTCGCGGTTATCGCCGCTCACGCTGATCCGGAATCGTCGTCGGCGTCATGTGAGGAGATCTTCACGAGGGCCGGCTCGGCGGCCGACCCTGAAGTTCGTCACGTACGCGAATCGCTCGTCCTTCGTGAGCACCGTCCACCGTCGCCGGCCTGGCGGCGAGCTAGCGACCCACCGGGAGGACACGAGGTGTCGATCAGATTCGTCGCCTTCTCCGTGACGACGAGCGTGCCGCCGTCGGGGCTGAATGACACCTGGGCCGGATCGGCCCCAGCGGCGCTGAGTGGACGGCTCGAGCCGGGAAGTTGCCTCAGCGTCCCGTCGGGCGCCTGCCTGAACCCGGTGATGTTGCCGAGGCCCAGGCCGCCGTTGTTGAGCACGTAGACCAGATCCCCGTGCACGGTGACGCTGTTCGGCATGTCACCGCCCGAGGGAACCACCTGCACGAGCCGGAGGCCATCCCGGACGACTCGGAACACGGAGAGGTCGTCGCTGCCGACGTTGACGACGTAGAGCCAGCGGTTATCCGGGCTGAGCACCACCGGCCCCTGCGAGGAGAGCCGGATCCTGCTCGTACCGAGCCCACCGGTGTCGACGTACCCCTTCAGGGCAAGCTGACCGTCCGGCGCCCGGCTGTAGACCACGACCTGGTTCCCGGCGGCGTGGTTCGTCATCGCGTAGACCGCGCCGCGATTGAGATTGGCGTCGGCGCCGCCGCTTGCCTGACCTCGACCGCTCGACTTGGCCTCGGCGGGGCCGATCGCGGCGAGTGCCGCGACGATTACAGCGGCGAGCAGTGCGAGTGGTACGGCGTGCTTCTTTGCTCCAGATGACACTGGATGACCTCCTAAAATCGTTGTCGGAACGAGGGCCAATCGTTCCCGCGCCAATCGAGCGTTCGATGAGGCGCGCATTCAGATCTCTTCATCGAAGCCGGCCTAAGAAAGCAGTGCGGTTGCGGCGCGTGTCCATCGCTTCCGCCACCTCGCCCGCAGCGCCGCTCTTCGCGACCACGTGGTGCTGCGCGTGCGTCTCCAACACCCGCTCCGAGTCGCCCGGGAGGATCTTGTGACCGAGCGCGATCAGGAACCAGGTGGGGTTCGAGCGGACGTGCTCGTACTCGCTCGGGAGGAGCGAGACGACCTCGCCGCACCCGTCGTCGCCGCACTCGCAGACATACTGCACTGACCCTCGAGCACCGCCCTCGACCTGCCTATGCAGACGCTCGTTCGCGCGCCGGAACACCGTCTGGTTCGCCGCGAATCGACGTTCGCGAAGGGTGCTCAGCTCGTCTCTGTGGGCCATTCCGCCCCCTTGTGCTCACGCCGTTCGACGCGGGCTGCGCCATGCTCGTTAGCCACGGTATGGCCTGCGGAGATGAACCCGCCGAGTTGTGAGCAGACCTGAATCTCCGGTCCTGCTGCCGGCACTTCGGCCATGAGCAAACCTGCATCCGCCGCTCACGAGCCGCTCAGATCCTGCCGCGAGCATGCGCTGCCCAGAGAAGTTCGCTGACTACGAAGGAGACGGCTCGTGATGAAGTGGAAAGATCGCAAGAGACCGGCGTTGCTCATTCTCGGCTTGATCTCGACGGTCGCGATGGCCGCACTCGCCGGGCCGGCGCTCGGCCAGGAAATCACGCCACCGCCGCCGTCAGTTGGAACGAATGTCCCGGCCAGCTACTTCGGGCCGTTCCCGTCTCAGATCGACCGGAAGCTCGTCGGGCCGGTGCAACTTCTGCGCTCCGGTCCCCTCAATGTGAGGAAGGCGACGATCAAGATCCCGCTCTACCTCGGGCACATGGCCGATGGGCGGAACGTCTGGTACATCCTCACCGACACGTCCGATAAGGAGAACGCGGACGCGCTCGGGCTCAACCACTCCGGCAAGCTCCATTACGCAAACGTGGGGCGTGCGACCCGAACCGCAACCCTGACGAAGCGGGCCGGCCTCATCTTCGAGAAGGGCACCGTCGACTTCTCGCAGCGGCGCGTCGTCCAGGGCACGTCTTTCCCACCGCGGGTCGGTCAGCCGGGTTCGGTCGGGGACGCGGACTACACCCCGTTCGTCCGGATCACGAATGCCGGCGGCCACGTTTATAACGCACCCGTCGTCGCCTTCGACAAGACAGCGGACGAGATCCGCGCCTGCAAGACGCGGCCCAACTACAACCTCGTCCACGACCGCGTCGCGAACATCTGCCCGCGTGCCAACGGCGGCGGCACGGTCACGATCAAGCTGACCCCGATCTTCAGCTTCGCCAAGCCATCGCTCTACATGAGCATGGAAGCGTCGGATCCCGTCACCGCGGCCCTCGACCAGGGCACCATGGCGCCGGCGATGGGCGATCTTCCGGTCGGCCGCGACGACAGTGTGTTCAGCGCGATCGAGCGGCTTTTTGTGATCGCTAACGGTCCGACCGGGAAGCTGAATCCGCAGCGGCAGGGACTGAACAGCGCGCTTGCGGACAAGCTCCCGCCGCTCAACCTCGTCGGCGGCTTGCCCACGGTCGCGCTGGACTACAGCCCGGCCTGGGATCTCAATCTCGGCTTCTGGACGGCCGCGGCGATCCGCAAGGGCTACCGCTCGCGGGTGATCGACGAGTTCCAGCTCCTGAGCCTCGTCGTCGGCGGCCACATCACCGGCCCGATGGGCAAGCCATTCGGCTCCACCGGAATCGTCGTCAACTGCCCGATCGTCGCGCGTCTCCTCTAGCGCGCCGGTGGATCTACCCTCATGCCGCCGCCGCAGCATCGGCGGCGGCATGAGGAGCTCCCGCGCTGCTCATCGAGTAAGAATCTCGGCGCCGAGCGGCGCGTTCAGACTGGTCGGCAAAGTCGTCGCGGACGTGGGAAGCGCGAACAACGCCCAAGTTCGGGGGGCACCAAGGGTGTGTACGCGCCGAGCTTTTCCGGCATCCCCGGCACACCTGACTCGGGGAGCCATGCGGGTTTCGGCTTGGCTCCGCGGGTTCAGATGGGCCGTGTTGGGCTCGAACCAACGACCTTGGGATTAAAAGTCCCCTGCTCTACCAACTGAGCTAACGGCCCCGGATCGAGTATAGGAACAGATTCCGTCGCGGTTCTCGGGCGGCTGCGGCACAATCTGTCGCATGGAGATTCTCGAGCGGCCACGGCTTCGCGGCGTCTTCCACCAGTACGCGTTCTTCGTCGCGCTGGTCGCAGGCGCTGTGCTCGTGGTGCTCGCCGACTCGATGCGCGAACGGGTCGCGATGTGGGTGTACGCGGTCGCGCTCGCCGCGATGTTCGGGGTCAGCGCGCTCTACCATCGCGTCACCTGGCGCTCGCCGGGCGTCCGCAAGTGGATGCGGCGTCTCGACCATTCCACGATCCTGCTCCTGATCGCCGGCACGTATACGCCGTTCGCACTACTCGCCTTCGACGGCACGCTCGCGACCGCCGTCCTGATCGCCGTCTGGAGCGGAGCGGGGGCCGGCCTCGTCCTCAATCTGCTCTGGATCGACTCGCCGACCTGGGTGACCGCGGTCGTCTACATCGCGCTCGGCTGGGTCGGCGCCATCGCGGTTCCCGAGCTCGTCAGCTTCGGGATCGTCCCGGCCGTGCTCGTCTTCCTGGGCGGCGCGCTGTACACGGTCGGAGCCGTCACCTACGCGCTCAAGCGTCCGAATCCGGTTCCGCACGTCTTCGGCTACCACGAGATCTTCCACCTGCTCGTGATCGGAGCGGCGATCACCCACTTCGTCGCGATCGCCGCCTTCGTCCTGCCCGACGCTTAACCGGTGGTTAAGAGATCACCGGCTACCCTTCCTCCATGACTACGAAGATCGAAAAAACAGATGCCGAGTGGCGTGCCGAGCTCACGACCGATCAGTACGAGATCCTTCGTCGCAAGGGTACGGAGCGCGCGTTCACCGGCGAGTACAACGACATGAAGGACCCCGGCGTGTACCGCTGTGCCGGCTGCGGGGCGGAGCTCTTCCGCTCCGAGGCGAAGTTCGACTCCGGCACCGGTTGGCCGAGCTTCGTCGAGCCCGCGAGCCTCGAAAGCGTTGTCACCGAGACAGACCGAAGCTGGGGAATGTCCCGGACCGAGGTCATGTGCGCAGCGTGCGGCGGCCATCTCGGCCACGTCTTCCCCGACGGACCCGGGCCGACCGGCCAGCGCTTCTGCATCAACTCCTGCTCGCTCGATCTGGAGCGCTCATGAACGAGCAACGGGAGAAGGCGACATTCGCGGCCGGCTGTTTCTGGGGCGTCGAGGTCGAGTTTCGGAACACCTCAGGTGTCAAGGACGTGCAGGTCGGCTACATCGGCGGCTCGACGGTCGATCCGAGCTACAAGGAGGTTTGTAGCGGTCGGACAGGCCATGCCGAAGCGGTCGAGGTGACGTTCGACCCCAGCGAGATCGCCTACGTCGAGCTCGTCGACCGGTTCTGGAAGCTGCACGATCCCACGCAGGTGAACCGCCAGGGCTGGGATATGGGCACGCAGTACCGCTCGGCGATCTTCACCCACTCGCCCGAGCAGGCGGAGACCGCACGCAGCTCGCTCGAGCGGGCGCAGCCGAGCTTCAGGAAGCCGATCGCGACCCAGATCGTCACCGACGATTCGCCCTTCTGGCCCGCCGAGGAGTACCACCAGCAGTACCTCGTCAAGAACGGCCGTGCTTCCTGCGCGATTTAGGGAGGAGCGTCAGCATCTCGCTGGCGGCGAGGTCGATGCTCGCGCCGAACGAGTTCGCTTCTTCCTGCACGGCGAAGGCGAAGCCGAGGTACTTGCGGACACCGATCGCCCAGGCGACGATTCCGAGCTCGTCAAGGACCGTGACGAATCAACCCCCAGAGCACGCCCCCGACGAGTGCTGCGGCGAGCGCGGCCGCAATCGGGGGTAGCAACGACCGCGAGGACTCGCTCAGCGGCGAGAGCGCAGGCTCGGTGGTCGGAGAGCCGAAGTGGTTCTCGCGCTCGTCCACGGGCGCAAACGTAGCGCTTCGGCCGGAAGGCTATCCTCCTCGGGTCGCCCCCATCGACTAGCGGCCTAGGTCACCACCCTTTCAAGGTGGCTGCACGGGTTCGAATCCCGTTGGGGGCATGGGCGGTTAGCTCAGTTGGGAGAGCACCTGGTTTACACCCAGGGGGTCGGGGGTTCGAGCCCCTCACCGCCCATCGTCGTCGGGCCGGAGCGAAGGCCCTCTGATCCACTCTGCGAAGAGGGGGTCGACGACCACGTACTTCCGCTCGACCAGCTCGATCTCCGCAGCGGCGAGCAGGCGCGGAAGCGCCTTGCGCACCATGTCCTTGGTCAGGCTGAGCCGTCGCAGGACATCCGTCCTGTAGGCGGATCCGCCGCCGTCGACGAGCGATCTCATCGTCTTCTGCTCCGAGGTGTCGAGACCGCGCCACTCCGCCTCGAACTCGGCGTCGAGCTCGTTCATAGCCGCGTCGTGTGCCGCTTCCCAGTCCGCGAACGTGGCCGTCTCGCCAGGTGCGATCTGCTCCCAGACGAGGTGCGCGAGGAGCATCGCCTGCTTGGGGTGGCCCTGAGCCGACTCGATGAGTGGATTGAGCGCCTCGCCGACATCGCGCCCCGACTGCCGGAAGCGCGCGGCGACATAGGCGGCGATGTCGGCGTCCGCGAGCCGCCCGAGCCGCATCGGCACCGCCGATCCGTAGAGCGGTCGATCCCGATTCTCGAAGAGCTGCTTCATCAGGCCGGGCTCGGAGCCGGCGAAGACGTAGGAGGCGACCGAGCCGTGGTACTGGATGTGGCTTCGGATCAGGCCGTCGAGGCCGGGGATCTTGTCGATGTCCTGGAACTCGTCGAGGACGATGAAGGCGCGGTAGCCGCCCTGCTTCTCGAGCTCGAGCGGGAGCGAGAGGAGCGCGTGGAGCGCCGGCAACGGGTCCGACTTCGAGTCGAGCTGCAGACGCGCGCTGATCCCGTAGGCGCCGAGCGAGAGCCCGACCCCGGTGGTCTTCAGGAACGAGTCGATCTTGCTCCGGATCGCACCCTTGAGCTGCCGTGAGTACGCCCGTTCGTACCTGACCGCCACGTCGGCCATCGACATCGCGCGGTAGAGGTCGACATGGATCGGCACGAGTCCCTCGTCCCGCGCTCCGTCGTGGAGCGCTTTCAGCAGCAGACTCGTCTTTCCGTACTTCCTCGGCGCGTAGAGCCGAACGTAGTGCCCGCCCACGGCCTTCTTCAGCAACTCGTGGGTCTCGTTGTCGCGATCGATCACGTCCTCGGTGGCGAGCGGGTGGGAGTAGACGAAAGGGTTGAGATCGTCGATCATCGGTGTCTACTAGACTACAGAAAAGTAGTCGCCAAGACTACCGACTCGGAGAATTGGATCTGTTGGTCTTACGGACACCGCCCTCGTGGTCTGAAAAACACCTACAGCCGGGCTCGACCAGGTCGTAGTCCTGGGAGGAGGGATGAGCGCTGGGGCGAATCATTCAGGTCCGTGCGCGTTCGATCGATCCTCGGGGCCACTGCCGCCGTCCTCGTCCTGGCCGCGCCGGCCGAGCCTGCCAACCCCCAGACCGCGGGGCTGCAGGTCGCGCTGCGCGCCTACGGCTTCTACCTCGGGCCGATCGACGGTGTCTCGGGGCAAGGGACGGCGACGGCGCTACGCGCCTTCCAGCGCTCGAGCAAGCTGGCGGTCGACGGAGTTCCGGGCTCGACGACGCGGCGCGCCCTCGGCCGGCTCGGGACGCCGCTCTACGGCAAGCGGACGCTCGTTCGCGGGCGGGTCGGCTTGGACGTCTCGGTGCTCCAGTACCTGCTCGCGCGGCACGGGGTCGGGCGTGTGATCGACGGTTACTTCGGCGGCGAGACAGTCCTCGCCGTCCGGCAGTTCCAGCGCCGCGCACATCTCGCGGTGGACGGGATCGCCGGGCCTGCGACCTTGCGCGCGCTCGGCGGCGCGTCTCGCAGCACCCGGCTGCCCGACAGCCGCTACGTGGTTCGCTCCGGCGACTCGTTGACCGCGATCGCCGAGAAGCACGGGACGTCGCTCCGCTCGCTCGCGAGCACGAATCGGCTCGATCCGGTGAAACCGCTCCTGATCGGGACGCGCTTAAGGATCCCGCGCGCAGCCTCGGCGCCGCTCGCCGCACCCCCGTCCTCGGTGCGCGCCACGATCACCGCCACCGCCTCGCGCTACGGCGTCGACCCGTCGCTCGCGCGCGCGCTCGCGTGGATGGAATCCGGCTTCCAGCCGCAGGTTGTCTCCTCCGCCGGCGCGCTCGGTGTCATGCAGGTGACGCCGCCCACCTGGGACTTCGTCGAGAGCGTGCTGCTCGGAGAGAACGTGCCGAAGACGACAGAGGGAAATATCCGGATCGGCGTGGTCTTTCTGCGCCACCTCCTGCGAGAGTTCAGTGGAGACGAGCGACTCGCGCTGGCCGCCTATTACCAGGGTGCGAAAGCGGTGCGCGAGCATGGTCTCTATGCCGAGACACGCACGTACGTCGAGGCAATTCGCTCGCTACGAGGCCGCGTCTGAGCGACGATCCGGCCGTCCGCGCGCGATCGTTCGGCGCGGTCGCCGACGCGTACGAGCGCGCTCGGCCCGGCTATCCGGTAGAGGCGGCGTTGTGGCTCACGGGCGAGCTGCCGCTGCGAGTGGTCGACCTCGGAGCCGGGACGGGCAAGCTGACCCGCGCGCTGGCGGCGCTCGGCCACGACGTGATCGCGGTCGAGCCGTTCGAGGAGATGCTCGACCAGTTGCGCGCGAACGTCCCGGGCGTGGAGGCGGTGACGGGATCTGCGGAGCAGATTCCGCTTGCCGACGAATCCGCGGACGCCATTGTCGTCGGCCAGGCCTTTCACTGGTTCGACCAGGCTGTGGCGCTCCGCGAAATGGCACGCGTCTTGCGGCCCGGCGGTGTCGTCGGACTTATCTGGAACGCGCGAGACGACGCCGAGCCGTGGGTCGCACGGCTGTCCGAGCTCACGGGTGACAACGCCGAGTGGAGCGACGACATCCCCGAGCCGCTCGCGGCCAGCACGTAGTTCGGCGACGTCGAACGGCAGATCTTCAGAAACGCGCAGTTGGTCGACCGAGCAACGCTCGTCGACCTCGTCGCCTCGCGCTCGTACGCGGCGACGATGGCCGCTCGAGCGCGAGAGCAGCTCCTCGCTGCCGTCGGGACGCTTTTCGACGGTGGGCTGCAGGCGGCGAGCTCGAGCTGGCCTACCGCGTGCACGCCTTCCGCGCCACCCGTCTCTGAAGGACGTGTCCGGGGCTGCCCCTGGACACGTCTGCGAGGGACACGTCCGGGCTTTGACCCCCGACATGTCCGAAAAGGACGAAGAGTCAGTGGGCGGCGCCGTTCTCGTCGAACTGGGCCTCCTCGGTCGATCCCTTCAGCGCCAGGGTCGAGCTCTGGCCGCCCGAGACGGCCTGTGCGACCTCGTCGAAGTAGCCGGCTCCCACCTCTCGTTGATGCCGGGTCGCCGTGTAGCCGTGCTCCTCGAGCCCGAACTCGCGTTGCTGGAGCCGGACGTAGGCGCTCATCCCGTCGGCGGCATAGCCGCGCGCCAGCTCGAACATCGACTCGTTCAGCGAGTGGAAGCCGGCGAGCGTGATGAACTGGAACTTGTAGCCCAGCGCCCCGAGCTCGGCCTGGAACGAGGCGATCGCATCGTCGTCGAGATGCCGCTTCCAGTTGAACGAGGGCGAGCAGTTGTACGCGAGCGGCTTGCCCGGAAACTCGGCGTGGATCGCCTCCGCGAACACGCGCGCCTCGGCCAGACTCGGTGTCGAGGTCTCCATCCAGACGAGATCCGCGTAGGGCGCATAAGCGAGCCCGCGCGCGATCGCCGCTTCGACGCCGGCGGTGACACGGAAGAAGCCCTCGGGAGTGCGCTCGCCGGTCACGAACGGCGCGTCACGCTCGTCGACATCGCTCGTGAGCAGGGTCGCTGCATCGGCATCGGTGCGGGCGACGACGAGCGTCGGCACGCCGAGCACGTCTGCCGCGAGTCGTGCGGCGAGGAGCGTCCGGATGAACTGACCCGTCGGCACGAGCACCTTGCCGCCAAGATGGCCACACTTCTTCTCGGCCGCGAGCTGATCTTCGAAGTGAACCGCCGCCGCGCCCGACTCGATCATCGCCTTCATCAGCTCGAAGGCGTTGAGCGGCCCGCCGAAACCGGCTTCGGCGTCGGCGACGATCGGGACGAGCCAGTCGACCTCGTTTCCCTCGGCCCAGTCGATCTGGTCGGCGCGCAGCAGCGCGTTGTTCAGCCGTTTCACCATCGCTGGGACGCTGTTCGCCGGGTAGAGGCTCTGGTCGGGATAGACCTGGGTCGCTAGGTTGCCGTCGGCCGCGACCTGCCAGCCGGAGAGATAGATCGCCTTCAGCCCGGCCTTGACCATCTGCACGGCCTGACCGCCCGTAAGCGCTCCGAGCGTCGGGATGTAGTCCTCGTCGCGCAAGAGCTGCCAGAGCTTCTCGGCACCACGGCGGGAGAGCGTGTGCTCGACGCGGATCGAGCCGCGGAGCCGAACGACGTCCTCGGCGCTGTAGCCGCGCTCGATCCCGTCCCAGCGGTCGAGCTCCGCCCATTCGCGGGCTAGGTCGACGGCTTCCTTCGCAGCGCTCGCTTTCACGGTTTCTCCTTCGGTGAGACGACGATGTGGATCCACTCTTTCGGGACGTACGGCATACGACAAATCGAATCTCGCGATCTCTCCTATTCACGAAGGTAATATCGGCGACGGATGTTGCTCTCCCAGATCGATGCCTTCCTGACGGTCGCGGAGCGCCGCTCGGTCAGCGCAGCCGCGACGGTGCTCTATGTCAGTCAGCCTGCGCTGACGACCCGGATCAAGAACCTCGAGCGGGAGCTCGGGGTCGCGCTCTTCGTCCGAACGCCTCGCGGGATGCGGCTGACGGCCGAGGGACGCGCCTTCCGCGGTCACGCTCAGCGCGCCGCGCAGTCTCTGGCCGAGGGCACCCAGCTGCTGCGGGAGCTGCGCGAAGGCCGCGTCGGCGAGCTCCAAGTGGGGGCGGCGCCGGCGATCTCGACATACGTGCTTCCGCTCGTGCTCCGCCGCTTCCAGGCTGCTTTCCCGAACGTGCACCTGATCGTCCGCACAGGCCATTCGGAGGAGATCCTCGAGCTCGTGCTGCGCGAGCGGGTGCAGCTCGGGCTCGTGCGCGAGCTTCCGCACCCCGCGATCACGAGCAGCCCCCTCTACGATGACGAGATCGTGCTCGTTGTCGATCCCGGTCACCGCTTCGGCGACCGGCCCGTGATCGACGTCGCCGAGCTTGCGACCGAGCGGCTGATCCTGTTCGACCGCACGTCGAGCTACTTCGTCCTCACGAGCGCGTTCTTCCGCGAGGCAGGCATCGTTCCGAGGGGGGTGATGGAGCTCGACAACGTCGATGCGACGAAGAAGATGGTCGAGCACGGATTGGGGATCGCCTTCCTACCGTATACATCCGTGCGCGTCGAGCTGGCAGCCGGGACGCTCCAGGAGGTGGTGATCGCCGGTTACGAGCCGGTGCGTCGCCCGATCGTCGCGATCCGCCGGCGGGACGCGATCGTGCCGGAGGATCTCGTTGAGGGCCTTCTGAGCGCAGTTCGCCGTGACGAGCTCGAGCGCTAGCCGACTGCGGCGGCCGGCGTGAGGACGAGCAGCGGCTTCCCGTCGGGTCCGCGGTCGAACTGGTAGGCGTAGATGCGCGGCTCGGTCAGGCGGATGATGTTCCCGAGCTCCGCATCCTCGAGGCCCCCCACGGCCGGTCGTTGGGACGGCAGCAGTTGGCGAACCGGCTTGTCGAGCTCGGCGACGAGGTCGTCCCGGCGGAGGAACACGGTTCCGTTCGGCTCGCCCTTCGGCGTCGGCGGCATGAAGACGATGACCGAGTCCACATCGTCGACGTACTTGAAGGTGTAGAGCGAGAGTTCGAGCGCCTGTCGGCGCAGGATCGTGTAGCGCTCGTCCGACGGAGCTGTCTCGGTGATCGCGCACTGAGCGCTCGTACCCAGCCCGCAGAGCGCGTACGAGATCGTCCTGCCGCCGTCGTAGGTGGCGATGTCTCGCTCCTCCGCCTGACCCCGGGTCGTGTCGGGGCGGACGTAGATCGTGTCGATCGGGATTTCCTCCGTTTCGGTCCGAACGGTGAGGTCGCTGCCCCGGGCGAAGGTGAGCGGGTCGCCGCTCGGGAGCTGGTAGGCCTTGGGGATCCGGTCTGCGATCTGGCGCACCTGCGTGATCCGGCTGCCCTCGGGCTGCCAGCTCGACCAGCTCGGCTCCGGAGCGAGATCCGGCCGGCTGACGAGGACGATGAACGAGCCGGCCGCGGCGCCCACGAGCGCTGCCAGGATCACGTAGACGAGGGCGAAGCGGAAGCGGTAGGACGTCAGGCGAGCTCGCTCGCTGCGGTCAACCCGGACGAGCGGGACGAGCGGGGCCTCCGCTTCGCGGGACTCTTCCTTGTGGTGAGGTTCGACGCGGCCCGGGAGCGTCACATCTTCGGCCACGAGTTCTCCTCGCTCAGGTCGACCGGAGGCATCTCGAGCTGGGCGCGGTCGAGCACCTGGACGAGCTCGTCGCCGAACATCTCCCGCCGCTCGACGAGCTCGTCGGCAATCCGCAAAGGCGTCCTTGTTGTGGAGGACGAGGTTGTACGCGTTCACGTAGGCCTGGCCGATGATCTGCGCGGCCAGTTCGCGCTTGTCGCGATCCTGGAGCACGCCCGAGATCGGGTTCTCGGAAAACGGGCCGCCGCCGCTCGTGCGATTCATGATCCCGACCCCGATCTCCTGGAAGCGCTTCATGATCCGCGCGCGCGCCCGCTCCTCGGTCTCGTCGTCGAGCGGTGTCACGTCGACGCGCTCCGGGCCCATTGCCGAGGACCCGACCATGAACGCCGCCTGCGCGGTCGCCGACTGGACGTCGCCGCCGACGCCGTTCGAGTTCTCGCCGTAGAAGACGCGCTCCGCGGCCATCGCGCCGAGCGTCCAGACGAGTCGCGCCGTCTCCTCGCTCCGGAAGCGGCTGAAGCGCTCCTCCTTCTCGAGCGCCTGATGGTGTCCGAGCGAGCCGCCGCGCATCCGGATCGAGAGCCGCGTCGATTCCGCGCCCTTCATGAAGACGTGGCCGGCGGCCGCGTGGCCGGCCTCGTGGATCGCGACTGCCCGCGTCTCCGAGGCGATGTACTCGATCCCGATCGCGGTACCCGACTCGATCGTCGTCATCGCCTCGACGAGATCGTCCCAGCCGAAGCAATTCCGATCGTCGTGGTGCGCGTGGGTGAGCGCCATCGAGCAGACCTGCTCGATCATCGCCGGCGAGTAGCCGTTCGTGATCCGGGCGATCTCATCGCGGCGGCGCGGTGTGTCGAGATCGTCCTCGTGGTCGACCTTCGTGATGTAGAGGTCGAAGACATCGAGACGATCCTGCTTCGTAGGGGTGCGGAACCAGACGTGGCGACCCATCCGGCCCGGCCGCACGAGCGCAGGATCGAGTCGATCGAGAGGCACGTTCGTCGCGCCGATGAAGTAGATCTGGTCGCCGCGCGGCCCCGGCGGCGGGAGCCGCAGCGAGACCTTGCCGAGCCGGCGCGGGACGACGTACGTCGCGTCGAGGAAAGTGTTGAATCGGCTTGTCAGCACCCGCTTCGTGAACGGCGGGTTGTCGATCCCGTCCATCACGACGAGGAGCTGGTTGAGCGCGAGCCCGCCCCCGCCGCCGCCCATCCCGGGGAACGTGAACTCGAGCAGCGAGCCGAGCCTCGCCTGGAGCCCAGAGGGCCGTTGCCGCTCAGGCGCCCGCTCGGCGAAGAGCCGCTCCCGCCAGGCGCGCGACTCGAGGATCAGGTCGCCGCTCGCGGTCAGCGCGCCGTTCGGACCGTAGAAGAGGTGGTCGTGGACGCTCGGAAGCGTCATCCCGCCCACGGGATTACCGCCCCCGAGCGCCTGCCGGCGCATTCCGACTGCGTCGATCTCGTCGATGAAGACGATGCACTGGCCGCCCCACTTGCGCGCCAGCCGTTTCGCCTTGAAGGCGAGGTAGCGGACGATGATCGCGTCGACGCCGATGAACGTCTGCGCGAAGCCCGAGCCCGGGATCGAGACGAACGGCGAGTTGAAGCCGGTCGCGATCGCCTTCGCGAGCATCGTCTTCCCCGTTCCCGGCGCGCCGAGGAAGAGCAGTCCCCGCTCGCGCTTGCCACCCGCTCGCTCGAATGCCTCGCCCGACTGCCAGAGAGTGACGACGCGCCGCACCTCCTCCTTCGCCTCGGCCTGGCCGCGGACGTGGTCGAGCCGGACGCCCCACTGCGCGTCGCCGGGCTCGAAGCCGCGGATCTGCGAGATCCCCATCAGGAGCATCGGCCCCATCAGGATCGCGAAGTTGGCGATGAAGAGGAAGGTGACGAAGACGACCTGGGTCAGCACCGCCGGGTTCGAGAACGCCGAGCCGAGTCCGCTCAGGATGTCGCCGCCGGTGCCGATCCACGAGCCGCCTCGGATCAACCATGCGACCGTGATCACGGTGCCGACGATCGTCGCGAGCCTCGCCTTCTTGCGCCAGTACCAGGCGCGGCGGCGGCTCATGATGTCCTCCTCGCGCAGCTGCCGGCTGTCCGCGCCGAACAGGCTCGGCCACGGGATCAGGCGGCGGAAGAGGAGATCGACGAAGCCTCGGAACGCGATCACGATTCCGACGGTCGCGACGAGCGACCAGAGCGTGCTCCAGCCGTTGTACTGGTGCAGCCAGACGAAGAGAGCGGGACTGGTGAGGACGGCGACGAACGTGGCCGCGCGGGTCAGGCGACGCCACTCCAGCGCGAGTTCGTTGCCGGCGGAGGAGTCCGGAGACAGGCGCGCAAGCGGCTCGGCAACTGCCATTGGCGGAGTGTAGTTCCGTCCACCGGAGCCTCTGTTACTCCGAGGTTAAGCGGAGAGGACGATTCGCTACGGTGCCGCCATGACAACAGCCACGCTCCACACAAGCGAAGGATCCGTCGAGCTCGAGCTCTTTCCGAACGAGGCTCCGAAGACGGTCGAGAACTTCACCAAGCTCGCGCAGGACGGCTTCTACGACGGACTCAAGTTCCACCGGGTGATCCCGGACTTCATGATCCAGGGCGGCTGCCCGCAGGGAACGGGCACCGGCGGCCCCGGCTACCAGTTCGAGGACGAGTTCAACGAGCACAAGGTCGTGAAGGGCGCGCTCGCGATGGCCAACTCGGGACCGAATACGAACGGCAGCCAGTTCTTCATCGTCACCGCCGAGGCGACGCCGTGGCTCGACGGCAAGCACACGGTCTTCGGCAAGGTCACGAGTGGCCAGGACGTCGTCGACCGGATCTCGCAGGCGGACCGCGACGGGCGCGACACGCCGCGCACCGACATCACGATCGAGAAGATCGAGCTGACCGACTAGGTCTCGTCGTCGGCCGCGGGCGGGGGCGGGGCGAGCACGGTTCGCTCGTCGCTCGCCTGCGGCAGGACGTTCTTCACGTAGCCGCGCGCCGCTTTCATCACTCCCACGTCGCGCCCGGCGGTCTGCGAGAGGTACCAGCGGTGCTCGAGGATCTCGTGGAAGACCTCAGCGGCCTCGCGCTTGCCCCAGAGGTCGGGCGGAACGGCGGCGATCGCCGGCTCGAAGACCTCGGCGAGCCAGCGGTAGGCGACGATCGTCTCTGGCACAGGATTGCCCTCCTGCTTCTCGAGTGCGACGCGGAAGCGGGTGAGGTCGTTCAAGAGCCGCCGCGCCTGATTCTCCTGGGAGTGGAGCCCGGTGAGAACGAGCAGCCTTCGCCGGTGATGACCCGGCTCGACGACGCGAGGGTTCAGGTGCAACCGGTAGCCCTCGTCGTCGGCGATCAGCTCCAGCTCCTCGACGTCGAAGCCGAGCTCGTTCAGGCGGCGTAGGCGGTCGTCGATCCGGTAGCGCTCTTCCGGCCCGAAGACCTCGTCGCGCGTGAGCTCGGTCCAGAGCGACTCGTAGCGCTTGACGAGCTCGGCGGCGGTCTCCTCGGCCCGGATCTCCGGCCGACCGAGCTCCTCGGCGATGTCGAGCAACTCGCCCGTCACGTTCTCCTCGGCTATCTGGAGGTCGTAGGCGCGCTGTCCGTCCGTGAGAGTCGGGTGAAGCTCTCCCGTTTCGGTGTCCACGAGATAGGCGGCGAGGGCGCCGGCGTCGCGGCGGAAGAGGATGTTAGAGAGAGAGGCGTCGCCCCAGAAGAAGCCCGCGAGGTGGATGCGGACGAGCAGCTCGGCCCCCGCGTCGAGCAGCGAGTCGCGCAGCTCGGCGATGTCCCGACCGGCGAAGAGCGTGCGGAAGGGCAGCGAGTAGTCCAGGTGCCTCGTGATCAGGACGGCGTCGAGGTCGGCGGCGCGCTCGCTGACGACGCCCACGACGTCGACGACGGGCATCTCGTCGGCGGCGAGTTGTCGTAGGAAGCCGTACTCCTTCCGCGCAAGTTGGACGGGCAGCTCCTTCAGCGCGTAGAGCCGACCGTCGTAGTTGACGAAGCGGACGACGTGACGATGGATCCCGGCGACGACGTTGACGAGCCGCTCATGCGTCCACTCTTCGAGGGGAACCTCCCAGGGGAGGTCGAGGAAGTTCGGATGGCCCGTCCGTGCGATGAGCTGGAGGCGCGCCGGCACTAGCTCTCCAGCGCGTGCGCGAGGTGGCGGTGCTCGCCGCCGCTGGGGCTGACGAGCGGCGCCACGTCGCAGGCGAGCGTGGACGCCGTCACGTAGCCGCCCTACGCCGACTGGCCGGAACGATGATGTCGACGCTCCGCTGTCGCAGGTCACCCACGCGCGAGCTTGCCGCCGATGTAGGCGGCCACGCCGCGGTCGAGTTGATTGTCCTTGAGAGTCGCGGTCGCGCCGTAGTGCGACAGGATCCCGAAGCCTGCGCGGGTGGGATTTCCGGACGCGTCAGGGCGGGTGCCGCTGACGCTGTTCTCGTTGATCTCGCAGTGCGAGTAGTCCCCGCAGTAGATGCCGACGCCCACAGAGTCCTCGACGAAGTTGCGGTTGACCTCGCCCATGGACATTTCGGTCACGGCGATGCCGCGCAGCCGCGAGCCGACGACGCGATTCTCGCTGATCATCACCATCGCCATGTGCGAGACGATTCCTTCGCTGCCACCGGTCACCTCGCACCTCTCGACGACGCTCGGCGATACGCTGCTCGCGAACGAGATGTCGATTCCCTGCGGACCGGTGACCTCAGGTAGCTCGATCCGGCAATCCCGGATGACGAGCGAGCTTCCGCGGGCGTTGATCCCGTCCATGGTCGTGCCTGCGACGCGCACGCCGTCGAGCACCACCTCCTCGCTGTCGCGCACCTCAATCCCGATCTCACCGCCGAAAACGGTGACGTCGCGAACCGTCACGTCGTCCGCGGTGATGACGATGCCGCCGCGGACGACCGCGCCCGGCTCGCCGACGAGCGTCTGGGAGTGGTCGAGCACGAGCGGGCCGACGATGGTTCCCGAGATCCTGATCGTGGGCGGCTGCGCGATCCAGGCAACGCCGAGTACAGCAAGGGCAGCCACGGGTGCAGCGAGCGAGAGCGCACTTCCACCCCGGCCGAGCTCGCCGCCGTCCTCCGCGTAGGTCAGGCGCAGGAGCGGAAAGCCGGCATGGCCCAGGATCTGCGCGATCAGCCACGACGCGGCGAAGAATGCGAGCGCCGGCCAGAGCGGCGCCTCGACGTCGAGTCGGAGGACGAGCGTCATCGTTGCCCCGAGCTCCAGCAGGCCGAGCGGCAGGGCGAGCCAGCCGGGTTGGTAGGGCAAGAGCCGATGGTAGAGGGCTGCGTCGAGGATGAGTCCGACCGCGATCATCGTTCCGGCGAGCTGGAGCGGCCACCACTTTTGGAGCACGGCTGAGAGCACGCAGGCTAAAGCGAACGGCAGCAGCGAAACGGCGAGGCGCGACTCGAGCCGGCCTCTCAGCGTGTAGGACATCGCCCGACCTTCGCGGCGAAACGGCGTGCCGCATACTTCATCCCGATGAGCGTGTCGGCCGCAGGGTAGGCCCATTGCGCCGAGACGCCCGTGAGCGAGAGCGTCCGCGTCGCGTCCGTCAGGGCCGGCACGGTCGAGTCGGGCGCGAGCACGATCCAGCGTTGCTCGGTTCCCAGCCCGTGCTCCTCGACGAGGTAGCGCAGCAGCGCGTCATGCTCGAAGCCGCGGCGAAAGCCCGTAGCGCAGATCACCTGATCCGACCCGTTCAGCTCCGGCGCGACACGGAAGCGACCCTCGCGGGCAGCGCGCTCGAGCGGAACGTCCCAGGCGCGGCCGGGTGGGTACGACGGCGCGCCGAATCCGCTCAGCAGCTCCGCACGCTCGGCCGGCGGGGTGGCGTGGAAGGAGGCGAGGCCACGCTTCGTGAAGAGTGGACGGGCGACGTTGAGCGGCCGGCGCGCGGGCTCGCGACGTCGCACGGAGGTCACCTCGGCGCCCGCCGCGAGGGCGTTCAGCCATTCGGTCGCGGCGGCCATACCTGCACCGACGACGGCGACGCGGGAGGCGTACTCGTGCGGCTCGTAGGCGTGAACGACTCGCGGGTCGCCCTCTAGCTCGGGCGGCAGCGAGAGACTGGGATGCCCAGGGGCGAGCAGGACGTGTCGAAAGCGGCCGTAGCCGCCGAGCTCGAAGCCTCCGTCGACCGCGCGAACGCGCTCGATCCGGGCCGGGACGAAGCTCCTGTCCCAGCCGCACCTCGCTCGGAGCAGTTGGACGTGATTCAGGAACTCGGTGACGGTCGGGCGGTACCTGTCCGACACGCTCAGCAGAAGCGGTGTCAGCGAGGCCCGTCGCGCCGCCTGGCGTGCAGCGAGGCCCGGGAAGGAGGTGGGATAGCAGTGGCCGTCGCTCTCCGAGCGCATCCGGCGCTGGCGGATCGCGGCGGCTCTCGGGCGCCAGGCCCCGGCCGGATCGGGATCGTCGCCGAAAACCGCCGTCCAGGCGGGCTGGAGCCCGCTGTGGCGCAGGGTCGCGTACGCGACGAAGCCGCCGAGCCCGGAGCCGACGATCGCGCATCTCATGGCGTCGAGGCTACTTGACGGAGCCGGCGAGCAGACCCTCGACGAAGTAACGCTGGAACATCGCGAAGATCGTCAGGGGCACGAGCGCGGAGAAGAAGGCCGCTGGCGCGATGATCTCCAGGTTGGCTCCGAACTGGCGCAGCTGCGAGAAGATCTCGGGCGCGATCGGCTGGTTGTCCTGCGCGAGCACCAGCCCGATGAGCAGGTCGTTCCACACGAACAGGACCTGGAAGATCCCGAGCGACGCGATCGCCGGAATTCCCAGCGGGAGCACAACCCGCGCGAAGATCCGCAGCTCGGAGGCGCCGTCGATCCGGGCGGCTTCGAGGAGGTCGCGTGGAATCCCCGCGAAGAAGTTCCGCAGCAGGAAGATCCCGAAGGGAAGCGCGAACGCGCTGTGGAAGAAGACCAGGCCGATGATCGTGTCGAAGAGGCCGGTCTTGTTGTAGAGCTCGAAGATCGGGATCAGCGACATCTGCAACGGCACGACAAGTAGCGCGACGACGCCCAGGAAGATCCAGTCGCGGCCGGGAAACTCGAGCCACGCGAAGGCGTAGCCGGCGAGCGACGCGACCAGGATCGGCAGGATCGTCGCCCCGATCGTCACCTGGGCGGTGACCCACAGAGAGCTGACGATGCTCTCGTCGTTGAAGATATTCGTGTAGTTCTCGAACGTGACGATGCTGGGCTTCGAGAACACCTGCCACCAGCCCGCGGCCTGCGCGTCGGAGGGCGTGAGCAGCGACGTGAAGAGCAGGCCGATCGTCGGCATCAGCCACAGCACGGCGATCACGGCGAGGGCGACGTGGACGGGCGCCCGCCGAAGCACGCGCAGGATCCTGGTCGCGACACCCTCGTCGATCACGACCGGCTCACGCACGGGTTCAGCGACGGTCGCCATCAGTTCTCCCTCCGGAAGCGGCGGATGTTCGCGATCAGGAACGGAACGAAGAGGAGGAACATGAAGATCGAGATCGCGGAGCCGAAACCGAAGCGGTTCTGGCCGCTGAACGAGCTCTGGTACATCTCGACCGCGATCACGGTGGCGCTGTCGCGACCCGATGACGGCACGATCGAGATGACGATGTCGAAGACCTTGAGAACGCCGATGATCTGCGTGACGAGCACGACCGTCAGGACAGGCGCGAGCAGCGGCACTGTGATCCGCCGGAAGACCTGCCATTCGGTGCCGCCGTCGGTCCGCGCCGCCTCCTGCAGGTCGCGTGGAATCGCGGCGAGCCCGGCTGCGGTGATCACCATCGCGAAACCGGCCTGCACCCAGAGAAAGGCGATCAGGAGGGACGGCGTGATCAACGTGTCGCCGAGCCAGTTGAAGCCCTGGAACGGCTCGGCGAAGGTCTCCTTCCCGATCGCGACGCGGTAGGTCCCCGCCTCGACGCCCTCGAAGGCGAAGCTGCCGTCCTTCCCGGTGGTCGTGGAGCCCACCGTCTTGCCGGTCTCGGCCGAGCGGAGCTTGATCGTGACGCCCCCGAGGCCGACCTCGTCGGTTTCGACCTCGCCCGGCGTGCCGCCTCCCGGCTTGAAGTCGCGCCAGACGACCCCCGTGATCCCATCCGGGATCGCCTGCGGGGTCGCCGCCTGCTCCGGCTCGGCAGGGAGCTCGTCGGCTTTGATCGCGGTCAGGCCGAGGAGCGCCACCGCACCAGGGCCGACCGCTCGCTCGAGCCTGAGCCCACCCTGCGGCGACCCCTTCAGCGCATCGGTCGATGGCTTCGCCGTCGTCAAGGTGCCTTGCTCGCTGAAGATTCCCTGGACGGCGACGATGCCCGCGTTGATCGCACCCCGGTCTGGATCCTGCTGGTACATGATCCGCCAGATCACGCCAACCGCGAACAGCGAGACCGCGAGCGGCACGAACACGGCGACCTTGAACGCAGGCGCCCAGCGCACCCGCTCGGTCAGCACCGCGAACAGGAGCCCGAGCGCGGTGACGCCCGCCGGCACGACGAGGACCCAGATCACGTTGTTCTTGATCGCGGTCTGGACGGCATCGTCGCTGAAGAGCGCCGTGTAGTTGTCGAACCAGACGAACTCGCCGCCGGCATCGCTGAAGAAGCTCCGAACCAGCGTCCGGATGGCCGGGTAGATCACCCAGATTCCGAGGAAGAAGATCGCCGGAGTGAGGAACGCGAACGAGATCGCGTTGCCACGCCGCCGTGACGGCGGCGGCGGCGGCACCTCCGTTACTGGAGGCGCCGCCGCGACCGTCGAGCTACCGGTGCTCGACACGAGTGACTACTTGTACGCCTTTTTCGCAGCCGCTTCCAGCTTGCCCGTCACCCCGTCGATGTCGGCGGGGGTCTTGACGAAGTTGGCGAGCTCGGTGAAGAGCGCGTCGTTCAGAACCTTGGGCTGAAGATCGGAGAGGTCGAAGCGGAACGTCTCCGCCTGCGCCAGCTCCGACGCCAACTTCCTCGTCGTCTCGTCCGGATAGACGCTCTCGTCCAGGTTTTTGTTCGGCGAGGAGAACCCGCCCCGCTTGGCCCAGAGCTCTGCAGCTTCGGGAGTGGCCAGGTACTCGATCATGGCCCGTGCCGCGGGGGTGTCCTTGAACATGACGATGCTGTCGCCCGCGCCGACGACGACTGGCGGGGAGTCGTTGATCGACGGGAACGTGAACACGTCCGCGCCCTCACCGACCTTCACCTTCGTCTCGGTGTTGATGAACGTCCCGACGAAGTCGCCCTCCATCACGATCGCCGCCTTGGGCGGATCCGTGAAGACCTGGGTGACCGAGGTCGGGAAGTCGGTCTGGAGCGCACTGCTCGTACCGCCGGCGATGCTGTCCGTCGCGAAGACCTTCGCCATCTCCCCGAGAGCCTCCTTGACCGACGGGTCGGTCCACGGGATCTCGTGCGTGGCGAGCTGGTCGTACTTCTCCGGCCCGGCGGTGCGCAAGTAGACGTTCTCGAACAGGTCGGTCAGCGTCCAGCCGTCAGCCGCTCCGATGGAGTACGGCGTCACGCCGGAGGCCTTCAGCGTCTCGCCTGCCTTCAGGAACTCGTCCCAGGTCGTCGGAGGCTCGACACCGGCATCCTCGAAGGCCTTCGTGTTGTACCAGACGGTCGACTTGTTGGCCCCCTTGAAAACCACGCCGTACGTCTTGCCGTCGAATGTGGTCAGGTCGACGAAGCTCTGGGAGTAGTTCTCCTTGATCCCGTCGGTCGCGAAGTCGATCGGCTTGAGGGCTCCACGCGTGGCGAAGTCCTTGATCACGCCCGGTGACGAGAGCGAGGCGAGATCGGGCGGGTTGCCGCCTTCGACCCCGGTCGCGAGGATCGTCGGGAGGTCCTCCCCCGCCGGTTGGTAGGTCACCGTGACGTCGGGATACTTCGCTCTGAAGCCGTCGAGCACGGCCTTGAAGGAGTCGCCCTCGCCGCCGGTCCAGAGTCCGGCGATCCGGATCTTGCCGGAGACGTTCTCGGCGGCCTCGGTCGTTGCCGCCTCAGTCGTCCCTGCGGCGCTCTCGTCTGACTCGTCGTCGTCACTGCCGCAACCCGCTGCGAGCAGCGAGAGCGCCCCGACGACCAATGCCAGGACGAAGAGCAAGCGGTGCTTCCTCATCACGCGGTTCCCTTCCTTTCGTCTCCCTCGTAGATGCCGAGCCCGGTTTCGGGCTCGAAGAAATGGAGCGCCCGCGTGTCTACGGCCACTTCCACCGAACCTCCGTCGCTCACCTTCGTACGGGCGCCGAAGCGCCCGACGAGCGTCGCCTCGCGGGCGCTCTTGGGCGCTTCGCTGCCGGCGTCCTTCGCGAGCTCGCGCACTTCCTCGGTGACGGCGGGCGGCGCGTCGATCGTGAAGTGCACCATCACCTCGGAGCCCAGCGCTTCGCGCAAACTGACCTTGCCCTGGAGGGTTCGCCCGGTCGCCTCGCCGTCCTCGAGCGACGCGTCCTCGAGGTCCTCGGGTCGGATCCCCAGCACCACCGGACGGCCTTCGTAGTTCTGGAGTCCAGGACGCACCGAGAGCGTTTCATCACCGAGCTCGATCCGCTGGCTGCCTGCGACCGCGACGAGACCGCCGTTCCGGCGTTCGAGCGTTGCCTCGAGCAGGTTCATCGCCGGACTGCCGATGAAGCCGCCGACGAAGAGGTTGACGGGCCGGTCGTAGAGTTCCTGTGGGGCCGCGACCTGCTGCAGCTCGCCCTTACGCATCACGGCGACACGGTCGCCCATCGTCATCGCCTCGACCTGGTCGTGCGTGACGTAGACCGTCGTGACGCCGAGCGAGGTCTGCAGTTGACTGATCTCCGCTCGCACCTGGACGCGCAGCTTCGCGTCCAGATTCGACAGTGGCTCGTCCATCAGGAACGCGGCGGGCTCCCGCACGATCGCGCGGCCCATCGCGACCCGTTGGCGCTGGCCTCCGGAAAGGGCGCGCGGCTTGCGGTCGAGGTGATCCTTGAGGCCGAGGAGGTCAGCAGCCTTCTCGACCCGGCTCCGTATCTCCGCTTTCGGCGTCTTCCGCAGCTTGAGCCCGAACGCCATGTTCTCGAAGACCGTGAGGTGCGGGTAGAGCGCGTAGCTCTGGAAGACCATCGCGATGTCGCGGTCGCGTGAGGGGACGTGGTTGACCATACGGTCGCCGATTCGGAGCACGCCCTGGGAGATCTCCTCGAGACCGGCGACCATCCGCAGCGCCGTCGTCTTGCCGCAACCCGACGGTCCCACGAGGACCATGAACTCGCCGTCGGCGATCTCCAGGTCGAAACCCGCGACCGCTTTCGTCCCGTCCGGATAGATCTTGTTTACGTCCTCGAAGGTCACGCTCGCCAAGGTCCGGGGATCATAAACTGGTAAACGAGGCGGGCGCCACCTCAGTAGCCGTCCCGCCGGCGGGAGACGCCGCTAGATCCCGCGCTCGGCGAGCCAGCTGCGATTCCGGGCCTGGGAGTCGCGCGCTCGTGCGAGGTCGCCGGGAAGTGCAGCCTGCTCGACGACGACCCAACCGAGGTAATCGGAGGACTCGAGCTCGTGGAGGAAGGCGTCGAGATCGACCACGCCTGCGCCCAGCTCGCAGAAGCCTCCCCGCCGCCAGACGTCGGCGAGCGACCACCCCGCCGCCTCCTCCCGCACGTCCTTCAGGTGCACGTAGTCGATCCTCGAACGCCAGTCCCGGAGCGAAGACACGGGGTCCCCGCCCGCGAGCGCCAGGTGCCCGCTGTCCAGGAGGAGAGCCACGTCGCTCAGCTCGAGCAGGCGCTCGACTCCGCCGGGGTCTCGATGCGGGTTCCCACGTGGTGGTGGAAGACGGGCGAGAAGCCGCGCGAGCGTGCATGCTCGGCCGCGCGCCGGATCCATCGCCGAGCCGTCGCCAGTCGGTCTCACCGTTGCGCGGGCCCGCGTCGGCGAGCACCAGTCTCGCCGTCGACGCGCCGGCGCCCTCGAACAGATCGAGCACGAGATCGAGCTCGTCGAGCCTGTGTGGCTCGGTGAATGCGATCGGGACGTAGCCGCCGGTGAGGCAAGCCCGTGGCGGGCCAGGCTCGCGGGCAGCGATCCGGCATCGCCCAGGTAGCCCGGAGGTCCGAGCTCCGTCCCCTCGTAAGCGCCGGCGGCGATCGCGGCGAGAACGTCTTCCGCAGCGGGTACCTGGAGACCACCGATCGCCTCAGAGGCCCCGAAGCTGACCGGCGCGTGGGCGACCCGCACACCCTTCACGAGCCGAGCGTCGTGCGCGCGGCCGGCCGCTGGCGCTCGCACGACGCTCGGACCGGTCGATTCTGTTGCGGTTCGCGCCCGCCCACCGTATGCCAGACTCTCGCAATGGGCGCCGTCACGCTCGGAAGCGTCGTCCACGAGCTCGCTCTCGTTCGGCCGCTCGTCGCCGATCCTGTCTCCTTCGAGCACGTCGATATCTGGCCCGACGACCGCTTCCCACCGCCGGTGGCCATGCACGGCCTGCTCCCGGACGGCGCGCGGCTAGCGATTCGCTGGCACTACCTCGACGATTATCCGGTCTATCGCGAGGAGGTGCGCGTCCACGACGAGCGCGGGTCGCTCAGCCTGACGTTCCCATCGCCGTACCTCCTGCACGCACCGACCGAGCTCACGATGGTGGACGGCGAGGGCCATGCGAACGGGAGGGGCGAGGGAACGAGCGTCTTCCGTTCGACCGTCGAGGCGTTCGAGGAAGAGCTCGTGGCGTTCCATCGATTGGTGACGAAGGACGAGGCGTTCGCGGCCGGGATCGGAGAGGGACGGACGGACATCGTCACCTGTCAACGGATCGTGCGGTGTCTCGCCGAGCGGCTAGGGCTTTCGCTCGGTGGCGAGGCGGCGGCCGCATGAGCGGCCCGAGAACCATTCACGTCGTTCCGCACACCCACTGGGACAGGGAGTGGTACCTGCCCTTCCAGACCTTCCGCCTGCGCCTCGTCGAGCTCGTCGACCGGGTCCTCGACCTGATGGAGGCCGAGCCGGGTTTCGTTTTCACGCTCGACGGCCAACTCGCCACCGTCGACGACTACCTCGAGCTTCGCCCGGAGTCCGAGCAGCGCCTGCGCCGCCTGATCGCCGAGGGGCGGCTCGCGATCGGCCCTTGGCAGACGCTCGTGGACGAATTCCTCGTCTCCGGGGAGTCGATCGTCCGGAATCTCGAGATCGGCTGGCGTCGCGCCGAGGAGCTCGGTCGGCCAATGCCGATCGGCTATCTCCCCGACATGTTCGGTCACGTCGCCCAGATGCCGCAGATCCTCCGCCGTGCCGGGATCGATCAGGCCGTCGTTTGGCGCGGTGTGCCTGCCGCGATCGAGCATCATGCCTTTGTCTGGGAGTCGCCCGACGGCTCGGCCGTGCGTGCGGAGTACTTGATCGACGGCTACGGGAACGCTGCCCACCTGTTCGGCGAGCCTGATCTCGCCGGAGCGGTCGCCGCCTTCGACGCGTCAATGCGCCCCTTCTTCGGCGAGGACGAGTCACTCGCGATGACCGGGACCGACCACATGTTGCCTCCGCTCGACCTCGTCGAGCGCGCGACGCAGTTTAATGAGGCACAGGATCGCTTCCGGCTCGAGCTCGTGACGCTGGCGGACTACCTGGGCCGGCCTGCCGACGGCGCACTTCTGGCACGGTGGCGCGGAGAGCTGCGGTCGGCCGCCCGGGCGAACCTGCTGATGGGAGTCACCTCCGCTCGCATCGACCTGAAGGCCGCTTGCGCCAGAGCGGAGCGCGCGCTCGAGCGCTACGCGGAGCCGCTCGCTGCTCTGTACGCACCCGAGTGGCCGGCGTCCTTCCTTCGGCTCGCGTGGAGTCGCGTGCTCGAGAACGCGGCGCACGACTCGATCTGCGGCTGCTCGGTCGACGCAGTCTCGGCCCAGGTGCTCGTGCGCTACGCGGAGGCCGAGCAAATCGCGACCGGGCTCGCGCGACGTGCGGCCGAGGCGATCGCAGCCCGCGTACCTCGCGGTGCGGTTGCGGTCGTGAATCCTTCGCCGGAGCGTCGCAGCGACGTGGTCGAGCTCGAGCTCGAGATTCCGGATGACTGGGACGAGGTCGAACTCAGGCTCCCCGACGGGACGGTCGTCGCGACGCAGGAAACGGCGCGCCCGGAGCGGCTCCTGCTCAGTATCACGCTTGCCGGCCGTGAACTGCCGGCGGCCTTATTTCGCCGCCTGCACGGACGCGAGCTCTTTGGCCGCTGGCTGAACGGCTACAGCGTCGAGGGCGGCCCCGTAGCCCGACGTCTGACGTTCGACGTGGGTGAGGAGCCGGATCCGGAGTGGCTCGATCTGGCGGTTCTCAAGCAGGAGGTCTCTCATGCGGTCGAAGGTGCACCGGACGACGAATGGGAGATGCGGATCCTCGCTCGTCCGCGCCGACGGCTTGCCGCGGCGATTCTGGGGCCCGCACTGGGCTGGACGTCCGCGCGCCCAGCTCGCGCGAGCGGACGCTCCCGCGGCGGTGTTCAGGTCGACGGCACCTCTATGGACAACGGGCTTCTCGAGGTGGAGGTGGCGAAGGACGGCACGCTCCGCGTCGGTTCACTCCACGGTGTCGGCCGGCTCGTGGATGGTGGCGACTTCGGCGACAGCTACAACTACGGTCCGCCGCGCCACGACACGCTCGTTGCCGAGCCCGAGACCGTGAGCGTCGAAACCGTTGCCGCAGGACCCGTTCGCGGCGAGCTGGCCGTTGTGCGGTCGTACCGCTGGCCGGTCGGAGTGCGACCAGACGGGTCGGCGCGCGCGGAAGACACGGCACTCGTGCCGGTGACGATGCGAGTCGAGCTGCGCACCGGGGAGCCGTTCGTCCGGATCGAGCTCTCGTTCGACAACCCTTGCTCCGACCACCGGCTTCGCTTTCACGTTCCCCTGCCTGCACCTGTCGAGACCACCTGGGCGGAGGGGCAGTTCGCCGTCGTCGGACGCGGGCTCGAGCCCGAAGGCGGCCACGGCGAGGTGCCCCTCGCCACCGCTCCAGCACGGGGGTTCGTCGCAGCTGGCGGGGTCGCCGCTCTTCTCGACCACGTGCTCGAGTACGAGCTCGTCGAGAGTCGCGAGCTCGCGCTGACCGTGCTGCGCTCGATCGGGCTGATCAGCCGGTCGGCCAACCCTTACCGGGAGGATCCAGCCGGCCCAGAGGTCGCGATTCCGGACGGTCAGTGCCGGGAGCCCTGGCGCGTCGGCTTTGCCCTCTACCCGCACGAGGGCTCCTGGGGCGAAGCCGGGGTTCTCGCCCAGATGGAGCGTTACCAGCATCCGTTCCTGGTCGCGCGAGGGACAGGAGGCGAAGAGCCGGCGGAGGCGACCGGACTCGAGTTGGTGGGCGAGGGGGTCGCCCTCTCGTCGCTACGCCGCAGGGAGGACTGGCTCGAGCTCCGCATCGTCTGCCAGCAGCCCGAGCCGCGAACGGCAGTCGTGAGGGGTGGGTTTCGGGAGGCCCGAGAGGCGGACCTGCTCGGCCGTCCGGGCTCTCCGATCCCGCTCGACGGCGACGCGCTGAGGCTCGAGCTCGGCCCGTGGGAGATCCTGACGGTCCACCTCAGGCGGTGACCAGCACGGCTGCGTCGGCAGGCGCGAGCAGCAGAGGGACTTCTGCGGCCGTGCGCATCTCACTCCCCGTGGTGGTGTAGGCCACAGTCCACGTTCCAGGCGGCAGCTCGAGCGTGGCCGGCTCGTCGCCGCAGTTCGCGGCCACGAGCGCGGCACCGCGGCGGTAGGCCACGACCGGGCCTTCCTCGGCGAGCCACTCGAGCTCAGCAGGCACGTCGGCCAGCGTCGCCCGAAGCCGGAGCAGCCGCCGGAAACGGCGCAGCACCGACTCCGGATCGTCGCGCTGCATGGCTGCGGTATCGCCTGCGCTTCGGCCGCCGAACGGCAGCCAGGCTCGCGTTGCGGCCGTGAAACCGAGGCCGGGCCGAGGCTCCCAGGGCATCGGCGTGCGGCAGCCGTCGCGGCCGAGCCCGTGCTCGCCCGCGCGGGTGCTGATCGGATCCTGGGCCTCCTCGGGCTGGACCAGGCCGTCCACGAGACCGAGCTCCTCGCCCTGGTAGACGAACGGCACGCCCGGTAAGCCGAGCAGGAGCACGGCGAGCGCGAGCGACCGCGCCCGACCCAGGTCGCCGCCTCCGAACCTCGTCGCCGCCCGAGGCCGATCGTGACTTCCCTGCACCCAGGCAAGATGGCCGCTGGCGACCGCTGCACCGGAAAGCGACTCGCGCACCTTTGCTGCGTCCCATTCGATCTCCATCAGCTCGAACCAGAAGATCAGGTGAAGACCGTCCTGATCGTCTACGTAGCGCGTCAGCGTCAGCGGGTCGGCGAGCCCGATCTCACCGACGAGGAGAGCGTCGTACGGCTCGGCAAGGGCTCGCCAGCGCCGATGGATTTCCCGGACCTCAGGTTGCCCGACGTCGTACACGTGGTCGAGCGATCCCCAGTCGGACGCGATCCCGGCCGGCGGTCCGACCCGGGCGTGGCGCGCGACGGGATTGTCGGGAAGGCTCGGGTGCTTGACGAGGCCGTCAGCGACGTCGATCCGGAATCCGTCGGCGCCCCGGTCGAGCCAAAAGAGCATGATCTCGTCGAACTCGCGGACGACGCGCTCGTCCCTCCAGTTCAAATCCGGCTGCTCGGGCAGGAAGAGGTGCAGCCAGTACTGGCCCGTTGCCTCGTCGAGCGTCCACGCAGGCCCGCCGAAGACGCTCACCCAGTTGTTCGGCGGCCCGCCTCCCGGCGCGGGATCGCGCCAGATGTAGTAGTCCCGGAACGGATTGTCGTGGTCCGAGCGCGACTCCCGGAACCACGGGTGCTCGACGGAGGTGTGGTTCGGGATCAGATCGACGAGCACGCGGATGCCGAACTCGTGCGCGTCCGCCACCAAGGAGTCGACATCGGACAGCGTTCCGTACGTGGGGTCGACACTCCGATAGTCACAGACGTCGTAGCCCTGGTCGTGCATCGGCGAGGGGAAGAAGGGAGTGATCCACAGAAGGTCGACGCCGAGCCACGCGAGGTGTCCCAGCCGCTCCCTCAGTCCGCGAAGGTCGCCGATGCCGTCGCCGTCGTTGTCGCAGAACGAGCGCAGGTAGACCTCGTACCCGACCGAGGTGCGCCACCACGGCGCTCCCTTCACGGCCTCAAACGACCTACGAGTCGGTCTGTGCAGGGTGGCCTGCAGCCCGAACGACGCGCGGCAGCACGACGACCCTCTGTGGGCGGCAGTTCAAGTGCATTTCCGGCTTCGCAGATGCTGAATGGTACGACGGGCGTCCCCCACCTGGGCGGAGCGAAACGTTGGGTTCCTCCGCTACCGTCTCCGTATGAACAACGCCACGCGTCGCCCCGAGAGCGCCGGTTACAGCAAGAGGTGATGCACCGGCACGGTGGCGGCGAGAGGCAGCCGAACGCTCCCGGTCACGCGCTCGTCGTCGCGCTCGGGCTGATCGCGGCCTTCGCCTGCGTGGAAGCTGTGGCCGGGGTTTTCGCGGGCTCGCTGGCACTGCTCGCCGACGCCGGTCATATGGTTTCGGACGGGCTCGCGCTCGGCCTCGCGCTCTTCGCGAGCTGGCTCGCGCGGCGGCCGGCGACTCCGGAGCGCACGTTCGGCTGGCAGCGGGCAGAGATCCTCGCTGCCCTCGCGAACGGGGTCACGCTTGTCGCGCTCGGCCTCTGGATCGTCGTCGAGGCGATCCGGCGGATCGGTGACGCGCCGAGTGTCGAGGGTGGCTGGGTGCTCGCCGCGGGGCTTGTCGGGCTGGCGGTCAACGTGGCCGCGGCGCGTGTGCTGCACGGTGCCGGCGACGGCCTCAACGTCCGGGCGGCGTTCCTGCACGTGCTCGCGGACCTCGCGTCGTCAGCGGGCGTCGTCATCGCCGCGCTCGTGATCCTGCTCACGGGCTGGAACGTCGCCGATCCGATCGCCGGACTCCTGATCGGGGTGCTTGTGCTGGCCAGCTCGGGCGGCGTCCTGCGGGAGTCGGTCGGGATCCTGCTCGAAGGGGTTCCCGAGGGGCTCGATACCGCCGCGCTCGACCGGGCGATGCGCTCGGTCGGCGCCGTCGTCGACGTCCACGATCTGCACATCTGGACCATCACCTCCGGCTTTCCGGCACTCTCCGCGCACGTACTCGTGGAACCGCGTGCCGACTGCCACGGGATCCGCCGCGAGCTCGAGCGCATGCTGAGCGAGCGCTTCCGCCTCACTCACACGACGCTCCAGGTCGAGCACGCACCCGGACTCATTAGGCTCGCGCCGTGAAGCTCGACGGCAAGACGGCGATCGTCACGGGCGCCTCCAGCGGAATCGGCGCGGCGACCGTCCGTTCCCTGCGGGCCGAGGGAGTGCGTGTCGCGGGCGGGGCGCGACGGGTCGAGCGGGTCGAGGCGGATGTGATGCTCGCGCTCGACGTGACCGACCCCGAAAGCTGCGAGAGCTTCGTCGAGCAAGCGGTGACCGAGCTCGGCGGTCTCGACATCGTCGTCAACGGCGCCGGCCTCGCGCTCGGCCGGGATCCCTTCGACGAGTCGACCGAGGCCGACGAGGAGGTCGTGCTTGAGACGAACGTCCACGGCCTGATCCGGATCACGCGGCTCTGCCTCCCGCACCTCCACGACGGCGGCCACATCGTCAACCTCGGTTCGATCGCCGGGATCGCCGCGTATCCGAACGGGTCGCTCTACGTCACCTCGAAGTTCGCCGTGCATGGGTTCACGAAGGCGTTGCGGGAGGATCTGCTCGGCCGGCCGATCCGGGTCACGAACGTCGCGCCCGGGCTCGTCGAGACGGACTTCTCGACGGTTCGCTTCCGGGGCGA
>JBBJLW010000056.1:0-10048 GCA_037720595.1 Gaiellaceae bacterium | reverse complement strand
GAAGGACGAACAGCGAATCGGTCGGCGGCCGGTCGAACCGGCGGGTCGGGGGGGGTGCGTCCCGTGCGCCCCTGGTAGCACGGCAGAGCCGTGTTCTTGGGGGGCGCACGCAGCCCCGACTTGCCAGGAGTCCCGATGGCCACGGAGATCACCGACGCAAGGACCGGACGCCCACAACGGCTCGCGACCTACAGCGTCGACGCCGGGGAGCGAGCGCTCGTCGGCCAGCGCGTCGACGGCGTTGTCCGGATTAGCGACGTGCCGGCGACAGGCGCCGGGCGCTCCTATCTCGTCGAGCCCGAGATCGCCTCCACGGCCGAGCTCGAGGCACTCGTCGCCGACTACTCCGAAGGCCGAGAAGCTCGGCTACGTGCCGATGCACGGGTGGTTCTCAGGAGTCACGGCGTCCGACCTCGCTGGCGGCGTGCCCAGTGTTGGATTCACGCGAAAGCGGAAGCGCGGTACGACATGGTATCCGTATGCACGTGCCCGCCCGAGCGGGCGTCACGGCGTCAACACCCAGCGACCTGACAGCTGGTCAGACGCTCTGGAACCGCGAGAAGACTCGCATGTACTCGGCGGTGTCTACGCGTACCGTGTCCGAACCGGAGCGTTCGTAGAGCTCATCCCCGAAGAAAACAGGAGCTTGTCCTCCGTGCGCCTTGAGGAGCAGGACCGCTTTATCGATGTAACCCACGAACCGCGACTCGGCCGTCACGCTTGGCCCGAAGGGTCCAGGGAGACCGGTGCGCAACCGTTGCATTACCCACGACCAATAGTCATTGAGCGTGTCACTCCGGAGGCTAGCTTCGCGCTCGATTCCTACGACATGGAAACCTCGATACACGATCGGAGTCACTGTGTCGAGCTCTACCACCCGCTGCGCGTCGGCCACGTCGTCCGCGACGCCCACGACGACGTAGCCGACGTGACCCGGTCCTCCGTTCGCCATGGCGGTGAGCGTGCGGCAGATCTTCTCGAATGATTCTTCGTCGAACACTCGGGAGGACCCGAGCGAAAGGAAACCTTGCTTGCAGTCAAAGAGCTGCTGCTCCACAAGCGCATTTCCAAGAAGTGTCTCGAATTCTGTTGCCCGCCCGAATCGGCCGAGATCTTCGCCGTCTGGCGCCGGCTCGAAGCTTCCGGTCAACACTCCTTTGACCGCGTCGAAGGTTGTGCGCTTGACCTCCTTAGCCCAGTCGCCACCGCCACCGGGCACGTTCAGCGGCCCGGTTGTGATGTTCCGGAGGGTCTCGGCGACGGCCGCGTAGCTCTTGGCGCGCATACCCCCACGGATGACAAGTTCGAAGATGGGGATGAACACCGCGTGGAAATAGCGCGGTGCTCGCCCGCCGCCGCCTAGGCCAATGAGACGCGAGAAGCGTTCGTCAGCTTCCCGCAGAACCGACCTCAGTTCGTCGTAAACGCGAAGCACGTCTCTCTCAAGGCGCTCGATTCCGTATGCCTCGATCTTCAAGTTCAGCTCACGCGCGAGGGGCGTGGGTTCGTCTGCGTCGCCGAAATCCGTGTAGCTGTAGTACTCGTCGCGTTGACGCGAACCGGTCGTCGGAAGAGGGTCGGACACGCAATCGACTACGAGGTCGAGGAGAACCTGCTCGTCGATGGATTCGCGAACGTCCTCGCGTCGGAGAATCCCTTCGCGAACCCAGAAGATCTCGTCAACCTGAACCCCGTACTCAAGCTCTCGGTTGGAGATGCTCAAGCGGCCCATCGCCCGTAGCGGAACGATATCCCCAGGTGAGGTATCGCCTCGAACCTTGGAGGCGACTCTGCGCACCAAATCCGCAATGGTTGATGTGGTGCCGGCTTGGCGAAGCCCCTGACGCGACAGAGTTCGGCCGCCAGAGTTGATGCGACGGAAGACCTCGTCAACGCTTGAACTGTTCGGCGCGCGGAAGACTGAGAGTGCGATCGAGTAGTTGGCGACCGAGACCGCAGCGGTACGCTCCATGACTGGTTCGCGCTGCACGAACTCGCCCCGGTCAAGCCGTAGCTTCGTGTCCGCAAGCGCGTTTAGGTCGAAGTACTCTTCGTTCAGCGGGAACTCGTTCTCAAGGAACGAGAAGACTGCGTTCAACCGCTGCATGCCGTCGATCAGCTCGAACGTGCCTTCAGCAGCGGACAGCTCGGCAACCAGGAAGAGCGGAATCGGAAGGTCTCTGGTGATCGAGTCGATGAGGCGCTGCTTCTCCTCAACGCTCCACACCAGCTTCCTCTGATAACGCCGATTGACGCGAAAGCGGTCGTTGACGTAGAGGCCGTAGAGACGCTGGATGCTCTCGCTTCGGACTGACAACTCAGTCGGAGAGGGGGTGTCCATAGTCGCGAACGCTATCGCTTGGGGGCCTATGGCCGCCAGGTGATCCGCTCAGGCCCGTGAGGAACATCGGTACGAAAAGTCCCGCTAAGCGCTGCTGCGGCGGCTGCGGCTACCGTGCCGCGTCGTGGTCGCGGAGCCGCGCAGCGAGCGAGAGGCGGCGTACGGCCGTTTCGTAGGCACGCCGTCGAGAGCGGAGCTGGAGCGCTTCTTCTTTCTTGACGATGCTGACAAGCGGCTGATCGCCAGCGCCGCGGCGACCGCAACCGAGCCGGGTTCGCGTTGCAGCTGGGCACAGTGCGGTTCCTCGGGATGTTCCTGGCTGACCCGACGGACGTACCGGCGGAGGTCATTGCGTACGTCATCAAGCAGGTGGGTGCGGGGGACGCGTCTTGCCTGGATGGGTACATGGGTCGTCGCGCGACGCGCTTTGAGCACACCGCGGAGATCGCCGTCGAGTACGGCTACCGGGACTTCGCCGCAGCCGAGAAGCAGCTCGCGAGGTGGCTTGATGATCGGGCGTGGACGACCGGCGAGGGTCCCACGGCCCTGTTCGCCGGGGCGGTTCGGTGGCTGCGGGAGCGGCTCGTGCTGCTCCCGGGCCTGACGACGCTCCGGCGACTGGTCGGGCGTGTTCGCGACGAGGCGATGCAGCGGTTGTGGGACGTGCTGGCCGCTTTAGTCTTGCCCCGGCAGGCGCGGCTCCTCGAGCGTCTGTTGATCGTGCCGGACGCGTCGAGGATCTCCGACCTGGAGCGGCTACGGACGGCGCCGACGACGATCTCTGGCAAGTCGATGGCCGTGGCACTGGAGCGGATCGCCGAGCTCGCGGGGCTGGGGTTCGGGTCGCTGGACCTATCGGGCGTGCCGCCCCGGCGCGTTGTTGAGCTCGCGCGGTGGGGTATGGCGGGCAAGGCGCCGGCGCTTCGCCGCCACCCGCGGGCCCGGCGGCTCGCGACGTTGCTGGCGACCGTCGTGTATCTGGAGGCGAAGGCGATCGACGACGCGTTGGAGCTGTTTGACGTGTTGATGGTCAACGATCTGATGGCCAGGGCACAGCGCCAATCGGCCGCGGAGAAGGTCCGCCAGTACCCGCGGGTCTCGCGCGACGCCGCTCGCCTCGCGGCTGCGGTCGGGGTGTTGTTCGAGTCCCCGGAGGACGAGGACGTGACGCTGGCGGAGATCTGGGAGGCGATCGATGACGTGGTGCCGCGTTCGGAGCTCCGCGCGGCCCTTGAGAGCATCGCCGGGTTGACGCCCGTTCCGCAGGCCGACCCGGGTGGTGAGTGGCGCGCCCTGCTCGTTGAGCGCTACACGGTCGTGCGGAAGTTCGTGCCGCTGCTGGTCGGGACGATCGACTTCGGCGCGACCGCTGAAGCGGCCGCGGTCCTCGACGCGCTGCGTGACCTTCCTGACTTGATGGACTCGCGCGCGACTCGCCGCATACCGGCCGGCTATCTCGACGAGCAGCTGGTCGCGCTCGACGTCGTGCCCACGGGATGGTGGCAGCGCCTCGTGATGGCGCCCGAGCGACCGGCAGGGACCGTTGATCGGGCCGCCTACGTGTTCTGCGTGCTGGAGCAGTTTCACCAGCGCCTGCGCGGCCGCGACATCTACGCAACCGCGTCGTCACGCTGGACAGACCCCGGCGCGCGGCTCCTGCGCGGGCCGGCGTGGGAGGCCGCCCGCGGAGCGGTCCTCAACGCTCTGGAACTACCCAGCGACCCCGGCGAACTGCTCGCCGACCTCACCCGCACCCTTGACGAGGCGTGGCGCCACGTCGCCGGCGAGCTCGACGCGGCAGGCAGCAGCGTCAGCATCGACGCGGAGGGCCGTCTGCACGTCGCGAGCCTCGACGCGATCCCGGACCCGCCGAGCCTGACCGCGCTTCGCCCCGTGCTCGAGCGGATGGTGCCGAGAGTCGACATTGGCGAGGTGATCCTCGAGGTGATGAGCTGGCAGCCCGGGTTCGTCGAGGCGTTCACGGCCGCCTCAGGCGGCGAGACGCGCCTCGCGGACCTGAACGTGACGATCGCCGCAGCGCTCACCGCGCACGCCCTGAACATCGGGTACACGCCGGTCATCTCCCCAGGAGTGGCGGCGTTGACCAGGGCGCGGATCAGCCACGTCGACCAGAACTACCTGCGCGCCGACACCTACGCCGGCGCGAACGTGCCGCTGATCAAAGCGCAGGCCGACATCGCGCTCGCCCAAGCACTCGGCGGCGGCCTCGTCGCCGGTGTCGACGGGATCCGCTTCGTCGTCCCGGTGCCGAGCATCTATGCGAGGCCAAACCCGAAGTACTTCGGGCGACGCCGCGGCGCGACGTGGCTGAACCTCATCTCCGACCAGTCTGTGGGCCTGGCGAGCAAAGTGGTCTCCGGAACGCCGCGTGACTCGCTGCACATCGTTGACCTGATCTACCGCCAGGACGGCGGCCGTCGCCCCGAGGTGATCATCTCCGACACCGGCTCCTACAGCGACATCGCATTCGGGCTGCTCCAGCTCCTCGGCTTCGCATACCGCCCCGAGCTCGCCGATCTGCCCGACGCGAAGCTCTGGCGCCTCGACCCGGCCGCCGACTACGGCCCGCTGAACGCGGCGGCGCGCGGCCGGATCGACCTTGAGCGGATCCGCCGACACTACCCCGACATGCTACGCCTCGTAGCGTCGATCCACACCGGGGCGGTCAGCGCCCACGACGTGATCCGAATGCTCTCCAGCGGTGGCAAGACGACGCAGCTCGGTGACGCGCTCGCTCATTACGGCCGGATCTTCAAAACGCTGCACGTCCTCGTCTACGTCCACGACGAGACCTACCGCCGCCAAATCAAAGGAATCCGCAACCTCCAGGAAGGCCGCCACGACCTCGGCCGCCACGTCTTCCACGGCGGCAAAGGCGAACTGCGCCAGCACTACCAGGAAGGCATGGAAGACCAACTCGGCGCCCTCGGCCTCGTCCTCAACTGCATCACCCTGTGGAACACCGTCTACCTCGACGCCGCGCTCGCCCAGCTACGCGCCGACGGCCACCCAGCCCTCGAGGACGACATCGCCCGCCTCTCCGTCTACATCCGCCGCCACCTCAACGTCGAAGGCCGCCACTCCTTCCAGCTACCCGAACTCGCCGGAGCCCGCCGACCGCTTCGCGACCCCGACACCGCCGACGAGGAACACGCCTGACCCCACGGACGCCACGCGCCCGGCGTCGTCCCGCAGAGGATCCCTCACCGACACTCACACCAACAAGCGTCAGGTTCCCGGCGATGGCCGTGTCGGGCAGGACCGGTCAGTCCAAAGTGCGGATGGCTCGCGCGGGTACGCCCGCGACGAGAGTGGCCGGCGGCACGTCGCGGCTGACGACCGCGCCAGCGGCCACAACCGCACCGTCGCCGACCGTTACGCCGCCGAGGACGGTCGCGCCGGCGCCGATCCAGACGTTGGCGCCGATGTGAATCGGCGCGATCGTGATGCCGGCACGTCGATCAGCAACCGCTGTGGGGTGACCGCTCGTCAAGAGGCTGACGTTCGGCCCGATCATGGTGTCTTCGCCGATCTCGATGCCGCCCATGTCGTTGAGAGTGCACCCGTGATTGACGAACACGTTGGCGCCGACCCGGAGCTTGAGGCCGTGGTCACTATGGATCGGCGGCACCAGCCGAAAGCGCCCGTCGATCGGTCGGCCCGTCAGCTCTGACCAAGCGCTGCGGATCGCGTCCTGGTCGGCGTACGGAAGCCGATTGACCGCCTCGCAGCATGCGAACGCGCGCGGCACCCCACCGATGACAGCCCTGATCTCTTCGCTACCTCGAGGAATTAGCCGCTCGTCCTTCACGACAGCCGGCCCGATCGAGCGGTGCGGAGCATGCCATCGAACCTAGCCCTCGCTGACGACAGAACGAAGAGCGTCGGACCCTTCTGGGACCGGGTCAAGGCAGCGCGTCCCGGCGTCCCATACGCCGAACGGTCACCGGGATGAGGGCCGCTCCGTGGGGGCATGACTTGGGGACGCGCGGCACGGCCTGTGGCCGGAGCTTTGTATGCTGCGGATATCCCGATTGTGGCCCTGACTTCCGCGGAAATCTCGCTGCCGAGCGGGCCCGACGCGTCGCGGGTGCGGGACCGGATCGCCGCGCTGGCGGACACCGTCGATCTGGTCGGCCTCACCGACAACCACGCAGGACAGCCGCGTATGTCACCGCTGGCGGCCGTCGCTCTCGCGCGCGAACAGGGCGTCGCGACCGTCGTGCACATCTCCTGCCGTGATCGCAACCGGCTCGCGCTTCAGTCCCAGGTCGTCGGTGCTGCCGCGCTCGGATCCGAAGGCGTGTTGTGCCTGTACGGAGACCCGGTGGAGGGCGTTCCGCGCGTCAAGGACCTGACCGCCACCGCGTTGATCGCCGAGGCCAAAGCGTGGGCGGCACCCCGTGATCTTGCCGTGGGCGCCGTTGTCAACCCGTTCGCCCCTGACATCGAGCGCGAAATCCGCCTGCTCGAGAAGAAGGTTGCGTCGGGGGCCGACTTTCTCCAGACGCAGATGATCTTCGACGTGGGCGCATTTCGGGAATTTCTCGAGCGGGCGGCCGACCTGCTGACGGGGGTTCGCTTGTACGCGGGAGTGGCGCTGCTCCGCAACGAGCGAATGGCCGATCACGCTCGAACGCTGCCGGGGTGCCTGCTTCCAGATGCAACGCACCGACAGATCAGCATGGGCGCAGGCGTAGAAATCGCGACGGACCTGGCGAGCGAACTCGCGTCGATCCCAGGAGTCGACGCGCTGCACATCTTTCCGCTCGGTGGCGAGACCGATACGGGCGGGGTCGCTTCCGCATTCCGCGCCGCCCGCGGCGTCCCGGCCCGGCGCCGCTGAACAGACGCCGCTCGCTTCGCTCGCGCCGTCCCGGCAACGATCGGCTTGCGAGACCGAGTGTTTCGCGCCCCGTTGTTGTAGAACGGGCGGGTGGCGCAGTTCCACTTCGACCCCGACAGCTACCTCGAGCTCATGGCCGAAGAGGTACCGGACTACGCGTGGCTGCAGGAGGAGGCGGCGGCGGCGACGGTCGAGCTCGCGTCGGTGCGCCGCGTGCTCGACCTCGGCACGGGCACGGGCGAGACCGCCCGACGTGTCCTGGCCCGGCATCCCGATGCCGCGCTCGTCGGAGTCGACGCGAGCGAGGCCATGCTCAGCCGGGCTCGAGACGTGCTGCCTGACGCCGACCTGCGCGTCGCGCGGCTCGAGGATTCACTTCCCGCCGGTCCGTTTGACCTTGCCGTGTCTGCGCTGGCCGTGCACCACCTCCCCGGGTCGGCCAAGGCGGAGCTCTACGGGCGAATAGCGGACGCCCTGCGGGCGGGCGGGCGCTTCGTGCTCGCCGACGTTGTTGTCCCCGACGATCCGGCCGACGCGATCACCCCGATCGACGGGGTGCATGACGTGCCAAGTCGCGTCGACGAGCAGCTTGAGTGGCTTCTCGCCGCCGGCCTCAGGCCCGCGGTCGCCTGGAGCTTCCGCGACCTCGCGGTACTCATCGCCGACCGCTGAGGTCGCGCCGGGCGGCGTCGGCTCGTACGACACGAACGCTCGTGCTGAAGTCCGGCAGGAGTCCGTAAGGCGATCGTCGACCGGGACGCTGAACCTGACGTGGCCGCGCCTGGATTAGTTAGCGAGCCCGTCGGTCGTCGCAGTGCCAAGCGGCGCGGGCGATCGACTCCTCGCAGCTCGCCCAGAGTGCGTGACTCTCGTTCAGGTGGTGTTGGGGAGGTGCGCGAGGACGTTGATGATGCGACCGTCGGGATCTTCGACGAAGAATCGCCGGACGCCCCACGGTTCGTCGGTGAGCGGGTAGACGATGCGCAAGCCCCGGTCCTGCACGCGGGCGTGCAGTTGATCAACGGCTTCGGGGCCGCCGACGTCGATCCCGAAGTCGGGCTGCGGGGTCTCGAAGCCGCGGGGGCAGACGATGACCTGCGCGGATGGGAGGTCCGGGGCCTGGAGGCAGAGCACGGGAGTCTCCATGGCGACCTGCAACCCGAGGATGTCCGTGTAGAAGCTGCGGGAGGCGTCGAGGTCATCGGTCTCGACGTAGGGATGGATGCGCTTGATCGCCATGGTGCCGGCCTCGGTTCGCCGTTCAGGTCGCAGTGTCGATGCGCAGGTGGTTCAGCGCCGGTGTGCGAGCTGCGAGGTAGGCCTCAGGCGACAGACCGGTGTGGTGACGGAACTCGTTGCTGAAGTGGGCCTGGTCGTAGTAGCCGCGCTCCAGCGCGAACGCGGCCCACCCGCCATCGTGGCGGTGGTCGATTCGCTCGAGCGCACGACGGAAGCGCCACAGTCGCTGAAACCGCTTGGGGGTCAGGCCGACCGTCACCCGGAAGGTCTCTTCGAGCCGGCGGCGCGAGATCCCGACGCTGCTGCTGAGATCAGTGATGCTGCAGCGCTCCGGTGCCGCGGCGACCCGGGCCATCGCAGCGATCGCCGGCCGGTAGTGACGTGCGCGCTCGACGTGCAGTAACTGCTCGGCCAGCACGCGCTCGACGGCGGCGAGCTTCTCGTCTGGGCCGCTCGCGGCGGTCGCGCGCTCTCGCAGCTCCGCGGCCGCGGCGCCCCACAGCAGTCCGAGGGGCAGCGGCGCGCCGTCCAGCTCATCAGCAGGGACGCCCAGCAGCGCGATCGCTCCGGCGGGCCGGAAGGTGACGCCGATCGTCTCGAACTGGTTGGGCCTGTCCAGCACGACTGACGCGGGCGATGCGCCGACCACGCTCACCGGATCGACATCGATGCGCCGGTCGGGTCCGATGATCGACGTGTGCTCCGGGCCGAGCTCGATCACCAGCTCGAGGGTCCCGCGCGGCAGCAGGCGCTCACGGGTTCGCCCGCCGCGATCGTCAGCCGAGTACCAGATCACGGCGACCCACTCCGACAGCGGCGCCCCAGGCAGCCGCTTCGCCCAACGCGCCCCGGCCGCGACATCGACGCGGTCGCTCACGGCTGGTAGGTCCCGAAGTTCCACTGGTTGCCGTCGAGGTCCAGCGCGGAGAAGTCCCGCGATCCGTGTGGCTGGTCGGTCAGGTCCATCGTGATCTCGGCGCCCGCGGCGCGAGCCCGGGCGCACAGCTCGTCGACCTCGCCGACCGCGACGTACGTCCAGCCGCGACCGAGCATCCGGGCGTAGGGGCCAGGACCGCGGTGCTCTCCGACCATGATCAGGCTCGACCCCGCACGCACCAACGCATGCTCGATCCGTCCGGTGGCTCCACGGTGCACGGCCTCGGCCTCGAAGCCGAACGCGGCTTGGAGGAACCGCAGGGCCTCGTCGGCGTCCTCGTAGCGAAGGCATGCGTACGCAGTCACGACCCCCATCATCGCGATCAGCGCCCCACCCGTCTTGGAGAAAAGCGCGAGCCATGCAGATGACGTGCATGCGCGCACACCGCCGGGCGCTCCCTGTCTTCGCCGCCTGCTGGGCCCGCTGCATGATCTCGATCAAACCGAGCGGCCGCCGCCGCAAGTGGCGATGCTGTCTCAGTGAAGGAACCACAACCGAACGCCGAGCCTTGCTCTCGAGCTCGGAGCCCACGCGACTGGGGGGCGTCCCGCAAGACCCGCCCGGTGGCGTGTCTCGGTGACGGGGGGTTATACGGACGCCTCAGCGATCTCACAAACGGTCGTTTGTGAGACGGTCGGCCCCGGTGGTCTGATGACTCTGCCGC